>NZ_JBVJVO010000001.1:0-38769 GCF_055603625.1 Streptomyces sp. NPDC037273
CCACCCCGAAGGGCTTCATCGTTCGACTTGCATGTGTTAAGCACGCCGCCAGCGTTCGTCCTGAGCCAGGATCAAACTCTCCGTGAATGTTTACCCGTAATCGGGTCACACTCGCGTTGAGCGGGACAGTCAGGCCGGAATAGGGCCGACTGTCCACAGCGTCCTCGCTGTGTTGTTGCCATCCCCGAAGGAATGGACTTTTTCAAAGGAACCTCGACCATCCGAAGATGGACGGGGTATCAACTAATCTGGCGTTGATTTTTGGCACGCTGTTGAGTTCTCAAGGTGCGGACGCTTCCTTCGTTCCTGTTTCCAGGCCCTCCGGGCGCTTCCTTCGTTTCCGACTCTATCAGATCTTTCCGATCCGATTTCCTCGGCGCTTTCCGGTCCCTTTTGTTTTCACTCCAGGGGCCTTTCGGCGTGTTCCGACTTTATCAGATGATTTCCGTCGGATTTCCCGCCTCCCGGAGAACCGTTCAGGCACACGACGGTGCCGGGTGGTTCCCGATCTGGCGGAGCCGTAAACGTACTGGAGCGGGGCGCCTCGATGCAAATCGAGGGGCCCCGCTCCGGTGTGGCGCTGGTCAGACCGCCCGAACGGCCGTCTGACCGGGCGTCCGTCAGACCTCTACGACGACCGGGAGGATCATCGGGCGGCGGCGGTAGGTGTCGGAGACCCACTTGCCGACGGTGCGGCGGATCAGCTGCTGGAGCTGGTGGGGCTCGACGACGCCGTCCTGGGCGGACTTGTTCAGGGCCTGGTCGACCTTGGGGATCACGGCGTCGAAGGCGGAGTCCTCGATGCCGGAGCCGCGGGCGTGGATGTTCGGGCCGCTGACGATCTTGCCGGTCGAGGAGTCCACGACCACGAAGACCGAGATGATGCCCTCGTCGCCGAGGATACGGCGGTCCTTGAGGTGGCTCTCGGTGACGTCGCCGACCGAGAGGCCGTCGACGTACACGTAACCCGCCTGGACCTTGCCGGTGATGCGGGCGCGGCCGTCGATGAGGTCGACGACGACGCCGTCCTCGGCGATGACGATGTGGTCCTTGGGGATGCCCGTCATGGCGCCGAGCTCGGCGTTGGCGCGCAGGTGGCGCCATTCGCCGTGGACCGGCATGAGGTTCTTCGGGCGGCAGATGTTGTAGAAGTACAGCAGCTCGCCGGCCGAGGCGTGGCCCGAGACGTGGACCTTGGCGTTGCCCTTGTGGACGACGTTCGCGCCCCAGCGGGTCAGGCCGTTGATCACGCGGTAGACCGCGTTCTCGTTGCCCGGGATCAGGGAGGACGCGAGGATCACGGTGTCGCCGGGGACGATCCGGATCTGGTGGTCGCGGTTGGCCATCCGGGAGAGGGCGGCCATGGGCTCGCCCTGGGAGCCGGTGCAAACCAGCACGACCTCGTCGTCCGGCAGGTCGTCGAGGGTCTTCACGTCGACGACGAGGCCGGCCGGGACGCGGAGGTAGCCCAGGTCACGGGCGATGCCCATGTTGCGGACCATCGAGCGGCCGACGAAGGCGACCCGGCGGCCGTACTCGTGGGCGGCGTCGAGGATCTGCTGGATGCGGTGCACGTGGCTGGCGAAGCTGGCCACGATGATGCGCTTCTGGGCGTTGGCGAAGACGTTCCGCAGGACGTTGGAGATGTCCTTCTCCGGCGGGACGAAGCCGGGGACCTCGGCGTTCGTGGAGTCCGAGAGGAGAAGGTCGATGCCTTCCTCGCTCAGGCGCGCGAACGCGTGGAGGTCGGTGAGCCGGCCGTCCATCGGGAGCTGGTCCATCTTGAAGTCGCCGGTGGCGACGGCCATGCCCGCGGGGGTGCGGATGGCGACGGCCAGGGCGTCCGGGATGGAGTGGTTGACGGCGATGAACTCGCAGTCGAAGGGGCCCAGGACCTCGCGGTCGTCCTCCTTCACCTCGAGGGTGTAGGGACGGATCCGGTGCTCCTGGAGCTTGGCCTCGATGAGGGCGAGGGTCAGCTTGGAGCCGATCAGCGGGATGTCCGGCTTGAGGCGGAGCAGGTAGGGGACGGCACCGATGTGGTCCTCGTGGCCGTGCGTGAGCACGATGCCTTCGATGTCGTCGAGACGGTCCCGGATGATCGTGAAGTCCGGGAGGATCAGGTCGATGCCGGGCTGCTCCTCTTCGGGGAAGAGGACGCCGCAGTCGACGATGAGCAGACGGCCGTCGAACTCGAAGACCGTCATGTTGCGGCCGATCTCGCCGAGCCCGCCGAGCGGGGTGACGCGCAGGGCGCCCTTCGGGAGCTTCGGCGGGGCACCGAGTTCGGGATGCGGATGACTCAAAAGACTCTCCTCACCACGCGCGCCACGTGCCCGTGGCACGTGGCGCGCATGACAATCGTGCACTTGCTGTTGTCAGTGTTCAGTTGTGAAGTCCGTTGTCAGAGTTCTACCCCGCCGGCGGCCAGGTCGACCTTGAGCTGCTCGGTCTCCTGCGCGGAGAGCTCGACGAGCGGCGGCCGGAGGGGGCCGGCCGGGTGGCCCTGGAGGGCGAGCGCGGCCTTGGTGGTCATGACGCCCTGGGTGCGGAACATGCCGGTGTAGACGGGGAGCAGCTTCTGGTGGATCTCGGTGGCCTTCTGGACCTCGCCGCCCAGGTGGGCTTCGAGGAGGGCACGGAGTTCCGGGGTGACCAGGTGGCCCACGACGGAGACGAAGCCGCAGGCGCCCACGGAGAGCAGCGGCAGGTTGAGCATGTCGTCGCCGGAGTACCAGGCGAGGCCGGAGCGGGCGATGGCCCAGCTGGCGCGGCCGAGGTCGCCCTTGGCGTCCTTGTTGGCGACGATGCGCGGGTGCTCGGCGAGGCGGACGATCGTCTCGGTGTCGATCGGGACGCCGCTGCGGCCGGGGATGTCGTAGAGCATCACGGGCAGGCCGGTGGCGTCGGCGATGGCCGAGAAGTGCCGGTACAGGCCCTCCTGCGGGGGCTTGTTGTAGTAGGGCGTCACGGCGAGCAGGCCGTGAGCACCGTCACGCTCGGCGGCGCGGGCGAGCTCGATGGAGTGGTGGGTGTCGTTGGTGCCGATGCCGGCGACGATGTGGGCGCGGTCGCCGACCGCCTCCAGTACCGCTCGTACGAGCTCCGATTTCTCCGCGTCGCTGGTGGTGGGGGACTCGCCGGTGGTGCCGTTGATGACGAGGCCGTCGTTGCCTGCGTCCACCAGGTGGGTGGCGAGTCGCTGGGCACCGTCGAGGTCGAGTGCGCCGTCCGCCGTGAAGGGCGTGACCATGGCGGTGAGGACCCGCCCGAAGGGGGTCTGCGGAGTGGAGATCGGAGCCATGGGTAACACGCTACTCGCTGCTCAGCGCCGGGTGTCCCTGAGGGGGACACGAGAAAGGGAGCCCGGCGCTGCCTGCTCGGGGGTTCAGGCAGCGCCGGGTCCGTTTGATCAGCCTAGATGAACTTCGTGAAACGTCGCAATACGGACACTTCGCGCGAGGCGATCGGACATGTGTGCGTTACGGGGCCACACGGCCGTTCTTGTTGAAGGCCGCGTGGGTCAGCGGCATCAGCCGGGCCCAGTGCTCCTCCATCTTCTCGCCGACCATCTCGATCTCCCGCTGCGGGAAGGACGGGACCGCGGCCAGCTCGTGCTGGGTGCGCAGACCGAGGAAGTGCATCAGCGAGCGCGCGTTGCAGGTGGCGTACATCGAGGAGAAGAGGCCGACCGGGAGGACGGCGCGGGCGACCTCGCGGGCGACGCCGGCGTCCAGCATCTCCTGGTAGGTGGCGTACGCCTGGCGGTACGAGTCCTCCATGGTGCGGCCGACCAGCTCGTGCTGCTCCTGGGTGCCCTCGACGAACTCGTACTTGCCCGGGCGGCCCTGCTGGACCAGCTTGCGGTCGGTGCCGGGGACGTAGAAGACCGGCTCGAGCTGCCTGTAGCGGCCCGACTCCTCGTTGTACGACCAGCCGACGCGGTGCCGCATGAACTCGCGGAACACGAAGATCGGGGCGCTGATGAAGAACGTCATCGAGTTGTGCTCGAAGGGGCTGCCGTGGCGGTCCCGCATCAGGTAGTTGATGAGCCCCTTGGACCGCTCGGGGTCCTTCTGGAGCTCTTCGAGGGACTGCTCCCCCGCCGTGGAGACCCGGGCCGCCCAGAGGACGTCGGAGTCGGCCGCCGCGCTCTTGACCAGTTCGACGGTGACGTCGCTCCGGAAGTCGATCTTCACGTTCTCGGTGGGGCTGTCGCTCACCAGCGGTCCTTCCAGTCGGGGTGCAGTCGCCCACTCTAACGACGTCCTCCCGAGGGATGAGATTCGGCTGCTTTGGTGAAATAGGGCACCAAAGCGACGGTTCTGTCGTCTGTATCTGTGAAGCACACGACAACCGAGGAGAGTGACCCTGATGTTCAGCCGGAAAGAGGCCGTACCGTTCGCGTTCGTCGCGGAGGCCGACCACTTCCGCAGTAACGTCACTCCACCGCCTCGGGAGCGTCCCGGTGCCATGGAGATCGTGGGCCGTACGCTGATCGGACTGACCGTCGTGGCCGGCCTCGTCGGAGCGCTGGTCTTCGGCATGCCATCGCTCCGGGCCGGGGACTCCGCCACTCACCAGCAGCAGTCCGAGGCCTCCGACAACCGCTGAGGTAGCCTCACCGGGCACTGCCCCTTCGAGCGTGCCTGTGAGTGAGGACCTGTCGTGCCCCTGCCCTTTCTGACGGCCGACCGTGCTTTTGACACGACCGACCATGTCGCCCTGCCGTTCGACGACCACGACCAGTGGCGGCGTCCCTACCGGCCGGGGTCATGGCGGGTCGGGGCGGCGGCGCTCGCGCTGCTGCTCGCCTCGTTCGTCCTGCTCGCCGCGGTCGTCATCGCCGCCGCCGGAGCCTTCGGCGGCGCGCTGGCCACCCTGGGCATCGCCGCGCTCGTCATCGTGACCGCGCTGCGCATGCTGCGCATGGGGACCTGGGTGAGCCGCGCCGGGCTGCGGCGCGTGGGCTTCCTCTCGACCGTCACCGTGCCCTGGGCCAAGGTGGCCTCCGTACGGACCACCCAGCAGCCGGTGCGGTGGCTTGGCCTCCCCCGCACGGTCCAGGGCCAGGCCCTGGTGCTCGACCGGCAGGCCGGTGAGCAGCTGGTGCTGCTCACCGACCACAACGCCGACTTCCTCTCCCGCGTCGAGGCCTTCGACCGGGCGGCCGACACCGTCGAGGCGTGGAACGCCGAGTACGGCGTGGTCCCGGCCGCTACGCGCTGACCGGACGCCCCCCGTGGAGCGCGATGGCCCGCTGCATCGCCTTGCGGGCCCGGGGGGTGTCGCGGGCGTCGTGGTACGCCACCGCGAGCCGGAACCAGCAGCGCCAGTCCTCGGGTGACTCCTCCGTCTCGGCCTTGCGCCGGGCGAAGACCTCGTCGGCCGAGTCCCGGAGGATCCGGCCGCCCTCGGTGCGCTCCAGCTCGTCGACCGGCAGGCCGCCCTCGGCCTCCAGCTCCGCGGCCAGCCGGTTGGCCCGGCGCGCGAAGCTGGTGTTCTTCCAGAGGAACCAGCCGCCGACGGCGGGCAGCAGGAACGCCACCGCGCCCATGCCCATGGCGGCCGGCTCGCCCGTGAGGAGCAGCAGGACGCCCTCCATCGCCACCACGCCGAAGACGAGCACGAGGACGGTGGCCAGGAAGACGTACGTGATCTTTCCGCCCATGACCGTCAGCCCAGGTCCAAGAAGTGCTCCAGGCCGAAGGTGAGGCCCGGAGTGGTGGTCACGCGGCGGGCGCCCAGGAGGACGCCCGGCATGAAGCTGGAGTGGTGCAGCGAGTCGTGGCGGACGGTGAGGGTCTCGCCCTCGCCGCCGAGCAGGACCTCCTGGTGGGCGAGGAGGCCCGCCAGGCGTACCGAGTGGACGCGGACGCCGTCGACGTCCGCACCGCGCGCGCCGTCGAGGGCGGTGGCCGTGGCGTCGGGCTGCGGGGCGCAGCCTGCCTTCGACCGGGCCTCGGCGATCAGCTGGGCGGTCCTCGTCGCCGTACCGGAGGGCGCGTCGACCTTGTGCGGGTGGTGCAGCTCGACGACCTCGACCGACTCGAAGTACGGGGCAGCGAGCTGCGCGAACTTCATGGTGAGGACCGCACCGATGGAGAAGTTCGGGGCGATCAGGACGCCGGTCTCCGGGGAGGCGGCGAGCCAGGAGTTCAGCCGCGCGAGGCGCTCCTCGGTCCAGCCGGTGGTGCCGACGACCGCGTGGATGCCGTGCTCGACGCAGTATTCGAGGTTCTCCATGACCGAGGCGGGGGTCGTCAGCTCGACGACGACCTGTGCGCCCGCCTCGGTGAGCGTCGCCAAGTCGTCCTCGCGGCCCAGGGCCGCGACCAGCTCCATGTCCTCGGCCGCCTCGACGGCCTTGACCGCCTCCGAGCCGATACGGCCCTTGGCTCCGAGGACCGCCACGCGCAGCTTGCTCATTGCACTTCCTTAGGGGACTCGTGGGACTCGTGGGTCAGGAGACCGCTTGGTGGAGGCGGTCCGCCTGCTTGTCCTTCAGCGGGCCGATCACCGAGAGCGAGGGCCGCTGGTCCAGTACATCGCGGGCGACCTCGCGGACCTCCTCCGGGGTGACCTGCGCGATCCGGGTCAGCATGTCGTCGACCGACATCTGGGTGCCCCAGCACAGCTCGCTCTTGCCGATGCGGTTCATCAGCGCGCCGGTGTCCTCGAGGCCGAGGACGGTCGAGCCGGAGAGCTGGCCGACCGCGCGGGTGATCTCCTCGTCGGTGAGACCGTCGGAGGCGACCTTGTCGAGCTCGTCCCGGCAGATCTTGAGGACGTCGTGGACCTGGCTCGGCCGGCAGCCCGCGTACACGCCGAAGAGGCCGCAGTCGGCGAAGCCCGAGGTGTACGAGTACACGCTGTAGGCCAGGCCGCGCTTCTCGCGGACCTCCTGGAAGAGGCGGGAGGACATGCCGCCGCCGAGGGCCGTGTTCAGCACGCCGAGGGCCCAGCGGCGCTCGTCGGTGCGGGCCAGGCCCGGCATGCCGAGGACCACGTGGGCCTGCTCGGTCTTGCGGTTCAGGAGCTCGACACGGCCCGCCGTGCGCAGGGTGCGCAGGCCGTCGCGGGGGGCGACGGGGACGGCATCGGTACGGGTGAGGGCGCCGGCCTTCTCGAAGGCGCGGCGGACCTGGCGTACCACCGTGGCGTGGTCGACGTTGCCCGCGGCGGCGACGACCAGGTGGGTCGGGTCGTAGTGCTTCTTGTAGAAGCGGGCGATCTGGCCGCGGCTGAGCGCGTTGATGGTGTCGACGGTGCCGAGGACCGGGCGGCCCAGCGGGGTGTCGCCGAACATCGTCTGCGCGAACAGCTCGTGCACGACGTCACCGGGGTCGTCCTCGGTCATCGCGATCTCTTCGAGGATGACGCCGCGCTCGGCGTCCACGTCCTCTTCGAGGATGAGCGAGCCGGTGAGCATGTCGCAGACGACGTCGATCGCCAGCGGCAGGTCGGTGTCGAGGACCCGCGCGTAGTAGCAGGTGTACTCCTTCGCCGTGAAGGCGTTCATCTCGCCGCCGACCGCGTCGATCGCGGCGGAGATGTCGAGGGCGGACCGCTTGCGGGTGCCCTTGAAGAGGAGGTGCTCCAGGTAGTGGGTCGCGCCGTTGAGCGTCGGGGTCTCGTCGCGGGAGCCGACGTGCGCCCAGATGCCGAAGGTGGCGGAACGCACGGAGGGGAGGGTCTCGGTGACGATCCGCAGGCCGCCGGGGAGGGTCGTGCGCCGGACCGTGCCGATGCCGTCCTTGCCCGGGAGAAGCGTTTGGGTACGGGCGACGGCCCGCCCCTCCGAAGAGGGGCGGGCCGTCGCGCGGGAACTACGGGACGTCACTTGGCAGCGTCGTCCTTCTCGCCCTCGGCGTCCTCGTCCGCGATCACGGGGATCAGGGAGAGCTTGCCGCGCTGGTCGATCTCGGCGATCTCGACCTGGACCTTGGAGCCGATCGCGAGCACGTCCTCGACGTTCTCCACGCGCTTGCCACCGGCGAGCTTGCGGATCTGCGAGATGTGCAGCAGGCCGTCCTTGCCCGGGAGCAGGGAGACGAAGGCACCGAAGGTGGTGGTCTTGACGACCGTACCCAGGTAGCGCTCGCCGACCTCCGGCATGGTCGGGTTGGCGATGCCGTTGATCGTGGCGCGGGCGGCCTCGGCCTGCGAGCCCTGCTGGGCACCGATGTAGATGGTGCCGTCGTCCTCGATCGTGATCTCGGCGCCGGTGTCCTCCTGGATCTGGTTGATCATCTTGCCCTTGGGGCCGATGACCTCACCGATCTTGTCCACCGGGATCTTGACGGTGATGATGCGCGGCGCGTTCGGGGACATCTCGTCCGGAACGTCGATCGCCTCGTTCATCACGTCGAGGATGTGCAGACGCGCGTCGCGGGCCTGCTTCAGCGCGGCGGCCAGGACCGAGGCGGGGATGCCGTCGAGCTTGGTGTCGAGCTGCAGCGCGGTCACGAACTGCTTGGTGCCGGCGACCTTGAAGTCCATGTCGCCGAAGGCGTCCTCCGCACCGAGGATGTCGGTGAGGGCGACGTAGTGCGTCTGGCCGTCGATCTCCTCGGAGATCAGACCCATGGCGATACCGGCGACGGCGGCCTTGAGCGGCACACCGGCGTTCAGCAGCGACATGGTGGAGGCGCAGACCGAGCCCATCGACGTCGAGCCGTTGGAGCCGAGGGCCTCGGACACCTGACGGATCGCGTAGGGGAACTCCTCGCGGGTCGGGAGGACCGGCACGATGGCGCGCTCGGCGAGGGCGCCGTGGCCGATCTCGCGGCGCTTGGGCGAGCCCACGCGGCCGGTCTCGCCGACGGAGTACGGCGGGAAGTTGTAGTTGTGCATGTAGCGCTTGCGGGTCACCGGGGAGAGGGTGTCCAGCTGCTGCTCCATGCGGAGCATGTTGAGGGTGGTGACGCCCAGGATCTGGGTCTCGCCACGCTCGAACAGCGCCGAGCCGTGCACGCGCGGGATGGCCTCGACCTCGGCCGCGAGCGTACGGATGTCCGTGAGGCCACGGCCGTCGATGCGGACCTTGTCCTTGATGACGCGCTCGCGGACCAGCTTCTTGGTCAGCGCGCGGTACGCGCCACCGATCTCCTTCTCGCGGCCCTCGAAGGCCGGGAGGAGCTTCTCGGCGGCGAGCTCCTTGATGCGGTCGAGCTCGGCCTCGCGCTCCTGCTTGCCGGCGATGGTGAGCGCCTTGGTGAGCTCACCCTTGACGGCGGCGGTCAGGGCCTCCAGGACGTCGTCCTGGTAGTCCAGGTAGACCGGGAACTCGCCGGTGGGCTTGGCGGCCTTGGCGGCGAGGTCCGACTGGGCCTTGCAGAGGACCTTGATGAAGGGCTTCGCGGCCTCGAGACCGGCGGCGACGACCTCCTCGGTCGGCGCCTCGGCGCCGCCCTTGACGAGCTCGATCGTCCGCTCGGTGGCCTCGGCCTCGACCATCATGATCGCGACGTCGCCGTCCTCAAGGACGCGACCGGCGACCACCATGTCGAAGACGGCGTCCTCGAGCTCGGTGTGCGTCGGGAAGGCGACCCACTGGCCCTTGATCAGGGCGACGCGGGTGGCGCCGATGGGGCCGGAGAAGGGCAGGCCCGCCAGGATCGTCGACGCGGAGGCGGCGTTGATCGCGACCACGTCGTACAGGTGCTCGGGGTTGAGCGCCATGATCGTCTCGACGATCTGGATCTCGTTGCGCAGGCCCTTCTTGAAGGAGGGGCGCAGCGGGCGGTCGATCAGACGGCAGGTGAGGATCGCGTCCTCGGAGGGGCGGCCCTCCCGGCGGAAGAAGGAGCCGGGGATCTTGCCGGCCGCGTACTGCCGCTCCTCGACGTCCACCGTGAGGGGGAAGAAGTCGAGCTGGTCCTTGGGGCGCTTCGAGGCGGTGGTCGCAGAGAGGACCATCGTGTCGTCGTCCAGGTAGGCGACGGCGGAGCCGGCGGCCTGCTTGGCCAGACGGCCGGTCTCGAAGCGGATGGTGCGGGTGCCGAAGGTGCCGTTGTCGATGACGGCCTCGGCGTAGTGGGTCTCGTTCTCCACTAGCGGTTTCTCCTACGTGTTCGTCTTTGCGTCCGGGGCCCGTGTGGCCGGGGACGGTGTGCGACGGTGGCGGAGAAGCTCGCCTCGGGTGCGGGCCGGTCTTCGATCGAAGCTCCCGGCGTTTCGTTTCCGGGGGCCACTACCGAGGACCGGCGGCTGGCCGGCGGCTTCTCGCTCGTCGTATGGGGTTGTGCGACCAGACTAAGTGCCGATGTGCACTTTGCGCACGTACAGCAAAGGGAGCGGCCCCCTGAAAGTGGGAACCGCTCCCTCAACGGCTGCTTACTTGGCGCCGCCGGCCGCACCGCGGCGGATGCCGAGGCGGTCGACCAGCGTACGGAAGCGCTGGATGTCCTTCTTGGCCAGGTACTGCAGCAGGCGGCGGCGCTGGCCGACCAGGATCAGCAGGCCACGACGGCTGTGGTGGTCGTGCTTGTGCTGCTTGAGGTGCTCGGTCAGGTCCGAGATGCGACGGGACAGCATGGCGACCTGGACCTCGGGGGAGCCGGTGTCGCCCTCCTTGGTGCCGAACTCGGCCATGATCTGCTTCTTGACAGCGGCGTCGAGAGCCACGCGGATCTCCTCTAGGTGTTCGTGCGCCCGCGAGTGCCCCTGGTCTAGGTCTCAGGGGAAGCTTCCGTGACTCGACGGGCGAAGGTCCGATGGGCGCAGCTTCCAGAGGCATCCGAGTGATCTCGGGGGCTTTCCGGGAGCGCGTACACAAACGGCCGTCACACAGCGTACCAGCTCGCCGGAGCGCCCCCGGATTCGTTTTCCATTGGCTTCTACTTGCTGGTCAGCGCGCGCACCGAGGTGAAGACGTCGAGGACGGCCAGGCAGAGCGGGACCAGGGAGAGCAGGACGAAGCCCTCGGTGAGGTCGAGCAGCCGGCCCCAGAAGGGCGAGAGGCCCTTCCTCGGGATGATCAGGCCGATCGCGGTGACCAGTGCCGCTCCGGCGGCGACGGCGGCGGTGAGCCAGATCGTACGGATGTCGAGGCCGCCCCGGTCCCCGTACATGAGGAGCTCCTTGACGAGGTCGGCCGGCGGGTTGAGGGAGAGGCCGAGGACGAGCAGCGCGATGGCGGCGAGGCCGGCGACCAGGACGCAGGCGACCTGCGAGGTGTAGCGGAAGAGGCGGGCGCGCAGCAGCATCGCCAGGCCGGCGCCGAGGGCGAGGAGCTGGCCCCAGACGTTGCCGGCGAAGCCGAGGACGGCGGCGGAGCCGACGACGACGGCCGCGCAGCCGCCGACCAGGCCGAGGAGCATCTCGTGGCCGCGGCGGGCCTGGAGGGCGATGCGCTCGCCGTCCACGGGCTGGGCCTCCTCGCCGGCCTGCTGCGGTTCGCCGAGGAACTCGTCGTCGGCGGCGCTGCGCGGGGCCGCGTACCCGATGGGGAGGCGGGCGAAGCGGGCCGAGAGGCCGGGCAGGAAGGCGACCAGGCCGATGGCGACGGGGGCGCAGACGGCGGCCGCCTCGGTGGCGGTGGTCTCGGTGAGGATCGCCAGGAAGGTGGCGAGGGTGCCGACGCCGGCGAGGAAGGTGGCGGCCACGAAGGGCGCGTCGCCGCTGGGGGTGAGCGCGACCAGGGCGACCGAGGCGACGAGGACGGCGACGCAGCCGAGGAGGAACTGGAGGCGTCCGGGGCCTTCGCCGGGGTCGGCGCCGACGATGCCGGAGCCGGCGATGAGGAGCAGCGGCAGGGCGCCGAGGCCGAGGGCCACGGCGGTCGCCCGGTCGCCGTACACGCGGGCGCGTACGCCGGCGAAGGCGGTCAGCAGGACGCCGGCGGCGCCCGCGATGATCCCGGGCAGGCTGTGCATGTCGTGGCGGACGGGGTCGGCGAACCAGAGGACGAAGCCCATCAGGACGAGGAGCAGGACGCCGCCGAGGAGGCCGGCGCCGCGCAGCAGCTCGTCGCTCCACAGGTGCCGGTCGCGGGTGACGGCGGAGGCGACGGCGTCGGACACGTCGTCGTAGACGGCCGGCGGCAGCGACTGCGCGAAGGGGCGCAGCGAGAGCACCTCGCCGTCGAGGACCTGCTGGGCGGCGAGCGTCCGGGCGCCGTCGAGGACCGATCCGTCGCGGCGGACCAGGTGGTAGCCGGTGGGGGTGCCGGCGGCCTGGGTCTGCCCGGTGAGCCTGAGGATCTCCGGGTGGACGTCGGCGACGGCGATGTCCTCGGGGAGCGCGACGTCGATGCGGCTGTCCGGCGCCACGACGGTGACGCGGCAGAAGCCGGTCGCTGCGGTCGTACTCACGTGTGTGGACCCCCTGATTCGCGGTTGCGCCCGTCTGTTCCGCGTCGATTCGCGGCTGCGCCCGTTCTGATTCGCGGTTGCGCACGATGCGCGCGCCACCCTACCGGGGACGGCCCGTGGGGGCTGCAAGTAGGATCGCCGTCCCATGGGGGAAGTCCGCGCACTCGGCTGCCGACGGGGTGCCGGTGCGGAAGCTCCCGCCACGAGCCCGCCTCCAACGAGGGATTGATGCGCCGGTGAGCCAGATCGTCGTCAAACGCCCGCCGAGGGCGCTTCCGCCGGAAGTGCCCGGCGAGGAACTGGTCCTGGAGCCCCCGCCGGAACTTCCGCGGGGGCAGCAGGAGTCGGCGCTGATGCAGCTTCTGCCGATGCTCGGCATGGGTTCCTCGGTGGTCTTCTTCTTCATGACGCCGTCGCCGATCATGCGGATCATGGGCACGCTGATGCTGGCGTCGACGGTCGCGATGGCCGTCGCCCAGTTCGTCAGATTCCGTCGCGGTACGCAGGGGCAAATGTCCGATGTCCGCCGCGACTACCTCAAATACCTCGCCCAGACCCGGCGTACGGTCCGGCGCACCGCGCGCTCGCAGCGGGACGCGCAGCTGTATCTGCACCCCGCTCCCGAGCAGTTGTGGTCGGTGGTGGCCGAGGGCTCGCGGGTGTGGGAGCGCCGGGTCGGCGACCACGACTTCGGGCAGGCGCGGATCGGCCTGGGGGCACAGCAGTTGGCGACGCCGCTGGTGGCGCCCGACACGGCCCCGGTGGACGAGCTGGAACCGCTGTGCGCGGGCGCGATGCAGCAGTTCCTCGCGGTGCACGGGACGCTGGACGGGCTGCCGATGGCGGTCTCGATGCGGGCGTTCTACCACGTGACGGTGTCGGGTGAGCCGGAGTCGGCGCAGTCGGTGGCGCGGGCCCTCGTGGCGCAGCTGGTGACGCTGCACTCCCCCGACGACCTGATGCTCGCGGTGGTGGCGTCGCGGGCCTCGCAGGAGCGGTGGGACTGGACGAAGTGGCTGCCGCACACGCAGGTGCCGGGTCAGGTCGACGGGGCCGGTACGAAGCGGCTGTTCGGCGACGACCTCGGCGAGCTGGAGAACCTGGTCCGCTCGAAGCTGGACGGGCGGCCGCGGTTCTCGCGCGAGAACCAGCCGGTGCTGGACCAGCCGCACGTGGTCGTCGTCCTCGACGGTGGCATGGTGCCGCCGGACTCGCTGCTCGCGGCGGCCGAGGGCCTGCAGGGCGTGACGATCGTGGAGGTCGTCCCCGGTGACCTCGACGAGCCGCGCGGCGGCCTCTCGGTGGTCGTGCGGCCGGGCCGGCTGCGGCTCGAGTCGGGCGGCGGGTTCGCGTACGAGGGGGTGCCGGACGGCATCTCGCTGCCGGCGGCCGAGGCGCTGGCCCGGCAGCTGGCGCCGCTGCGGATGGGCGGCGGGGACGACGACGAGCCGCTGCTCGCCAATCTGGACTTCACGGATCTGCTGAACCTCGGGGACGCCGAGTCGGTGGACGTGGCGCGGACCTGGCGGCCCCGGTCGGTGGCCGAGCGGCTCCGGGTGCCGATCGGTGTCGGCGAGGACGGCCAGCCGGTCATGCTGGACCTGAAGGAGGCCGCGCAGGAGGGCATGGGCCCGCACGGTCTGTGCGTGGGCGCGACGGGTTCCGGAAAGTCGGAGCTGCTGCGGACGCTGGTGCTCGGTCTGGCGGTGACGCACTCCTCGGAGACGCTGAACTTCGTCCTCGCGGACTTCAAGGGCGGCGCGACCTTCGCGGGCATGTCGCAGATGCCGCACGTGGCGGCGGTCATCACCAACCTGTCGGACGACCTGACGCTGGTCGACCGCATGGGCGACGCGATCCGCGGCGAGCTCCAGCGGCGCCAGGAGCTGCTGCGCTCGGCGGGCAACTACGCCAACATCCACGACTACGAGAAGGCGCGGGCGGCGGGTGCCCCGCTCGAACCGCTGGCCTCGCTGGTCCTCGTGATCGACGAGTTCTCCGAACTCCTCACCGCGAAGCCCGACTTCATCGACATGTTCATCCAGATCGGCCGCATCGGCCGCTCCCTGGGCGTGCATCTGCTGCTCGCCTCGCAGCGCCTGGAGGAGGGCAAGCTGCGCGGCCTGGACACGTACCTGTCGTACCGGATCGGTCTGCGGACGTTCTCCGCCGCGGAGTCGCGGACGGCGATCGGTGTGCCTGACGCGTACCACCTGCCGTCGGTGCCGGGTTCGGGCTATCTGAAGTTCGGTACGGACGAGATGACCCGCTTCAAGGCGGCGTACGTGTCGGGGACGTACCGGACGGGCGGGCCGCGGCTGGAGATCGGGCAGATGCCGGTGGAGCGTCGGCCGGCGCTGTTCACGGCGGCGCCGGTGCCGGTGGTGTACGCGGCGCCGGACCCGGCGTATCTGACGGCGCTGCGGAGCGAGGAGGACGACGCGCTCGCGGACACCGTCCTCGACGTGATCGTGCGGAGGCTCGAAGGGCAGGGCGTGCCGGCGCACCAGGTGTGGCTGCCGCCGCTCGACCAGGCGCCCTCGCTCGACCAGTTGCTGCCGGGGCTCGCGCAGACGGCGGACCGGGGGCTCACGGCGACGGAGTACACCCGGCAGGGCGGGCTCACGGTGCCGCTCGGTCTCATCGACAAGCCGTTCGAGCAGCGGCGCGAGGTGCTGTACCGGGACTTCTCGGGCGCGGCCGGTCACATGATGGTGGTCGGCGGTCCGCAGTCCGGCAAGTCGACGATCATGCGGACGCTGATCTCCTCGTTCGCGCTCACCCACACCCCGGCCGAGGTGCAGTTCTACTGCCTGGACTTCGGCGGCGGCGGCATGGTGTCGCTCGCCGACCTGCCGCACGTCGGCGGGGTCGCTTCGCGGCTCGACCCCGAGCGGGTGCGGCGGACGGTCGCCGAGGTGATGGGCGTCCTGAACCGGCGCGAGGAGTTCTTCCGTACGCACGCCATCGACTCGATGGCGACCTACCGGCGCAAGCGGGCCGCGGGCGAGCTGCAGGGAGAGGCCTGGGGTGACGTCTTCCTGGTCGTCGACGGCTGGGGCGGCTTCCGCAACGACTACGACATGCTGGAGCCGATCGTCTCCGACATCGCGGCGCGCGGTCTGGGCTACGGCATCCACGTGGTGATCACCGCCTCCCGGTACATGGAGGTGCGGGCGGCGCTCAAGGACCAGATGCTCGGCCGGCTCGAACTGCGGCTCGGTGACGTCATGGACTCCGAGTTCGACCGGAAGGTCGCGGCGAACGTGCCGACCGGGGTGCCGGGGCGCGGCCAGGTGCCGGAGAAGCTGCACTTCATGGGGGCGCTGCCGCGGATCGACGGGTCGAGCTCGTCCGGCGACCTGGCGGAGGGCACGGCGGCGTTCGTGCGGGCGGTGAAGGCGAGCTGGACCGGTGCGCCGGCCCCGGCCGTGCGGCTGCTGCCGCGCAGGCTTCCGGCGGAGCAGTTGCCGAAGGGCTTCGAGTACCCGCAGCACGGCATCGCGATCGGCATCGACGAGACGAACCTGGAGCCGGTGTTCGTCGACTTCGAGTCGGATCCGTTCCTGCTCGTCTTCGGTGAGAGCGAGTCCGGCAAGACGGCGCTGCTCCGGCTGATCGCCAAGCAGCTGTGCGAGCGGTACTCGCCGGAGCAGGCCCGGATCGTGGTCGGTGACTACCGGCGGACGATGCTGGAGGCGGTGGCGCCCTCGCATCTCCTGGAGTACGCGCCGATGGCGTCGGCCATGCAGATGCACATGGACGCCATCAACACGGTGATGACGAAGCGGGCGCCGAAGCCGGACATCACGCCGCAGCAGCTGCGCGACCGCAGCTGGTGGTCGGGGCCCCAGCTCTTCGTGCTCATCGACGACTTCGAGCTGGTGGCGACCAACTCGGGCAACCCGCTCGCGGTGCTGGTGGAGAACCTGCCGTTCGCGCGGGACGTCGGCATCCGCTTCATCGTGGCGCGCAGCCAGGCGGGTGCGTCGCGGGCGATGTACGAGCCGTTCATGCAGCGGGTGCGGGAGCTGGGCGCGCAGGGCGTGGTCCTGTCCGGCGATCCGCAGGAGGGCGACATCCTGGGCGGTGTCCGGGCGCGGCCGATGCCGCCGGGCCGGGGCACGTTCGTGTCGCGCAAGCGCGGGGCGCCGCTGGTGCAGCTGGGCTGGCTGCCCGAACAGCACTGAGTGGAGCGGTCCCTCCCACTACTGTGGGAGGGACCGCCGTACCACCGCGAAGGGAATGCGCCGATGACCGACGCCCACGACACCACCACCGAGAGCGCGGAGGCCGCCCTGGCCGCGGAGAAGCAGCGGCAGAAGGACGAGCTGTACGCGCTGGACATCTCCGGCGTCGAGTGGCAGGGCGCTCCGGGGACGAGCCCGGACGAGGAGCGGGTGGAGATCGCGCAGCTGCCGGAGGGCGGGATGGCGATGCGCTCGTCGCTCGACAAGGAGACCGTGCTGCGGTACACGAAGGCCGAGTGGGACGCGTTCGTGCTGGGCGCCAGGGACGGCGAGTTCGACCTCCGCTGACGCCGGGGGGATACGCGTGAGGGGGCGGCCCGTCGGACGGGCCGCCCCCTCAGGCGTACGTGCGGGGTCTCACATCATGCGGAAGCGGGCGGCGTTGCCCTTGTCCGTGTCCTGGTAGCCGGCGACCGACTCGTCGAGGAGCTGGGCGATGCGGGCCAGGTCCTGGTTCATGCCGGCCATGTCGCGGGTCAGGCGGTCCTGGCTCTCGCGGTAGGCGATCTTCGCCTCGCCTTCCCAGTTGGAGGCGACGCGGTTGACCTCGGCCATGAGGTCGTCGAGCTTCTGGGTGAGGGTGCTCGACGTCAGGCGGGTGTCGGCCGCCGCCTGCGTCACGGTGTCGTAATTGACCGCAGTGGTCATGGTGTTGACTCCTGAAGTGAGAGTGGCGCGGAGGACTGGTCGAGCCTGGGGCTCACATGCCGAGGATGGCGCTCTGGTTGCCGCCGCCACCGGCGCCACCGCCGCTGTTGTCCATCGTGCGGAAGGACCGGAGGCGGTCCTCCTCCTCGCGCGAGAACCCGTCGGCGCTCATGCGCATGATCTCCTCGAGCTTGCTCAGCTCGTTGCGCATGCTGCGCAGGCGCTGGTTCAGGTCGTTCTGGACCCGGTCGTACTCCTTGCTCGCAGCGCCCTGCCAGCCCGCCTGGACGCGGTCGACCACGCCGTTGAGCGAGGTGATGCGGGACTGGAGCTCGTCGGAGAAGTCCTGGATCCGGCCGGCGAGCTTGACTTGTTCGGCACTGGTTACGTTCAGGTCTTTCGACATCTTGCCCCTTCTTCCTTCGGCGGCGTCGACGGCCGGGCCGTCGGGCCATCCGGTCGTGATGCGGACGGGAATCTTCTGATGCCGCCCCCGTGCAGGGGTCGCACTGCCGTGCCCCCTGCGGTCACTTTAGCCATTGACGGCGGCAGTTCCAACTGCAAAGGAAGGTCCGGATACTTGGCCGTGACCAGGCTCATCGGACCCCCCTTCGGCGGCGGCTGTCGCGGATCACGACGGCCGTTCCGGCGACCAGGGCCACCAGGACGGCGCCGATCCCCAACGCATAGGTGGCGAGCCGTTCGGAGCGTTCCTGGGGTGTCTCCGACAGCGTCAGACGGGCCGCCTCGGGCGCCGGCGGCCTGGCCGGGCCGGGGTCGGGCGTGGGTGAGGAGGGCGGTGTCCCCGGGCCGACGTCGGCGAGGGCCCGTACGGGGTCGACGACGCCCCAACCGACGTGGGGGTCATGACCGTTGACCGAGCGGATGGCGGTCTGCTCGATCCGGGCGATGACCTGCTGCGCGGTCCAGTCGGTGTACTTGGCGCGCAGCAGGGCGGCGACGCCCGCGACGTACGGGGCGGAGAAGCTGGTGCCGTTGTCGACGCACTGGCCGCCGCCGGGGACGGTGGAGACGATGTCGACGCCGGGGGCGGCGACGCCCACGAAGTCGCCGGACTGGGAGAACGCGGCGCGTTCGTTGTTCCGGTCGGAGGAGGCGACGGCGAGGACCCCGGGGAAGGCGGCGGGGTAGGTGTTCTTCTGGCGGCCGTCCATGCCGTCGTTGCCCGCGGAGGCGACGACGACGACGTCCGCCTTGATCGCGCGGGCGACGGCCTTGCCCATCGGCGAGTCGACGCTCAGCGGCTGGGTGGTGTCCTGCGAGATGTTGATGACCTGGGCGCCCATCTTGACGGCGTGGTCGATCGCCAGGGCCATCGTGTCGGACTTGCCGCTGTTCTTCTCGTCGTTCTGCCGGATCGGGATGATCGTGGCCTCGGGGGCGAGACCGACGAAGCCGGTGCCCCTCCGGGGTTGGGCGGCGATGATGCCGGCGACCTTGGTGCCGTGGCCGACCTCGTCGACGGTGCCGTCGGTCTTGCCGCGCTTCTCGTCGCCGAAGGAGGGGTTGTTCTTGTCGGGCTTGAGGTAGTCCTTGCCCGACTTGGCGTCGACGGCCTTGCGCAGCTGCGGGTTGACGTCGTCGACGCCGGTGTCGATGACCGCGACCCGGACGCCCTTGCCCTTGGTGTCCTGCCAGAGCTCGTCGAGGAGGACCCGCTGGAGCGGCCAGGGGATGCCTTCGATCTGCTTCTTCATCGGGAAGGTGCACTCGCCGCTGCCGTCGAGGACGGGTCCGCCCGGGCGGGGTGAGCCGGGTGCGGCGGGTACGGCGCTCGCCGCGGGCGCCGCGAGGAGGGCGGTGAGGGTGCCGGCGGTGAGCAGGGCCGCCGCGCGGTGGGTCGTCGTCGTCACCGGTGCCACCCCCTCAGGAACCCTGCGGCTGACGCGCGCTGTTGGTGTCGAGCCGGGGACCCTTGGAGAGGAACTCCGACCATTCGATCGGTACGGGTACCGGCTTGACCTTCTCGTAGCCGAGACGCTTCTGGGCGTCGCTGGGTTCCGGGCGGCCGTCGGTCGGTTTCTGGTCGCCCGCGCCGATCTCGGAACGGTCGGCGTCGCTGTCGCCGTTGGCCTGGACGGCGTACCGCAGTCCGGTGTCGGTGACGAGGAAGAGCGAGCCCTGGGCCTCCTGCTGCTTCCCCTTCCCCTGGACCTGGGTGTAGAGCAGGCCGCTGCCCGGGGTGACGTACGTGCTGGAGCCGCCGGCGGTGATGTCGGCGGGGTACTGGGCGCCGGCCCAGGTGGTGAGGGTGGTGTTGCCCGCCTCGTCGACGCCGGTGAGGACGCTGCAGACGGTGTCGCGGGCGGTCGCGGCGCCGGTGGCCTCGTTGACCAGGGAGACCTGCTTCCGGGGCCAGTCCGCCTGCGCGTGGAAGGGGGTGCCGGGTTCGAAGTCGGCGGCGTTGACGTCGGTCGCCTTGCCGTCCATGTCGAGGGGGCGGCCCTGCGGGGAGTTGATGAGCAGCCAGGCGGTGAAGTCGCTGACGGGCTGGACCTTGCCGGGCAGCACGACGTACTTCTGGGGGCCCGTGCCGGTCGGGGCGGAGAGGACCATGCCGACGCGGTTCTCGGTCGCGGTCAGACCGCCGCCGGGGATGCCGGCGGGGGCACCGGCCTCGCCCTCGTAGCGCGGGAAGTCGATCTCGTCGCCGGTCTTGAGGGTGGCGAGCCAGTCGTCGGTGACGGACTGCGGTTTCTTGTTGAGGCCGACGAGGGCGGTGAGCAGCCCGGTGGAGCCCGCCTTCACCGGGTACTTGGTGCCGGTGTGGTCGACGATGAACTTCGCCTTGCCGGCCTGCCCCTGGACGTACAGGATCTCCCCGTCCTTCAGCTTCCCGGCGCCTTCGGTGCGCTCCATGTCGCGCTTGGCGAAGAGGAAGGTGGCCTTCTGGACGCTGGCGCCCTTGCCGCCGCCGGGCTGCTCGCAGACGGCCCAGCGCTTGAACGTGCCCGCGTCGGCCGGGGCGGGCAGCCGGTCGGGGGCGTACGGGATGCCGAGGATGGGGCCGCGCGGGGGCTTGCCGAGGTCGAGCGTCTTGTCGTCGACCTGGACGACCTGGAACTGGTCGGGGTTGAGCAGGAGCCGCGCCGACGCCAGGTTGAGCACCGGGTGGAGCAGGGTCTTCGCACCCTTGCCCGTGCCGGTCTGCAGGACGACGTACCGGGTCGTCGACTGCTTGCCGACGATCACCCGGGTCCCCGGGGTGTCCCAGCCCTTGGGCGCGACCGGGCTGAACATGCCCCACGCCCCGAACCCGGCGACGACCAGGGCGGCGACGATCAGGCCCGGGGCGATCGCGCGCAGCGGCCTCGGCGCCCCCTCCTCCGTGCCGGAGGGCGAGGGTTGGAGGAATGCCGCCACCGTGCGCTTCTTCGCAAAGGTGTACGCGTTGAGCTCGTCCCGGCGCGATGCCATGAGTCCCCATTCTCGTCAGGCGCAGTCTTCGCGCGGGGATCGGAGAGGTGGCACCCGGGCCCCGGCTGTCGGACCGGACCCCTACTATGCCTGCTGTCCCGTGGGGTTCGTGGGGCGGGTAGGGTGATCCGGCCGCCAAAGCCCTGGCGGGCCAGGGTGATCGGGACGAATTGAGGGGGATTCTCCATCATGGCTTCCGCGACGCGGACGCGGCCCGCCGCGGCCACCGCCTCCGCGCCCCCGTCCGCCGGACCCGCGGCCTCGGTCTCGCCGAGGCTCCAGGCGCGTCCCGGACACTTCGGGTCGTTCCGATTGCAACAGCTCGTCCTCGTCGAGGTGGCGGCCGCGCTGCTCGCCGTCGCCTGGGTCGTCGAACCGATGCTGCTCGTGCCCGCGGGCGTGGTCGCGGTCGTGCTCGTCCTGCTCGCCGTGGTGCGCAGGCACCGGCGTTCGCTGCCGGAGTGGCTCGGCACCTTCCTCGCGCTGCGCGCCCGCTCGCGCAGGGCCGCCTCCTTCACGGTGCCGGAGGGCACCGAGCCGGGGCTCGCGCCGGTGGTGGAGTGCGATCCGGCGCTGCGGACGTACGCGTACAGCGACCGTGACCGTCGGCCGGTCGGGATGATCGGCGACGGCACCTTCCTGACCGCCGTCCTGCGCGTCGAGTCGGACGGCACGGCGCTGCGCCCGGACCGCGCCGCGCGGCCACTGCCCGTCGGCCTGGTCCGTGACGTCCTGTCGGTCGACGGCATCCGTCTCGAGTCGGCGCAGATCGTGCAGCACACGCAGCCGGCGCCAGCGCCGCACCTGCCCCCGCAGTCGATGGCCGCGCGCAACTACGGGCCGCTCCAGGCGCAGACGGGCTCGCCCGCGGTGCGGATCACCTGGATCGCCCTCAAGCTCGACCCCGAACTCTGCCCGGAGGCGGTCGCCGCGCGCGGCGGCGGCATGACGGGCGCGCAGAAGTGCGTGGTGCGGGCGGCGGACCAGCTGGCGAGCCGGCTCGCGGGCGCCGGTTTCCGGGCGGACGTGCTCACCGAGCAGGAACTGACGTCGGCGCTCGCCACCTCGACCTGCGCGAGCCCGATGGCGATCACGCAGGCGGGCCGCGGCCAGGCGCAGGCGCGGCGGACGCAGGAGACCGCGCGGACCTGGCGGGTGGACGACCGTCGGCACACGACGTACTGGGTGGGGCGCTGGCCCCAGCTCGGCGGGCCCGGCGGTGGCGCGGGAGCGTCCATGCCGCAGCTGGTGGCCCTGCTGACCTCGCTGCCCGCGCTCGCGACGACGTTCAGCCTGACGCTGAGCGGCGGCGACCGGCAGGAGGTGACCGTGACCGGTCACGTACGGATCACCGGGCGCAGCGACGAGGAACTCGTGGCCGCGCGGCACGAACTGGAACGCGCGGCGCGCGGGGTGAGGACGGGTCTGGTGCGTCTCGACCGGGAACAGGTGCCGGGCATGCTCGCGACGCTGCCGCTGGGAGGTGCGCGCTGATGTCCACCGCTTCTTTCGGTACGCAGCCGGGCGGGGGTACGTCCGGCGGCTCGCCCTCTCCTCGTACGGGATCTCGCGCGGCTTCTCCTACGGGTTCTCGTGCGGGTACTCCTACGGGTTCTCGTACGGGGCGGGGCACGCGGCCCCGGTTCGGTTTCGGTCTCGTGGGGCCGCGCCGCGACCGGCACTCGGTGCCCGTGGAGCAGCTGGACGCGCTGGCACTGCCGGTGGGCGACGACGGCGTGGTGGTCGGCGTGGACGCCGAGAACCGGCCCGCCGTGCTCGGCATCAACCGGCCCGTCCCCTACGACGTCACCCTCATCGGCGGCCTCTGGACCGCGCAGGTGCTCGCCCTGCGCGCCGCCGCGACGGGGGCCCGGGTCGCCGTCGAGACCGGTCGCGCCCAGGCCTGGACGGCACTCGCGCAGGCCGCGGGCGGCGGCCAGCCGTGCATCGCGCTGCACGACGTGGGCCGGGTGCCGCCGCAGGGCGCATCGGCCGGCAGCCCGGTGGTCGTCGTCCGGGACTGCGGCATGCGGCCCCCGCGCGGCCGCGTCGTGTCGGCTCCCTGGCAGTCGGTGGTGACGCTGCTCCCCTATCTCAGCCCCGTCGCGCCCCGGCTCCTGGAGAAGTCCTCCCTGGTGGGGGTCCAGCGGG
Source organism: Streptomyces sp. NPDC037273 (assembly GCF_055603625.1). Lineage (NCBI taxonomy): Bacteria > Bacillati > Actinomycetota > Actinomycetes > Kitasatosporales > Streptomycetaceae > Streptomyces > Streptomyces sp. NPDC037273. The sequence continues at coordinate 22,805 of NZ_JBVJVO010000001.1, forward strand.
TGTCGCCCGACGAGGCGGCGCAGATCGGCCGGATCATGAGCCTCCCCCGCCACGAGTACGAGGCGCTGTCCACGCTCGCCGACGGCGTGACCCTCTGGTGCACGCCGAGCGACCGCCAGTTCGTGATGACGCAGGCGACGGACGCCGAGACCGGATTGTTGGGCGGCGCGCGCCGCATGGACTGAACGGCGAAGGAGCGACCGCAAGTCGCTCAAGTACGTCCGTTTTTGCATCGTTTTGACATTGTTTTAAACGGTCGGGGTTCTCACTCTGCGCCGCAGTCGGGTCACTTGGGGGCGTGACCGGGCCGCCGGAACCCACCGGGAGCGCCCGCCGGGCCTGCCCGGCGGATGCCCGCGCCGATTAGGCTGGACGAGCCCCGCCCACCACGGCACAAGGGTGCTCGACCACACCAGGAGGCAAAGTGACCGGCGATCGCGACGAGGTCCGCGGGGGTTGGAACCCGCCCGCCGACGATCAGTCCGACGCGGACCCCGCCGAGATGACGGGTGAGTTCACCATCGACTACACCCCGCCGGCCTGGTACACGCAGAACGCCTCGGCCGGCCCGGGCACGCCCGGCGCCACTCCCCCGCCCCCCAGCGGCGCCCCCGTCCCGATCCCCGGCCTGCCGCCGGTACCGGGAGCGGTCGCCCCTGAGCCGCCTGTGGTGCCTGCGCCGCCCGTGCTCCCTGCGCCGCCCGTGGTTCCTTCGCCGCCCGTGGCCGGGGCGCCCGTGCCCGGGCCTCCCGTCCCTGGGTCCCCCGTGCCGGGGCTTCCGGCGGGCAGTGGGTTCGAGCCGGGGTGGAACCAGGCGCCGCCGGCGCCGGTCGGTGCGCCGCCGGTCGTGCCGGGTACGCCCGTGGCACCCGTCGCACCCGTCGCACCCGAGGCGCCCGCGCCCGCCGCGCCGTTCGGCGGCGGGGACGTGGAGAGCGGTGCGACCATGCGCTTCTCCCCCGCCGCGCTGAAGCGCGAGATGGCCGAGCGCGCGGCGGAGGCCTCCGCCGGCGGGACCGAGGGCGCGGGTGTGCCCGTGAGCACGGGGCCCGTCCCGGTCCCGGACGCGTCGGAAGCCGCTGAGGCCGGCGTCGAGGGTACGGACGGCGCCGTGGCGGACTCGGGCGCGGGCGAGGTGGCCGAGACGGCCGCCGGTTCGGCCGTTGAGGCCGATGAGGCTGTTGCGGCCGGCGGGGCTGTTGCGGCCGGCGAGGACGTCGTGGTCGAGGCCGCGGCGGACGCCGTCGCCGGATCGGACACCGAGCCGGGCTCGGACGCGGGTGTGGAGCAGGAGTCGGGGGCGGAGTCGGACGGCACCGACCGCGCCGCCGCCGCCGACGGGACGGACGCGGCCGACGCGGGTGCCGAGGCCGAGGCACCGGCCTCCGACGCGTTCCCGATCGCCGCGCCGCAGGACCTCGGCCCCGGTACGGCTCCGACGGCCGCGCCCCAGGCCGCACCCGCGCCCGCACCGCAGGACCTCGGCCCCGCACCGTTCCCGACCGCCGCGCCGCAGGGCACACCCGTACCGCCGGCCGCGCCCGTACCGCAGGGCTTCGGTCCCGGTGCCGCGCCCGCGCCCGGGGCGTTCCCCGCGCCGGCCCATCCCGGGGCGATGCCCGCGGAGGGTGGGGCGCCCGGGGCGTATCCCGGGGGCGGTGTGGGGTTGCCGCCGTTGCCGCCGTCGTTCCAGCCGGCCGCGCCGGGGCCGGCGCAGCAGTGGCCGGAGCAGGCGGGGCCGGGTGGGCAGCAGGTGCCGCCGGCCGCGCCGATGCCGCCGACGGCGGGCTGGCCGGCTCCGGCGGGTCCCGGGGCTCCGGGCGCGGCCGCGCCCGCTCCCGTACCGCCGCAGGCTCAGCCGCAGCCGGAGGCGCGGCCCGAGCAGCCGGGCGGGTACGGCTATCCGCAGGCGCCGCAGGGTGGTTACGGCTTCCCGCACCCCGGGACGCCTCCGCAGCAGGGTGGTTACGGCTATCCGCAGCAGCCGGGGGGTGTGCCGCCGCAGGCGCAGGGCGGGTACGGGTACCCGCACCCCGGAGCCGTACCGCCGGGGGCGCAGCCGGCTCCGCTGCCGCCGCAGGACGCGCAGCAGGCCGTGGATCCGCGGACGGGGGCGGCCTGGCCGTCGCCGGTGACGCACGACCAGCGGGAGCGGTCGGTGCCGGGGGCGCCGCTGGGCTACAACGCGGCCGTCGAGCTGTCGTCGGACCGGCTGCTGCGGAACAACAAGCAGAAGCCGAAGTCGAGCCGGAACCCGGCCGGCTCGGCCCGGTTCAAGATCGGCGGGAAGAAGGAGGAGGCGGAGCGGCAGCGGAAGCTGGACCTGATCCGGACGCCCGTCCTCTCCTGCTACCGGATCGCGGTCATCTCGCTCAAGGGCGGCGTCGGCAAGACCACGACGACGACGGCGCTGGGCGCGACCCTGGCGACGGAGCGGCAGGACAAGATCCTGGCGATCGACGCCAACCCGGACGCCGGCACGCTCGGCCGCCGGGTGCGGCGGGAGACCGGGGCGACCATCCGCGACCTGGTGCAGGCGATCCCGTACCTGAACTCGTACATGGACATCCGCCGGTTCACCTCGCAGGCGCCGTCCGGTCTGGAGATCCTCGCCAACGACGTGGACCCGGCCGTCTCGACGACGTTCAACGACGAGGACTACCGGCGGGCGATCGACGTCCTGGGCAAGCAGTACCCGATCATCCTGACCGACTCGGGTACGGGTCTGCTCTACAGCGCGATGCGCGGGGTGCTCGACCTCGCCGATCAGCTGATCATCATCTCGACGCCGTCCGTGGACGGCGCGTCCAGCGCGTCGACGACGCTCGACTGGCTGTCGGCGCACGGTTACGCGGACCTGGTGCAGCGCTCCATCACGGTCATCTCGGGGGTCCGCGAGACCGGCAAGATGATCAAGGTCGAGGACATCGTGCAGCACTTCCAGACCCGCTGCCGCGGTGTCGTGGTCGTGCCCTTCGACGAGCACCTGTCGGCCGGTGCCGAGGTGGACCTCGACATGATGCGGCCGAAGACCCGGGAGGCGTACTTCCACCTCTCGGCGATGGTGGCCGAGGACTTCGTACGGGCGCAGCAGGCCCAGGGCCTGTGGACCGGCGACGGCCAGGGCGCGGTGCCCCCGCACATGGCCCCGCCGATGCCGGGCCAGCCGATGCCGGGTCAGCCCATGCCCGGACAGCCCGTGCCGGGGCAGTACGCGCCCGGGCAGTACCCGCCGCCCGGTCAGCCCGCCCCGGGACAGCCGTACGCGCCCCAGGCCCCGCAGCCCGGACAGCCGCATCCGCCGCAGCCGGGTCAGCCCTACCCGCCGCAGGGGTACGCCCAGCCGGGGCAGCCGATGCCGGGTCAGGTGATGCCCGGGCAGCCGATGCCGGGGCAGTACGCGCCGGGTCAGCCCGTGCCCGGACAGCCGTATCCGGGGCAGGCGCCCCCGCCGTATCCGCAGCAGCCGGGGGTGCCGCAGGCCTGGCAGCAGCCGCAGCCCGGGCAGCCGGTGCCGGGGCAGCCGCTGCCTCCGCAGACGGACGGAGAGGTGCCTCCGCAGGCGCCGCCAGCCCCTCAGCAGTAAGGCGTCACAGGATTAGACCAATGAGGCTCCGTATCGGCTCCCCGATACGGAGCCTCTTGGCGTTCCCGCAGCCCACACGGGGTTTGAGCGATCGTTGACGACGGCAGACCACCGCTGATACACCTTCGCTTCACCCATCGTCAGCCCAAGATCCACGACAGAAACTCCGACGCGAGGTCACGTCCCATGGTCATGGTCACGAAGGTTCCACCCCGCCCCACCGCCGCCCGCAGACCCCTCCGACTTCTGCTCGCCGCCGGTCTCGCGGCGGGCTCCCTCGCCGCCGTCCCCGGCACCGCGCGGGCGGAGGACGGGAAGTCCGGCGGCACGACGCTCACGGTCGCCGTCTCGCAGAGCATCGACTCGCTGAGCCCGTTCCTCGCCCAGAAGCTCACCTCGACCAGCATCCACCGGCTGGCGTACGAGTACCTCACCAACTACGACCCGAAGGACGCGCGCACGGTCCCGGGCTTCGCGACCGCCTGGACGCCGTCGGCGGACAAGCTGACGTGGACGTACACGATCCGCAAGGACTCCACCTGGTCCGACGGGAAGCCGGCCACCGCCGAGGACGCGGCCTGGACCTTCAACAAGATGATGACCGACCCGAACGCCGCCACCGCGAACGGCAGCTTCACGGCCAACTTCGCCCAGGTCACCGCGCCCGACGCGCAGACGCTGGTCATCCGGCTGAAGAAGCCGCAGGCGACGATGACGGCGCTCGACGTGCCGATCGTGCCGAAGCACGTGTGGGAGAAGGTCGGCGACTTCTCGAAGTTCAACAACGACAAGCAGTTCCCCATCGTGGGCAACGGCCCGTTCGTCATCACCGACTTCAAGGTCGACCAGTACATCAAGCTCAAGCCGAACAAGACGTTCTGGCGGGGCGCCCCCAAGTTCGACGAACTGGTCTTCAAGTACTACAAGGACGGGGACGCCGCCGTCGCCGCCCTGCAGAAGGGCGAGGTGTCCTTCGTACCGAACCTGACGCCCGCTCAGGCCGCCGCGCTGAAGACCCAGAAGGACATCAAGGTCAACGACGCCCCCGGCCGCCGCTTCTACGCCCTCGCCACCAACCCCGGCGCGAAGGCCAAGGACGGCAAGACCTTCGGCAACGGCCACCCGGCGCTGCTCGACCCGGCCGTCCGCAAGGCGCTCTTCCTCGCGATCGACCGCACCACCCTCGTCGACAAGGTCTTCCAGGGCCACGCGGTCGAGGGCGAGGGCTACATCCCGCCGCGCTTCGGCTCGTACTTCTGGAAGCCGGAGGGCACGCAGAAGCGGGCGTACGACCCCGCCGCGGCCGAGAAGGTCCTCGACGACGCCGGATACCGGAAGGACGCGGCCGGCAAGCGCGTCGGCAAGGACGGCAAGCCGCTCGACTTCCGGATCCTCTGTCACGCCACCGACCCCAACGACAAGGCGGTCGGCAAGTACCTCCAGGAGTGGTGGGGCAAGCTCGGCGTCGGCCTCAAGGTCGAGTGCCTCGACAGCGTCTCCGACCCCTGGGTCAAGGGCGACTACGACCTCGCCTTCGACGGCTGGTCGGTCAACCCCGACCCGGACTACGTCCTGTCCATCCACACCTGCGGCGCGCTCCCGGCGACGCCCAAGGACTCCGGCGCCACCGACAACTTCATCTGCGACCCGCAGTTCGACGGGCTCTACGCGCAGCAGGCGGTGGAGTACGACGCCGCCAAGCGGGCGGATCTGGTGAAGCGGATGCAGTCCCGGCTGTACGACACGGGGTACATGAACGTCATGGCCTACCCGAACGCCCTGGAGGCGTACCGCACGGACCAGATCCGGTCCATCACCACCATGCCCGAGGCCGCCGGCAACCTGTGGGGGCAGGACGGCTACTGGAGCTGGTGGTCGGCCGTCCCCGCCGCGCAGGCCGAGGACGACAAGGGCGGCTCGTCCGCCGGGGTGATCATCGGCATCGGCGCGGCCGTGGTGGTCGTCCTCGGCATCGGCGCCTTCCTCGGGCTGCGCCGCCGCTCCACCGCCGACGACCGCGAGTAGTACGTGACGACGGCAAGCACCCCCGCCGACGTGGGGCGGGCCGACCAGGCCCGCGCCGCGGACGGCGCGTCCCGCACCGGTTCCTCCGCCGGCTACCTCCGCCACGCGGCGGGGAAGCTGTGCGGCGCGCTCGTCTCGCTCTTCGCCGTGCTGGTCACCAGCTTCTTCCTGTTCCGGATCATCCCCGGTGACCCGGTCAAGGCGATGACCCACGGCGTGCCCACCTCGGCCGAACAACTCGCCACGCTGCGCCGCCAGTTCGGGCTCGACCTGCCGCTGTGGCAGCAGTTCACCGACTACTGCGCGAACGCGCTCGGCGGCGACCTCGGCACCTCGTTCCAGTTCCGCGCCCCGGTCGGCGAGCTGATCGCCGAGAAACTGCCCGCGACGCTGCTGCTCACCGGTGTCGCCGTGGTGATCTACTCGGCGCTCGGACTGTGGCTCGGCACCCGCTCGGCCTGGCGCCACGGTGGCCTCGGCGACAAGCTGAACACCGGGATCGCGCTGACCCTGTGGTCGGTGCCGTCCTTCTGGCTCGGCCTGCTCCTCATCATCGTCTTCTCGGTCGGCATGGGCCCGATCCCGGGCCTCTTCCCGACCGGCGGCATGGAGTCGGGGACGGGCGAGACCGGTTTCGGCTACGTCCTCGACGTCGCCCACCACCTCGTCCTGCCGGTGGTCACCCTGGTGGCCGTCGGCTACGCGCAGACGCTGCTCGTGATGCGCTCCTCGCTGCTCGACGAGATGGGCGGCGACTATCTGACGACGGCGCGCGCCAAGGGGCTGCGCGACGACATGGTCCGCCGACGGCACGCCGTGCCGAACGCGCTGCTCCCCACCGTCACGATGATCTTCATCAACCTGGGCCATGTGGCGGCCGGTTCGATCCTGGTGGAGACGGTGTTCTCCTGGCCGGGTCTCGGCGGGCTGTTCTACCAGGCGCTGAGCGTGCCCGATCTGCCGCTCGTCCAGGGGCTGTTCGTGGTCTTCGCCGGGGCGATGATCCTGATGAACCTGATCGCCGACCTGCTCTATCCGCTGCTCGATCCCCGGGTGGGCCGATGACCTCCAAGGACACCACGACCTCGCTGGCGCGGGCGCGCCGCCGTGCCACGGTGGCGCGCTTCTGGCAGCGGTACCGCACCCACCGCGCCGGACTCCTCGGTCTCGCCGGGCTCGCGCTGATCGCCTTGCTCGCCCTCGCCGCGCCGCTGCTGGTCGGCGCCGACGTGCAGTCGGTGACGCGGGCGCCGGGCACGGCCCTGGAACCGCCGAGCGCCGAATTCCCGCTCGGGACCGACCAGTTCGGGCGCTCACTGCTCGGCCTGCTGATCTGGGGGGCGCGGATCTCGCTGCTCGTCGGGCTGCTCGCGGCGACCCTGTCGGTCGCCATCGGCACCCTGGTCGGCATCATCGCCGGGCACTACGGCGGCTGGTTCTCCACCGTCGTCATGCGGATCACCGACTGGTTCCTGGTGATGCCGACGCTGGTCCTCGCGATCGTGCTGGCCACCGTCATGTCCCGGTCGATGTGGACGGTGGTCCTGGCCATCGGGGTGACCTCGTGGCCGACCACGGCGCGCCTCGTACGGGCGCAGACGATCGCGGTGGAGTCCCGTCCGTACATCGAGCGGGCGACCGCGCTCGGCGGGGGCCACGGCCACATCATGAGCCGGCACGTGCTGCCGAACGTGATGCCGCTGGTGCTCGCGCAGACCACGCTCGGCATCTCCACCGCCATCCTGACCGAGGCGACGCTCGCCTTCCTCGGGCTCGGCGACCCGACGGTGGTCTCCTGGGGCGGAATGCTCCAGGACGCCCGCGAGGCCGGCGCGGTGTCCTCCGGGCACTGGTGGTACCTGGCGCCGCCCGGGATCGCGATCGCGCTGGTCGCCCTGGCGTTCACGCTGTGCGGCCGGGCGGTCGAGTCCGTGCTCAACCCGAAGCTGGGGGTGGGGCGTTGAGCCTCCTCGAAGTACGGAATCTGAAGGTGACGTACGGGTCGGGCGCGGGCGCGGTGCCGGCCGTGCGCGGGGTCGACCTGTCGCTGGCGGCGGGGAGCAAGCTCGGCGTGGCCGGCGAGTCCGGCTGCGGCAAGTCCACGCTCGCGCTCGCGCTGCTGCGGCTGCTTCCGGCCTCGGCACGGATCGAGGGCGAGGTGCTGCTCGACGGCGAGGACGTCCTCGCCATGAAGTGGGGCCGGCTGCGGGCCGTGCGCTGGGCGGGCGCGTCGATCGTCTTCCAGGGCGCGATGCACTCGCTGAACGCGGTGCACCGGATCGGGGACCAGATCGCCGAGCCGCTGCTCGTGCACGGCCGGGCGACCCCGGCGGCGGCACGCGCGCGCGTCGGCGAGCTCCTCGAACACGTCGGGCTGCCCGCCGCGCGGGCCGCCGCGTACCCGCACGAGCTGTCCGGCGGCCAGCGGCAGCGCGTGATGATCGCGATGGCGCTGGCCTGCGACCCGCTGCTCATCGTGGCGGACGAGCCGACGACGGCGCTCGACGTGATGATCCAGGCGCAGATCCTGCGGCTGATCGAGCGGCTCGTCGCCGAGCAGTCCATCAGCCTCCTGATGATCAGCCACGACCTGGCCGTCCTCGCCGACGCCTGCGACCGGCTCGCCGTGATGTACGCGGGCCGGGTCGTCGAGGAGGGGCCGGCGCGGGCGGTGTACGAGGCCGCCCGGCACCCGTACGGGCGGGCGCTGTCCTCGGCGTTCCCCCGGGTCGGGGACCTCGCCTCCCGGCGGGCGCCGCGCGGCCTGCCGGGCGACCCGCCCGACCCGGCCGACCTGCCCGGCGGCTGCGCCTTCCGGCCGCGCTGTCCGGTGGCGCTCGACGTCTGCGCCGAAGAGGACCAGGAACTGCGGGAGGCGGGCGCCGGGCGCCGGGCCGCCTGCGTACACGTGGGGAGTACGGCATGAGCGACACCGCGCGTCACACCGCCGAGGGGACGCCGGGGCGTACGGGGACGGGCGCGGGCCCGCTGCTCTCGGCGCGCGGACTGCACGTCGCCTTCCCCGGCCGGCGCGGCGCGGCGCCCGCGCGCGCGGTGGACGGGGTCGACCTGGACATCGGCACCGGCGAGATCGTCGCCCTCGTCGGGGAGTCGGGCTGCGGCAAGACGACGCTGGCCCGCTCCCTGCTCGGCCTGGTCCGCCCCACCTCGGGCACCGTCAGCTTCGACGGGACACCGCTCTCGTACTCCTCCGGCGCCCTCAAGTCCTACCGGAGGCGCGCCCAGCTGGTCCTCCAGGACCCCAGCGGCTCGCTGAACCCGCGGCACACCGTGTACGACGCGGTGGCCGAGGGACTGCGCATCCACGGGTACGAGGGGGACGAGCGCGCCGCGGTCGCCGGCGCCCTCTCGCGGGCGGGGCTGCGGCCCCCGGAGCGCTTCTTCCTGCGCTATCCGCACGAGCTGTCCGGCGGCCAGCGGCAGCGCGTCGTCATCGCCGGCGCGCTGGTGCTCGAACCCGAACTGATCGTCGCCGACGAGCCGGTGGCCTCCCTGGACGCCTCCGTACGCGGCGAGATCCTGGCGCTCCTCCTGCGGCTGCGCGACGAACTCGGGCTCTCCGCCCTGGTCGTCACCCACGACCTCGGGCTCGCCTGGAACATCGCCGACCGGGTGGCGGTCATGTACCTCGGCCGTGTGGTGGAGACCGGCACCGTGGAGTCCGTCCTCACCCGGCCCCGACACCCTTACACCCAGGCCCTGTTGTCGGTGCTCCCGGAGTCCGGCGACGCCCCGGTCGTACTGACCGGCGAGCCCCCGGACCCCTCGCGCGTCCCGTCCGGCTGCCGCTTCCACGCGCGCTGCCAGGTGCTCGCCTCGGGCGAGGCCGCGGCCGTCGCCCACAGCTGCCGCGAGGAACTCCTGCCCATCCTGGGCGGCGGCGGGGAGCAGGCGGTCGCCTGCCACTGGGCGGACCGGGAGGAGGCGCGGGCCTGACCGGCCCGCGCCTCGCCTCCCTGCCCGGCCGCTCAGGGCGTGGCGGGCTGCGCGGGCTTGCCCGCGGGGGTCTCCGGCTTCGCGGGCGCGGTCTCCGGCTTGGCCGCGGGGGCCTCGGGCTTGGCCGGGGCGGCTTCCGGCTTCGCCGCTCCGTCGGCCGGTGCCGAGGGCTTCACCGGGGGCGCGGCCTTGGGCATGGTCTCGCAGGAGCTGATCGAGGTGCGGGTGGAGACCGACTTCACGGTGCAGGTGTCGTTGCCGACGCCGGCGTCGACCGTGCCCCAGTGCTCGCCGACGACGAGGATCGCGCCGTCGGGGCCGCTGATCGTGTCGTCGCCGGGGCCGGACTGGATGAGGCCGCCGGACTCGGGGCCGAGGGCGGCCGCCTCGATGATGTCGCTCTCGCTGCCGCCGAGCACCCGGCCGGAGAAGTCGATGGTGCCGACCTTGATGGTGTCGGCGCCGTCGTTGCCGGTGACCAGGCCGCCGCCGCGGTTGAACTTGCCGGGGGCGCCGGTGACGGAGCCGGTGGTGATCTTGTCGTCGCCGTCGTCGCCGTGGACGACGGCCCCGTGCGCGGCCCCGTCGCCGGAGACGGTGGCGACCTTGATGACATCGTTGCCGCGGTTGCCCCTGACCATGCTGGAGGCGTTCTGCGGGACGAGGTGCTTGGCGCGGATGACGTCGTCGCCCTCACCGCCCATGACGGCCGAGTCGATGACCAGGCCGCGGACCTCGATCATGTCGTTGCCCGCGCCGCCCCAGACGGTGACGTTCTCCAGGTCGCTGTCGCAGAAGATGTGGTCGTCGCCGCTGGTGCCGCTGACCATGTCGCCGGGCGGGGCGGCGACCCCGTTCACCCAGCACTGGTGCATGGGGACCCGGCCCGCGTGCGGGGCGGACGCCTGGGCCGGGGCGCCGGCCAGGGACGCGGCGGCGGCCCCGGCGAGGAGCGCGGTGAGCGCGGCGGACCCGCGGAGGGTCCGGGAGCGGGTTCTGCGGCGGGCGGGTGGCATGGCGGACATACGGCTCTCCTCTGCGGGGTTGGGGGCGAGATGTCGGGCGCGGACGACGCGGTCAGGCGGAGCTGCGGACCGGCCGGAGCGGCGGGGCGTAGCCCACGATCCGGCGGGTTTCCAGACCGAGGTCGACGGCGGGCGGCACGGCGTTGCTCCACCGGCCGAGGCACATCTCGGCGGTGATGCCGGGGCCGAAGCCGGCGAGGATGCCCCGGGCGCCCTCGGGCTGTCCGCCTTCCTCGAAGAGCCGGCGGACCGCGTCGAGGACGACGGCGCTGGCGATGTTGCCGTACTCCGTGAGGGTCGCGCGGCTGAACCGGAAGGCCTCGGCGGGGACTTCGAGGAAGCGGCTGAGGTCGTCGAGGATGCGCGGCCCGCCGGCGTGGATGATGTAGAAGTCCAGGTCCCCGGCGTCCCAGCCGTGGGCACCCGCGACCTCGCGGAGCGCGGGGGCGAGCGGCTCCATGGTGGTGGGCACCCGCTTGTCGAGGAGGAAGTGGAAGCCGGTGGAACGGACGCTGTAGGCGATCCAGTCCTCGGTGTCGGGCACCAGGTGGGAGCTGTTGCGCTCCAGGGTGATGCCGGTGCCGCCCCGGCCGCGGACCACGGCGGCGGCGACGGCGTCGCCGAACAGGCCGTTGGAGAGCAGCGATCCGACGCCCAGGTCGGTGGGCTGGTAGCAGAGCGAGCAGAACTCGCAGGCGACGATGAGGACGTTGGCGTCCGGGTAGGCGGTGCAGAAGTCGTGCGCCCGGTTGAGGGCCGCGCCGCCGGCGGCGCAGCCGAGCTGGGCGATGGGCACCTGGCGGGTGTGGCTGGGGAAGCCCATCGTGTTGATCATCCAGGCGGTGAGCGAGGGCATCATGAAACCCGTGCACGACACGTAGACGATCATGTCGATGTCGGCCGGGCGCAGCGCCGCGTTCTCCAGCGCCCGCAGTACGACCGCGGGCACCCGGGCCTTCGCCTCGGCCTCGTACCGGAGGTTGCGCTCCTCGAAGCCGGGGTGCTTCAGGGTCTCCTCGATGGGCTGGACGATGTGCCGGCGCGTGACGCCGGTGTTCTCGATCAGCCGCAGCGCCAGCGCCAGTTGGGGATGCCCCTCATGGTGCGAGCGGGCGAGGTCGAGGGTCTCCTCCATCGTGATCACGTGCTCGGGCACGGACACCGCGGGCTTGCACAAAGTCGCCACGACACTCGCTCCTTCATCTCTTTCGCTGAACTGCGCCCCACACTCACCCGGTGATCGCGACCCCGCAACCGCTCAGGTGACCGGACGCCCACGGAGGGTAACGAGCGGGGGGTACGGGGGATGCTCCGTTCAGGGGGCTGTCGCCGCTCGGCGTGTCGCCGCCGCCCGCGGCCGGGAACATCCCATGCCATGACCTCAGAACCCACGGCCGCGCCGCGGCCGGTCCGCACCTGGGCCGTCGAGGACCTCCCCGCCCTCGCCTTCGATCCGCTGCTCACCGAGCTGCTCGACAAGGAGCCCGTCGCCCGCATCCGGCTGCCGTTCACCGCGGAGAACGAGGCCTGGCTCGTGACGCGGTACGAGGACGTCCGCGCGGTGACCTCCGACCCCCGGTTCAGCCGGACGGCGCTGCTCGAGCACCAGGTCACCAAGATGACCGGCCACATGGTGGCCTCGAAGGCGGCCCTGAACTACGCGGACCCGCCGTACCACACGCAGCTCCGCAAGGCCGTGACCAAGGCCTTCACCGGGCAGAGCACCAAGCGGCTGCGGCCGCTCGCGCAGGCGAGCACCGACCGGCTCCTGGACGCCATGGAGGCGGCGGGCCGCCCCGCCGACCTGATGAAACACCTGCACGGCCCGCTGCCGATGGAGGTCGTCTGCGACCTGCTCGGCATCCCCGACGAGGACCGCGCGGAACTGGCCTCCTGGCCCGACCTCATCCTGTCCTCGGGCCCGGGACCGGAGAGCAGCAGGGCCGCCAAGGCCCAGATCCACGGCTACATCACCCGGCTGCTCGACCTGCGCCGTGCCGAGCCGCGGGACGATCTCGCGGGGGTGCTCGCGGAGTCCCTCGCGGAGGGGCGGATCACCGCGGACGAGGCCGTGTCGCTGGCCATGGCGATCCTCATCAGCGGCGCCCACGCGGTACGGAACAACAGCGCCAACATGGTGTACGTGCTGCTCACCCGGCCCGAGCTCGCCGCCCGGCTGCGCGCCGAACCGGAGCTGCTGCCGCAGGCCGTGGACGAACTGCTGCGCTGGATCCCGCACCGCAACGGCGTGGGACTGCCGCGGATCGCCACCGAGGACGTCGAGGTCGGCGGGGTGGTGATCCGGGCGGGTGACGCGGTGTACGCCTCCTACCTGGCGGCCAACCGGGACCCGGAGGTCTTCGCCGACCCGCACAGCCTCGACTTCGACCGCGAGGGCACCGGGCACGTCTCCTTCGGGCACGGACCGCACCACTGCATGGGTGCGATGCTCACCCGGATGGAGTCCGAGGTGATGCTCTCGACCCTGCTGCGCCGCTACCCGGACCTGCGGCTCGCGGGCCGCCCCGAGGACGTGCCGTGGCAGTCCAAGGGGCTGATCCGCGGACCGAGGGAACTCCTCGTCACCTGGTGACCGGGAGGCCGCCGTTACGGCGCCGGGTGCTCCCGGTCGTACGTCTCCGTCAGCTCGCGGCAGCGCTTCACGTCGCCGGCCATCGCCAGGAGCAGGTCGTCCAGGGTGTCGAACTTGAGCATGCCCCGCACGTACGCCAGGAAGTCCACGGACACGTGCAGCCCGTACAGGTCGAGCCCCTCGCGGTCGATCGCGTACGCCTCGACGGTCCGCTCCGTGCCGTCGAACTGCGGGTTCGTGCCGACCGAGATGGCCGCCGGCATCCGCTCACCGGCGGCCGTCAGCCAGCCGGCGTAGACGCCGTCGGCGGGGATCGCCGTGTGCGGGAGGGTCTCGACGTTGGCCGTCGGGAAGCCGAGCTCGCGGCCCCGCTGCGCGCCGCGGACCACGATGCCCTCGACCCGGTGCGGGCGGCCGAGGATCTCGGCCGCTCCGGTCATGTCGCCCTCGGCGACGAGCCGGCGGGTGAGCGTGGACGAGAACGGCTGCCCGCCGCCCGCCTCGCCGCTGACGAACAGGTCGATGACCTCGACCTCGTAGTCGTACGTCTCGCCGAGCTCCGCGAGGAACTCCACGTTGCCCGCGGCCCGGTGGCCGAAGCGGAAGTTGGGGCCCTCGATGACCGCCTTGGCGTGCAGCTTGTCGACCAGCACCTTGACGATGAAGTCCGCCGGGGACAGCTGCGAGAACTCGGCGGTGAACGGCAGCACGAGCACCGCGTCCACGCCCAGTTCCGCGATCAGCTCGGCACGCCGGTGGTGCGGGGCGAGCAGCGGCGGGTGGCTGCCGGGCCGCACGACCTCGGACGGGTGCGGGTCGAAGGTCACGACGACGGTCGGGACGCCGAGCTCACGGGCGCGCTCGACGGCACGCCCGATGATCAGCTGGTGTCCGCGGTGCACCCCGTCGTAGGAGCCGATGGTGACGACGCTGCGCCCCCAGTCCTGGGGAATGTCCTCCAAGCCACGCCAGCGCTGCACTGTGACCGCTCCTCGTCCGCCTGTTCGCCGATTACGCCGGTCTAAGACTGCCATGCCCACGGCCATCGGTTGGCATCGGCATGGAGGTGCCGCGGCTCCGCAGCGTCCTGAGGGTCTCCGGACCGAGCAGCGGCGCCCAGTCCCCGGGCGCGCCGTCCGTCCACCCCGCGAGCAGCGCGGCCACCCCGGGCGTCTCCCGGCAGTGCCCGGCCAGCGCCCGGTCGAACCGCCGCACCCCTTCCGGCGTACGGGCGCACAGCTTCCCGACCCGGTGCACCAGCTCCCGCGTGCGCGGCTCGCTGCGCCGCCCTGCCCCCTCCGCCGCCGCGTCGAGCAGCGCCTCCAGGACCGTGAACTCCCCCGTCTCCGCCTCGTACCGCTCGTGCTCCAGGAGTACGTCGAGCAGCTCGCCCCGCAGATGCCGGGAGGCACCGGTGCCGGGGGCCGCGAGGACGGGCGCGAGGGCCCGCCGTACGGCCGCCGGGCGGCCCCGGATCAGCCCGGCGACCAGCGGGTGCAGGACCGCCCTGGCCGCCGGTCCGTCCTCGAACCGCCGGTCGACGAAGGCCGCCACGTGCCCGGCTCCCTCGGGATGCCGGCCCGCGTAGTCCCGTACCAGGGCCGCGACCCTGCGGGCGAGCGCCGGCGTGTCCACCTCGGCCAGTGCGCGCAGCGCGGCGCCCGGCACCTCACCGGCCCCCCGCAGCCGGGTGCGGAACGCCCCGAGCACCAGTTCGGGATGGCTCCCCAGCGCCCCGGCGAGGGCACACGCCGGCACCTGTGGCTCGGCGAGCGCCCTGGGCAGATGGCGGGCCCGGGTGTGCGGGTCGCGGATCAGCAGCCCGAGCGCGGCGCCGTGCAGCGCCCGGTCCCCCGGTCTCGCGAGCAGCGCGAGCGCCGCGAACCGCAGCAGCTCCCGGTCGGCCGAGGTCCCGGCCCGCCCGGCCACCAGCTCCCCGTACGCGGCGGCCGCCACCCGCCGCTCCGGCCGTCCGTCGTCATGCGCCCAGCGGTCCACCGCCCGGCACACCGCCGACGGCTCGTCCTCCGCCAGCCGGGCGAGCAGCCCGTCGGCCAGCGGATGCGCGGTCGCCACCAGCGCCTCGCACAGATCGTCGACCGCGAGCCCCCGGTGCGTGTGCAGCAGCGCCCGCGCCACCGCCCCCACGGTCGCCCCCGCCTCCCCCGGCACCTCCCTCTCGTCCCCGAACCACCGGCACACCAGCGGCTGCACCCCGCGCGGATCCGCGACGAGCATCCCGGCCACGACGTCGAGCGCCCGCTCCTCGCCACCGGGCGGCGGGTCGGCCGGGACCAGCCGCCGCAGCAGGTCGATCCGCTCGTCCTCGCCGACCGGGAGGCCCTGCCAGAAGCCCGGCCCGAAGGGCGCGAGGGCCGGGTGCCGCCCCGGCCGCTCCCCGATCCGGTCGGCGAGCAGCCGCAGGACGGGCAGGTACGGCCGCGGGTCCGGCAGCCGCCGCACGCTCTCACCGAGCAGCCGCGCGGCCCACCAGGGCCCGTCACCGCCGGAGGCCGCGTCCCGGCGTTCGACCCGGCTCTCGTCCGGGCTCTCGTCCAGGCTCTGTTCCGCGAAACGGGCCAGGGACTCGACCAGCGCGGTGAGCCGTGGGGCGAGCCCGGCGGGCCCGCGCTCCCGGTGCAGGAGCAGCAGGGCCTGGAGGACCGGGCCGATGCGGTGCGGGGGGGGGAGGGGGGGGGGGGGGGGGGGGGGGGGGGGGGGTGGGGGTGGGGGGGGGGGGGGGGGGGGGGGGGGGGGGGGGGGGGGGGGGGGGGGGGTA
>NZ_JBVJVO010000001.1:38777-155118 GCF_055603625.1 Streptomyces sp. NPDC037273
GCGGCGGCACCGGCGGGTGCTCGGCCGCGCCCGCCGGTGCCGCCGTGCCCGCCGGTGCCGCCGGGGAGAGGCCGTCCCGCTGGCGGGGCACGCCGGGGGCCGGTGCCGGGGTGGGGCGGCCGGCCTGGTGGGTGGGGAGGGGCGGGTCGGGGTGGTGGCGGTGGACGAGGGAGTGGAGGGCGGAGTCGAGGTCGAGGTGGGCGGCCTGGACCCAGTCGGCGAGCTCCTCGTGGGCGAAGCGGTAGCCGGAGCCCGCGGGGACCAGGAGGCCCTCGGTGAGGACGGCGGAGGCCCAGCCTTCCCGCCACGGGAAGAGCTCCTCGAAGGAGGCCCGGTCGAGGAGGCCGTGCCCCGGGCCGAGACAGCGGCGGGCCGCCTCGTGGACCTGGCCGGTGACCCGGGCGGCGAGCCGGCGTACGGCCGTGCCGCGGAGGAGGGGCCGGGAGCCCGCGGCGATCCGGACGGCGACCCGGAGGCACATCAGGTCCAGATGGGCGGTGAAGATCTCCTCGCGGCCGGGCCGCCCCGGTACGCCTCCGGGCAGCGCCGCGCGGACCTCGGCGAGCAGCCGGAGGGCGAGCGGGTGGCGGGCGTCCGCCTCGGCGAGGTCCGTCTCGCCGATCCCGTACGCCTGCCGTACGGCCCTGGCCTCGGTCTCCGAGTACGGGCCGAGGGTGACGGCGGCGGGCAGTCCGCCCACGGGGCCATCGGCTGGCCGGTGGAGCGCGCCGGGGCCGTAGAGGGCGCCCGCCTGCTCCCAGTGCTCGGGGCGGCAGGCCGTGATGAGGCGGGTCTGATGGGTGCGGAGCCATCGCTCGGTGGCCTCGGTCCAGTCGGCGAGGCGGTGGGCGAGGAGCGGGGGCATCTCCTCGGGGCCGTCGAGGACGACGAGCAGCGGGCGTCCCGCCTCGCGGGCGAGCGCGGCGGCCCGCTCCGGGGTGGCGGTCGTGGTGTCGCCGAGGGCTCCGGAGGCGGCGACGATACGGCCCGCCTGGTGGAGGGCGCGGCCGACGGCGTCGGCGAGGGAGCCGTCGTCGGCGCGCAGGTCCGCGCCGCGAAGCCGGACGGTGGGGGCGGGCGCCTCGCCGCGGGCCCGGTGGGCGCAGAGCGAGGCGAGGGCGGTGGTGCGGCCGGTCCCCGGGCCGCCGACGAGGGCGAGCACGGGTACGTCCCCGGCGGTGAAGCGGGCGAACTCGCGGGCGCAGTCGGGGCGTTCGACGGGTTCGGGCCAGGGTCCCGGTTCGCGTACGGGTCCGGTGGAGGTGGCGGTGAGCTCCAGGATGCCGGCGAGGTTGAGGTCGGGACCGTAGGCGGGGACGGTGGCCGCGTTGCGGCGGAGCAGGGCGGTGAGGGGGCCTTCGGGGCGGAGCGGCACCGCGTATCCGGCGGCCTGGCGGTCGCCGTGCAGGGCGGTGCCGAGGACGGCGAGGACGGTGCCGGTGGCCGTGTCGAGGACGGGCCCGCCGGCGGCCTGGCCGCCGAGCCTCAGCGCCTCGGCGCCCTCGGTGCCGATGGCGAGTTCGAGGGCGTCGTCGAGGGCGTGGAAGCGGTCGGTGGCCGTGTACGTGACGCTGGCGGGGCCGAGGACGCGCGCCTCCCGCCAGCCGTGGGCGGCGATCCGGACGTAGGTGCCGGGTTCGATCGCGGCGCGGGTCGCGAAGGGCAGCGGGCGGCCGCCGAGCCCTTCGGTCCGTACCAGGGCGAGGCCGCTCTCCGGTAGTGGGATGACGGCCTCGGCCTCGGCGAGCCAGGTGCGGTCGCCGGGGGCGTGCAGGACGACACGGCTGAGCCCGTCGACGGCTTCGTGACTGGTGACGACCGTTCCGTGGTGGTCGGCGAGGAATCCGGTGCCGCGCGGCCGGCCCGCCAGATCGCAGATCCGCACCAGCGTCGCCAGGTCCCCGCGTCCCATGGTGACGACGGTAGGTCGCCGGTGATCACCGCACGGCGCTCGCCGGGAAACGCGCCCCCCGGCACTCCCCCGTTCACTCCGAGCGCCTCCCTGATGGGGTGAATTTCCGCGGTCCCGCCGGACAGACACTCCCTGGGGGAAACAGTGGGGGAAAACCGTGGGGGGGGGGGGGGGGGGGGGGCGACACCCCCCCCCCCACCCCCCCCCCCCCCCCCCCCCCCCCCCCCCCCCCCCCCACGACAAGACGTCGGTTCAGCCGAAGACGGCCAGGCTCTTCGCCTTGCCGCGCTGGTCCTCGACCAGCGCGAGCAGCCTGCCGTCCGGCCCGAAGACCGCCACCGCGCCCTTCGGGTACTCGGGCATCTCCAGGCGCACGCCGTTGAGCAGCAGCTTGGCCCGCTTCTCGTCGACGTCCCAGCGGGGGAACGCCGCCGCGGCCGCGTCGGCGACCGGCATGACCGTGAGGTCCTCCTGGAGCTGGTCCAGGGTCTTGGCCGAGTCCAGCTTGTACGGCCCGACCCGGGTGCGCCGCAGCGCGGTCAGGTGACCGCCCACGCCGAGCCCGGCGCCGAGGTCCCGGGCGAGCGCCCGGATGTACGTACCGGAGGAACAGACGACCGAGACGACCAGGTCGACGACCGGGGTGCCGTCCTCGGCGGTCGCCTCGCGGACGTCGTACACCCGGAAGGAGGAGACGGTGACCGGGCGGGCCGGGATCTCGAACTCCTCGCCGCCGCGCACGCGCGCGTACGACCGCTTGCCGTCGATCTTGATCGCGGAGACCTTCGACGGCACCTGCATGATGTCGCCGGTCAGCTCGGCCACGCCCGCGTCGATCTGCTCCCGGGTGACCTTCGAAGCGTCGACCGACGCCGTGATCTCGCCCTCGGCGTCGTCGGTGATCGTCGTCTGGCCCAGCCGGATGGTGCCCAGGTACTCCTTCTCGGTCAGCGCGAGGTGACCGAGGAGCTTGGTCGCCCGCTCCACGCCGAGGACGAGGACGCCGGTGGCCATGGGGTCGAGCGTGCCGGCGTGGCCGACCCGGCGGGTCCTGGCGATCCCGCGCATCTTGGCCACGACGTCGTGCGAAGTGAAGCCCGACGGCTTGTCGACAATGACAAGACCGTCGGGCGTCTTCTGTTCGGTGCTCATTCGGCGGCTTCGTCCTCGCCCGGCTTCTTGTAGGGGTCGGCGTCACCCGCGAAGGTGGCGCCCGAGGAGGACTGCCGCACCTGGGCGTCGGAGGCGCGCGCCTTGTCGAGGAGGTCCTCGATGGTGCGGGCGTTCTCCGGGAGGGCGTCGGCCACGAAGGTCAGGGTGGGGGTGAACTTGGTCCCCGCCGCCCGGCCCACGGCCGAACGGAGGATGCCCTTGGCGCTCTCCAGGCCGGCCGCCGCGCTCGCCCGGTCCTCGTCGTCGCCGTAGACCGTGTAGAAGACCGTGGCCTCCCGCAGGTCACCGGTGACGCGGGTGTCCGTGATGGTCACGTGCGTACCCAGGCGGGGGTCCTTGATGCCGCGCTGCAGCTTCTCGGCGACCACCTCCCGGATGAGGTCCGCCAGCTTCTTCGCCCGCGCGTTGTCGGCCACTGGTCCTTCTCCTTCTTTGCCTTGCTCAATCAGTCTTCATCAGTGTGGAGCCTTCGGCGCACCGAAAGGAGTTCCACCTCGGGACGCGCGGCGACGAGCCGCTCACAGCGGTCGAGCACGTCCGATACGAATCCGTGGTCCCCGGACACCAGCGCCACGCCGAGACGGGCCCTGCGGTGGAGGTCCTGGTCGCCCACCTCGGCCGCGCTCACGGAGAACTTGCGCTGGAGCTCGGCGACGATGGGCCGGACGACGGAGCGTTTTTCCTTCAGCGAGTGGACGTCGCCGAGGAGCAGATCGAAGGACAGAGTCCCCACGTACATGCGGTGCCGGATGTCCCGCCGGTTCGGGTTCGGTGGCCTGCCGGGCCGTCGCTCGGCAGGGACACCAGAACCGTACACGCAACGGCCGGGGCCGATCGACGGAAATAACTTCCGCCGACCGGCCCCGGACGCAGCTCACGCGTTACGCGCGCGGCTTCTCGCGCATCTCGTACGTCGCGATGACGTCGTCGATCTTGATGTCGTTGAAGTTTCCGAGGTTGATACCACCCTCGAAGCCTTCGCGGATCTCGGTGACGTCGTCCTTGAAGCGGCGCAGACCGTGGATCGTGAGGTCCTCGGCGATGACCTTGCCGTCGCGGACCAGACGCGCCTTGGTGTTGCGCTTGACCTCGCCGGAGCGGATGAGGACACCGGCGATGTTGCCCAGCTTGGACGAGCGGAAGACCTCGCGGATCTCCGCCGTACCGAGCTCGACCTCTTCGTACTCCGGCTTGAGGAGGCCCTTGAGCGCCGCCTCGATCTCCTCGATCGCCTGGTAGATGACCGAGTAGTACCGGACGTCGACGCCCTCGCGCTCCGCCATCTGCGCGGCACGGCCGGCCGCACGGACGTTGTAGCCGATGACGATGGCGTCGGAGCCCATGGCCAGGTCGATGTCCGACTCGGTGACCGCACCCACACCGCGGTGCAGGACACGGATGTCGACCTCTTCGCCGACGTCGAGCTGGAGCAGCGAGGCTTCGAGGGCCTCGACCGCACCGGACGCGTCGCCCTTGATGATGAGGTTGAGTTCCTGGACCAGACCGGCCTTGAGCACCTTGTCGAGGTCCTCGAGGGACACCCGGCGGACGCGCTTGGCGAAGGCGGCGTTGCGCTCACGCGCGGCGCGCTTCTCGGCGATCTGACGGGCCGTACGGTCCTCGTCGACAACGATGAGGTTGTCGCCGGCACCCGGCACGTTGGTGAGACCGAGCACCAGGACGGGAGTCGACGGGGTCGCCTCCTCGACGTTGTTGCCCTTGTCGTCGAGCATCGCCCGGACACGGCCGTACGCGTCGCCGACCACCACGGTGTCGCCGATGCGCAGCGTTCCGCGCTGAACGAGGACGGTGGAGACGGCACCGCGACCACGGTCGAGGTGGGACTCGATCGCAATACCCTGCGCGTCCTGGTTCGGGTTGGCCCGCAGGTCGAGCGAGGCGTCGGCGGTGAGGATGACGGCCTCGAGCAGGGAGTCGATGTGCAGACCCTGCTTGGCGGAGATGTCGACGAACATCGTGTCGCCGCCGTACTCCTCGGCCACCAGACCGAACTCGGTCAGCTGACCGCGGACCTTGGTCGGGTCGGCACCCTCGACGTCGATCTTGTTGACCGCGACGACGATCGGGACGCCGGCGGCCTTGGCGTGGTTGAGCGCCTCGATCGTCTGCGGCATGACGCCGTCGTTGGCCGCGACCACGAGGATCGCGATGTCGGTCGACTTCGCACCACGGGCACGCATGGCGGTGAACGCCTCGTGACCCGGGGTGTCGATGAAGGTGATCTTGCGGTCCTCGCCGTTGACCTCGGTGCCCACCTGGTAGGCACCGATGCCCTGCGTGATGCCACCGGCCTCGCCCGCGACGACGTTCGTCTTGCGGATCGCGTCGAGCAGTCGGGTCTTACCGTGGTCGACGTGACCCATGACGGTGACGACCGGCGGACGGGAGACCAGAGCCTCTTCGCCGCCCTCGTCCTCGCCGAACTCGATGTCGAAGGACTCGAGGAGCTCGCGGTCCTCCTCCTCCGGCGAGACGATCTGAACGACGTAGTTCATCTCTTCGCCGAGCATGGTCAGCGTGTCGTCGGAGACCGACTGCGTGGCCGTGACCATCTCACCGAGGTTCATCATCACCGCGACGAGCGACGCCGGGTTGGCGCCGATCTTCTCGGCGAAGTCGGTGAGGGAGGCACCGCGCGACAGGCGAATGGTGTCGCCGTTGCCGCGAGGCAGCATCACGCCGCCCACGGACGGGGCCTGCATGGCCTCGTACTCCTGGCGCCTCTGACGCTTCGACTTGCGGCCACGACGCGCGGGACCACCGGGACGGCCGAAGGCGCCCTGCGTGCCACCACGGGCACCCGGACCACCGGGACGACCGCCGAAGCCACCGGGACGACCGCCGAAGCCGCCGCCACCGCCGGGACCACCCGGACGACCGCCGCCGCCACCGGGACCACCGGGACGACCGGCGAAGCCGCCGCCGCCACCGCCGGGACCGGCCGGACGACCGGCGAAGCCGGGACGACCGCCGCCGCCGCCACCGGGACCACCGGGACGACCGCCGGGGCCACCGGGACCACGGCCGCCAGGACCGGGACGCGGGCCGGCAGCGGGACGCTGCGGCATCATGCCCGGGTTCGGACGGTTACCGCCGGGCGCGCCGCCCGGACGGGGAGCCTGCGGACGCGGCATGCCACCGGGGGTGGGACGCGCGCCGCCCTGGCCCTGCGGGCGCGGGGCGCCACCGGGGCCACCCTGCGGACGCGGGGCGCCCGGAACGGCACCGGGGCCGCCGGGACGCGGGGCACCGCCACCGGGACGGGGCGCCTGCGGGCGCGCCATGCCGGTGGAGCCACCCGAGGTGAACGGGTTGTTGCCCGGACGCGGGCCGGCCGGACGGGCACCGCCCGGACGGGGAGCGCCCTGGCCCTGCGGGCGCGGAGCACCCTGACCCTGCGGGCGCGGGGCACCCTGACCCGGGCGGGCGGGACGCTCGCCAGCGGGACGGGGACCCGGGGCGGCACCGCCGGGGCGCGGACCGGCGGCGGGAGCCGACGGAGGCGCGGTGAACTCGGGCGCGGCCGGAGCCGGGGTGACCGGCTTGGGCGCGGGCTTCGGGCCCGGGCGGGGGCCCGAGGCGGCCGGAGCCGTAGAGGGGGTGCTGCTCGCGGGCGCGGCCGGCGTGACCGGGGCCGGCGCCGCAGGCGCGGCGGGGGCCGGCTTGGGGGCCGGGGCGCCGGGCTTGGGGGCAGCGGGACGAGCCGCGGCGGCCGGAGACGGCGCCGCGGGGGAGGGCGCCGCCTTGCGGGGCGCGCCGGGCTTGGCAGCGGTCTTGCCGGCGTTGCCGCCGGGACCCTGCAAAGCGTCAGTCAACTTGCGCACGACCGGCGCCTCGATCGTCGAGGACGCCGAACGGACGAATTCACCGAGTTCTTGGAGCTTGGCCATGACGACCTTGCTCTCCACGCCGAACTCCTTGGCGAGTTCGTATACCCGGACCTTAGCCACATCGCTCCTTTTAGGTCCGGTTACCGCCGGACCGTCGCTACTTCATGGGCGTACTCATCGCGTACTCATCGAGTGCTCATCGCAATCTCGACCTACTTCCAACTCGCGAGGTACCTGACCGCACGGTGATCCGTGCCGTACTTCTTCATCACTGCGGTGCCGACCGCTCGACGTGGTGACGCAGTTCCGCCGTGTCGAGCGGGCCCTGGACCTTGAAGGCCCTCGGGAACGCCCGGCGGCGGACCGCAAGGTCGAGACAGACCACGGCGGGGTGCACGTACGCACCCCGGCCGGGCAGCGTACCGCGATCATCCGGAACACACTCGTCCTTGATCACCACGATCCGCAGCAGATCGCTCTTGGCCGCTCGCTCCCGACATCCCACACAGGTTCGTTCAGGGCATACGCGGGCTTGCGTCCGGCCAGACACGATTAAGTCTACCTCCCCGTACCGACCCCACCCGTTTGGGGCAAGAATCGAACAGTTGTTGGCCAAAAACGGTCTCAGTCCTGCGGACCGGCCGGCTCCGTGTCGGGACGGATGTCGATGCGCCAGCCGGTGAGGCGGGCGGCGAGGCGGGCGTTCTGGCCCTCCTTGCCGATGGCGAGCGACAGCTGGTAGTCCGGGACCGTCACCCGGGCGGACCGGGCGGCCAGGTCGACGACCTCGACCTTGGAGACCCGCGCCGGGGAGAGCGCGTTCGCCACCATCTCGGCCGGGTCGTCCGACCAGTCGACGATGTCGATCTTCTCGCCGTGCAGCTCCGCCATCACGTTGCGGACGCGGCTGCCCATCGGGCCGATGCAGGCGCCCTTCGGGTTCAGGCCCGAACGGGTGGAACGGACGGCGATCTTGGTGCGGTGACCGGCCTCACGGGCGATCGCCGAGATCTCGACCGAGCCGTCGGCGATCTCCGGCACCTCCAGGGCGAAGAGCTTCTTCACCAGATTGGGGTGGGTGCGCGAAAGGGTGACGGACGGACCGCGGACACCCTTGGCCACCCGGACGACGTACGTCCGCAGGCGCAGACCGTGCGTGTACTCCTCGCCCGGCACCTGCTCCTGGACCGGGAGGATGGCCTCCAGCTTGTCGTCCAGACGGACCAGGACGTTCTTCGGATCCTTGCCCTGCTGCACCACGCCGGCGACGACATCGCCCTCGCGGCGCGCGTACTCGCCGAACGTCACGTCGTTCTCGGCGTCACGCAGTCGCTGCTGGATCACCTGGCGGGCGGTGCTCGCCGCGATCCGGCCGAAGTCCGACGGCGTGTCGTCGAAGTCCTTGGGCTCCTGGCCCTCCTCCAGCTCGGAGGGGTCTTCCTTCGCCCACACCGTCACGTGACCGGTCTGCCGGTTCAGCTCCACGCGCGCGTGGCGACGGGCGTCGGGGGTGCGGTGGTAGGCGATGAGGAGGGCCGACTCGATCGCCTCGACCAGCATCTCGAAGGAGATTTCCTTCTCCTGTGCCAAGCCCTTCAGGAGCTTTACGTCGATGTCCACGGCTACGCCTCCTCTTCCTTCTTGTCCTTGCGGTTGAACTCGATCTCGACACGCGCCTTGACGATCTCGGCGAACTCGACCCGGCGGGCGGTGGGCTTGCGCCCCTTCACGCCCGGAACCTCCATGTCCATGCCGTCCTCGTCCACGGCGAGGATGCGCGCGACCAGGTCGCCGCCCTCGGCGAGCGTGAGCTTGGCCAGCCGGCCGACGGCGCGCACGTAGTGGCGGTGCTCGGTGAGGGGGCGCTCGGCGCCGGGAGAGCTGACTTCGAGGACGTACTCGCCGTCGCCCATCGCGTCGGTCTCGTCGAGCTTCTCGGAGATCTCGCGGCTCAGCTCGGCGCAGACGTCCAGCTCCACGCCCTCGTCCGAATCGACGACGATCCGCAGCAGTCCGCGGCGGCCGGCCCGGGACACCTCGATCTCTTCCAGATCCAGGTCCTTCGCGGCGACGAGCGGCTCCACGAGTCCGCGCAGCCTGTCGCTCTGGGTGGTGCTCATCCGGGTGACTCCTCGGCCGCGTGTGCTGTTGTGGGTTCGTCGCGTGTCAGACCAAAGGGTATCCGGTCCCGGAGGGTGTTGCCGTCCACCGCCCCGGGCCCCGCGGGTACGCTCGCCTGCGGTGATCTCGACGATCTTCGACGACGGACGACAGCCGAGGGAGTTGGCGTGACGACGACGGGCAGGCGCGCGCTCCTGGTGGCGGGCGTGACGGCGGGCGCGGCGGCCCTCGCGGGCTGCGACTCCCCCTCCGGAGGCGGGACGCGCCCGCGTACCGCCGCCGAACTGGAGGCCGAACGGGTGGCCCGCGCCGAGGCCGCCCTGCGGCTGCGCGCCGTGACCTCGGCGCGCGCCCTGCTGGAACGTTACGACGCCGTCCTCGCCGCCCACCCGTCCCTCGCCTCCCGCCTCACGCCCCTCCGCCGCTCGGCGGCGGCCCACGCGACCGCGCTGGGCGAGGGGAGCACGGCGACCGCCCCGCCCACGGGCACGCCCACGGGCACCCCCTCCGGCTCCCTCTCCCCGGCGGCGAGGCCCACGGCGTCGGCCACGGCCCCGCCGGTGCCCGCCGATCCGAAGGCGGCGCTGAAGGAGCTGGCCGCGGTGGTACGGGCGACGGCGGACCGGCACACGGAAGCGCTGGTCACGGCCCCGGCCGAATACGCCAGGCTGCTCGCCTCGGTGGCGGCGGCGGGCGCCGCGCACGCCTATCTGCTGACCGAAGGAGCACGGGCATGACCGCCCTCGCGGCGACCCAGGCCGCCCTGGCCGCCGAGCACGCGGCGGTGTACGGGTATGGGGTCGTCGGCGGCCGGATCGGCGCGGACCGGCGAGCCGAGGCGACGGCGGCGTTCGAGGCGCACCGGGCGCGGCGGGACGCGCTGCGCCGCACCGTCCGTGACCTCGGCGGCACCCCGGTGGCCTCGGGGGCCGCGTACGAGCTGCCGTTCCGGGTCGTCGACGCGGCCGGCGCGGTGCGTCTCGCGGCGATCCTGGAGGACCGGGTGGCCGGGGTGTACTCCGATCTCGTCCGGGCCGCGGAGGGCCCGCTGCGCCGCGAGGGGGCCGCCGCGCTCCGGGAGGCGGCGGTACGGGCGGTCCGCTGGCGCGGCAGCGACGTAACCTTTCCTGGGCTCGCCGAGCGGGTGTGAGTCCGGCACCGACCGAAGGAACAACGTACGCATGGGTTTCGAACCGCCGCAGCGACTGGCCAGGACGCTCGGCGAGACGTACGGGGACGCCAAGGCGGCCGAGTGGCTCGGGAAGCTGCCCGAGCTGGCCGACGAGGCGCTCGGGCACGCCTCCCTTGAAGCCGAACGGGTGATGGCCCCCGGCGGCCGGAGCAGCCTCGTCGCGCTCGTCCGGCGGTCCGACGGCTCCCCCGCCGCGCTGAAGATCGCGCCGCCGTTCGCCCGGCCCGAGCTGGAGCGGGACGCGCTGGCGCACTGGAACGGCTGGGGCGCGGTCCAGCTCCTCGACGAGGCCGGGCAGGGCGCGCTCGTCCTGGAACGGCTGCACCCCGAGGTGTCGCTGCGTTCGCTCCCCGAGGCCAAGTCGCTCCTCGAAGCCGCCGGGACCGTGCGGAAGCTGTGGGTCGAGCCGCCGGCCGGGCACGGCTTCGAGACGGTGGCCGGGCGGACCGGCCTGCAGGCCGAGGCGATGCGCCCCTACCTCTCCGGGGCCGCGACGGCCGAGCTGACGGCGGCGGCGCTCGGCGCCCGCGAGGAGCTGCTGGCCGCGTCCTCCGAGTCCCTGCTCCTGCACGGGAACTTCCGCCAGGGCAAGGTGCTCGCCGGCGACCGGGCGCCCTGGCTCGCCGTCGGCCCCGAGCCGCTGGTCGGCGAGCGGGCCTACGACCTCGCCCGGCTCGTACGGGACCGGGTCGAGGACCTGGTGGCCGCCTCCTCCGGCGCCTCGGCGGCCCGGCGGCGGGTCAACAAGCTGGCCGACTCGCTGGACCTCGACCGGGAGCGGCTGCGGGGCTGGACGCTCTTCCGCGCCGTCGAGTCCGGGACGCGGGCGCTGACCGCGGGGCGGCGGCAGGATGCCGAGCTGCTTCTGGAGTTCGCGAGCTGGCTGTAGGGGAATACCCTTTTTGTACCCTTCGGCTTGACTCCGGGCTCGATTCCAGGGGGCCGTGATGATCCAAGAGCTGCTGATGGCGGCGGCCGGCGCGGGTGCGGCGGTCGCGGTGTACGCGGGCGCGGCGGCGCGGGTGATCAAGCAGTACGAGCGCGGCGTCGTCTTCCGCTTCGGCCGGCTGCGCGACGACGTCCGCTCCCCCGGCTTCACGATGATCGTCCCGCTCGTCGACCGGCTCCACAAGGTCAACATGCAGATCGTCACGATGCCCGTGCCCGCGCAGGAGGGCATCACCCGGGACAACGTCACCGTCCGGGTCGACGCGGTCGTCTACTTCAAGGTCGTCGACGCCGCCGACGCGCTGGTCCGCGTCGAGGACTACAAGTTCGCCGTCTCCCAGATGGCCCAGACCTCGCTCCGGTCCATCATCGGCAAGAGCGACCTCGACGATCTGCTGTCCAACCGCGAGAAGCTCAACCAGGGCCTCGAGCTCATGCTCGACTCCCCCGCCATGGGCTGGGGAGTCGCCATCGACCGGGTCGAGATCAAGGACGTCTCCCTCCCCGAGACCATGAAGCGCTCCATGGCCCGGCAGGCGGAGGCGGACCGCGAGCGGCGCGCGCGGGTCATCAACGCGGACGCCGAGCTCCAGGCCTCCAAGAAGCTCGCCGAGGCGGCGGGGGTCATGTCGGACCAGCCCGCGGCGCTTCAGCTGCGGCTGCTCCAGACGGTGATGGCGGTGTCCGCGGAGAAGAACTCGACGCTGGTCCTGCCGATCCCGGTGGAGCTGCTGCGCTTCCTGGAGCGGGCCACCCCCGCCGAGGCGACCGGGACGAGCGCGGCGACGCCGTCGCCGCCGGCCGTGTCGCAGCCGCTGCCGCCGCCGCTGAGCGAGGCGTACCTGAAGGGCCGGGCGGCCGCCGAGGAGGCGATCGAGGACCTCACGGGCTCCTCGGTGGAGCCCACGCGGCAGGAGACCGAGGCATGACGCGGCGGGGGCACACGGGACACGGTCCCGTGTGCCCCCGCCGGGTGGGTCAGGTCAGGCCGTGAGGCGGGCGATGGCCTCGTCGACCGTCAGCTCCTCGCGCTCGCCGGTCCGGCGGTCCTTCAGCTCCACGACTCCCTCGCCCGCGCGGCGGCCGGCGACGAGGATCTTCGGGACGCCGATGAGCTCGGAGTCGGTGAACTTGACGCCCGGGGAGACGCCCGCGCGGTCGTCGACCAGGACGCGCAGGCCGGCGGCGGACAGCTTGTCGGAGACCTCAAGGGCCAGCTCGGTCTGGAGGGCCTTGCCGGCGGCGACGACGTGGACGTCGGCCGGGGCGACCTCGGAGGCCCAGCAGAGGCCCTTCTCGTCGGCGGTCTGCTCGGCGAGCGCGGCCACGGCGCGGGTGACGCCGATGCCGTACGAGCCCATGGTCACGCGGACCGGCTTGCCGTTCTGGCCGAGGACGTCGAGCTTGAGGGCGTCGGCGTACTTGCGGCCCAGCTGGAAGATGTGGCCGATCTCGATCGCGCGGTCCAGCTTGAGGCCGGTGCCGCACTTGGGGCACGGGTCGCCCTCCTGGACGACGACCACGTCGACGTACTCGGAGACCTCGAAGTCACGGCCCGCGACGACGTTCTTCGTGTGCGTGCCCGCCTTGTTGGCGCCGGTGATCCACGCGGTGCCGGGCGCGACGCGCGGGTCGGCGAGGTACGTGACCTTCTCCAGGCCCTGCGGACCGACGTAGCCGCGGACGAGGTCGGCGCGCTGCGCGAAGTCCTCCTCGGTCACCAGCTCGACCGTGGCGGTGGGGCCGAAGTGATCCTCGACCTTGCCCATGTCGACCTCGCGGTCGCCGGGGACGCCGATGGCGACGATCTCGCCGTCGACCTTCACCAGGAGGTTCTTGAGCGTGGCGGAGGCCGGCACGCCCAGCGAGGCGGCGAGCGTCTCGATGGTGGGGGTGTCGGGGGTCGGGATGTCCTCGGCGGCGGGGACACCGGTGGCGTCGACCGGCTTCACGGCCTGGTAGACGGCCTCGGTGTTCGCGGCGAAGTCGCAGTTCGGGCAGTCGGCGAAGGTGTCCTCGCCGGCGCCGGCCGGGGCGAGGAACTCCTCGGACTTCGAGCCGCCCATCGCGCCGGCGGTGGCGGCGACGATCCGGTAGTCGAGGCCGAGGCGCTCGAAGATCCGCTGGTAGGCCTGGCGGTGCAGGGCGTAGGACTCGGCGAGGCCCTCGTCCTCCGTGTCGAAGGAGTAGGAGTCCTTCATGAGGAACTCGCGGCCGCGCAGGACGCCGGCGCGCGGACGGGCCTCGTCGCGGTACTTGTTCTGGATCTGGTAGAGGATCACCGGCAGGTCCTTGTAGGACGAGCACTGGTCCTTGACCAGGAGGGTGAAGATCTCCTCGTGCGTGGGGCCGAGGAGGTAGTCGGTGCCCTTGCGGTCCTGGAGGCGGAACAGCTCGGCGCCGTACTCCTCCCAGCGGCCGGTCGCCTCGTAGGGCTCGCGGGGCAGCAGGGCGGGGAGCAGGACCTCCTGCGCGCCGATGGCGTCCATCTCCTCGCGGACGACGCGCTCGACGTTGGCGAGAACCTTGAGGCCGAGGGGCAGCCAGCTCCAGATGCCGGCGGCGGTGCGGCGGACGTAGCCCGCGCGGACGAGGAGCTTGTGGCTGAGGACCTCGGCGTCCGCCGGGTCGTCGCGCAGCGTCTTCGCCATCAACTTCGACATGCGCTGGACCGGTGCGTTGGCCATGGTTCTCGTACTCCCGACGGGTAAGGATGGTAGGGCCGAGGTTAGCCGGGCCATCCCTGGCAGGAGAAATCAGTTCCGGCGCTTGAGCGGCAGGGGCGCGCCCATCACCGCGTACGGGCGGGCCGCGCTCGGGAAGTGGACCTGGCGGGCGAGATCCTCGTATCCGAGGGCGCGGTAGAGGCCGCGCGCCGGGGAGTCCGTGTCGATCGCGGAGAGGATCGAGCGCGGTTCGGCGGCGCCGTCGGTGATCGTGGTGATCAGCTGCCGGCCCACCCCGCGGCCCTGGAAGTCCGGGTGGACGTGGAGTTCGGTGATGACGAAGGAGTCGTCGAGCCAGTCGGCGGTGCCGGTGGCGCGCAGATAGGCCTCGACGACGGTGGACCACCAGTGGGTGCGGTCGTTGGGCATGCCGTACACGAAGCCGACGAGCCGCCCGTCGGGCGTGGTGGCGCCGTAGGCGCGGGCGCCCGGGCAGAGCAGGTGGCGCAGCACGATGTGGCGGCGTACGGCGACCTCGCCCGCGTCCAGGCCGAAGGCGACCGCCTGAACGGCGAGGGCCTCGTCCACCCGGGCGGCGAGATTGACCGGTCCGATCACGACCTCTGCGTCATCCATGCGGCGCACCCTACAAGCGGCCGGGGCCTCAGAACAGCACGCTCATGAAGGCGCCCGTCTCCTGGAAGCCGACACGGCGGTACGCGGCCCTGGCGGGGGCGTTGTAGTCGTTCACGTACAGGCTCACCACGGGTGCGACGTCGGCGAGCGCGTACCGGAGCACGGCGGCCATGCCCGTCTCCGACAGGCCCTTGCCGCGGTGCTCGGGCGCGACCCAGACGCCCTGGATCTGGCAGGCCTGCCGGGTCGCGGCGCCGATCTCCGCCTTGAAGAGGACCTTGCCGTCCTCGATGCGGGCGAAGGAGCGGCCCGCTCCGACGAGCTCGGCCACCCGGGCCTGGTAGAGCAGCCCGCCGTCGTTGGCGAGCGGCGAGATGCCGACCTCCTCGGTGAACATGGCCACGCAGGCGGGCATGATCACCTCCATCTCGTCCTTGCGGACGCGGCGCACCAGCGGGTCGGGCGTGACGGTCGCGGAGGGCTCCTCGGTGACCATCAGCGGCTGGTGGGCCCGCACGTCCCGCGCCGGGCCCCAGCTGGGCTCCAGGAGCCGCCACAGTTCGGCGGTGGGCTCGGCCGGGCCGACGATCGACGAGCAGCGGCGGCCGATCCGGCGCGCCCGGTCGGCGAAGGCCCGTACGGCCTCCGGGGTCGCGCAGATCGGCACCAGGTTCGCGCCCGAGTAGCACAGCGACCGCAGTCTGCCCTCGGTGTACCAGCCCCACATCTCGCCGCCGAGACGCCACGGGTCGAGCCCCGCGACCTGGACGCGCGCGGCCACGAAGGCGTTCTCGACGGGTGCGCTCTCCAGGACGGCGAGCGCGGCGCCGAGGTCGGCGGGTTCGAGGACCCGGGTAGTCGTCTGTGTCAACACGAGGGGGCCTCACGGTGCGATTCGCTGGTCTCCGCACTTTACCCCTGTGGTTGTTTTCGGGGCTCTGTTCTTCCCCGGGGCGCTCGCCCCGGTACGCACGCCGAAGCCCCTCCGGCCTCTGGGGCTGGAGGGGCTTCGGGTGGTGCGGGGGGTGTCAGACGCCGATGGCGACGGACGGTTCGCCGCTGGCGACGCCGTCCTTCTCCATCTGCTCGGCGATCTTGAGGGCTTCCTCGATGAGGGTCTCGACGATCTTGGACTCGGGGACGGTCTTGATGACCTCGCCCTTGACGAAGATCTGGCCCTTGCCGTTGCCGGAGGCGACGCCGAGGTCGGCCTCGCGGGCCTCGCCGGGGCCGTTGACGACGCAGCCCATGACGGCGACGCGGAGCGGGACGGTCATGCCGTCGAGGCCGGCGGTGACCTCCTCGGCGAGCTTGTAGACGTCGACCTGGGCGCGGCCGCAGGACGGGCAGGAGACGATCTCCAGGCGGCGCTGGCGCAGGTTGAGCGACTCCAGGATCTGGATGCCGACCTTGATCTCCTCGACCGGCGGGGCGGAGAGCGAGACGCGGATGGTGTCGCCGATGCCCTGGGAGAGCAGCGCGCCGAAGGCGACGGCCGACTTGATGGTGCCCTGGAAAGCGGGGCCGGCCTCGGTGACGCCGAGGTGCAGCGGGTAGTCGGACTGGGCGGCGAGCTGGCGGTAGGCCTCGACCATGACGACCGGGTCGTTGTGCTTGACCGAGATCTTGATGTCGCGGAAGCCGTGCTCCTCGAAGAGGGACGCCTCCCAGAGGGCGGACTCGACGAGCGCCTCGGGGGTGGCCTTGCCGTACTTCTTCAGGAGCCGCGCGTCGAGCGAACCGGCGTTGACGCCGATGCGGATCGGGGTGCCGGCGTCGCCGGCCGCCTTGGCGATCTCCTTGACCTTGTCGTCGAACTGCTTGATGTTGCCCGGGTTGACGCGGACGGCCGCGCAGCCGGCGTCGATCGCGGCGAAGACGTACTTCGGCTGGAAGTGGATGTCGGCGATGACGGGGATCGACGACTTCCGGGCGATGGTGGCGAGCGCGTCGGCGTCGTCCTGGGTCGGGCACGCGACCCGCACGATCTGGCAGCCGGAGGCGGTGAGCTCGGCGATCTGCTGGAGCGTGGCGCCGATGTCGGACGTGCGGGTCGTGGTCATCGACTGCACGGAGACGGGGGCGTCACCGCCGACGGCCACGCTGCCGACCTGGATCTGGCGGCTCTTGCGCCGCTCGGCGAGCCGGGTCGGAACGGTCGGGATACCGAGAGAAATCGCGGTCATCTGAAGTGCAACCTCAAGGTTGTGCGTCGGCGGGCTCAGGTCTCCGAGGTTACCGCCCCGGGGGCGGGAGGCCGGACACGAGCGGGTCCGGCCCCCCTGGGAGCTACGTGATCTTCACCGGGTTGACGATGTCGGCGGCGAGGACGAGCAGCGTGAAGCAGACGAAGACGCCGGCCACCACGTAGGCGGCGGGCATCAGCTTGGCCACGTCGAACGGGCCGGGGTCGGGGCGCTTGAAGAGCCGGGCCGTGTGGCGGCGCACGGACTCCCACAGGGCGCCCGCGATGTGGCCGCCGTCGAGCGGCAGCAGCGGGAGCATGTTGAACAGGAACAGCGAGACGTTGAACATGACCAGCAGGTTCATGAACATCACGAGGATCGTCGTCGGCGGTGCCTCGACGGTCATCAGCTCGCCGGTGATCCTGGCGGCGCCGAGCACGCCCACCGGGGAGTCCTCGGCGCGCTCGCCGTCTCCGAAGGTGGCGTCCCACAGGCCGGGGATCTTGCCGGGGAGGGCGATGACCGACTGGACGCCGTTCTCCATGAGGTCGGTCATGCGTTCGGTGGTCTCGCCGAAGCTGAGCGGCGCGACCACGGACTTCGGCTGGAAGCCGAGGTAGCCGGCATCGACGTATTCGACGGGCCGGACGACGTTGCCGTCGGCGTCCTTCTTCTCGACCTTGTTGGTGACGAGGGTGGGGTGCAGGTCGATCCGCTGGCCGGCCCGCTCGACGGTGAGCGTGGCGGGGCCGATGGGGGCGTTGCGGATGCTGTCGGAGAGGGCGTCCCAGTCGGCGACCGCCTTCCCGTTCAGGGCGAGGATCTTGTCGCCGTCCTTGAGCCCGCCCGCGAACGCCGGGGACACCGGGTCGCCGGCGCGGCACTCCTTGCGCTCGTCGCTCAGCTTGAGGACGCACTTCTGGACGCCGGCGACCTCGGTGGTCGGGCCGGCGACGCCCAGGGTCATCATCGAGCCGAAGAACAGCGCCGCCGCGAGGACCAGGTTCATGAACGGTCCGGCGAACATGACGATGACGCGCTTCCACGGCTTGCGCGTGTAGAAGAGCCGGGTCTCGTCGCCGGGCTGGAGCTCCTCGTACGAGGCCTCGCGGGCGTCCTCGATCATCGAGCGCCACGGCGAGGTCGAGCGGGCCTCGATCTTGCCGTCCTCGCCGGGCGGGAACATGCCGATCATGCGGATGTAGCCGCCGGCCGGGATGGCCTTGATGCCGTACTCGGTCTCGCCGCGCTTCTTCGACCAGATGGTGGGGCCGAAGCCGACCATGTACTGCGGCACGCGGATGCCGAAGAGCTTGGCCGTGGAGAGGTGGCCGAGCTCGTGCCAGGCGATGGAGACGAGGAGGCCGAGGGCGAACAGCACGATGCCCAGGGCGTACAGGAGCATTTCGGTCATGCGCGGGCCTCCGCTGTTGCCTTCGCTGCGAGCTCTCGGGCCCGGGCGCGCGCCCAGGTCTCCGCTTCGAGGACGTCCGACACGGTGAGCGAGGTTCCCGTACGGGGAACCCCATGCTCCGTGACGACCGCAGTGACCGTATCCATGATTCCGTTGAACGGCAGCCGTCCGGCGAGAAACGCCTCGACGCACTCCTCGTTCGCCGCGTTGAAGACGGCGGGGGCCGTGCCGCCCAGCGTGCCGACGTGCCTGGCGAGGCCGACGGACGGGAAGGCCTCGGTGTCGAGCGGGAAGAACTCCCAGGTGGAGGCCTTGCTCCAGTCGAAGGCGGGGGCCGCGTCCGGGACCCGCTCGGGCCAGCCGATGCCGATGGCGATGGGGCCGCGCATGTCCGGCGGGGTGGCCTGGGCGAGCGTGGAGCCGTCCGAGAACTCGACCATCGAGTGGACGTACGACTGAGGGTGGACGACGACCTCGATGCGGTCGAAGGGGATGTCGTAGAGCAGGTGGGCCTCGATGACCTCAAGGCCCTTGTTCACCAGGGTGGCGCTGTTGACCGTGATCACCGGGCCCATCGCCCAGGTGGGGTGGGCGAGCGCGTCCTCGCGGGTCACATGGGCCAGCTGCTCCCTCGTACGGCCGCGGAACGGGCCGCCGGAGGCCGTGACGACCAGCTTGCGGACGTCGGCGCGGGTGCCGGCGGCGAGCGCCTGGAAGAGGGCCGCGTGCTCGGAGTCGACCGGGATGATCTGGCCGGGCTTGGCGAGCGCCTTCACCAGCGGGCCGCCGACGATCAGCGACTCCTTGTTGGCGAGGGCGAGCGTCCGGCCGGCCTCCAGGGCGGCGAGGGTCGGCGCGAGGCCGATGGAGCCCGTGATGCCGTTGAGCACCGTGTGGCACGGGGACGCGGCGAGCTGGGTGGCCGCGTCGGGGCCCGCGAGGAGCTCCGGCAGCGGCTCGGAGCCGTACAGCGCCTTCAGCGCCTCGCGCAGCTCAGGCAGCGCCTCCTCGCGGGCGACGGCGACCGCGGCGACCTGCAGCCGGTGCGCCTGCTCGGCGAGCAGTCCGACCCGGCCGCCGGACGCGGCCAGGGCGGTGACCCGGAAGCGGTCGGGGTTGCGCAGCACCAGGTCGATGGCCTGGGTGCCGATGGACCCGGTCGAGCCGAGGACGACGATGTCCCGGCGTCCTTCGGATACGTCGAAGGCGATGTGCGGGTCGGCGAGAGGAGAGGGGCGGTCGCTCATGCCCCCTATTCTTGCCGCAAACACTGTGGGGTCTTCACGGGGTGTGGACGAACGTGTCGAAGGCCCGGTGGAAATCGGGGAACGTCTTCTTCACGCAGCCGGGGTCGTCGAAGGTGATCCCGGGGGTGCGGAGCGCCGTGACCGCGAAGGACATGACGATCCGGTGGTCGCCGTGGGTGGCGATCTCGACGGGTCCGGCCGGGGTGCCGGGGTGGATCTCGATCCAGTCCGGGCCGGTCTCGACGGTGATGCCGAGACGGCGGAGGTTCTCCGCGCAGGCGTCGAGCCGGTCGCACTCCTTGACCCGGGTGTTCGCCACGTCCTCGATGCGCACCGGGCCGTCGGCGAACGGCGCGATCGCGGCCAGCGTCGGCATGGTGTCCGAGATGTCCCGCATGTTGACCGTGAGCCCGCGCAGGGTGCCCGTCGAGCGGACGGTGGTGCCCTCCGCGGTGATCTCGACGTCGGCGCCCATCCGGCGCAGCACGTCCACGAAGGCCAGGTCGCCCTGGAGCGCCCCGGTGCCCAGGCCGGGGACGGTCACCGAGCGGCCGGGTTCGAGGGCCGCGGCGGCGAAGAAGTAGCTCGCGGTGGAGGCGTCGGGCTCGATGCCGTAGGTGAGGGCGCGGTAGCCGGTGGGAGCGACCTGGTACGTACGGCCCTCCTGGACGACCTCCGCGCCGAACGCCCGCATCATCGCCAGCGTGATCTCGACGTACGGCTCCGACACCAGGTCCGTGACGGTGATGTCGAGGCCCTCGGCGGTCAGCGGGCCCAGCATCAGCAGGGCCGTCAGGTACTGCGAGGACTGCCCCGCGTCCAGCGTCAGCGCGCCGCCCTTCACACCGGAGGCGTGCACGGCGAGCGGGTGGTGGCCCTCCTTCTCCAGGTGCCGCAGATCCACGCCGAGCGTGCGCAGACCCGACGTCAGGGGGCCGAGCGGACGGGCTCGCATCTGCGCGGAGGCGTCGAAGCGGTAGGTGCCGTGGCCGGCGGCGGCGAGCGTCGGCAGGAAGCGGGCGGTGGTGGCGCCGTCCCGGCAGTAGACGTCCGCGGACTCCGCGCCCGGCCCCGCGGGCCGGCCCTCGATGTGCCAGGCGTCGGCCTCGCGGCGGACGCCGTAGCCGAGGGCGGTCAGCCCCTCGGCGAAGCCCTCCGTGTCGTCGGAGACGAGCGGGCGCAGCAGGGTCGTGGTGCCCTCGGCCGCGGCGGCCAGGAACAGCGCGCGAGCGGTGACGGACTTGGAGCCGGGAATGTCGATGACGGTCACGCCCCTATCCTGCCGCCCCGCCCGCCCCGGCGGCCCCGCGTTCCGCATGGCGGAACGCGGCGGATCGGCGGTGGGGGTCGCGGTGGTCAGGGGACGCGGCGGTGGACGTTCGCCTCGGTCGAGGGGCCGGGGGTGGCGTCGGCGATCCAGGGGCCGTCGTCGCCGGGGTCGACGATGCCCGCCTCCAGCCAGGTGTACCGGTCGGCGAGGACGGCGTCGGCGACCCGGCGGTCGAGGTCGTCGGTGTTGGACCAGAGGCGGGTGAAGAGCTCGTCGGCGCGGAGACGGGCCTGCCGGCAGAAGGCGTCGGCGAGCTGGTGGGCCTCGCGGCCGTGGTCGGTGGTGGTGCGCAGGAGTTCGGCCCGTACGCAGACGGCGCTCATCGCGAAGAGCTCGGCGCCGATGTCGACGATCCGTCCGAGGAAGGCCTGCTTGAGCTCCATGCGGCCCTGCCAGCGGGACATGGCGTAGAAGGTGGAGCGGGCGAGCTTGCGGGAGGTGCGCTCGACGTACCTGAGGTGACCGGCGAGCTCGCCGAACTCCCCGTACGCCCCGGGCAGCTGCCCGGGTCCGGTGACGAGTCCCGGCAGCCAGCGGGCGTAGAAGCCGCCGGCCCGCGCGCCGGCCCTGGCCTTGTCGCCGAGCGACTTCCCGGGGTCGATGAGGTCACCGGCGACGGAGAGGTGGGCGTCGACGGCCTCCCGGGCGATGAGCAGGTGCATGATCTCCGTCGAGCCCTCGAAGATCCGGTTGATCCGCAGGTCGCGCAGGAGCTGCTCGGCGGGGACGGCCCGCTCGCCGCGGGCGGCGAGGGAGTCGGCGGTCTCGTAGCCGCGTCCGCCGCGGATCTGGACGAGTTCGTCGGCGATCAGCCAGGCCTTCTCGGAGCCGTACAGCTTGGCGAGGGCGGCTTCGATGCGGATGTCGTTGCGGTCCTCGTCGGCCATCTGGGAGGCGAGGTCGACGACGGCCTCCAGGGCGAAGGCGGTGGCCGCGATGAAGGAGATCTTGGTGGCGACGGCCTCGTGCCGGCCGACGGGCTTGCCCCACTGCTCGCGGACGCCGGACCATTCGCGGGCGATCCGCAGGCACCACTTGGCGGCGCCCGCGCAGGCGGCGGGGAGGGAGAGGCGGCCGGTGTTGAGGGTGGTGAGGGCGATCTTGAGGCCGGCGCCCTCGGGGCCGATGCGGTGGGCCGCCGGGACCCGGACCCCGTGGAAGCGCGTGACGCCGTTCTCCAGGCCGCGCAGGCCCATGAAGGCGTTGCGGTGCTCGACGGTGATGCCGGGGGCGTCCGCCTCCACCACGAAGGCGGTGATGCCGCCGGTGTGGCCCTCGGACGCGGGCACCCGGGCCATGACGACGAGCAGGTCGGCGACGACGCCGTTGGTGGTCCAGAGCTTCACCCCGTCGAGGACGTAGTCGTCGCCGTCGGGGACGGCGGTGGTGGCGAGCCGGGCGGGGTCGGAGCCGACGTCGGGTTCGGTCAGCAGGAACGCCGAGAGGTCGGTACGGGCGAGGCGCGGCAGGAAGGCGTCCTTCTGCTCCTGCGTGCCGAACAGTTTCAGCGGCTGCGGTACGCCGATCGACTGGTGCGCGGAGAGCAGGGCGCCGACGGCGGGGCT
This sequence comes from Streptomyces sp. NPDC037273, assembly GCF_055603625.1. Classification (NCBI taxonomy): domain Bacteria; kingdom Bacillati; phylum Actinomycetota; class Actinomycetes; order Kitasatosporales; family Streptomycetaceae; genus Streptomyces; species Streptomyces sp. NPDC037273. The sequence continues at coordinate 61,019 of NZ_JBVJVO010000001.1, forward strand.
CGCGGAGCCGACGAGCGCGAGCGCCCGGTTGTAGTACAGCTGGGTGAGGCCGAGTCCGCCGTACGCGGGGTCGATCTTCATGCCGAGCGCGCCGATCTCCTTGAGGCCGGCGATCGTCTCGTCGGGGATGCGGGCCTCGCGCTCGATGCGGGCGCCGTCGATCCGGGTCTCGCAGAAGTCGCGGAGCACCGCGAGGAAGGCCTCCCCGCGCCGGACGTCCTCGCCGGCGGGGAGCGGGTGGGGGTGGATGAGGTCGAGTCTGAAGCGGCCGAGGAAGAGCTCCTTGGCGAAGCTGGGCTTGTGCCAGTCCCGCTCGCGTGCCGCCTCGGCCGTCTGCCGGGCCTCGTGCTCGGTGACCTTGGGCCGCTGGATGGGTGCGGTCATGGACGCCTCCTGGGGGCTTCCCGTCCCTCGTACCCCCGTCGTACCCGATAACCGCGGGTTCGGAAAGACGGCGGGCGCGGGGTGTCCCCCTGGTGGAATTCCCCGGCGTCGCGGGCGGGGCCCGCGTAGGGTCCGCGCCATGCCGAAGACGATCAAGCTCATCATCCACATCACCACCCTGCCCGGCCGGGGCGCGGAGCAGGTGGCCGCCTTCGAGGCGCTCGCTCCGCTCGTCCGGGCCGAGGAGGGGTGCCTCCAGTACGACCTGCACGCGGTGGCGGACGACTCCGACCGGTTCGTCCTGATCGAGCGCTGGGCCTCGGCCGAGGCGCTCGCCGCGCACGACGCGGCCCCGCACATGGCGGCGGCCGGCGCGGCGAACAAGGCGTTCCGTGCCGGGCCCGCCGAGGTCTTCCGGCTCGTCGACGCGCCCGTGGCATGACGAAAAGGCGGTCCGAGCCCCCGCACAGTGGGCTCGGACCGCCTGGTCCGGTGGGGCGTACCCCTTAGAGGGCGAGGCCCGTCAGGACGAGCACGCGCTCGTACGTGTAGTCGTCCATCGCGTACTTGACGCCCTCGCGGCCGACGCCGGAGCGCTTGGCACCGCCGTACGGCATCTGGTCGGCGCGGTAGGACGGGACGTCGCCGACGATCACGCCGCCGACCTCCAGCGCGCGGTGGGCGCGGAAGGCGGTCTGCAGGTCGTGGGTGAAGACACCGGCCTGGAGGCCGAAGTCCGAGTCGTTGACCGCGGCGAAGGCCTCGGCCTCGCCGTCGACCTTGGTGATGGTCAGGACCGGGCCGAAGACCTCGGCGCGGGCCAGGGTGACGTCCGCCGGGAGCTCGGTGAGGACGGTCGGGGCGTAGGTCGCGCCCTCGCGCTTGCCGCCGGTGAGCAGCTTGGCGCCGGCCGCGACGGCCTCGTCGACCCAGGACTCGACGCGCTGGGCGGCGGCCTCGTCGACGAGCGGGCCGACGTCGGTGGCGTCGCTCGCCGGGTCGCCGGTGACCTGCGCCTCGACGGCCGCGACGATCTTCGGCACCAGGCGGTCGTAGACCGAGGCGTCGGCGATCACGCGCTGCACGGAGATGCAGGACTGGCCGCCCTGGTAGTTGGAGAAGGTCGCGATGCGGGTCGCGGCCCAGTCCAGGTCGGCCTCGGAGGACCAGTCGGGCAGGACGACGGCCGCGGCGTTGCCGCCGAGCTCCAGGGTGCAGTGCTTGTGCGGCACCGACTGCTGGATGGCGTAGCCGACCTTGTCGGAGCCCGTGAAGGAGATGACCGGGAGGCGCTCGTCCTGGACGAGGGCCGGCATGCGGTCGTTCGGCACGGTCAGGATCGACCAGGAGCCGGCCGGCAGGTCCGTCTCGGCCAGGATCTCGCCCAGGATCAGGGAGGAGATCGGGGTCGACGGGGCCGGCTTGAGGATGATCGGGGCGCCGACGGCGATGGCCGGGGCGACCTTGTGGGCGCTGAGGTTCAGCGGGAAGTTGAACGGCGCGATGCCGAGCACGACGCCGGTCGGGATGCGGCGGGTCAGGGCCAGGCGGCCGGCGCCGCCGGCCTCGGTGTCCAGGCGCTGGGCCTCGCCGGCGTTCCAGCGGCGGGCCTCCTCGGCGGCGAAACGGAAGACGGAGACGGCACGGCCGACCTCGCCGCGGGCCCACTTGATCGGCTTGCCGTTCTCGGCGGAGATCAGCAGCGCGATCTCCTCCGTGCGCTCGGCGAGCCGCTTCGACACGTGGTCGAGGGCGGCGGCGCGGACGTGCGCCGGGGTCGCGGCGAACTCGTCGACGACGGCGTGCGCGGCGGCGACGGCCTCCTCGACCTGGGCCTCGGTGGGCACGCTGACCTTGCCGACCAGACGTCCGTCGTACGAGTTCGTGACGTCGAAGGTGGCGTCGCCGGTGGCCTCGCGGCCGGCGAGCCAGAAGGCGTGGGTGGTCGTCATTGCGTCCCGGCCCTTTCCGTTGCGGATGGTGCGAGCGATTGCTCTCGTGACACGTTAGGGCCGGGGCGGCGAGCGTGGGCTTGTCCGGTGTGGAGTGGTGGGACCCGAACTCTGTCCGAATTGGCCGAAGGGGCCCGCGGGGTGCCGGTAGGAGCCCTACGACGCCGGGCCCCCGGCCCCGGGTGTCAGTTTCTGCGTTCGGTGGAGACGATCAGGCAGACGCCGCCGACGACGACCGCGCCGCCGAGCAGCAGCGGCCAGGTCAGGGCCTCGTTCAGGACCAGGGCGCCGAGGAGCACGGCGACGACCGGGTTGACGTAGGCGTAGGTGGCGACGAGGGAGAGCGGGGCGGCCTGGAGGAGCCAGGCGTACGCGGTGAACGCGAGGAGCGAGCCGAAGAGGATCAGATAGGCGAGGGCCACCCACGAGCGGCCCGAGATCGCGGTGACGTCGAGGCCGTGGTGCTCGCCCCGGGCGACGCCGATCACCAGGCCCGCGATGCCGCCGACGACCATCTCGTACGCGCTCGCCGTGAACGGGTTCTTCGGCATCGGCAGCCGCGAGGAGGAGAACGAGCCGACCGACCACAGCAGGGTCGCCGCGACGACCAGCACCACGCCGCCGATCTTCACCTCGCCGCTGATGCCGGGCACCGTGAGGATCGCGAGGCCGCCGAGGCCGAGCAGGACGCCGCCGACCGCGCCGATGCCGGGGCGCTCGCCGGTGGCGGTGCGCAGGATGACGACCCAGGCGGGGACGACGGCGATGAGGAGCGCGGCGAGGCTGGAGGGGATGGAGGTCTCGGCGAGGACCACCAGGCCGTTGCCGCCGGGTATGAGCAGCAGACCGACCAGGACCGCGGAGCCGAGCTGCCTGCGGTCGACCTTGAGGGCGGCGGGGCCCTGGCGCCAGGCGATGATCCCGGCGAGGAGCAGGCCCGCGGTGATGAAGCGGGTGCCCGAGGACAGGAAGGGCGGCATCGTGTCGACGGCGATCCGGATGCCGAGGTAGGTCGACCCCCATACGACGTACACGATGCCGAGCGCCGCCCACACCGCGCCGGTGATCCGGCGGGCGGGCACGGCGGTCGCGGCGGGTGCGGCGGTACGGGATCCGGGGGCGGCCTTGTGTTCCTCGGGTGCCGGTTCGACGGCGGGGCTTGTCATGCTCAGGAGACTAGGGAGTTACGGTCCCCCAGTCCAAGAAAATTGCCCGGATCCGGGCAGGGACACCGGAGCACGGACGCCGCAGGCCCGCGCGACGCCCGTTCCCGCGGCTGACAGGCGGATGACAGGATGACCGGGACCGCGGGACCACAAGGGGGAAGACCATGATCCTTTACGTACTCATCGGCGTCCTGGTGCTCGCCGTCGCCGGCTGCGGCTGCGTGGTGTGGGCCGCCCGCGGCGGCCCCCGCTGGGTCCGCGCGGTGGCCACCGTGACCCTCCTCGGCGGCGAGGTCGTACGCGACGGGCGACGGCGGAGCCTGCGGGGCGGCGGCAACGGGAGCGACAACAGCGACGGCTGACCGCCGCCCGCCCGCCCGGCCACCGGCCCGGCTACTCGGCGTCCTCGCCCGTGGCCTTCAGCGCGAGCCACAGCTCCATGCGGACGTCCGGATCGTCGAGGGAGCGGCCGAGGATCTCCTCCACGCGGCGCATGCGGTAGCGGAGCGTGTGCCGGTGGACGCCCAGGTCCGCCGCGGCCGCGTCCCACTGGCCGTGCCGCGAGAGCCAGGCCCGCAGGGAGGCCACCAGGTCCCCGCGGCCCGTGGCGTCGTGCTCGCGCAGGGCCCGCAGCATTCCGTCGGCGAAGGCGCGCACGGCGTCGTCGGCCAGCAGCGGCAGGACCGAGCCCGCCGCCAGGTCCTCGTGCTCGACGAGCGCACGGCCACGCCGACGGGCCACCGACAGCGCCTGCTCGGCCTGCTTGTACGCGGTCGCCGCCGCGCTCGCCCCGGCCGGCGCCGACAGCCCGATGACGACACCCGCCTCGTCCGCCTCACGGTCCGCGTACCCCTCACAGGCGGCGACGACCGCGCCGCCCTCCCCGGCCAGCACCACGAGCCGCCGCTCCCCCTCGGGCACGGCGAGGACCGCCTCGCCCGCGCGGGCCGCGGCCGCCTCCAGGGCCTCCGCGAGCACCGGCAGCGGGGGCTCGACCGCGGCCTCTCCCCCGGCCGGCTCCGCGACCAGTACGCGGAACGGCGCGTCGAGCAGCCCGCCGTACACCTCGCCCGCCACCGCGCGCGCGTGCTCCTGCTGCCCGGCGAGCATCATGCGCAGCACCGCCGCGCCGAGCCGCTGCTCGGCGGCCTGGAGCGAACGGGAACGTTCCGTCGTGAGGGTGAGCAGGGCGATCGCCGAGTGCACCGCGTACCGCTCGGCCGTCCCGAGCGGCGCGCCCGTCCCGACCGCCAGCGCGCCCCTGACCCGCCGCCCGGTACCCAGCGACTGCAGCTCCACCCGGTCGTCCGTACCGCCGACCACCGCGCTCGCCGGCGCCGGCCGGTCCCGCAGCCGCTCCACGTCCGCCGTCAGCCGCGCGGCCCTGCGCGCCGCCCACTCCGGCGACACCGCGACCACCGTGCCCGACGTGTCGTACAGCGCCACCCAGCCGTCCACATGCGCCGCCAGCCGGGCCACCACCGCCTCCGGCCCCTCCGCCAGCGCCGCCCTCGTCAGCTCCCGCTGGGCCTCGAACCCCGCCGTCACCGCCCGGTACTGATCGGCCGAGATCGCCGCCGACACCGCCTTGCTGATGGCCAGGAACGGCGTCCTGCGCGGCACCTCCAGAAGCGGCAGATGCTCCTCGCGCGCCGCGTCCAGCAGCGCCGGCGGAATCTCCTCGTAGTTCACCCCCACGGCGAACCCCAGCCCCACCACCCCCGCCCCCAGCAACCGCCGCACATACCGGCGCATCGCCTCCAGGTCCTCCGCGTCGAGCGTCAGCGCCGTCGTCAACAACAGCTCCCCGCCCTCCATGTACGGCACCGGATCGGCGAGCTCGCTCACATGAGCCCACCTCACCGGCGTATCGAGCCGGTCCTCACCGGCACGGACGATGAGCTTCAGAGCGGAGTGCTGCACAAGCGAAGCGAGGGTGGGCGGCATCGGCGAACCGTCGGACCTTTGAGCGAGGGGGCACCGCCCAGCCGAGCGGCGCCCCCGATTGTGCCAGGACGAAGGGGTGGCCGCTCAGCCACACGGAGGCGATCACTCCCGGCCGGCACGGCGGCCCCCGCCGCCCGCGCTCCGCGATCAGCCGCGCAGGTCGACCAGGACGGGGGGCGTGTGGGCGCCCCGGACGGTCGTGAGGGAGACGACGGCGTGGCCGGGCGGCACCGAGTGGGCCAGCTCCGAGGCGGACCAGCGCTCGCGCTCGACCTTCCGGGTCGTGACGGCGTCGGTGGTCACGGCCTTGCCCGTGACCCTCTTGCGCAGGGCGTGGATGAAACGGGTCATCGGCTGGTCGGCGAAGACCGTGTGGTGGGCAACCTCGGTGGTCTCCACCCACTCCTTGCCCCAGGTCTCGGCGAAGCCCCGGCCGTCCCAGGTGGTGATCCCGGAGAGCGCCACCCGGCAGCCGACCGCGCCGAACAGCGGGCCGTGCAGGACCTCCGGCACGTCGCCGAGGGTGCGCAGGCCGAGGACCACGCCCGCGTTCTGCGGGCGCAGCCGCTGGAGGGAGCGGACGGTGCCCTGGGTGAGCGTCCCGGTGGCGTCGTCGAGCACCAGGCACACGAAGTGGGTACGGCCTCCGACGGTCCTCGCGGCCGCGAGGAACTGGGCGAGGAGCAGCCGGGCGAGGAGCTTCGAGGCCTCCTCGTGGCCGCGCTCGGGGAGCTTCACGCGGACCCGCAGGGGGTGGTGGACGACGGACTTCAGGGAGAAGGGCCGCAGGGCCCCGGTGTCGGCACCGAAGAACTCGGCGAACGCCGGCCGGTCGAGCAGCGCGAGCCGGTCGGCGAGGAGCGGCCCGGCGTCGGCGGCCGTCCCCGCCTGCCGGATGCGTGCCTCGAGCTCGCGGCGCATCGTCGCCGGGCCGTCGGACGGCAGCCGGTCGAGCAGTGCGGCGAGCGTCTCCGGGCCCGCTTCGAGGAGTTCGCGGAGCACGGGTACGGAGGGGAAGCGGGCGTGCACGGCCCGGTAGGGGCCGATCAGCTGGGCGAGGACGGTGGCGGCGCGGCGGGCGTCGAGGTTCTCGACGTCGCCCGCCAGGCCCTCGGCGAGCAGGGCCGCCGCCTCGTCGGGGTCGGTGAGCCCGGCGTACAGGTCGAGGTCGTACGGCGAGGCCGGGTCGCCCGGGGTGACCACCACGTCGTAGGCGTCGTCGGGGCCGAGCTGGGCGTCCGCGGTGCCGACGGCGACGACCGCGCACCCGCCGGTCAGGGCCTGGAGGGTGAGCGACTCGACGACCGGGCGGGTCAGCCGGGCGGTCTTCCCGGCTCCGGAGGGCCCCACGGCTAGCAGCGAGGTGCCGAGCACGGACGGGTCGAGGGCGAGGCCCGCGCCCCGGTACGCGGCGGGGTTCCGTTCCTCGGCGACACAGCGGCCGATGCGGACCTGTCCGACGAGCAGGTCGTGGGTGGCGGCCCGCTCGGGCAGGTCGCGGGCGCCCGAGGGGTGCGTCCAGGCGGCCCCGCCCTGGCGCAGCACGGTCTCGGCCGACGCGGTGAGGCCGCCGGCGGTCCCGCGGCCCCGCTCGTCGAGGTGCCGGCGCACGCGCGCGCAGTCCACGTCGTTCATGCGTCCGGCGTACACCTCGGCGGCGAGCAGCTCGGCGGCCCGCCGCTCCCCCGCGGCCCGCAGCTCGGGCCACTGCGAGGACGGCACGGGCACGGCCGCGTCGAGCGGTGCGGCGGGGCCTCCGGCGGCGTCGGCGGCGCGCTGGGCGCGGGCCTTGAGCCGGCCCCTGATCAGGCCGGGCCAGTCGCCGAGGCGGGCGAAGGGCCACAGCACGGCCGCGGTGATCACGGTGTAGACGGTGTAGACGAGGAACGGTGAGGCGAGGACGTCGTAGCCGCCGCCGATGAGCACCACGAGGGAGAGCACGGGTCCGACGACCGGCAGCGGCTCCCAGCCGACACCAGGGAAGGCGTCCGGCCAGACGAAGGTGAGGGCGATCAGCGCCGCTCCGGCCGCGAGCGCGGCACGCACCGGGGGCCGCCGGTCGGCGAGCAGGTGGCGGGCGAGTTCCGCCCAGGCGCCGAGGCGGGCGATGGCGTAGAGGAGGCCGGCGAAGAAGACCCCGTCGTAGACGACGTGCGCCTCGGCGCCGTGCCAGTCGCGGGGCGAGGTCCCTCCGGCGTACCACCAGTCGCCCGGGGTGAAGGTGGCGAGCGGGATCCACTGGTAGGGGACGACCCCGCGCCGCCAGGCCGACCACAGCAGCAGCCCCACCACCAGCGGGATCAGCAGGCCGACGACGGTCACGGGCGCGAGCCGCCGCACTTCCCCGGCCACCCGCGGAGCCACGTACCGCAGCCGCCACACCCCCGGCGGCGTCTCGGGCCTCGGCGCGTCGAGCCATGCGACGACGGGGGCACCCGGTGCACCCGGGGCGACCGGGGCCGTGGCGGGCCGGGGCGGGACAGTGGGTGCGGCAGGGTGGGCGGGGCCGGACGGCGGAGCCGGGTGCCCGCCTCCGGGTGGAGGAGCGGTCGGCGGGGCAGGGGTGGTCCGGCGGCTCACGGGTTCGACGGGAGAGGGCGGTGGCCCCGCTGGGCGGGGGACGGTGTTGCCCCGGGTGTTGGGTGAGTCGTGTGTGCCGTCGGTCTCCATGAACCCCTGCCCCCTGACCAGCCAGGTCGCCGCGTCTGTGCAAGCGTCAATCTAGTGGGCGGGGAGGACGGCGGAGGGGTTTCGACCAGCCGTACGGCGAGGAGTGGAAGCGGAGGGGCCATGTCCATCCCGGACAACGACACACCCCCCACCACTCCCGATCGGCGCATGCCTCGCGGGGCCGCGCGGGCCTAGCCTGCGGAGGAAACCCGCAAGTGCGTCCAGAAACACCCCCAGGAGCCCCGCATGAACGCTGTCCCGCAGGAGCGGCGCGTCGTCACCGCCATTCCCGGTCCGAAGTCGCAGGAGCTTCAGGCTCGTCGGCTGGACACCGTCGCCGGGGGCGTCGGCTCCACGCTGCCCGTCTTCACGAAGCGGGCCGGCGGCGGCATCATCGAGGACGTCGACGGCAACCGTCTGATCGACTTCGGCTCCGGCATCGCCGTGACCTCGGTCGGCGCGTCCGCCGAGGCCGTCGTGCGCCGCGCGGCCGCGCAGCTGCAGGACTTCACCCACACCTGTTTCATGGTGACGCCGTACGAGGGTTACGTGGAGGTCTGCGAGGCGCTGGCCGAGCTGACCCCGGGCGACCACGCCAAGAAGTCCGCGCTGTTCAACTCGGGCGCCGAGGCCGTCGAGAACGCGGTGAAGATCGCCCGCTCGTACACCAAGCGCCAGGCCGTCGTCGTCTTCGACCACGGCTACCACGGCCGTACCAACCTCACCATGGGCATGACGGCGAAGAACATGCCGTACAAGCAGGGCTTCGGTCCGTTCGCCCCCGAGGTCTACCGCGTGCCGGTCGCCTACGGCTACCGCTGGGCCACCGGTGCCGAGAACTGCGGCCCCGAGGCCGCCGCCCAGGCGATCGACAACATCACGAAGCAGATCGGCGCCGAGAACGTCGCCGCGATCGTCATCGAGCCGGTCCTCGGCGAGGGTGGCTTCATCGAGCCGGCCAAGGGCTTCCTGCCGGCGATCGTGAAGTTCGCCAACGACAACGGCATCGTCTTCGTCGCCGACGAGATCCAGGCCGGTTTCTGCCGCACGGGCCAGTGGTTCGCGTGTGAGGACGAGGGCATCGTCCCGGACCTGATCACGACCGCCAAGGGCATCGCGGGCGGTCTGCCGCTCGCCGCCGTCACCGGCCGCGCCGAGATCATGGACTCCGTCCACGGCGGTGGCCTGGGCGGCACCTACGGTGGCAACCCGGTCGCCTGCGCCGGTGCGCTCGGTGCCATCGAGACGATGAAGGAGCTCGACCTCAACGGCAAGGCGAAGCGCATCGAGGAGGTCATGAAGGGCCGCCTCACCGCCATGCAGGAGAAGTTCCCGGTCATCGGTGACATCCGCGGCCGCGGCGCCATGATCGCCATCGAGCTCGTCAAGGACCCGGTGACGAAGGAGCCGCACGCCGAGGCCGCCGCCGCGCTCGCGAAGTTCTGCCACAACGAGGGTGTCCTGGTCCTGACCTGCGGCACCTACGGCAACGTGCTGCGTTTCCTGCCGCCGCTGGTCATCGGTGAGGACCTGCTCAACGAGGGTCTGGACGTCATCGAGAGCGCGCTCGCCACGATCTGAGGTCCGATCAGGCACACGGTGTGAAGACTCTGTGGGGGGCCGATGGCGGGATGCGCATCCCGCTGTCGGCCCCCTCTTCTCTGGCGTACGGTTTCTGCAGATGAGAGAAACACCCCGGGCGGAGCCTCCCCAGCCCCGCCCACACCGTGCCTTCTCGCACACCGCCGGTGCCTCGTGCTCCGGGACTCCTCACCGATCGGATGGCCGCACGCCCCATACCCCCCGGGGCGCGCGGCAGCCCGATCCCCTCGGCCGCCCTGGAACCACCCCCCCTGTTCCAGGGCGGCCGGCTCTCCTCTCGGCGCTCGTCGCCCTCGCCGTCGTGACCTGGCAGGTGCTCGTCCACGGCCCCTTGGCCAGGCTCGACGAGCGGGTGTCGCGCGCGGTGGTGGACTCGGTCCCCCGGCGCCTGAGCGAACTCGCCTCCGACCTCGGCAACATGACGGTCGCCCTCCCGGTCCTCGCCTGCGCGATGGGGTACGCCCTGTGGCGGGGCCGGCGTGCCGCCGCCCTCCACGCGGGCCTCGCGATGGCCGCCGTCCCGCTCCTGGTGATCCCGCTGAAGGAGTGGACCGCCCGCCCGGGCCCCCTGGAGCCCTGGGCCCACGGCTACTACCCCTCCGGTCACACCGCGACCGCGATGGTCGCCTACTTCGGCGCCGCCTTCCTCGTCTCGAACCGACTGATCCCCGTCGCCGCCGTGCTGACGGCGGTGACGGGGACCGGTCTGGTGCTGCGGGGGTATCACTGGCCGCTGGACGTGGTGGCCAGTCTGTGTCTTGGGGTGCTGGTCCTGGGGGTCAGTTCCAGGTGTACGCGTCGAAGTTCCGGCTGAACTGCCACTGGTTGTAGCGGTCCCAGTTGATGGACCAGGTCATGAGGCCGCGGAGGGCCGGCCAGGTGCCGTGGGTCTGGTAGCTGCCGCAGTCGGTCTTCTTCGTGAGGCAGTTGAGGGCCTTGTTGACCTCGACGGGGGCCGTGTGGCCGTTGCCGGCCTGGGTGGAGGCCGGGAGGCCGATGGCGACCTGCTCGGGGCGGAGGGCCGGGAAGAAGCGGTCCGTGTTCCCGGCCACCGGGAAGCCGGTGAGGAGCATGTCGGTCATGGCGATGTGGAAGTCGGCGCCGCCCATGGAGTGGTACTGGTTGTCGAGGCCCATGATGGAGCCCGAGTTGTAGTCCTGGACGTGCAGCAGGGTGAGGTCGTCGCGCAGGGCGTGGATGACCGGGAGGTAGGCGCCGGCGCGCGGGTCCTGGCCGCCCCAGGGGCCGGAGCCGTAGTACTGGTAGCCGAGCTGGACGAAGAAGGTCTCCGGGGCCATGGTCAGGACGAAGCCGGGGCCGTACTTGGCCTTGAGGGTCTTCACCGCCTGGATGAGGTTGACGATGACCGGGCTGGTGGGGTTCCGGAAGTCGGTGTCGCCGGTCTGGAGCGAGAGCGAGTGGCCTTCGAAGTCGATGTCGAGGCCGTCGAGGCCGTACTCGTCGATGATCTTCGAGACGGAGGAGACGAAGGTGTCGCGGGCGGCGGTGGTGGAGAGCTGGACCTGGCCGTTCTGGCCGCCGATGGAGATGAGGACCTTCTTGCCGGCGGCCTGCTTGGCCTTGATGGCGGCCTTGAAGTCGGCGGCGGACTCGACGTTCGGGCACTCGGTGGCCGGGCAGAGGCTGAAACGGATGTCGCCCGAGGTCACCGAGGTCGGTTCGCCGAAGGCGAGGTTGATGACGTCCCAGGAGTCGGGGACGTCGGCCATGCGGGTGTAGCCGGATCCGTTGGCGAAGCTCGCGTGGAGGTAGCCGACGAGGGCGTGCGCCGGGAGCCCTCCTCCGCCGCCGCCTCCTGAGGTGGTGCTCGCGGTCAGGGGCGCCGACTTCGGGGACTCGCCCGCGCTGTTCGCGGCGGTCACCTGGAAGGTGTACGGGGTGTTGGGCGCGAGTCCGGAGACGGTGGCCGAGGGGGCGGTGGTCGTGAGGACCTTGGCGGCCCCCACGTAGACGTTGTACGAGGTCGCGCCCGGGACGGCCGCCCAGGTCAGCGGGACGGAGGTGGAGGTCGCGGTGCCGGTCGCGAGGCCGGTGGGGGCCGCCGGGATCTGGACGGGGTCGCCGCCGGGGCCGTACAGCGAGAGGTCGTCGGCCTGGTAGGCGGGGGTGCCGTACCAGCCGTGGGTGTAGATCGTCACCGAGGTGGTGGAGGCGCCGGTGGTGAAGGTGGTGGCGAGGCGCTGCCAGGCGGGGGCGGAGGCCGTCCAGGTGGAGACGTCGGTGGTGCCGGTGCCGGTGGCGCCGAGGTAGACGTAGCTGCCGCGGACCCAACCACTCAGCGTGTACGAGGAGTTGGGCTTGACGGTGACGGTCTGGGAGCAGCGGGCGTTGTCGCTGCCGGCCGGGGTGGCCTGGAGCGCCTTCGCCCCGCTGTGTACGGGTGAGGTGACGGCGGCTCCGCTGCCCGCCGTACAGGTCCAGCCGTCGAGGCCGGCCTCGAAGCCGCCGTTGCGGGCGAGTTCGGCGTCGGCGGCCTGGGCCGCGGGGGTGAGCGCCAGGAGTCCGCCGGCGGCGAGGGCGCTCGCGAGGAGCAGGCTGAGAGGTCTGGTGCGGTCCACAACTGCCTCCGGGTGGGGGGAAATCGAGGGGAGCGCGCCACAGCATGGTCCAGACCAATCAAGTGGTCAAGACCTCTGTTCGTCGTTCGACCGCGACGGGCCGCCACCGACGCCCCCGCACCCGAGGCCGAACGGGCCGCCACCGGCTCCCCTTCACCCGAGGCCGAACGGCCCACCCGAACCCCCTTCACCCCTGGCCAGTTGCCCCGCTGCCTCGTGCATCGCCAGTTCGAGGAGCGAGGTGTCGTTGAGGGTGCCGACCCCGTCCGGGGCCACCAGCCAGCGCACTCCGCCGGTCGACCGGCCAGGGTACGGGACGACGATCCAGGTGCCGGTGCCGGCGCTGCGCACCCCGGTGCCGATCCAGCGGGCGGCGGTGCCGGGCGGGACGAAGAAGCCGATCCGGGAGTCGCCGAAGTCGGCGAGGACCGGTCCTGGCCGGTCGACGAGCCGGGTGAGGACGTCGAGGGTGGGGTAGCCGAGCTCGCCCGGCAGGATCAGCACGTCCCAGCGCCTGCCGGCGGGCAGCAGGGCGACCCCGTGCGGGTTGCGCTCCCACTCCCAGCGGCAGGCGTCGGGATCGGGCGCGACCGAGACCAGCCACTCCACCGCACTCTTGGCGCCAGAAGCCCCCGTACCAGTCATCACGACCGTCTCCTCTCCGTGTGGACGCGAGGTCCGTGGACGCGGTGTCCACACGGGAGAGAGCGGGTACGGGGGCTTCTCTTACGCGGGTTCGGCTACCCGCCGGTTGTGAGCTGCGTCACAACGGTCGTCTCAGCTGTCGAAACCGAGGCCGAGCTTGTCCATCGTCTTCAGCCACAGGTTGCGCCGGCCGCCGTTCTCGTCGGCGCGGGCCAGCGACCACTTGGTGATGCCGATGCCGGCCCAGGCGATCGGCTCGGGCGGGAACGGCAGCGGCTTGGAGCGGACCATGTCCAGCTCGGTGCGCTCGGTGCGCTCCCCCGCGAGCAGGTCGAGCATCACGTCACCGCCGAAGCGGGTGGCGCCGACGCCGAGGCCGGTGAAGCCGGCCGCGTACGCCACCTTGCCCTGGTACGCCGTGCCGAAGAAGGCCGAGAAGCGCGAGCAGGTGTCGATCGCACCGCCCCAGGCGTGGCTGAAGCGGAGCCCCTCCAGCTGCGGGAAGCAGCGGAAGAAGTGCTCGGCGAGCTTCAGGTACGTCTCCGGGCGGTGGTCCATCTCGGCGCTCAGCTTCCCGCCGAAGGGGTAGATCGCGTCGTAGCCGCCCCAGAGGATGCGGTTGTCGGCGGTGATCCGGAAGTAGTGGAACTGGTTGGCGGAGTCGCCGAGTCCCTGCCGGTTCTTCCAGCCCACCGAGGCGAGCTGCTCGGGGCTGAGCGGCTCGGTGACGAGCGCGTAGTCGTAGACCGGGACGGTGTACGGCCGGACGCGCTTGACCAGCGACGGGAAGACGTTGGTGCCGAGCGCGACCCGTTCGGCGACGACCCGGCCGTACGGGGTGCGCACGCCCATGCCGGCGCCGACGGAGACCAGTTCCAGACCGGGGGTGTTCTCGAAGATCCGGACGCCCAGGTCGAGGCAGGCGCGCTTCAGGCCCCAGGCCAGCTTGGCCGGGTGGAGCATGGCGACGCCGCGCTTGTCCCACATGCCGCCGTGGAAGGTCGGCGAGTCGACCTCGGCCCGTACGGCGTCCCGGTCGAGGAGCTCGATGCCGTCCGCGAGACCGAGTTTGTCGATCTCCTCGTACACCTCGTGCAGCTCGTCGACCTGGTACGGCTCGGTGGCCACGTCGATCTCGCCGGTGCGCTCGAAGTCGCAGTCGAGCGCGTATCGGTCGACCGCCGCCTCGATGGCGTCGAGGTTGCGCTCGCCGAGCTCCTCCAGCTTGGGCAGCTCGCCGGGCCAGCGGGCGAGGCCGTTGCCGAAGCCGTGGGTGAGGGAGGCCGCGCAGAAGCCTCCGTTGCGGCCCGAGGCGGCCCAGCCCACCTCGCGGCCTTCGATCAGTACGACATCCCGGGCGGGGTCGCGCTCCTTGGCGAGGAGCGCGGTCCACAGTCCGCTGTATCCGCCGCCGACCACGAGGAGATCGCACTTCTCGGTGCCGGTGAGGGCGGGCAGGGCGCCGGGCTTGCCGGGGTCTTCCAGCCAGAAGGGGACGGGCTGGGCGTCGGAGAGAGATTGTGCAGCGAGACGCATGGCGACTGGGGCCATGGTTTCCAACTCCTTCGGTGCCTGAGCGGCCTTCGCTCAGGCTGTTGCTGTTTTCTTGCGCCGGTTCGCGATGATCTGCCCGGCCACGACCATCAGTACCGCGAGGACGAACATCGCGGTGCCGATGACGTTGATCTGAACGGGGGTTCCGCGCTGCGCCGAGCCCCACACGAACATGGGGAAGGTGACGGTGTCGGGACCCGCGTTGAAGTTGGTGATGATGAAGTCGTCGAACGAGAGCGCGAAGGCGAGCAGCGCACCGGCGGCGATGCCGGGCGCGGCGATCGGCAGGGTCACGCGCAGGAAGGTCTGCGTCGGGCCCGCGTAGAGGTCGCGCGCGGCTTCCTCCAGGCGCGGGTCCATGGACATGACGCGCGCCTTGACCGCCGTCACGACGAACGACAGACAGAACATGATGTGGGCGATGAGGACCGTCCAGAAGCCCAGCTCGATCCCCATGTTGAGGAAGAGGGTGAGCAGCGAGGCGGCCATGACGACCTCGGGCATCGCCATCGGCAGGAAGATCAGCGAGTTGATCGCGCCGCGCGCCCGGAAGCGGTAGCGGACCAGCGCGAAGGCGATCATCGTGCCGAGGGCGACCGCGCCGATGGTGGCCCAGGCGGCGATCTGGAGCGACAGTGACAGCGACTGGCACATGTCGGCGACGCCGCAGGGGTCCTTCCAGGCGTCGAGCGAGAACCGCTGCCAGGAGTAGTTGAAGCGCCCGTTCGGCTTGTTGAACGAGAACACCATGACCACGACGTTCGGCACGATCATGTAGGCGAGCGTGAAGAGGCCCGCCAGGACGACGAGGTTCTTTCGGAGCCAGCGCATCAGACCAGGTCCTCCGTTCCCGCCTTGCGGATGTAGAGGCTGACGATCACCAGGACGATCGCCATGAGGATGAAGGAGAGCGCGGCCGCGGTCGGGTAGTCGAGGACGCGGAGGAACTGCGACTGGATGACGTTTCCGATCATCTTGGTGTCGGTCGAGCCGAGCAGTTCGGCGTTGACGTAGTCGCCGCTCGCCGGGATGAAGGTGAGCAGGGTGCCGGAGACGACGCCCGGCATCGACAGCGGGAACGTCACCTTGCGGAAGGTCGTGGACGGGGACGCGTACAGGTCCTGCGCGGCCTCGTGCAGCCGGCCGTCGATCCGCTCCAGGGAGGTGTAGAGCGGCAGGATCATGAACGGCAGGTAGTTGTACGTGAGACCGCAGACCACCGCCATCGGCGTGGCGAGCACCCGCTCGCCGTCGGTCCAGCCGAGCCAGCTGGTCACGTCGAGGACGTGCAGGGCGTTCAGCAGGTCCACGACGACGCTGTCGTCGGCCAGGATCGTCTTCCAGGCGAGCGTCCTGATCAGGAAGCTGGTGAAGAAGGGCGCGATGACGAGGACGAGGAGCAGGTTGCGCCAGCGGCCGGCCTTGAAGGCGATGAGGTACGCGAGCGGGTAGCCGAGCAGCAGGCAGAGCAGGGTCGCGGTGCCCGAGTAGAGGACCGAGCGGAGCAGCTGCGGCCAGTACTCGGTGAAGGCGTCCACATAGGTCTGGAAGTGCCAGGTGACCTTGAAGCCCTCTTCCAGGCTTCCCTGCTGGACCGAGGTGGAGGCCTGGTAGACCATCGGCAGCGCGAAGAAGACGAGCAGCCAGATGATGCCGGGAAGCAGCAGCAGGTACGGGACGAGCCGCTTGCGGGTGGAGGGCTTGCGCAGAACCGGTTCTTCTATCGGTGCGGCGTCCTGGGTGAGGGTCGCGGTCATGCGGCGTCCTCCACCGTCTCCACGCCCGCGTCGATGTCCTGCGTCGCGTCGAGCCCGAAGGTGTGGGCCGGGTTCCAGTGCAGGACGACCTCGGCGCCGGGGACGAGCCGGGTGTCGCGCTCGATGTTCTGCTCGTACACCTGGAGCTCCGCGCCGGCCGGGCTGTTCACCACGTACTGGGTGGAGACGCCGATGAAGGAGGAGTCGACGATCCGGCCGGTGACGCGGTTGCGGCCGTCGGCGATCGAGCCGGCCTCGTCGGCGTGCGCGAGCGAGATCTTCTCGGGGCGGACGCCGACGAGCACCTTGCCGCCCTGGCGGACGGCGGAGGTACAGCGGTCGCCGGGGACCCGGAGCTTGCCGCCGCCGGCCGTGACGACGACGTCCGCGCCGGTCTCGACGACCTCGGCCTCGATGAGGTTGGAGGTGCCGAGGAAGTTGGCGACGAAGGTGGTCTGCGGGTTCTCGTACAGGTCGGCGGGGGCGCCGAGCTGCTCGACCCGGCCGCCGTTCATCACCGCGACCTGGTCGGCCATCGTCATGGCCTCCTCCTGGTCGTGGGTGACGTGCACGAAGGTGATGCCGACCTCGGTCTGGATCCGCTTGAGCTCCAGCTGCATCTGGCGGCGCAGCTTGAGGTCGAGGGCGCCGAGCGGCTCGTCGAGGAGCAGCACCTGCGGGTGGTTGATGAGCGCGCGGGCCACGGCGACGCGCTGCTGCTGGCCGCCGGAGAGCTGGTGCGGCTTGTGGTGGGCCTTGTCGCCGAGCTGGACGAGCTCCAGCATGTCGTCGACCTGCTTCTTCACCGACTTGATGCCGCGCCGGCGCAGGCCGAAGGCGATGTTCTCGGTGATGTCCATGTGCGGGAAGAGCGCGTAGGACTGGAAGACGGTGTTGACCGGCCGCTTGTAGGGCGGGAGGTCGGTGACGTCCCGGTCGCCGAGGAAGACGGTGCCGGTGGTCGGGTCCTCCAGGCCGGCGATCATGCGCAGGGTGGTGGTCTTGCCGCAGCCGGAGGCGCCGAGCAGGGCGAAGAAGGAGCCCTGCGGGATGGTGAGGTCGAGCGGGTGGACGGCGGTGAAGGAGCCGTACGACTTGCTGATCCCGGTGAGACGGACGTCGCCGCCGGTGGTGTTGTCAGTCATGGGTTGCGGTCCCAGGGGAGTGAGTGAGGTGGACGACGTCGGGCTCAGGCGCCGATGAGCTTGGCGAACTTCTCCTCGTACGCCGTCTCCTCCGCGCTGCTGAGCGAGCGGAAGGCGTGGGACTTCTTGGCCATGGCCTTGTCCGGGAGGATCAGGGTGTTGTTCGCGAGTTCGGGGTCGATCTTGGCGAGCTCGTCCTTCACCCCGTCGACAGGGCAGACGTAGTTGATGTACGCGGCGAGCTGGGCGGCGACGGGAAGCTCGTAGTAGTAGTCGATGAGCTTCTCGGCGTTCGTCTTGTGCCGGGACTGGGCGGGGACGAGCAGGTTGTCGCTGGAGGTGATGTATCCGGCGGCCGGGATGGCGTACCTGATGTCCGGGTTGTCCGCCTGGAGCTGGATGACGTCGCCGGCCCAGGCGAGGCAGGCCGCGAGGTCGCCCTTGTCCAGGTCGGAGGTGTAGTCGTTGCCCGTGAAGCGGCGGATCTGCTTCTTGTCGACGCCCTTCTGGAGGCGCCCGATGGCCGCGTCGTAGTCGGCGTCGGTGAACTTGCCCGGGTCCTTGCCGAGGTCGAGCAGGGTCATGCCGACGCTGTCGCGCATCTCCGTGAGGAAGCCGACCCGGCCCTTGAGCGAGGGGTCGTCCAGGAGCTGGGTGACGGAGTCGACCTTCTTGCCGCCGGTCGCCTTGACGTTGTACGCGATGACGGTCGAGATGCCGGTCCACGGGTACGAGTAGGCGCGGCCCGGGTCCCAGTCGGGGCTGCGGAACTGGGCGGACAGGTTCGCGTACGCGTGGGGCAGGTTCGAGGCGTCGAGCTTCTGCGCCCAGCCGAGCCGGATGATCCGGGCGGCGAGCCAGTCGGTGACGCAGATCAGGTCGCGGCCGGTGTCCTGGCCGGCCGCGAGCTGCGGCTTGATCTTGCCGAAGAACTCGACGTTGTCGTTGATGTCCTCGGTGTACTTGACCTTGATCCCGGTGCGTTTGGCGAACGCCTCCAGGGTCGGGCGGGACTTCTCGTCCTCGCTGACGTCCATGTACTCGGTCCAGTTGGAGAAGGCGACGCTCTTCTCCTTGGCCGACACGTCGATGGACGCGGGGCCCTGGCCCTCCCGCTTGGCCGGCGGGATGCCACAGGCGCTCAGGCCGGCGAGGCCGCCGACCGTGAGCGCGCCGACGCCGCCCGCGCGCAGCATCGAACGACGGCTGAGGGCACCCCGGCCACTCGTCAGGCTCCGCTGTATCGCCGCCAGCTGCGCGGCGGACAGGCTGTCGGGCTCGTACTGCTCCATGCGCTGTGCCCTTTCGGGATGGGTGGGCCGCTGGTCGGGCGGCAGACTTCTATCGGTCCCCGAAGATCGTGCGGTGCCAATCCTTCGCCGCCACCGCGGTGTTGTCGAACATCACGTGCTTGACCTGCGTGTACTCCTCGAAGGAGTACACCGACATGTCCTTTCCGTAGCCGGAGGCCTTGGTGCCGCCGTGCGGCATCTCGCTGATGATCGGGATGTGGTCGTTGACCCACACGCAGCCGGCCTTGATCTCCCGCGTGGCGCGGTTGGCCCGGTAGACATCGCGGCTCCAGGCGGAGGCGGCGAGGCCGTACGGGGTGTCGTTGGCGAGCTCGATGCCCTCGTCGTCGGTGTCGAAGGGCAGGGCCACCAGGACGGGCCCGAAGATCTCCGACTGCACGACCTCGCTGTCCTGCGCGGCGCCGGTGATCAGGGTCGGACGATAGTACGCGCCGTCCTTGAGGTCGCCGCCGGGGACTTCGCCGCCGGTGACGACGGTGGCGTAGCCGCGGGCGCGCTCGACGAAACCGGCGACGCTGTCGCGGTGCCGGTGGCTGACCAGCGGGCCGAGGTCGGTGCCCGGCGCGAAGGGGTCGCCGACCCGGACGGTCTCCATCAGCTCGGCGACCCGGGCGACGAAGGCGTCGAAGAGCGGGCGCTGGACGTACGCGCGGGTGGCCGCGGTGCAGTCCTGGCCGCTGTTGATCAGGGAGGCGGCGACGGCGCCGTGGGCGGCGGCCTCCACGTCGGCGTCGTCGAAGACGACGAAGGGGGCCTTGCCGCCGAGCTCCAGGTGGAGCCGCTTCACGGTGGCGGTGGCCACCTCGGCGACCCGCTTGCCGACCGGCGTGGAGCCGGTGAAGGAGGTCATGACCACGTCGGGGTGGCCGACGAGGTGCTCGCCGACGACCCGGCCGGAGCCGCTGACGATGTTGATCACACCGTCGGGGATGCCGGCCTCCTTCGCCGCCTGCGCGAACATCAGCGAGGTCAGCGGGGTCAGCTCGGCGGGCTTCAGGACGATCGTGTTGCCGGCGGCGATCGCCGGGAGGATCTTCCAGGCGGCCATCTGGAGCGGGTAGTTCCAGGGAGCGATGGAGCCGATGACACCGATCGCCTCGCGCCGGATGTACGAGGTGTGGTCACCCTCGTACTCGGCGGCCGCCTGGCCCTGCAGGTGGCGGGCCGCGCCGGCGAAGAACGCCGTGTTGTCGATGGTGCCGGGCACGTCGAACTCGGTGGTGAGCTTGAGCGGCTTGCCGCACTGGAGGGACTCGACCCGCGCGATGTCGTCCGCCCACTCGGCGAGGACACCGGCGAGGCGGTGCAGCGCGTCGGAGCGCTCGCCCGGCGTCGCGCCGGACCAGCCGGGGAACGCGGCCTTCGCGGCGGCGACCGCCTCGTCCACGTCGTCGGTGGACGCCAGCGCGTAGGTGTACACGCTCTCGCCCGTCGCCGGGTCGATCACGCTGTGTTCCCGACCCGAGGTTCCGGCGCGGAGCCTTCCGCCGATGTACTGCGCGCCGTCCGCGAAGCGGTCCGTCACCTGGAAGCGGTTGCTCATGACGCTCTCCGTTGTCCCAGCTCGAATTGAGTGCCGATCCTGACATGGGGAAAGTGCCCCAACAAGTGATTCCGTTGTTGCCTTTTGGTTACGCGACGGAATCGGTCGACCATGTGTCGAGGCGACCGGAAAATCTCCGTACGGAGTGTCAGTGGCGGCTGCCACACTCCCATGCATGAACAAGATCGACGAGCTGACACAGCAGGTCAACCGGGGTGACCGTGTGAAGTGGCTGCTCTTCTGGGGCCACCGCCCGCACCCGGACGGACGGCTCTCGGCGAGCTGCCTGAGCCAGTGGTGGCCGGCGCCCTTCACGGTCGACGGCGTCGCGTACGCGACGGCGGAACACTGGATGATGGCGGCCAAGGCGCGCCTCTTCGGGGACGCCGAGGCGGAGCGGGCCGCGCTGGCCGCCCGCACCCCGGCGGAGGCCAAGAAGGCGGGCCGGCTGGTGCGCGGCTTCGACGACGCGGTCTGGGAGCGCGAGCGCTTCGGGATCGTCGTCGAGGGCAGCGTCCACAAGTTCGCCGCGGACGAGGCCCTGCGGGCCTACCTCCTGGGCACCGGCGAGCGGGTCCTGGTCGAGGCCAGCCCGGTGGACCGGATCTGGGGCATCGGGCTCGCGGCCGACGACCCCGCCGCCCACGACCCGGCGCGCTGGCGCGGACTCAACCTGCTGGGCTTCGCGCTGATGGAGGCGCGGGCGCGGCTGCGGGAGGGATAGACAGAAGGGGCCCCGCACCGGATGGTGCGGGGCCCCTTGTCCCTGACGGGTGCGCGTCCGGGTGTCAGCGCTCGATCTCGAGGATCTGGCTGGAGAACGGGTCGTCGTCGGAGTCGTAGGACGAGGAGTCCTGCTGGATGGCCCAGATGATGAAGCCGAGGAAGACCGCGCTGACGACGATGCCGATCGAGCCGAGGATGACGCCCGCGAGGGCCATGCCCCGGTTGGTCGCCTCGCCCCGCCCGGCCTTCTTCATGCCGATGATGCCGAAGATCAGCGCGAGGATGCCGAGGATCGCGCCCAGACCGTACATACAGAATCCGGCCACCGCGATGATGCCGAGCACCATCGCGGCCGTCCCCATGCCGTTGGACGGGGACTGCTGCCAGCCCGGCTGGCCGTAGCCGGAGGCGTATCCCGGGTAGCCGTATCCGGACGGAGCCGTCGGGGCGACGGGCTGCGGCGCCGGGGCCGCCGGATAGCCGTAGGCGCCCGGGGTGGCCGGCGGGTAGCCGTACGCGTCGGGCGTGGCCGCCGGGCCGCCGGGGGCGACCGGGGGCGGCGGGACGTCGCCGCCGGGGCCGGGCGCGGCGGGCATGGACGTCACGGTCTGCTGGTCGTGCACGGGCGGTGGCGTCGGGCTCGGCGACTTGCTCAGTTCCACCCCGTCGCGGTTCGGCGGAGCCCACGGGTCCGCCGGGTCGTACCCGCCCTGCGGCTGGTCTCGGTTGTCAGACATGGGCCTCCCCCATCGTGGTCACGCCATGTTACGGCCTCACCCCTGGGAGGGACCCGCCCGGCCTACGATGACCCGATGACCGATCTCCATCCCTTCATCGCCGGCCTGCCCAAGGCCGAGCTGCACGTCCACCACGTGGGCTCCGCCTCCCCGCGGATCGTCTCCGAGCTCGCGGCCCGCCACCCCGACTCCAAGGTCCCGACGGACCCGGAGGCGCTGGCCGACTACTTCACGTTCACCGACTTCGCGCACTTCATCGACGTCTACCTGTCGGTCGTCGACCTGGTCCGCACCCCCGAGGACGTCCGGCTCCTCACCTTCGAGGTCGCCCGGGACATGGCCCGGCAGAACATCCGGTACGCCGAGCTCACCATCACCCCGTACTCCTCCACCCGCCGGGGCATCGACGAGCGCGCCTTCATGGCGGCGATCGAGGACGCCCGCAAGGCGGCCGAGGCGGAGTTCGGCACGATCCTGCGCTGGTGCTTCGACATCCCGGGCGAGGCGGGTCTCGTCTCCGCCGAGGAGACCGCGCGGCTCGCGACCACGGACGGGCTGCGCCCCGAGGGCCTGGTCTCCTTCGGTCTGGGCGGCCCCGAGATCGGGGTGCCGCGTCCGCAGTTCAAGCCGTACTTCGACCGGGCGCGGGCGGCCGGTCTGCACTCCGTCCCGCACGCGGGCGAGACGACCGGCCCCGAGACCGTCTGGGACGCGATCCGGGAGCTGGGCGCCGAGCGCATCGGCCACGGCACGAGCTCCGCCCAGGACCCCGAGCTCCTCGCGTACCTCGCCGAGCACCGGATCGCCCTCGAGGTGTGCCCGACGTCGAACATCGCGACCCGGGCCGTCGCCACCCTGGAGGAGCACCCGATCCGGCAGTTCGTCGACGCCGGCGTCCTCGTCACGATCAACAGCGACGACCCGCCGATGTTCGGCTCGGACCTCAACAACGAGTACGCGGTCGCCGCCCGTCTCCTCGGCCTGGACGAGCGCGGGGTCGCCGCGCTCGCGAAGAACGCGGTGGAGGCCTCGTTCCTCGACGCGGCCGGCAAGGCCCGGATCGCGGCCGAGATCGACACGTACACGAACGACTGGCTGGCGCGCTGACCGCGACGAGAATGGGGCCATGCGCTCCGTCACTGTCGTAGGCCATCGCGGCGACCCGTACCGCGTCCGTGAGAACACGCTCCCCTCGATCGCGTCGGCGATCGAGCGGGGGGCGGACGCCGTGGAGATCGACGTCCGACTCACCAAGGACGACGTGCCCGTCCTCCTCCACGACGACACCCTGAAGCGGCTGTGGGGCCATGACCGGCCGCTCGTCTCGCTCACGCTCGCGGAGCTGCGCGAGCTGACGCACGACGGGGTGCCGACCCTGCGCGAGGCGCTGCTGGTCGCCGGGGACCACCGGCTGATGCTGGACCTGCCGGGTGGGAACGAGGACTCGGTCCGCAGGATCGTCGGCACGGTCCGCGAGTGCGGTGCCGGCGAGCGGGTGTACTACTGCGCGGGCGGCGTCGCCATGCTCCAGGTGCGGGCCGCCGACCCGGCCGCCGAGATCGCGCTGACCTGGACGACGCTCGCCCCGCCGCGCGCGGTGCTGCTCGACGCGGTGCGCCCCCGGTGGCTCAACTACCGCTTCGGCCTGGTGAGTCGGGAGCTGACGGAGCGCGTGCACCGGGACGGGCTGCTCGTCTCCTCCTGGACGGCGGACACCAAGCGCACCATGCGTAAGCTGATCGCCGGCGGGGTCGACGCCATCACCACCAACCGCGTCGACGCCCTCGCCTCCGTCCTGCGAAAGGCGCACGCGTGAACGACCGGACACGGACCGCCCCCGCGCGGTGCGACGCCGCGGACCGCCTGCCGTAATGGGCATACGGGGGGATCTGAGGAACCGCTGGGAGCGGGCACGCGGCTGGGGCGCGGCGAACCCGTGGCGGGTGGACATCGGGATCGCGCTGCTGGTGCAGGCGGCGATGACGATGCCGTTCGTGGTGCCGCGCGGGCCCGAGCTGGAGCCGGCGACCTGGCCGGCGTACGGCCTGACGACGCTCACGGTGCTGCCGCTCGTGTGGCGTCGGCGCGCTCCGCTCGCCGTGCTGTTCG
Organism: Streptomyces sp. NPDC037273; assembly: GCF_055603625.1. Lineage (NCBI taxonomy): Bacteria > Bacillati > Actinomycetota > Actinomycetes > Kitasatosporales > Streptomycetaceae > Streptomyces > Streptomyces sp. NPDC037273. The sequence continues at coordinate 84,848 of NZ_JBVJVO010000001.1, forward strand.
CGATCCTGGCGGCGAGCGCGCTGTACAAGCTGGCGCTGGAGGGGCCGGGGCAGCCGCTGCCGTACACCGGCCTGGTCAGCGTCTACACGATCGCCGCGCTGGCGCCGTCCTGGCAGCGGCTGACGACGGCCGCGCTCCTGGTGGTCGCCGTGCCGGCCTCGGTGTGGCTCAACACCCAGTCGGCGCGCGAACTGACCTTCTCGCTCTTCGTGTTCGGCGCCGCGTACGTCTTCGGGCGGCTCCAGGACGCCCGGCAGCGGGCGCACCGGATCGAGGCGGAGCAGGCCGCCGCGCGCGAACGGGCCCGGATCGCGCGGGAGATGCACGACATCCTGTCGCACGCGGTGAGCCTGATGATCGTGCAGGCCGAGGCGGGGCCGGTGGCGGTACGGGCGGCGCCCGCGCGCGCGGAGGCCGCGTTCGAGGCGATCTCGGAGACCGGCCGCGAGGCGATGGCCCAGCTGCGCCACATGCTGGGGCTGCTGCGCGAGGGCGGGGACGGCGCGGCGCCCCGGGAGCCGCAGCCCGACCTCGGCGGCATCCCGGAGCTGGTGGACCGGGTGCGGGCCAGCGGCCTCGCCGTCGCGTACACGACGGAGGGCGGGGTACGGGCGCTGCCGCCGGCGACCGGCGCGAGCGTGTACCGGATCGTCCAGGAGGCGCTGACGAACGTGGTCAAGCACGCGCGGGCCCGCACGGCGGACGTCCGGCTCGTCCACGGCGACGGCGTGCTGCGGGTCACGGTGACCGACGACGGCCGCGGCCCGCGCCCCGGTTCCGGCGGTCACGGGCTCGTGGGCATCAGGGAGCGGGCCGCCGCGCACGGCGGGACGGCGGCGATGGGCCCGGGCCCGGCGGGCCGGGGCTTCGAGGTGCGGGTGCTGCTTCCCGTACCCCAGGGGACGGAGACGGGGGAGGCGGGGAGATGACGATCCGGGTGGTGGTCGCGGACGACCAGGAACTGGTCCGCAGCGGCTTCGCGATGATCCTGGACGCGCAGCCGGACATCGAGGTGGTCGCGGAGGCCGGGGACGGCGCGGAGGCGGTCGACGCGGTGCGCCGGCTCGCGCCGGACGTGGCGCTGCTCGACATCCGGATGCCGCGGACGGACGGCATCGAGGCGTGCCGGACGATCAGCGCGGAGTCCGCCTGCCGGACGGTGATCCTGACGACCTTCGACACCGACGCGTACGTGTACGAGGCGCTGCACGCGGGCGCGAGCGGCTTCCTCCTCAAGGACGTGCGCCGGGACGACCTGGTGCACGCGGTACGAGTGGTGGCGGCGGGCGATTCGCTGCTGGCGCCTTCGGTGGCCCGGCGGCTGGTGGAGCAGTACACGGCGGGCGGGCCGCGCCCGGCGGTCCCGGGCCCCGATCCGCGGCTCGACGTGCTGACCGGCCGCGAGCGGGAGACGCTGCTGCTCCTCGCGCGCGGCCTGTCCAACGCGGAGATCGCGGCGGAGCTGGTGGTCAGCGACCACACGGTGAAGACGCACGTGGGGAACGTCCTCGCGAAGCTGGGGCTGCGGGACCGGATCCAGGCGGTGATCTGCGCGTACGAGACGGGGCTCGTCTCGGCGGGCTCTCCCCCGCGCGGGGGAGGCGGCTAGCCGGGTACTCCCCCGCGTCGGCGAGGAACCGGTCGCCCGAAGACCGCCGGTGCGGGCGATCCGCCTTCCTGCCCTGGTCAGCAGGATGGAGCCATCGAGAACAACGGCTCACACCACCGGAGTTGACCATGAGGAAGTCCACCCGCACGCTGCTCGCCGCCACCCTGGTCCTGGGCGTCGCGGCCAGCCCGGCGCTCACCCCGGCCTTCGCGAGCGAGCGGCCGGCGGCCTCGGCGGCCCCGAGCGCCCCGACCGCCCCGACCGCCCCGACGGCCGCGGCGACCCCGTCCAGCCCCGACCTGAGCGCGGTGATCGCCGGTCTCCCGCGCGCCGACGCGACGGCGGCGCTGGTCCGGGTGGGCGGCAGCGAGGGCTCGTGGCAGGGCAGCGCGGGCGTCCACGACCTGGAGACGAACGCCCCGGCCGACCCGGCCGCCCGCTTCCGGGCCGGTTCGGTGACGAAGGTTTTCACGGCGGCGACCGTCCTGCAGCTGGCCGCCGAGGGCCGGATCGACCTGGACCGCACGGCCCGCTCGTACCTCCCGGACCTGATCCCCGGCCGGTACGCCCGGGTGACCGTACGCCAGCTCCTGAACCACACCCACGGCATCCCGGCCGCGGACATGCCGGGCGAGACGGTGGAGGAGTGGTACGCGAACCGGTTCGCCGTCCACACCCCGGAGGAGCTGGTCCGTTCGGCGACGGCGCAGCCGCGCGAGTTCCGGCCCGGCACGAAGCAGCACTATCTGAACATCGGCTACACGATCGCCGGACTGCTCGTGGAGCGGGTGACCGGCGACTCCTACGAGCACCAGGTGGAGCGCCGGATCCTGCGGCCGCTCGGTCTGCGCGACACGTACTTCCCCGGCGAGGCGGCCGAGATCTCGGGGCCGTACAACCACGGCTACCAGACCATGCGGCTCGACGACGGCACGACCGGGCTCCGTGACGTGTCGGTGTGGGGGACGACGGACGGCTGGGCGGCGGGCGATCTCGTCTCGACCACCGCCGACCTGGAGCGCTTCACCCGGGCCCTGTTCGCGGGCCGGGTGGTGCGCGGCCCGCTCCTGGAGGAGATGTTCACGCTGCCGAGGGTGGCGGACGTGAAGTCCGGCGACCCGGCCGCGTACTCCGCCGGTCTGTCCATGAAGCGTCTCGGCGGCCGCGAGGTGTGGGGCAAGACGGGTGGCCGCTGGGGGTACAACGCGGCCATCGCCTCCACCCGCGACGGCGCCCGCACCCTCGTCTACAGCGTCAACTCCACCGACGCCAAGGGCCAGGACATGAACCGCACCGCCCTGACCCTGATGGTCTCCGCCTACGGCCTCCCCGACTAGACGGGCACGGCCTCGGGCGCCCCCGCCGCCGCTTCGAGGCGCTTGATCAGCCGGCGGACGTGGAGCAGCGGCAGGATGCCGATCACGCCGAACGACATGTCGATGACCGACCACCAGAAGGGGATGTCCCGGAGGGGGCCGCAGATCAGGGCGAGGGGGATGATGCCGGCGCAGGCGATCATCCCGAACTCGACGACCCAGATGTTGCGGACCGGGTCGCGGTACACGCCGTAGAAGGCGACGGCGATGACCAGGTGCGCGAAGGCCAGCCAGTCGGTGCCGTAGAGGAGGTACGGGGCGTCCCGGTCGGCGGCGGCGACGCCGTCCCGCACCCGGTGGATCCACTCGGCGAGCCCGGGGAAGAGCTCGGCGACGGGCGCGGCCCAGCCGGTCAACGCGGAGTCGAGGAGGCGGAGTTCGGTCACGAGCGGGAAGGCGGTGGCCCCGCTCAGGACCAGGCAGACGACGAAGACGACCAGCCATGCGCGGATGCTCTTGAGAAGGGCTCTCGGCCCGTTCGTGTCGCTCACGGGAACAGCGTACGCCCCTGTTGAACGCGTTCAGAAACGGGGTGCGAGTCTCCGCGCGAGGCCATGCGCGACCACCGTCGCGCCCGCCGCCACCGCGAGCCCCAACGCCACGTCCCCGACTCCCGCGGACCGCAGGACACCGGCCCGGCGCAGCCGGCGGCGGGCCCAGAGGGAGAAGGGGATGACGACGAGCGGCGAGGTGACCGCCCCGGGAGTGGCGTCCCGCACGACGGCGGCCTGCGCGAGGTGGACGAGACCGTGCAGCCCGAAGCCGGTGACCGCGCCCTGGTAGAAGGCGGACCTGCCGCCCGTCCGGGCACCGGCCACGGCGGCCGCGCCGACGATCACCGCCATCGCCCCCACGGCCAGGGCGAATTCACGTTCGTCGACGCCCTCGACCGCCTTCCACACGGACTCCGGGACACCGGGGAAGCGCTCGCGCAGTCCGGGCAGGTTCTCCCGGAGCCAGCGCGGTCCGCGGGCGAGCTCCTCCAGGTCGTGGACGGCCCAGGCGAGGAACAGGCCGTAGGTGGCGAGGGGTTCGATGCGTGTATCGGTCATGCCTGTCCAACTCACAGGCCGACGATGGCGTTCCACCTCTTCGCGAACTCCGGGCGCTCCGAGGCGCTGACGTCCCGGGCGATGGCGAGCCGGCCGCGCATCGCGGAGTCGGGGAAGATCAGCGGGTCCTCGGCGAGGGCCACGAGTTCCTCGTCGCCGGAGTCGGCGAGGACGGTCTGCGCGGCGGGCACCGGGCAGACGTAGTTGACCCAGGCGGCGAGTTCGGCGGCGACCTCGGGCTCGTAGTAGTAGTCGACGAGCTTCTCGGCGTTGCTCTTGTGCTGCGCGAGGTTGGGGACCATCAGCGACTCGGCCCAGAGCTCCGCGCCCTCCTCGGGGACGACGAACTCGATGTCCGGGTTGTCGGCCTGGAGCTGGATGATGTCGCCCGAGTACGCCTGGCAGGCCACCACGTCGCCGGTGGAGAGGTCCTTGATGTAGTCGTTGCCGGTGAAGCGGCGGATGTGCCGGCTGCGGACGAGGCCCTCGATCTGCTCGCACAGCTCGTGGAAGTCGTCGCCGGTCCACTTCGTCACGTCGACGCCGTTGCCCATCATGAGCAGGCTGATGGACTCGTCGAGCCCGGAGAGCAGGGTGACCTTGCCGCGCAGGTCGTCGGCCCACAGCTCCTTGATGGAGCGCAGCTCGCGGCCGAGCTTCTTCCGGTTGTACGCGATGCCGGTGATGCCGGACTGCCAGGGCACGGCGTGCCGGCGGCCGGGGTCGAAGGCGGGCGAGGTCAGCTGGGGGTCGAGGTGCCGGGCGACGTTCGGCTGGGCGGCGCGGTCCATCTCCTGGACCCAGCCGAGGCGGACGAAGCGGGCGGCCATCCAGTCGCTGACGACGATCAGGTCACGGCCGGGCTCCTGGCCGTTCATCAGGGCCGGGCCGATCTTGCCGAAGAACTCGTCGTTGTCGTTGATCTCCTCGGTGTACCGGACGGAGATCCCGGTGCGCGCGCGGAAGGCGTCCAGGGTGGGGCGCTTCGACGTGTCGTCGTCATCGGTGTCGATGTAGAGCGGCCAGTTGGCGAAGTCGACCGTGCGGTCCCGCCGGGACAGGTCGCGCCCGGCGCGGTCGCGCTCGTCGACGTAGGCGGCGGGCACCCCGCAGGCGGCGAGCAGGGCCGCGGCCCCGACACCGCCGGCACCGCGCAGCAGGGACCGGCGGGACACGTTCTTGCTGACAGTCGCTCTCACTCGCCCAGCATCCCCGCGGCCCGTGGCCTGCGGCAATGGACGGTCCGTCGAGCGACGGGCCGCGGCCCCGACACCCTGTCGATCAGGGTGCCGGGGCCGCGGGGACGTGCGTGCGGGGCTCAGCCCAGGGAGGTCATGACGTGCTTGATGCGCGTGTAGTCCTCGAAGCCGTAGGCGGAGAGGTCCTTGCCGTAGCCGGACTTCTTGTAGCCGCCGTGGGGCATCTCGGCGACCAGCGGGATGTGGGTGTTGATCCACACACAGCCGAAGTCGAGGTTCTTGGACATGCGCATCGCGCGCGCGTGGTCCTTGGTCCAGACGGAGGAGGCGAGGGCGTACTCGACGCCGTTCGCGAACTCCAGGGCCTGGGCCTCGTCCGTGAAGGACTGGACGGTGATGACCGGGCCGAAGACCTCGTTCTGGATGATCTCGTCGTCCTGCTTGAGGCCGGAGACGACGGTCGGGGCCCAGAAGTAGCCCTTGTCGCCGACGCGGTGACCGCCGGCCTCGACCTTGGCGTGCGCGGGGAGGCGCTCGATGAAGCCGGCGACCTGCTTCAGCTGGTTGGCGTTGTTCAGCGGGCCGTAGAGCACGTCCTCGTCGTCCGGCTGGCCGGTCTTCGTCTCGGCGGCGGCCTTGGCCAGCGCGGCGACGAACTCGTCGTGGATCGACTCGTGGACGAGGACGCGGGTGGCGGCGGTGCAGTCCTGGCCGGCGTTGAAGAAGCCCGCGACGGAGATGTCGCCGACGGCGGCCTCGATGTCGGTGTCCTCGAAGACCACGACCGGGGCCTTGCCGCCCAGCTCCAGGTGGACGCGCTTGACGTCCTTGGCCGCCGACTCGGCGACCTGCATGCCGGCGCGGACCGAGCCGGTGATGGAGGCCATCGCCGGGGTCGGGTGCTCGACCATGGCCTTGCCGGTCTCGCGGTCGCCGCAGACGACGTTGAAGACGCCCTTGGGCACGATCTGCCCGATGATCTCGGCCATCAGGACGGTCGACGCGGGGGTCGTGTCCGAGGGCTTGAGGACGACGGTGTTGCCCGCCGCGAGGGCCGGGGCGAACTTCCACACGGCCATCATCATCGGGTAGTTCCACGGCGCGACCTGCGCGCAGACGCCGACCGGCTCGCGGCGGACGATGGAGGTCATGCCCTCCATGTACTCGCCGGCCGAGCGGCCCTCCAGGAGGCGGGCGGCACCGGCGAAGAAGCGGATCTGGTCCACCATCGGCGGGATCTCCTCGCTCGCGGTGATCCCGACCGGCTTGCCGGTGTTCTCGACCTCGGCGGCGATGAGCTCCTCGGCGCGCTCCTCGAAGGCGTCCGCGATCTTGAGGAGTACCTTCTGGCGCTCGGACGGGGTGCTGTCGCGCCAGGCGGGGAACGCGGCAGCGGCGGCCTCCATGGCGGCGTCGACGTCGGCCTGCCCGGAGAGCGGGGAGGTGGCGTACACCTCGCCGGTGGCCGGGTTGGTCACCTCGATGGTGCGGCCGTCGGCCGCGTCGCGGAACTCCCCGTTGATGTAGTTACGCAGCCGGCGCAGCTCGGTGGTCACTTGGCCACCCCTCCTGTCACGTTCTGTCGTCGCACGTCCCTGTGCGGTGTCCCGATGGGCGAGACACCTCAGCCTAATCGCTCGACAGACGCTTTCAACAGCCCTGACCCTCCCCAACTTCGGATTCGGTGAGATTCAGAGCTCGTCACAACGAATTTCATCGATCCGGGCTTGCACGACAGACAATCTCGGTGCACAGTGAAGGCGTGGCCAGTCGAAGCACAGACTCCAGAACCGGAACCGGTTCGTCCCCGACGATCGACGCCGTCTCCCTGGCGATCATCGAACAGCTCCAGCAGGACGGTCGCCGTCCGTACGCCTCCATCGGCAAGGCCGTAGGCCTTTCCGAAGCGGCCGTACGACAGCGCGTCCAGAAGCTGCTCGACCAGGGCGTCATGCAGATCGTCGCCGTCACCGACCCCCTCACCGTGGGTTTCCGACGGCAGGCGATGGTCGGCATCAACGTCGAGGGTGACCTGGATCCGGTAGCGGAGGCACTCACGGCCATGGCCGAGTGCGAGTACGTGGTGATGACCGCGGGCTCCTTCGACCTGATGGTGGAGGTCGTCTGCGAGGACGACGACCACCTGCTCGATGTGATCAACAAGCGGATCCGCACCCTCCCCGGCGTGCGGTCCACCGAGAGCTTCGTCTACCTCAAGCTCAAGAAGCAGACCTACATGTGGGGAACCCGATAACCGTGACCCAGGACCTCTCCAAGACTGCCTACGACCACCTGTGGATGCACTTCACCCGCATGTCGTCGTACGAGAACTCGCCCGTTCCCACCATCGTGCGTGGTGAAGGCACCTACATCTTCGACGACAAGGGCAAGCGCTACCTCGACGGTCTCGCGGGTCTCTTCGTCGTCAACGCCGGTCACGGCCGCAAGGAACTCGCCGAGGTCGCGTACAAGCAGGCCCAGGAGCTGGCGTTCTTCCCCGTGTGGTCGTACGCCCACCCGAAGGCCGTCGAGCTCGCCGAGCGCCTCGCGGACTACGCCCCCGGCGACCTCAACAAGGTCTTCTTCACCACCGGTGGCGGCGAGGCCGTCGAGACCGCGTGGAAGCTCGCCAAGCAGTACTTCAAGCTGCAGGGCAAGCACACCAAGTACAAGGTCATCTCGCGTGCGGTCGCCTACCACGGCACCCCGCAGGGCGCCCTGTCCATCACCGGCCTGCCGGCCCTGAAGGCCCCCTTCGAGCCGCTGGTCCCCGGCGCGCACAAGGTGCCGAACACCAACCTCTACCGCGCCCCGATCCACGCCGACGACCCGGAGGCCTTCGGCCGCTGGGCCGCCGACCAGATCGAGCAGCAGATCCTCTTCGAGGGCCCCGAGACCGTCGCGGCCGTCTTCCTGGAGCCGGTGCAGAACGCCGGTGGCTGCTTCCCGCCGCCGCCCGGCTACTTCCAGCGCGTCCGCGAGATCTGCGACCAGTACGACGTGCTGCTCGTCTCCGACGAGACGATCTGCGCCTTCGGCCGCCTCGGCACGATGTTCGCCTGTGACAAGTTCGGCTACGTGCCGGACATGATCACCTGCGCCAAGGGCATGACCTCGGGCTACTCCCCGATCGGCGCCTGCATCGTCTCGGACCGCATCGCGGAGCCGTTCTACAAGGGCGACAACACCTTCCTGCACGGCTACACCTTCGGTGGCCACCCGGTGTCCTCTGCGGTCGCGCTCGCCAACCTCGACATCTTCGACAAGGAAGGCCTCAACCAGCACGTGCTGGACAACGAGGGCGCCTTCTACTCGACCCTGTCGAAGCTGCACGACCTCCCGATCGTCGGCGACGTCCGCGGCAACGGCTTCTTCTACGGCATCGAGCTCGTCAAGGACAAGGCCACCAAGGAGTCCTTCAACGACGAGGAGGTGGAGCGCGTCCTGTACGGCTTCCTCTCCAAGGCGCTGTACGACGCCGGCCTCTACTGCCGCGCCGACGACCGTGGCGACCCGGTCATCCAGCTGGCCCCGCCGCTGATCGCCGACCAGGGCACCTTCGACGAGATCGAAGGCATCCTGCGCTCGGTGCTCACCGAGGCGTGGACCAAGCTGTAGGAACCGGCTGCCAGGACCGACCGACATCGGTCCCCCAGCATCACGCCGCCCTCACGGCGTGACCCCGGCCCGGGCATGCGGCCATCCGAGTGGATGGCGGCGGCCCGGGCCGCGTGCTGTCCGTATGAGCGGATCTGAATCCTTACGGTGCCGAGTGACCCACAGCCCCGTCTCCTCGTTCCCCCGTACGGGGGAACCGATCAGATCCGACATCGAGGTGTACGCGATGGCCCCACCGGACAACGACGTGCTCTGGGCGCGTTCCCTGCACTGCTCCCTGGGCGGCACGGAGGCGCTCACCGGCGTCTCCCTCGGCGTCCGCGAAGGCGAGATCCTCGCCCTCGCCGGCCCCCGCGGCAGCGGCAAGACCACCCTCATGCGCTGCCTCTCCGGCCAGCTCGTCGCCCAGCAGGGCGAGGTCTGGTTCAACAGCGCCCCCGTGCACACCCTGAGCCCGAGCCGGCGCGAACGGCTCCGCCGCGACCGCTTCGGCTGGATCGACCCCGAACCCGGACTCGTCCCCGAACTCACCGGCTGGGAGAACACCGCCCTGCCGCTGCTGCTCCGCGGGGTCTCCCACCGGGCCGCCAAGACCGCCGCGCTGGAGTGGCTCGACCGGCTCGACATCGGCGGCAGCGCCCGCAAACGGCCGCACGCCCTCACCCACTCCCAGCGCCAGCGGATCGCCATCGCCCGCGCGCTCGTCACCACCCCCTCGGTGCTCTTCGCCGACGAGCCCACCGCCTCTCTGCACCAGGCCGACGGCGCCCAGGTCCTGCGCACCCTCACGGCCGCCGCCCGCTCGCACGGCATCACGGTGCTCCTCGCCACCCACGACGGCGAGGTCGCGGCGCTCGCCGACCGCACGGTCGCCCTCCTTGACGGACGCCGGGTCTCCGCCGTACCCCCCGTGTCAGGGGCGGAGGGCGTCGCCGCGTGCTCGCTCTCCGTCTGACCCGGGGAACCCACCCCCTCGTCCTCACCCGGCGGCTGCTCGTCGCCGCGGCGGCCGCGGGGGTCGGCTTCCTCCTGCTCTGCACCCTCGGATACGCCGTCGGGCACCCGGCGCACTCCTCGGCCTCGGCGCTGCGGCTCCTCTGGTGCGTGCTGCCGCTCGCCGCCACCGTCCAGTTCGCCGTCGCGGTGGCCCGGACCGACCCCTCCACCCGGCCGCGCCCCGGCCTCTCGGCGGTCGGCCTCGGCCCCGCCCGGCTCACCGCCATCGCCGCCGCGTCCACGGCCGTCGCCTGCACCCTCGGCTCGATGGTCGCTCTCCTGTTCTACCTGCACCTGCGCGGCGACATCACCGGCCTGCCCTTCGACGGGGCGGCGGCCGACCTGCTCGCCGCCGACCAGCCGATGCCGCTCGCGGCGGCCCTCACCCTGCTCGCCGTCCTGCCGGTCGTCGCCGCCACCGCGGCGGGCCTGGCGCTCCGCCCCCGCGCCGCCGCCACGGGACCCGAGGGCGCGGAGCGGCCGGTCCCGACCGGCCTGCCGTGGGGCATCGCCCTGGTCGCGGTCGGCCTCGCGGTCGAGACGTACGCGGGCCGCGGCGGCGGGGACGGGGTCCCGATGCCCGGCCGCTTCGACGGCAGCCCGGCGGGCGTCCTCGCCGGCTGGGTCCTGACCGCCGTCGGCCTCGCGCTGGCCGGCCCCGGCCTCACCCACCTCAGCGGCCGCCTGCTCCAGGCCTTCCGGCCCGGCGCCACCCGGCTGCTGGCCGGCCGCGTCCTCATGGACGAGTCCCGCCGCATCGGCCGCCCCCTCGGCGTCGTCAGCGCGGTGATCTCAGGAACCCTCGCCGCTGCCACCCTGTACGAGGCGGACGCGGGCAGCGAGGCCTTCGGACCGCTCACCGGGCTCGGCGCGGCCCTCGTCCTCGCCTGCACCAGCGCCACGCTCCTCACGGCGGCCCTGGAGTCCAAGCAGTGCCGCACCCACACCACCGAGGCGCTCCTGCGCATCGGCGCGCCCCCCACGGTCCTGCGCACCGCGGCCCTGCTGCGCGCCGGCGCCCTGCTCGCCGTCTTCCTGCCCCTCACCTGGGCGGTCGCCGAACTCGCCGCCCTGCCGCTGGCCGGCTGACACCTCCTCGCGAGGGGCCGCCCCGCGCGGCGGCCCCTATCGTGGGCCCATGGCGACGCTTCCCCCGGCCCGCCGCCCGCGCGGGCGCGGCCACGAGATCCACACGCTCGACGAGTTCGACGCGGCGCTCGCCGGACCCGGCTCCCTCAGCGGCCTGCGGGTCCAGTCGGTCGACCTGACCGACCGCACCTTCGCCCTGCTCTCCGCCACCACCACGGACGCCGTCTTCCTCGGCTGCCCCATGCAGCCGGAGGCCGCCGCCAAGGTCCGCGCCGACGGCGCGCTCGTCTTCCCACCCGTCCCCGACCTGCCCTTCGATCCCTACCGCGCGCGGCTCTACAGCCCCGACGAGCTGTTCGAGGGCCTTGCGGAGCGGGGTTACGAAGCCACCCCGGACGCGCGCGCGTACGCCTGGTTCGGCCGGACCAGGGCCGACGGCGACATCCTCTCCTCGATGCTCCGCTCGCTCCACGACGACGCCGTCTCCGACGCCCTCGACGAACTCCTCGACGGGGCCCGCGTCGTCGGCGTCATGGGCGGCCACGCGATGGGCCGGGGCACGGAGGCGTACGCGGGCGCCGCCCGCCTCGGCAGGTCCCTCGCCCGCGCCGGTCTCACCGTCGCCACCGGCGGCGGACCGGGCGCGATGGAAGCCGCCAACCTCGGCGCCTACCTGGCCCCGCTCCCCGACCCGGCCCTGCCCGAGGCGCTCGCGCTGCTCGCCGGCGTCCCGTCCTTCGTCCCCTCGGTGACCGACTGGGCCCGCGCCGCCTTCCGCGTACGGGCCCTGCTCCCGCACGGCGGCGACTCGGTCGCCATCCCCACCTGGTTCTACGGCCACGAGCCGCCGAACCCCTTCGCCGCGCACATCGCCAAGTACTTCACCAACGCCCTGCGCGAGGACGGCCTGCTGGCCCGCTCCACCGCCGGCGTCGTCTTCCTCCCCGGCGCCGCGGGCACCGTCCAGGAGATCTTCGCCAACGCCACCCCGAACTACTACGAGTCCCTGGGCACCCCCACCCCCATGGTCCTCGTCGACCGCGACCACTGGACCCGGCACCTCCCCGCCTGGCCGCTCCTGGAGGCGCTCGCCGCCGACCGCCCGATGGCGGCCCGGATCACCCTGGTCGACTCGATCGACGAGGCCCCGGCGGCGCTGGAACAACTGGCGAAGGTCTAGGGCACGTCCGGCGCGGGCAGCCCCTCAGTCCTCCCCGGCCAGCACCACGACGTCCTCCACCCGGAACTCCACGCCCACCTCGGCGCCCTCGTCCGGCGCCTCCCGCGGCGGGAGCTCGACGTCGAGGGCGGGGCCGTCCGCCGGGCGGAGCCGTACGGCCACCCGGTCGCCGCGGAAGGTGCGGGACTCCACCGTCCAGCGCGGCCCCTCCCCCGCGAGCCGCACGCCGCCGGGACGGACGAGGAGCCGCCGCTCGCCCTGCGGCGAGCCGTCCGGGACCGGGACGGTGCCCCAGACGGTCTCGGCGGCCCGCCCTGTCACCCGCGCCGCCACCACGTTGTCGAAGCCGAGGAAGCGGGCGACGAACTCGGAGGCGGGCCGCGACCACACGTCGACGGGGGCGCCGGACTGGGCGATCCGCCCGTCGCGCATCACGACGACCCGGTCGGCGAGGGCGAAGGCCTCGCCCTGGTCGTGGGTGACGGCGAGGACCGTCGTACCGAGCCGCCCGAAGAGCTGCCGCAGCTCGACGACGAGCCGCTCGCGCAGCCCCCGGTCGAGCTGGCCGAGCGGCTCGTCCAGCATCAGCAGCCGGGGCCGGGGCGCGAGCGCGCGGGCGAGCGCCACCCGCTGCTGCTCGCCGCCGGAGAGCGCGGCCACCGAACGGCGCTCCGCCCCGGGAAGGCCCACCAGGTCGAGGAGTTCCGCCACCCGCCGCGCCTGCTCGGCCTTGCCGGCGCCCCGCATCCGCGGACCGAAGGCGACGTTGCCGCCGACGTCCCGCTGCGGGAAGAGCTGGTGGTCCTGGAACATCAGCCCGACGCCCCGCTTGTGCGTCGGCACCCCCGCCTGGTCGGCGCCGGCGAGCAGCACCCGGCCGCCGTCGAGCGCCTGGAGCCCGGCGACGGCCCGCAGCAGCGTGGACTTGCCGCTGCCAGAGGGGCCGAGGACACAGACGGTCTCGTGCTCGGCGACCTCCAGGTCGACGGCGTCGAGCACGGCCCGCTCCCCGAACCGTACGGTCGCGTCCTGGATCGACAGCATCAGAACTCCCCGGAGGTCCGGTCGGTGCGCAGCCGTTCGAGCAGCAGCAGGGACACCGCGCACACCACCATCAGAATCGTCGAGAGGGCCATGGCCTGGCCGTAGTTGAGCTCGCCCGGCCGGCCGAGCAGCCGGGCCACCGCCACCGGCAGCGTCGGGCTGTCGGGCCGGGCGATGAAGACGGTCGCGCCGAACTCGCCGAGCGAGACCGCGAAGGCGAACCCCGCGGCGATCAGCAGCGCCCGCCGCACCAGCGGCAGGTCCACCTCCCGCCAGGCCCGCCACGGCGAAGCCCCGAGCACGGCCGCCGCCTCCCGCAGCCGCTCGTCCACCGCCCGCAGGACCGGCAGCATCGTCCGTACGACGAAGGGCACGCCGACCAGCGCCTGCGCGAGGGGTACGAGGATCCAGCTGGCCCGCAGGTCGAACGGCGGCTCGTCGAGCGTGATGAGGAAACCGAAGCCGACGGTGACCGCCGAGACCCCGAGCGGCAGCATGAGCAGCGCGTCGAAGCCGCGCACCAGCCGTCCGGCCCGCCGGGTGAGGGCCGCCGCGGCGAGCCCGCCGACGAGCACCGCGATGGCGGTCGCGGCCAGCGCGTACCGCAGTGAGTTCCCGATGGCCTCAAGGGGCGGTACGAGGAAGGTGCCGGACTCGTCGAGCGAGCCGAGCGCCCGGTAGTAGCGCAGCCCGTAGCCGTCGGGCCCAGCGAAGGAGCGCTCCACGAGCACGCCGAGCGGAAGCAGGATCAGCAGCGCCACCGAGACGAGGACGCCGCCGAGCAGCGCCCACTGGCCGGCCCCGCGCGGCCTGCGCGCGGTCCGCTCCGGGGGGACGAGCCGCAGCGCGGTCTCCCGCCGCCGTACCGTCCACGCGTGCACGCCGAGGATCGCGCCGACCGCGACGAACTGCACGAGGGTGAGCACGGCGGCCGTGCGCAGGTCGAGCAGCCGGGCGGTCTGCCGGTAGATCTCCGCCTCCAGGGTGGAGTAGGCGTCTCCGCCCAGGATCTGCACGACGCCGAACGAGGTGAAGGTGAAGAGGAAGACCATCAGCGCGGCCGCCGACACCGCCGGCACGAGCGCGGGCAGCGTCACCGTCCGCCAGGCCGTCCAGCGGGAGGCGCCGAGGACCCGGGCGGCCTCCTCCTGGCGCGGGTCGAGCTGGGACCACAGGCCGCCGACGGTCCGCACGACGACGGCGTAGTTGAAGAAGACATGGGCGAGGAGGATCGCCCACACGCTGGTGTCGAGCCGCAGCCCCCACAGCTCGTCGGTGAGCCCGCCCCGCCCGACGACCGCCAGGAACGCGGTGCCGACGAGGACCGTCGGCAGCACGAACGGCACCGTGACCACGGCCCGCAGCACGTTCTTGCCGGGGAAGTCGAAGCGGGCGAAGACGTACGCCCCCGGCAGCGCCACGAGCAGCGTCAGCCCCGTCGACGCGAGGGCCTGCCACACGGTGAAGCCGAGCACGTCGAGGATGTCCGGCCGGCTCAGCGTCCCGCCGATCGGCCCGAGGTCCCAGGCGCCGTCGGGCCGCAGCCCGCGCTCCACGATGGACGCGACGGGCCAGGCGAAGAAGACCCCGAAGAACGCGACGGGCAGGGCCATCAGCCCCAGCCGCGCCGCGCTCCCCTTGAGGCCGCGCCTTACTTCAGGACGAGCGACGACCACTGCTGGATCCACGGGTCACGCTTCTCGGCGATCTTCTCGGGCGCCATGGTCTCGGGCTTGTCGACCACCACACCGTGCTTCGTGAACAGCTCCGGGAGCGCCGCGTCCTTCGCCACCGGGTTCACGAACATCTGCAGCGGCATGTCCTCCTGGAACTTCTTGGAGATCAGGAAGTCGATCAGCGCCTTGCCGCCCTCGGGGTTCTTCGCCCCGTTCAGCAGGCCCGCGAACTCCGTCTGCCGGAAGCAGGTGCCGGTGGAGACGCCGGTGGGCGCCACCTTCGGCTGCGGCTCGCCGTAGAGGACCTCGACCGGCGGGCTCGACGCGTACGAGACGACGAGCGGGCGGTCGCCCTTGGCCTGCTTGCCGCCGGCCGAGCCGGAGAACTCCTGGTTGTAGGCGAGCTCCCAGCTGTCGACGGTCTTCACGCCGTTGGCCTTGAGCTTCTTCCAGTAGTCCTGCCAGCCCTCGTCGCCGTACTTCGCGGCGGTGCCGAGGAGGAAGCCGAGGCCCGGGGAGGAGCGCTCGGGGTTCTCGACGACCAGCAGGTCCTTGTACTCCGGCTTCGCCAGGTCGTCGAAGGTCACCGGCGGCGCCAGCTTCTTGTCGGCGAAGTACTTCTTGTCGTAGTTGACGCAGATGTCACCGGAGTCGATCGGCGTGACCCGGTGCTCCTTGTCCAGCTGGTACGCGGCGGGGATCCGGTCCAGGCCCTTCGCCTCGTACGGGACGAAGATCCCGTTGTCGAGGGCGCGGGAGAGCAGCGTGTTGTCGACGCCGAAGAAGACGTCACCCTGCGGGGAGCCCTTGGTGAGGATCTCCTTGTTGACGGCCTCGCCCGCGTCGCCGCTCTTGAGGACCTTGACCGTGAAGCCGGTCTGCTTGGTGAAGTCGGCCAGCACCTCCTTGGAGGCGTTGAACGAGTCGTGGCTCACCAGCGTCACGGTCTTCGGGGCGGGCCGGTCGGTCTTGCCGGCCGCTTCCCTGGCGTCGTCGGTGCCGCACGCGGCGAGGCTGGTGACGCCGAGCGCCGCGACGAGCGCGACGGCGGCGGCCTTCTTCATGCTCACTGGATTTCCTCCTGGGTGTGACCAGGAAGAGACGCGGCCCCGCCCACGGCCGGCGGACCGGTCGCGGGCAGGGCGCAACAGCTTGAGTTACGACCGAACTTCCTACCCAGAATGACCTGGGCGAGGTTCAGAGGGTCTGCGGTCTACGGTTACCGCACTCTCAGCGCTGTGGCGCTCCCCTGTCGGAATATGGAGATGTGTTCGAGCTCAGACTACAAGGTCAGCGCTCGGCCGCCGCCAGCTGTCCACAGGCGCCGTCGATCTCCTGGCCGCGGGTGTCCCGCACGGTCACCGGCACGCCGTGGCGGGCGATGGCCTCGACGAACGCCTTCTCGTCCTCGGGACGGGAGGCGGTCCACTTCGAGCCGGGCGTCGGGTTCAGCGGGATCAGGTTGACGTGCACCCGCTTGCCCTTGAGCAGCCTGCCGAGCAGGTCGCCACGCCAGGCCTGGTCGTTGATGTCCCGGATCAGGGCGTACTCGATGGAGATCCGGCGCCCGGACTTCTCCGCGTACTCCCAGGCCGCGTCGAGGACCTCGCGGACCTTCCAGCGCGTGTTCACCGGCACCAGGGTGTCGCGCAGCTCGTCGTCCGGCGCGTGCAGCGAGACCGCGAGCCGGCACTTGAAGCCCTCGTCGGCGAAGCGCAGCATCGCCGGCACCAGGCCGACGGTGGACACGGTGATCCCGCGCTGGGAAAGGCCCAGACCGTCCGGCTCGGGGTCGGTGAGGCGGCGGATGGCGCCGACGACCCGCTTGTAGTTGGCCAGCGGCTCGCCCATGCCCATGAAGACGATGTTGGAGAGCCGCGCCGGGCCGCCGGGGACCTCGCCGTCGCGCAGCGACCGCATGCCGTCCACGATCTGGTGCACGATCTCGGCGGTCGACAGGTTCCGGTCCAGGCCCGCCTGCCCGGTCGCGCAGAACGGGCAGTTCATGCCGCAGCCCGCCTGCGAGGAGATGCACATCGTCACCCGGTCCGGGTAGCGCATGAGCACCGACTCGACGAGCGTGCCGTCGTGCAGCCGCCACAGCGTCTTACGGGTGGTGTCGTCGTCGCAGGAGATGTGCCGGACCACCGACATCAGGTCGGGCAGCAGCTCGCCGGCCAGCTTCTCCCGCGAGGCGGCCGGGATGTCGGTCCACTCGGCCGGGTCGTGCGCGTACCGCGCGAAGTAGTGGGTGGAGAGCTGCTTGGCGCGGAACGGCTTCTCGCCGATCGCGGCGACGGCCTCCTTGCGCTCGGCGGGCGACAGGTCGGCCAGGTGGCGCGGCGGCTTCTTGGCTCCGCGCGGGGCGACGAAAGTGAGTTCTCCGGGCACGGGACGGGCCACGATCGGGTGTCTCCTCAGAAAGCACGAGGTCTGGCACCCCCACGGCGGCGGGGACCGCGGCATCACGATGCCGAAGCCAGGAGACCTCACTGGGACATCCCCGCAGCGGCGAGGACGACGGAAGGGCCCGCGGCGCACGCGCCCCAGGCCCTTCCAGAGTACCCGCTGTCCGTCAACCCCTGTCGACGAACGAGACGGACCGGCCGGTCAGCCGGTACCGACGAACAGCGCCATCAGCAACCACACCACCGGCGCCGTCGGCAGCAGGGAGTCGAGCCGGTCCATGATGCCGCCGTGACCGGGCAGCAGCGTGCCCATGTCCTTGATGCCGAGGTCGCGCTTGATCATCGACTCGCCGAGGTCGCCGAGCGTCGCGCTCGCCGCCACCGCGAGACCGAGGACCAGGCCCTGCCACCAGGCGCCGTCGTCGATCATGAACTGCATGCACAGCGCGCCCGCCGCCATCGCGAACGTCACCGCTCCGACCAGACCCTCGCGGGTCTTGCCGGGGCTGATCCGCGGGGCCAGCTTGTGCTTGCCGAAGCGCCAGCCGATCGCGTACGCCCCGGTGTCGCTGACCACGGTCAGGATCAGGAAGGTCAGCACCCGCTGCGGGCCGTCGTCCGCGGTCAGCAGCAGCGCCACGAACGTCGCGAGGAACGGCACGTAGAAGGCGGCGAAGACACCCGCCGTGACGTCCTTCAGATACCCCTCGGGGGGCTCCGTCATCCGCCAGACGAGCACCGCGAGCGCCGTCAGGGCCATCGCCACCCAGGCGCCCTCGGCGCCCCGGACGTAACCGGCGACGACCATCGCCGCGCCACCGACCGCGAGCGGCACCAGCGGGGCCTTGATGGCCTTGCGCTCCTGGAGGCGGGAGGTGAGCTCCCAGAGCCCGACCACCACGGCGACCGCTATCACCCCGACGAACGCCGGCTTCCAGATGAACAGCGAGGCGATGATGACGGCGCCGAGACCGACTCCGACCCCTATGGCCGCGCCCAGGTCACGCCCCGCGCTCTTCTTCTGCCGTGGCGCCGTCGGCGCCGGCGGCGGAGGCGGGGTGGGGCTGGACATGGGCTCCTGCGGGTGCTCGTGCGGCGTCTCGTCACGGAACAGGGGACCGCTCTGGTGAGCGGCCCCCCGGCCGTGACCGTCCTGGAATCCGCCGGCGGGAACGTCGGGCACGATGGGCATGGGCCGAGTCTGCGCCGCCTGCTGCCGATCGTATGCGGGACCCGCCGGGGCGGGCCCCTGGTCGGGTCCGCCGAGGCCGGTGCCGGCCGCGGGCCCCCAGGAAGAGTCGTTCATCAGACCTCGAGGAGCTCGGCTTCCTTGTGCTTGAGCAGCTCGTCGACCTGCGCGACGTACTTCGCCGTGAGGTCGTCCAGCTCCTTCTCGGCGCGGCGGACCTCGTCCTCGCCGGCCTCCTTGTCCTTGACGAGCTTGTCGAGGGCGTCCTTGGCCTTGCGGCGCACGGCGCGGATGGAGACCTTCGAGTCCTCGGCCTTGGTCCGGGCGACCTTGATGTAGTCGCGGCGGCGCTCCTCGGTCAGCTCGGGGAAGTTCACCCGGATGATGCTGCCGTCGTTGCTGGGGTTCACGCCCAGGTCCGAGTCACGGATGGCCTGCTCGATGTTGCGCAGCGCGCTCTTGTCGAACGGCGTCACCACGGCCATGCGCGGCTCCGGCACGGAGAAGGACGCCAGCTGGTTGATGGGGGTGATGGCGCCGTAGTAGTCGGCCACGATCTTGTTGAACATCGCCGGGTGCGCACGGCCGGTGCGGATCGCGGCGAAGTCCTCCTTGGCGACCACGACGGCCTTCTCCATCTTCTCCTCGGCCTCGAGGAGGGTCTCTTCGATCACCACATGCTCCTGCGTGTCGTCGCGTTGTGTCCTGCACGGTGGGTACGACCGGCAGGGCTCTGTCCATCCCCTTGCGGGGCGGTTCCCGGTTCGGGTGTCAGGCCCGGGTGCCCTGGTCGCTCACGAGCGTGCCGATCTTCTCACCCTTCACCGCGCGAGCGATATTGCCCTCGGTGAGCAGTTCGAAGACGAGGATCGGGAGGTTGTTGTCCCGGCAGAGGGTGATGGCGGTGGCGTCGGCGACCTTGAGGTCGCGGGCGAGCACCTCGCCGTACTCGAGCGCGTCGAACTTGACCGCGTCGGGGTTGGCCTTCGGGTCGGAGTCGTAGACGCCGTCCACGCCGTTCTTGCCCATGAGCAGGGCCTCGGCGTCGATCTCCAGGGCACGCTGGGCGGCGGTGGTGTCCGTGGAGAAGTACGGCATGCCCATGCCCGCACCGAAGATGACCACACGGCCCTTCTCCAGGTGGCGCACGGCGCGCAGCGGGATGTACGGCTCGGCGACCTGGCCCATGGTGATGGCGGTCTGGACCCGGGAGTCGATGCCCTCCTTCTCCAGGAAGTCCTGGAGGGCGAGGCAGTTCATCACGGTGCCGAGCATGCCCATGTAGTCGGAGCGGGCCCGGTCCATGCCGCGCTGCTGGAGCTCGGCGCCGCGGAAGAAGTTGCCGCCGCCGATCACCACCGCGATCTCCGCGCCGTCGCGGACGACCGCCGCGATCTCACGCGCGATGGCGTGCACGACGTTGGGGTCGACGCCCAGGCCGGTACCGCCGGAGAACGCTTCTCCGGACAGCTTCAGCATGAAGCGGCCGACCTTTTTGCCGTTGTTGTCGTCGCCCTGTACGGCGCCCTGGTTCATGGAGATCTCCTCGTGCACATACGAAGGAGGCCATTGCCTTGGGTCCTCGCGGTATCCCGTGCGGCAATGGCCTCCTCGTCAGATCTGCGGTCGTCCTGCGCGGGCGCGGACGACTGCCTCAGACCCTACCGGGGTCCGGCGTCCGTCGCGTTCGCGGACGGACTCAGATGCCGACCTTGATGCGGGTGAAGCGCTTCAGGGTGACACCGGCCTCGTCCAGGACCTTCTGGACGGACTTCTTGTTGTCAAGGGCGTACGGCTGGCCGAGCAGCGTGGCGTCCTTGAAGAAGCCGTTGACGCGACCCTCGACGATCTTGGCGATCGCGGCCTCGGGCTTGCCCTCGGCGCGGGTGGTCTCCTCGGCGATGCGACGCTCGGACTCGACGACCTCGGCCGGAATGTCTTCCTTGGTGAGGTACTTCGGCGCGAAGGCGGCGATGTGCTGGGCGATGCCCTTGGCGACATCGGCGTCGGCCTTGTCGAACTCGACGAGGACACCGATCTGCGGGGGCAGGTCGGGCATCGTGCGGTGCATGTACGCGAAGACGAAGCCGTCGGCGTACTGCGCGAAGCGGTCGAGGACGATCTTCTCGCCGAGGTTGGCGTTGGCCTCGTCGACGAACGCCTGGACCGTCTTGCCGGCCTCGATCTCGGAGGCGAGCAGCGCGTCCAGGTCGGCCGGGGAGGTGGCGGCGACGTGCGCGGCCAGCTGGTTGGCGACGGCCTGGAACTTCTCGCCCTTGGCGACGAAGTCCGTCTCGCACTTCAGCTCGACGAGGACGCCGGAGGTGTTGTCGTCGGCGATGAGGGAGACCACGGCGCCGTTCTCGGCAGAGCGGCCCTCGCGCTTGGCGACGCCCTTCTGACCCTTGATACGGAGCGCCTCGACGGCCTTGTCGACGTTGCCGTCGGCCTCGTCCAGGGCCTTCTTGCAGTCCATCATGCCGGCGCCGGTGAGCTCGCGGAGCTTCTTGACGTCAGCGGCGGTGTAGTTCGCCATGAGTCTGTTTCTCTCTCGAAGTCTGAAAGATTCGGGCGGGTCCACGGGTCGACGGCGGGGGCTTCGTAGGCCCCCGCCGTCTCACCCGAAGGTCCTGAAGGGTCAGGCCTGCTCGGCGTCCGCGGCCGGAGCCTCGGTGACCTCGGCAGCGGCCTCGGCGGCGGGGGCCTCGACGGTCTCGTCGGCCTTCTTCTCGCCACCCTCGAGCAGGTCGCGCTCCCACTCGGCGAGGGGCTCGCCGGCGGCCTTCTCGCCCGGCTTCGAGTCGCCGGTCGCGGCGCCGGAGCGGGCGATGAGGCCCTCGGCGACGGCGTCGGCGATCACGCGGGTGAGCAGGGTGACGGAGCGGATCGCGTCGTCGTTGCCCGGGATCTTGTAGTCGACCTCGTCGGGGTCGCAGTTGGTGTCGAGGATCGCGACGACCGGGATGTGGAGCTTGCGCGCCTCACCGACGGCGATGTGCTCCTTCTTGGTGTCGACGATCCAGACGGCGCTCGGCACCTTCTGCATCTCGCGGATACCACCGAGGGTCTTCTCCAGCTTGGCCTTCTCGCGGGAGAGGACCAGGAGCTCCTTCTTGGTGAGGCCGGAGGCGGCCACGTCCTCGAAGTCGATCTGCTCGAGCTCCTTGAGGCGCTGCAGACGCTTGTAGACGGTGGAGAAGTTGGTGAGCATGCCACCGAGCCAACGCTGGTTGACGTACGGCATACCGACGCGGGTCGCCTGCTCGGCGATGGCCTCCTGGGCCTGCTTCTTGGTACCCACGAACATGATGGAGCCGCCGTGCGCGACGGTCTCCTTGACGAACTCGTAGGCGCGGTCGATGTACGACAGCGACTGGAGCAGGTCGATGATGTAGATGCCGTTGCGCTCGGTGAAGATGAAGCGCTTCATCTTCGGGTTCCAGCGACGGGTCTGGTGACCGAAGTGGACGCCGCTCTCCAGCAGCTCCCGCATCGTGACGACGGCCATGGCCATCTCCTTGGTTTTCTCGGTTTTGTATTCCTGACGCCCCGGCGCGCCATGCCCCAGAGGGACCGAAAGGCGCTGCCACGTCCCGTGAGGGTCGTGGCGGGGCGTGCGAAGTCGACCCGGTGACCCGAGTCGCCATAGGAAGTGTACGGGACCCCGGGAGCGACGGGTGACGGCCCTGTCCACAACCGGCGAGTAGTCCACAGAAACCGGCCGGGACCCGTACGAAGCGGGCGGCGCGGGGAGTCTGGCCCCATGCACCTGACGCCATTGATCATCGTCCTCGGGCTGCTCTGGCCGGTGGGTCCCCCGCCGCCGGAGATCCTCCGCGGCTGGCAGCCGCCGCCCGGTCCCTACGCGGCCGGCCACCGGGGCGTCGACCTCGCCGCCGCGCCGGGCGCCCCGGTCCGCGCGCCGACCGCCGGGACGGTCACCTTCGCGGGCCCGGTCGGCGGGCGCGGGGTCCTCACGCTGACCCTGCCGGACTCGGGCTCTCCCCCGCTGCGGACCACCTTCGCGCCGGTCGTGCCCCTGGTGAGGGCCGGCACCCGGGTCAGCGCGGGGACGCCGGTCGCCGAGGTCGCCGCCGGTACGCACTGCGCGGAGTCGTGCCTCCACTGGGGGCTGCTCCGGGGTGACGCCTATCTGAACCCGCTGCTGCTCACGGCCAGGCCGGCGTCGCGGCTGCTGCCGCCGCGGGGCGGGGACGTCCGGGTCAGACCGTGGGGCCGCTGACGCCGTCGGCGCCGTTGACTCCGTGGAGGGCCATCGAGACCGCCGCCTCGGCGATCTCCGTGGGGTCCTCGGCGGCGCCGAGCTCGATGCGGCGGACGGCCGCGTCGACGACGCCCTGGAGGAGCATGGCGCCGAGGCGGGGCTGGGGCTGGCCGAGCGCGGCGAGGGCCTCGACGATCATGGCGACGAGTCCGCCGTGGGCGGCGCGGATCTTCTCGCGGGCGCCGTCGTCGAGCTCGCTCGCCGAGATGGCGACGACGGCCCGGTGGCGCCGGTCGCCGACCAGTTCCAGCTGCTTGCGGACATAGGCCTCGACCTTGCCGCCGGGCGTCTCGGCACCGGCCATGGCGGCCTCGACCTCGGCGGCCCAGAGGGGGAAGTCGACGGCGCACAGCTCTTCGACTACTGCCGCGCGCGATCGGAAGTACTCGTACACCGAGGAACGGGCCAGGCCCGTGCGCTCGGCGAGCGCGGGGAAGGTCAGCGCCTCCGTCCCGCCCTCGGACAGCAGGGATCGCGCGGCGTCCAGGAGGGCGCCGCGCTGCATGGTCCGGTGCTCGGCCACGGAGGCCGCTCGAATCCTGGGCACGGCTCCACTGTACGGCCGGCCCCGGACGCTCAGCGTCCGACGTCGGCCAGCTTGGCCCGGAGCTGCAGCACCGATTTGGTGTGGATCTGGCTGACGCGGCTCTCGGTGACCCCGAGCACGTTGCCGATCTCGGCGAGGGTGAGGCCCTCGTAGTAGTAGAGCGTGACGACGGTCTTCTCCCGCTCGGGGAGGGTGTTGATGGCGCGGGCGAGCAGGCGGCGCAGCTCGCGGTCCTCGGCGACCTCGACGGGGTTGTCGGCGGCCGTGTCCTCCAGGGTGTCCATCAGGGAGAGCCGGTCGCCGCCCTCTCCGCCGACGTGCAGCAGCTCTTCCAGGGCCACCACGTTCGCCAGGGACAACTGGCTGAAAACCGCGTGCAGTTCCTCCAGCGTGACGTCCATCTCGGCGGCCACCTCGCTCTCCGAGGGGGTGCGCCGCAGCTGGGCTTCCAGGGTGGCGTAGGCCCGCTCGACGTTGCGCGCCTTCTGGCGGACGGAGCGGGGGATCCAGTCCAGGGCCCGGAGCTCGTCGATCATCGCGCCGCGGATCCGGGTGATGGCGTACGTCTCGAACTTGATCGCCCGCTCGACGTCGAACTTCTCGATGGCGTCGATGAGGCCGAAGACCCCGGAGGAGACGAAGTCGGCCTGCTCCACATTGGACGGCAGTCCCACACTGACGCGCCCGGCGACGTATTTGACGAGCGGCGAGTAGTGCAGGATCAGCTGCTCCCGCAGCCGCTCGTCGCCCGTGTCCTTGTACGACCGCCACAGTTCGTCGAGCGACGTCGGTGCGGACGGTCGCACGGTGCCCCGGGCTGCTGGGGGCACCGCAGCGCGGTCAGACCCGGAGGTGTGCTGGGGCATGCGTTGCCTTGAGCCGTTCTGCTGGCGGGTGTGTCGGTGTGGGTGTCCTGGGTGTCCTGGCGGGAATCCTGGTGAGCGTAGCGTGAGTGCGCGGTCGCGGTGCGCGTACATCGGCGGATCGCGCCGGTCCGGGTGGACGCCGTCGGTCGCATCTTCGAACCCGGGCCGTGGCGCGTGTCGGCCCCTCGGGTGCGGCCGAGAGAACTCGATTGTTCATCGCCTCAACCCTTTCACCCGAATGCTCCAGGTCAAGCACCGCCTCGCCGCGCGTTCGACGGCGGAGTCGCCGTGTTCGTCAACTGCCAGCCCTCCCCGTGACGTTCGACGAAGCCGAGCGAGTGGAGTTCGTACAGCTTGGCGAGCGTCTCGTCGGGGGTGGTGCCGGCCCGGCCCGCGATGACGCCGAGGGACGTCGGCCCCCCGGCCGGTACGGCTTCCAGGACCTGTGCCGTGGCGGGAGCGAGCAGGTCACGGGGCAGGACCGGGCCTCTGCGGACGGGGGCGAGCTGCCCCATCTCGCCGACGAGTTCGACGATCTCGTCGGCGTCGGTGACCAGGGTGGCGCCGCCGCGCAGCAGTTCGTGGACGCCCGCCGAGAGCGCGCTGGTGACCGGGCCGGGTACCCCCATGGTGTGACGGCCGAGCCGGGCGGCGGCGCGGGCGGTGACGAGCGAGCCGCTGCGGTGCTGGGCCTCGACGACCACGGTCCCCCGGGTGAGGGCGGCGATGACACGGTTGCGGAGGATGAACCGGCTGGGCGTCGGGTGGCTTTCGGGCGGCAGTTCGCCGATCACGAGCCCCTGCTCCGCCACCCGCCGGATGAGCCGGTCGTGCCCCCGGGGATAGGGGGTGTCGACGCCACAGGCGAGCACGGCGGCCGTCGCCCCGCCCGCGGCGAGCGCCCCGCGATGGGCCGCGCCGTCGATCCCGTACGCCGCCCCGGAGACGACGACCCAGCCGTGCCGGGCCAGCCCCGCGGCGAGCCCGGCCGCGGTGTGCGCCCCGTAGGGGGTGCAGGCCCGCGCACCGACCAGGGCGACGGATCGCAGCGCCCAGCTCCGCAGATCGGCCGGCCCTCTGACCCACAGCCCGAGCGGCCTGGCGTCCCCGAGGTCGTCCAGCTGCCGGGGCCATTCGGTGTCGCCCGGGATGACGAACCGCCCGCCGAGCCGGTGCACGGTCTCCAGGTCCCTCGCGGGCTCGGCCGCCCGGGCCCGCCGCCGCCACCCGTCGACCCGTCGCGCCCCTGTCCCCGTGAACAGCCCGTCACCGGGCCCTTCGGGACGCGCGTCCGGCACCTCGTCGGACGCATCCCACAGAGTGTCGTCCGGGTCCCGGCCCCGGCGGGCCCGGCGCCCGCGGTGCTCCTCCGGGTGGAGCAGGCGGTCGAGGAAGCCGGCGGCCCCGTGGTGGCGGATCCATCGGCCGGCGTGCTCGTCGCCGGGTTCGACGGCCCGGGTGAGCGCGGCGCGGGCGAGCCGCTCGTCCGTGGCGGTCATGCGTACTCCCCCGCTCCCACCGGCACACCGCGCGCGATGCCGGTGCGCAGTTCGAGCGCGAGCGCGATGTCCTGGCCGTCCGGCCGGTCGTGTCCGGCGAGGTCGGCGACGCTCCAGGCGACCCGGAGGACCCGGTCGAGCCCGCGGGCGGTGAGCAGTCCGCGCTCGATGTCGCGTTCGGCGGAGGCGAGGGCGCCGGGTGCGGCGAGGTAGCGCGTACGGAGTTCGTGTCCGGGGATCTCGCTGTTGACGTTCCAGGGGGTGTCCGCGAGGCGGGCCGCCGCGCGGGCCCTGGCCTCGCGGACCCGTGCGGCGACGGTGGCGGTCGGCTCGCCCCGCCCGCCCTGGCCGAGGAGGTCGGCGCGGGTGACCGGCTCGGCCTCGACGCGCAGGTCGACGCGGTCGAGCAGGGGTCCGGAGAGCCGTGCCTGGTAGCGGCGGATGACCGCGGAGGGGCATTCGCAGCCGGCGCCCTGGAGGGTGTGCCGGCCGCAGGGGCAGGGGTTGGCGGCGATGGCGAGGAGGAAGCGGGCCGGGAGCCGGACGACGCCGGCGGCGCGGGCGATGACGACGTGCCCTGATTCGAGGGGCTGCCGGAGCGCGTCGAGGACCTTGCCGGAGAACTCGGGCGCCTCGTCCAGGAAGAGGACTCCGCGGTGGGCGAGGGAGACGGCGCCCGGCCTGGGCAGTCCGTTGCTGCCGCCTCCGACGAGGGACTGGGTGGTGGCGGAGTGGTGGGGCGCGCAGTAGGGGGCGCGGCGGACGAGGGGTTCGCCGGGCGGGAGGATGCCGGCGACGGAGTGCACGGCGGTGACTTCGAGGGACTCCTGCCGGGTGAGCGGCGGCAGGATGCCGGGGAGCCGCTCGGCCAGCATGGTCTTTCCGGCGCCCGGCGGGCCGGAGAGCATGAGGTGGTGGCCGCCGGCGGCGGCGATCTCCAGGGCCCGGCGGGCCCGGTGCTGGCCGGCGACGTCGGCGAGGTCGGGGCCGTCGGCGGGGTCGGCGGCGAGTCCGGTGCCGATGCCGGCGCCGGGGACGAGCAGTCCGGCGAGCATGGCGTCGGGCCTGCCCTCCTCCTCGGTCTCCTCCTCGGGTACGGGTTCGTCGGTGAGGACGGCGATCAGCTGGCGCAGGCTGCGGATGCCGAGGACGGAGACGCCGGGGACGAGCGCGGCCTCGCCGGCGGTCCGCTCGGGTACGACGACCTGCTGGTAGCCGGCCTCGGCGGCGGCGAGGACGGCGGGCAGGACGCCTCGGACGGGCCGGACGCGCCCGTCGAGGCCGAGTTCGCCGATGAGGACGAGGTCGGCGATGGCGCGCGGGTCGATGCGCTCGGCGGCGCCCAGCACCGCCGCGGCGACGGCCAAGTCGAATCCGCTGCCGCCCTTGGGGACGGAGGCCGGGCTGAGTCCGACGGTCAGCTTCTTCTGGGGCCATTCGGCGCCGGAGTTGACGACGGCGGCGCGGACGCGGTCGCGGCTCTCGACGAGGCTCTTGTCGGGGAGGCCGACGAGGGCGAAGGCGGCGACCCCGGGTTCGAGGTCGGCCTGGACCTCGACGACGACGCCTTCGACGCCGACGAGGGCGACGGAGCAGGTGCGGGCGAATCCCATCAGGCCACCCCCTGCGCGTGGGTGAGGACGGGGGCGCCCTTGTGCGGCAGGACGATGCCGACGAGGTCGATGCGGACGCCGCCGGCGGGTGCCGGGCCGCCGCTGCGGTCGAGCCAGCAGGCGGCGAGGCGACGGAGCCGCTCGGCCTTGCGGGGTGTGACAGCGGCCATCGGGTGTTCGTACCCGCCGTGGCGACGGGTCTTGACCTCGCAGATGACGAGGGTGTCGCCGTCACGGGCGACGATGTCGATCTCGCCGGTCCGGCCGCAGCGCCAGTTGCGGGCGAGGATATGCATGCCGGTCGCGGTGAGCCGGCGGGTCGCCAGCTCTTCTCCGTACCGTCCGAGGGCTTGGGTCCTGTTCATGCGGTACCACCTCCGTCACCGAATGTGACGGAGTGCGGCGGACCGCGTGCGGCGCTGTGGAGGGACGGGAGCCTGTGGAAAACCCACTCACCCCTTCGGGTGAGGCGCGTCAGCTGCCGGGAAGTTCGAGGTCGCTCTTGTTGAGCTCCTCGATGTTCACGTCCTTGAAGGTGAGGACCCGGACCTGCTTCACGAACCTGGCCGGCCTGTACATGTCCCAGACCCAGGCGTCGGCCATGCTGACTTCGAAGAAGACCTCTCCCTGGACCGAGTGCACCTGCATCTCGTAGTCATTGGTGAGGTAGAAGCGACGCTCGGTCTCGATCACGTATTTGAACAGCCCGACGACGTCGCGGTACTCCCGGTAGAGCTTCAGCTCCATCTCGGTCTCGTACTTCTCGAGGTCCTCGGCGCTCATGGCATGTTCCCCTTCAGCCGTGCGTCCCCCTATTGTGCGCCAGCCGTGCGCGCCCCTAAACGATTTCCGGGGCGAGAACCACCGGTGCACCGGGAGGTCCCTCGTCGAGCAGCGTGTGCAGCAGCTCGGCGAGCCTGGTCGGGTACACCGTCTCACGCGCCGCCGACAGTTCGGCGGAGGTCCACCATCTCAGGCCGGCCAGACTCCGGGTCTCCAGCTCCGTGAGGGCCCGCGGCCGGGGCGCGGACTCGGTCCGGCGGGTGCGGGCGAGGTAGTACCACTCGTCCTGGTCCCACCGGCGCCCGTCGAAGGGGAAGGAGCAGTACCGCTTCCACAGCACCGGGCCGAGCTCGACATCGGTGATGCCGGTCTCCTCGGCGAGCTCGCGCAGCGCCGCCTGCTCCCGCGTCTCCTCGCCCTCCAGGCCGCCGCCCGGGGTGAACCACCAGGTGTCGGCCGGGTCGTCCGGCTCGTAACCCCGCATGAGGAGGATGCGGTCGTCCGGGTCGAGCAGCACGACGCGCGCCACCCGCCGCGGCGCCTCGGCGGCCGGCCCGGCGTCCGTCCCGCGCTCCGTCACGCGTCCACCTTCTCCCGCTTCCCCGGCCGGGACCCGTTCCCGGCTCGCCCCCGGGTCAGCAGCCGTGCCACCGGCCCGTACGCCGCACCCGCGAAGATCAGTACACACCCGGCGACGATCGCCGTGAAGAGCGCGCGGAACGGCCCCGGCTCCGAGGTGCCGCCTGGGAGGGCCGCGAAGCCGGCCGGGGGCTCCAGCAGGCCCTTGGCGGGCCAGACGACCGCGTCGACCCTGCCGACGACGGTGGAGCGGGGCACGGAGCCCTGTCCGGCGTCTTCGAGGTGGGTGCGGGAGTCGAGCGAGGTGTGCCGGTCGTCGCCGAGGAGGAACAGGCTGCCCTCCGGGACCGTCACGGAGAACTCCTTGTCCGAGGCGGTCGTCCGGCCGCCGATCCCCGGCCGCAGGTACGGCTCGTCGACGGGCGTGCCGTTGACGGTGAGCCGCCCGTCCTTGTCGCAGCAGGCGACGGTGTCACCGCCGACCGCGGCGACCCGCTTGACCATGGGCGAGTTCCCCCAGAGCGGGTCCTTGAAGACGACGACGTCACCGCGCCGCACCTCGTCGCCGTCGACGCGCTCGGCGAGGATCCTGGAGCCGACGTCGAGGGTCGGGGTCATCGAGTCGGTGGGCACGGTGTACGGCTGGTAGATCAGCGCGCCTCCGACGAAGCCGCCGAGGAACAGCAGACAGCCGACGGCCACGGCCAGCCCCGACAGCACGCTGCCGAGGCGGCCGTGGCCGCCCTTCGTTCCGGTATTTCCGCTCATGTGCAGCCCCAGAGGTCTCTCGACGTTCCGGGACGGCACCCTACCCGCGGGTCACTACTCGGCGGTATGCCCAGCGGTGCGCTTCTTCCGGCGCCACAGCACCAGCGGGAGCGCTCCGGCCAGGCTCGCCGCGCCGAGCGGGGCGGCGGCCATGGCCTGGTTGAGGCCGGGCTGGTCGAAGATGTCCGGGACGGGGAGCGTGGCCCAGCGGGTGACCGGCCAGGCGATGACGACGGCGCGGCCGACGACCTCGTCGTTGGAGACGGTGCCCGCGCCCGGCAGCTGCTGGTGGAAGCGGGAGTCCAGGGAGTTCTGGCGGTTGTCGCCCATCACCCAGATCCGGTCCTCGGGGACCTTGACCGGCCCGAACGAGTCCTGGCAGGGCACGGAGCCGGGGTAGAGGTACGAGGTCTCGTCGAGCGCGACCCCGTTGACGACGACCTTGGCGCCCTCCTTGCAGGAGACGGTGTCGCCGCCGACCGCGATGACGCGCTTGATGAGGTCCTTCTCCTCGGCGGACGGCATGAGGCCGATGAAGCTGAGGAACTTCTGCACGACGTTCGGCGTGGGCGCCTCCTGGCCCTCGAGCCAGCCGCCCGGGTCGTGGAAGACGACGACCTCGCCGCGCTCGGGCTCGGAGCCGAACCAGGGGGTCAGCTTGTCGACGAGGACGCGGTCGCCCTTCTGGAGGGTGTTCATCATCGACTCCGAGGGAATCGAGAACGCCTGCACCAGGAAGGTCTTGATCAGCAGCGCGAGCACCAGGGCGATACCGACGAGGAGCGGCAGTTCCTTCCAGAAGGAACGCTGCTTCTTCGGGCCCCTGCCGGAGCCGCCCGCCGCTTCGTCGTCGCCCTCGCCCGGCGTACCGCCGCCCGGCGGCTGCGCCTGCTCGTCACCCGTCACGTCGCCACCCGTCGTGTCATCGCCGAAGGCCCCGTCGGCCCTCTTCTCGGGCTCATCGTGTCCGGATCGTGCGCCGACGGCCAAATCCCCCACATCCACTCCTCAATCCGTGCGAACGCCTGCCCCCGAACAGGGACAGGCCCACCACTCCCATAACGAGCAGAAGTTCCGCAGGGGTCGGGAGCCCGGGCAATCCGTTCAGATTCCGCTGGGACACACTATGCGACAGACCGCGCGGGTACTCGGAACTCGCACTGCTGTCCGGTACCGGGTCCGGGACCTTCTCGAACGTGCTCCGCTGCTCCAGCCACCGCGTGTGCCCGAAGGGCCAGATGATCGCCACGGCGCGCCCCACGACCTGCTCCTCGGAGACCGTGCCGTGGCCCTCCTCGTCGAGGTGGAAGCGGGAGTCGGCCGAGTCGGACCGGTGGTCGCCGAGGACGAAGATCCGGCCTTCGGGGACCTTCACCTCGAAGGGGATCTCGGACGGCTGGTTCCCGGGGTGCAGATACGGCTCTTCCAGCGGTACGCCGTTGACGGTGAGCCGGCCGTCCTTGTCGCAGCAGCGGACGGTGTCCCCGCCGACGGCGACGACCCGCTTGATGAGGTCCCGTTCGTCGGCCGAGGGCAGCAGGCCGATGAAGGTCAGGGCCTGCTTGGCCTGCTTGATGCCGATCGGGTCGTCGGCGGGCGGCGCGGTGTCGTGCTGGAGCCAGTTGCCGGGGTCCTTGAAGACGACGACGTCACCGCGCTGCGGCCGGGAGCCGAACCACGGGGTGAGCTTGTCGACGAGGACCCGGTCGTCGATCCGGATCGTCTGCTCCATGGAGCCGGAGGGGATGACGAAGGCCTGGACCAGGAAGGTCTTGAGGACGAGGGCGATGAGTACGGCCACCGTGATCAGGACGGGGATCTCCCGGATCGCGGAGCGCTGCCGGCGCCGCCTGACGCGGCGGGCGAGCCTGCGCCGCTCGGCGCGGCCCGGCAGGGCCGCGGGCTGTGCGGGGTCGGCGCCACGGGCGGAGCCGTGGGCCGGACGGCCGCGGCTACCCATGGGCCCCTGCTCCGTGTCCGCCGGCCGGCGGGGACGGTACGGCCCCGAAGGCGTCCGTGGCGGGCAGGGCGGACCAGCGGCCGAAGGGCCAGGCGATCCAGCCGGCGCGTCCGACGACCTTGTCGACGGGGACCATCCCGCCGCCCGGGCTGCCCAGGTGGTCGCGGGAGTCGCTGGACTGGCTGCGGTGGTCGCCCATCACCCAGAGCCTGCCCGGGGGGACGACGATGTCGAAGGCGACGCTGGAGGGCTGGTCGCCGGGCATCAGGTAGCGCTCCTGGACCGCGACGCCGTTGACGGTGAGCCGTCCGTCCTTGTCGCAGCAGACCACCCGGTCGCCGCCGACGCCGACGACCCGCTTCACGAAATCGGTCTCGGCGGGCTCCGCGAGCCCGAGCGCGGCCCCGGCGCCGCGCAGCAGTCCGGTGACCGGATCGCCCTGCGGCTCCTCCCGCACGAAGGATCCCGTGCCGTCGAAGACGACGACGTCGCCGCGGCGCGGCTCACTGCCGAAACGGTACGCCAGCTTGTTGACCAGGATCCGGTCGCCGACCCGCAGCGTCGGTTCCATGGAGCCGCTGGGGATGAGGAAGGGCTGCATCACGAAGTGGCTCAGGAGCAGCAGGAAGGCCACGCAGGCGACGCCCACGAGGCCCGTACGCCGCCAGGAAACGCGCGCGGAGCGCGACCCCTCCTCCGTGTCGGTGGAGGGGTCGCGCTCCGTGTGCTGTGCTTCGGTGTCCATCGGGGACAGAGCCTATCCGGCCCGTCTGTGCGAGGACCTCAAGCGTCGCGTGAGCGGTGAGCCGGGGCTCAGCGGTCGCGCTTCTCCTTGATCTTGGCAGCCTTGCCGCGCAGCTCACGCAGGTAGTAGAGCTTGGCGCGACGGACGTCACCGCGGGTCACGAGCTCGATCTTCTCGAAGATCGGGGAGTTCACCGGGAAGGTGCGCTCGACGCCGACGGAGAACGAGACCTTGCGGACCGTGAAGGTCTCGCTGACGCCCGAGCCCTGGCGGCGGATGACGACACCCTTGAACTGCTGGATGCGGGAGCGGTTGCCTTCGATGACGCGCACGTGGACGTTCACGGTGTCGCCGGGGCGGAAGGCGGGGAGGTCGGAGCGGAGCGCGGCCGCGTTGACCTGGTCGAGCAGGGAGGCCATGGAGGTCTCTTTCCTCGCTGATGCCACAGGTCATCAGCGGTACGTTCGGATGATCGGGATGCCGTACGTCTCTGGCGGACGTCGTTCCCCCTGTGGCAGGGGCGCGCGCCGGACGGACGACAGCGGCCTATTCTTCCACGTCCTCGACCCTGCGCCAAAATCGGCCGCCGGGCTCGGGCGCCCACCCCATCATCGAGAGGACCTCGCGGTCCTTCTTGTCGAAGGCGGACGGGTCGCAGCGCTCGATGAGGTCGGGCCGGTTGGCGACCGTGCGCCGGAAGGCCTCGTCCCGCCGCCAGCGGGCGATCTTGCCGTGGTGCCCGCTGACCAGGACGTCCGGGATGCCCCGGCCGCGCCACTCCGGGGGCTTGGTGTAGACGGGCCCCTCCAGGAGGTTGGCCATGGCGCCGGGCGCGAAGGAGTCGTCGCGGTGGGACTCGGCGTTGCCGAGGACACCGGGCAGGAGGCGGGCGACGGCCTCGGTGACGACGAGGACGGCGGCCTCCCCGCCGGCGAGCACGTAGTCGCCGATGGAGACCTCGTAGACCGGCATCCGGGTCGCGTACTCGTCCATGACGCGCCGGTCGATGCCCTCGTAACGCGCCGGGGTGAAGATCAGCCAGGGCCGCTCGGAGAGCTCGACGGCGAGTTCCTGGGTGAAGGGGCGGCCGCTGGGGGTCGGGACGACCATGACCGGGCCGTGCGCGCCGGCCTCGTACCCGTCGGCGAGCGTCTGGTCGAGCGCGTCGCCCCAGGGCTCGGTCTTCATGACCATGCCGGGGCCGCCGCCGTAGGGGGTGTCGTCGACCGTGTTGTGCCGGTCGTACGTCCAGTCGCGCAGGTGGTGGACGTGGACGTCGAGCTGTCCGCGCGCGCGTGCCTTGCCGACGAGGGAGACGTTCAGCGGTTCGAGGTACTCGGGGAAGATCGTGACGACGTCGAGCCTCATGCGTCGTCACCCGGCTCTTCGTCGCGGGAGGAGACGATCTCGGCGCGGTCGTCGATGAGGCCGGGCGGCGGGTCGATGACGGCCCGCTGCTCCTCCAGGTCGATCTCGGTGACGATCTCGGAGACGAACGGGATCATCAGCTCGGTGCCGTCGGGGCGCTCGACGATGAAGAGGTCCTGGGACGGCAGGTGGGAGATCTCGGTGATCCGGCCGATCTCGGTGCCGTCGGCGAGGACGACGTCGAGGTCCATGAGCTGGTGGTCGTAGTACTCGTCCTCCTCCTCCGGCAGCTCGGCGGGGTCGATCTCGGCGATGAGGAGGGTGTTGCGGAGGGCCTCGGCGGCGTTGCGGTCGCGGACGCCTTCGAAGCGCAGCAGCAGCTTGCCGCTGTGGACCTTGCCGTACTCGATGGTCAGCGGCCCGGCGGAGGCCGGGTCGGTGAGCAGGACGGCGCCGGGGCCGAGCCGGAGCTCGGGCTCGTCCGTCCGCACCTCGACGGTGACCTCGCCCTTGATGCCGTGGGCGCGGCCGACCCGCGCGACTACCAACTGCACTGCTCCACACTCTCCTGTCACGCAGTCCGGAAGACGAAGAAGACGAAAACGACAACGGGCCGGGGTGGGCTAAAGCCCTCCCCGGCCCGTGCCGGCACATCATTCAACCGATGTGGCCGACTTGTTCAGCGGACCTGGTCCACGTCGACGAGGTCGACTCGGATTCCACGGCCGCCGATGGCGCCCACGACGGTACGCAGCGCACGCGCGGTGCGGCCGTTGCGGCCGATCACCTTGCCGAGGTCGTCGGGGTGCACCCGGACCTCAAGCACGCGGCCACGACGCAGGTTGCGCGAGGCGACCTGCACATCGTCGGGGTTGTCGACGATGCCCTTCACGAGGTGCTCGAGAGCCTCCTCGAGCATGCTCAGGCCTCGGTCGACTCGGTCGACGCGGCCTCGGCCTCGTCAGCCTTCTTGTCGGCCTTCTTGGCCTTGGGGGTGATGGCCTCACCCTTGTCGTCGCCGCCCTCGAGGGCCTTCGCGAACTCGTCGAACGAGGCGCGCTTGGCTTCCTTGGTGGCCGGGACGAGCAGGGCCTTCTCCGGGGCCGGCAGACCCTTGTGCTTCTGCCAGTCGCCGGTGAGCTTCAGGATGGCGAGAACCGGCTCGGTCGGCTGGGCGCCGACGGACAGCCAGTACTGCGCACGCTCGGAGTCGACCTCGATACGCGACGGGTTGTACGTCGGGTGGTAGAGGCCGATCTCCTCGATCGCGCGACCATCGCGGCGGGTGCGCGAGTCGGCGACGACGATGCGGTAGTGCGGCTGGCGGATCTTACCGAGGCGCTTGAGCTTGATCTTGACTGCCACTGGAGTGGTGTCTCCTGGTCTTGACGTGGTTGGGCACTTGAGATGCCACGTGGGGTTGCGGTACTCGGATGCCCGATGGACGCGTCAGCCGGAGGAGAGAGGGGTCCTATGCGACTGTCGAGTACAGCTAGCCATTGTGCCACACGCCGCCGGGTCAGGTGGCGGCGCCCACCGTCTCCGGGATACGGAAGGGCTTGCCGCAGCCGCCGCAGACGATCGGGGCCTGGGCGAGCACCGAAGGCACCACCCGGACGTTCCGCCCGCAGTCGCAGACGGCCTTGACGCGGACGCCGCCGCCGGAGGAGCCGTGCCGGGCGGCCGGTCCGCGGAAGGAGCGCTTGGTGTCGGCGGCCGTGGCGACCGTGTGGGCCTTCAGGGCCCGCTGGAGCCGCTCGATGGTGGGGCGGTAGCGGCGGCGCGCCTCCGGGTTGAGCGTGACCAGGGAGAAGCCGCTGCTGGCGTGCGGCTCCTCGGGGTGGTCGAGGCCCATCTCCTCGGCGATCGCGAGGAATCTGCGGTTGTGATAGCGGCCGGCGCGGGAGGTGTCGCGGACCCCCCGGGCGGCGGCGATGCCGTGGACTGCCTCGTGGAGCAGTCGTTCGAAGGAGAGTTCGGCGCCGCAGGCGGACGAGGACTCTCCGATCAGGGACTCGGGCGCGGCAAGATCCGGCAGCTCGGGGTGGTGCCGCTGAATGTCGGCCCACGCCTGTGCCAGCTCTGCGGCGAGAACAGGTGGTGTCGTGCTCACGTCGCGTACAACGAGCCGAAGTGCCCCCGGGTTCCATTCCGGGGCATCTCAAATATTTTGCACTTACCCGTCAGTTGCCGTTGATGCGTCCTGACGAGGTCCAG
Organism: Streptomyces sp. NPDC037273; assembly: GCF_055603625.1. Taxonomy (NCBI): domain Bacteria; kingdom Bacillati; phylum Actinomycetota; class Actinomycetes; order Kitasatosporales; family Streptomycetaceae; genus Streptomyces; species Streptomyces sp. NPDC037273. The sequence goes on from NZ_JBVJVO010000001.1 coordinate 120,514, forward strand.
TGCGCCGATCTGCGGAGAAGCCGCGCAGGGGGCGTCAACCTGGTGCGTAGTGGCGCATACGCCCCGGCGCGTAGCCGCGGTACGCGCGCCCCCGGGAACCGCTCGTCAGACCCGGGACCCGCCCGGGACCGGAAACACCCGGAAGTGTTGCAGGGACATTACCGGGTCCGGTCGCGGGACCGCGCACCGCCCCTCCCCCGGGCGAATCGGTCCGGCGCGAGCACTGGACGCCGCCCGGGATGCGCAGTTCCCTGACTACGGGGGGCTGTCGTCCAGGCACGGATTGGGGCTCTTTCCATGACACCTACGCTCGTCCCGCACCACCCCGCGCGCGACTGGGCCGAGATCCAGGAACGCATGCTCGTACCGCTCTACGAGACCGTGTACGAGCGCCTCGGCGTGGGAGCCGGCTCCCGGGTCCTCGGCCTCGGCTGCGGCTCCGGCCTCGCGCTGCTCATGGCGGCGGCGAGGGGCGCGCGGGTGGCCGGCGTGGACCGGGACCACGCGCGCGTGGAGCTCGCCAGGGAGCGGCTGCCCGAGGACGTCGCGGTGACCGAGGACGTGCCCGGGGACCTCCCGTACGACGTGTTCACGGCCTTCCACGCGACGGACGGGACGCTTCCCGAGCTCAGGGCGCTCACCCGTTCGGCGCAACCGGGTGCGACGGTCGTGCTCGGCGGCTGGGGGCCCGCCGAGCGGTGCGCCACGGAGCCGGTGCTGCGGATCGCCGCCCGCCTCGCGGACCGCCTGCCGGGGGTGCGCGCGGACCTGGACGGACTGGTGGCCGCCGCGGGTCTCAGGCCCGCCGGGTCCGGCCGGGTGGCCTGCCCCTTCGGGTACGCGAGCGAGGGCAGCGCGGTGCGCGGACTGCTGTCGACGGGCGCCTTCGACGAGGCCGTACGGGCCACCGACCTCTCCCAGGTCGAGAAGGAGATCGGGGAGGCACTCGCGCCCCACGTCCGCGCCGACGGCACCGTGTGGATGCCGAACGTCTTCCGGTACGTCGTCGCCCACGTGCGGTAGCCCTCCCTCGCCCGGGGCGGGGGAGGGCTACCGGGGCCGCCGGGCCGCCGTCTCAGGAGTCCTTGGTCAGCCGCGTGATGCCCGCCGCGCGGTAGGCCGCGGCCTCCTCCAGGGTCTCGTTGGCGAGGAGCGCCTCGGCCAGGGCGTCCAGCTGGTGGCGGTGCTCGCGGAGCTGCCGCACCGCGCTCTCGTAGCACTCGTCGACGATCCGGCGCATCTCCTCGTCGACGGTGTCGAGGGTCGCGGGGGCCGCCGAGAGGCCGTACGCCTGCTGGGCGTCGGACGGAATGGCGGTCAGCCGGCCGACGCGCTCGCTCATGCCCCAGCGGCCCACCATGCCCCGGGCGATGTTGGTGACCTGTTCGAGGTCGCTCTCGGCACCGGTGGTGATGACGCCGAAGACGACCTGCTCGGCCGCCATGCCGCCGAGCGCGCCGATGATCCGGCCGCGCAGGTAGTCCTCGGTGTAGGCGTACTTGTCGGCGTCGGGGGTCGAGAGGGTGACGCCGAGCGCCCGGCCGCGCGGCACGATGGTGATCTTGCGGACCGGGTCGGCGCCCGGCTGGAGCATGCCGAGCAGGGCGTGCCCGCTCTCGTGGTACGCGGTCCTGCGCCGCTCCTCCACCGGCATCACCAGCGGCCGCTCGGCCCCCAGCTGGACCTTCTCCAGGGCGTCCGAGAGGTCGGACTGGGTGACCGCCTTCTGCTCGCGCTTGACCGCGAGGAGCGCGGCCTCGTTGGCCAGGTTGGCGAGTTCGGCGCCGGTCATGCCCGGGGTCGTACGGGCGACGTGCTCCAGGTCGACGTCCTGGGCGAGCGGGATCTCCCGGGTGTGGATCTTGAGGATGGCCTCGCGCCCGCCCCGGTCCGGCGGGTTGACGTGGACGATCCGGTCGAAGCGGCCCGGCCGGGTGAGCGCCGGGTCGAGGACGTCGGCTCGGTTGGTCGCGGCGAGGACGATCACGCCCTCGGAACCGGTGAAGCCGTCCATCTCCGTGAGGATCTGGTTGAGCGTCTGCTCGCGCTCGTCGTGCCCGCCCATCCCCGAGCCGCCGCCGCGGGCCCGGCCGATGGTGTCGATCTCGTCGATGAAGATGATCGCCGGCGCGACCTTCCTGGCCTCGGCGAACAGCTCGCGGACCCGGGAGGCGCCGACGCCCACGATCATCTCGATGAACTCGGAGGCGGAGGCCGAGAAGAACGGCACCCCGGCCTCCCCGGCCACGGCCCGCGCCAGCAGGGTCTTGCCGGTGCCCGGAGGGCCCGCGAGGAGCACACCGCGGGGCATCTTGGCGCCCATCTCGCGGTAGGCCTGCGGGTTCTTGAGGAAGTCGACGACGTCGTTGAGCTCGCCCTCGACCTCGTCGATGCCGGCGACATCGGCGAAGGTCGTGCGCTTGCCGCCCTCCAGCTCCACCGGCTTGGGCGGCGTCTTGCGGCCGAGCATGCCGCCCGCGCCGCCCATGCCCGCGCTCATCCGCCGGGCGATGAACACCCACAGCACGACGAGCAGCAGCATCGGGGCGAGCGAGATGAGCAGGTTGGCCAGGAAGCTGCGCTCCTTGACGACCGGCTCGGCGGTGACCACGACGTTCTGCTTGGTCAGCTGCGCCCACAGGTCGTCGTCGGCGAACGCCGGCCGCTGGGTGGTGAACTTGGTGTAGTCGCCGTCGCCGTCGGGGACGGGCTGCTTGTTCTTCAGCTGCCCCTGGATCGCGTCGCCCTTGGAGTAGATCTTCGTGACGTTCCCGGCCGCGACCTGCTTGTCGAACTCGGTGTACGAGATCGTCGGCCCGTCGCCCTCGTTGAAGAACGACAGCACGATGTTGGCCAGCAGGTACACGACGAGCGCGGTGAGGATGAGGCTGCCCCAGCTCCCCGGCATGCGCTTCTTCGGCGGCGGGGGTGGCGGGGCCCCCTCCGAGCGCCAGGGCTGATCGGTCCGGTCGCGCGGGGGTACGGGGTTGGCCACGTGGCTCTCCTCGGGGCGGCAGTGGCCTCAGTATCGAAGATCGGGACGAACCCGGCATCGCGGACGGTCCGGAGGAGTGAAAAGGGGCCCGGGGGGGGGTTGCCCCCCCCCCGCCCCCCCCCCCCCCCCCCCCCCCCCCCCCCCCCCCCCCCCACCCCCCCCCCCCCCCCCCCCCCCCCCCCCCCCCCCCCCCCCCCCCCCCCCCCCCCCCCCCCCCCCCCCCCCCCCCCCCCCCCCCCCCCCCTCCCCCCCCCGCGGCTTGTCGTGTACGGGGCCGGGGGTGTCCGCTCAGCCCGCGGGGACCGCGACCGGGGGCGCCGCCGCCGGCGGCGCCGGGACGGTCTCGGCCGCTCCGCGGCGCCGGGTGCCGAGCGCGGTCGCGGTCAGGCCCGCCGCCGCCCAGAGGGCGAGGACCAGGAGCGGCCCGCCGGCCGCCGCGCCGTCGAAGGCGGACACCGAGCGGAGGGCGGAGCCCGCGGCGCCCGGGGGCAGCCACTGGCCGAGGGTGCCGATGGCGGAGGGCAGCATCTCGGGTGCGCTGGACATCCCCGAGAAGGCGTTGCCGAGCAGGATCGTGAGGACGGCGGAGAGCCCGAAGCCGGGCTTGCCGAGGAGGGTGGCGAGGCCCGCGAAGGTGGCGCCGATCGCCAGGACGGTCAGTCCGAGGACCCCGGCCTCGGCCCACCAGTCGCCGCCGAGCGCGCCGAGCCAGCTGTGGGCGAGCGTCGCGCCCACGACGCCCGCGAACGCCGCGGCTCCCGTCAGGGCGGTGACGGCCCGGGTGCCGCGCAGGCCGAGCAGGACGGTGGCGACCCCGGCGGCCGCGCCGACGAGGGCGAGGGGCAGCAGGCTCGCGCCGAGCACGGCGCCCCGGGGGTCACCGGGCGGGGTGGCGACCACGTCGGTGACCTGCACCGGAGCCCCGCCGGGGGCCTTCGCGGCGACGGCCTCGCGGAGCAGTCCGGCCACGACGGGGCTCGCGGCCGAGGCGGTCAGCAGCTCCGTACCGCCGGGGGTGACGACCACGGCACCGTATACATCGCGGTTCTCGACGGCGGCCCTCGCGGCCTCGCCGTCCTCGTAGCGGTGGACCTCGAAGGCGCCTTCGTGCCGTCCGAGCTCCCGCTCCACGGCGCCCGCCGCGGCGGCCGGTCCGGCCACGCCGATCGGCAGGTCGCGGGGTGCGACCCGGGCGGCGGGCCAGGCGAAGGCCCACAGGACGAGGGCGGCGACGGTCGGTATCAGGACGAGCACGGCGAGGGTTCTGCGCCACGCGGCGGCTGCGGGGGTGGTGGCGGCGGAGGACATGCCGGCCTCGATTCAAAGAGAAGGATCGTTCGTTTTACGGGTCCTCACTGTCCGCCCGTACGGCGAGCTTGTCAAGAATGAACATTCGTTTTAGATTTCGGGCATGGCCCGTGTCTCGCAGGAACACCTCGACGCCCGCCGCCGTCAGATCCTCGACGGCGCCGCCCGCTGCTTCGCGCGCAACGGCTTCCACGCCACGTCCATGCAGGACGTCCTCGCCGAGGCCGGCCTGTCGGCGGGCGCGGTCTACCGCTACTTCAGCGGCAAGGACGAGCTGATCGCGGCCATCGCGACCGAGGCCTTCAGCACCATCCGCGGCGCGTTCGAGGAGGCCTCCCGCGCCACCCCGCCGCCCACTCCCGACGTCCTGCTCGGGGCCGTGCTCCGACTGTTCCTCGAGGAGCGGATCGCGGGCGCCGACCGGCAGGCCTTCGCGCGCCTGATCATCCAGGTCTGGACCGAGACCCTGCGCAACGAGGAGCTCGCGAAGACCCTGGGCGAGGGCTACGACGGCATGCGCGCCGCCTGGACCCGGCTCGTCACCCTCTACCGCGAGACCGGCATCCTCGCCGCCGACGTCCCCGCCGACCACGTGGCCCGCACCCTCGTCGCCGCCGCCCAGGGCTTCATCGCCCAGCAGGCGCTCTTCGGAGACGTCTCGGCCGAGGTCCTGGAGAACGGACTGCGCGGTCTGATGTCCATGAACGTCGATCCGAGCTGATGATCATGGAAACGCAAAGCCGGAGTTAACGAGCCGGAAAAACTTCCGCCCTAACGTGCAATGTCCGGCCGCAGACCGCTTCTCCGCAGCTCAACAGAGTGTTGACGCCCGGTAAGGTCCGCGGCTGTCCGGGTGCCGTCCCGGTCGACGACTGTGAGGTGGAAGAGTGCAACTGAGCCCGCACGAACAGGAACGCCTGCTCATTCATGTCGCGGCGGACGTGGCCGAGAAGCGCCGGGCCAGAGGCCTGCGCCTCAACCACCCCGAGGCCGTCGCGCTCCTCACCTCCCACATCCTGGAGGGCGCCCGCGACGGCCGGACCGTCGCCGAACTCATGGCCTCCGGCCGCAAGGTGCTCACCCGCGACGAGGTCATGGACGGCATCCCCGAGATGATCCACGACGTCCAGGTCGAGGCCACCTTCCCGGACGGCACCAAGCTCGTCACCGTCCACGACCCCATCGTCTGACGGGCGGCCGCCGATGATCCCCGGAGAGATCCTGTACGCGGACGAGCCCGTCGCCCTCAACGAAGGACGGCCCGTCACCCGCGTCACCGTGCTCAACGCCGCCGACCGGCCCGTCCAGGTCGGCTCCCACTACCACTTCGCCGAGGTCAACCCCGGCCTGGAGTTCGACCGCGCCGCCGCGCACGGCCGCCGTCTCCACATCGCCGCCGGGACCGCCGTCCGCTTCGAACCCGGCATCCCCGTCGAGGTCGAGCTCGTCCCGATCGCGGGCCGCAGGATCGTCCCCGGCCTGCGCGGCGAGACCGCGGGCCCGCTGGACCGGGACCCGTCGAACCAGGCCCCGTCCGAGCAGGCCCCGTCCCACCGGAACCCGTCGGACCCGGACCCCTCGCACCAGAACCGGAACGGAGCCGCTCGTGCCTGACCTCCACCGCGCCGTGTACGCCGATCTGTTCGGCCCGACGACCGGCGACCGCATCCGCCTCGCCGACACCGACCTGCTCGTCGAGATCGAGGAGGACCGCTGCGGCGGCCCGGGCCGCGCCGGCGAGGAGGCCGTGTTCGGCGGCGGCAAGGTCGTCCGCGAGTCGATGGGGCAGTCGCGGACCACCCGGGCCGAAGGCGCCCCGGACACCGTGATCACCGGCGCCGTGGTCATCGACCACTGGGGCGTCGTCAAGGCCGACATCGGCATCCGGGACGGCCGGATCACCGCACTCGGCAAGGCCGGCAACCCCGACACGATGGACGGCGTCCATCCCGAGCTCGTCATCGGGCCCGAGACCGAGGTCATCGTCGGCAACGGGCGGATCGTCACCGCCGGTGCCGTCGACGCCCACGTCCACTTCATCTCCCCGACCGTCGTCGAACAGGCCCTCGCCACCGGCGTCACCACCCTCGTCGGCGGCGGCACCGGACCCGCCGAGGGCACCAAGGCGACCACCATCACGCCCGGCCCCTGGCACACGGCCCGGATGTTCGAGGCCCTGGACACCTTCCCCGTGAACATCGGCCTGCTCGGCAAGGGCAACACGATGTCGCGGGACGCCATGCGCTCCCAGCTCCGCGGCGGCGCCCTCGGCTTCAAGATCCACGAGGACTGGGGCGCCACCCCCGCCGTCATCGACGCCTGTCTGAGCGTCTGCGAGGAGAGCGGCGCCCAGCTCGCCATCCACACCGACACCCTGAACGAAGCGGGTTTCGTCGACTCCACGCTCGCCGCCATCGCGGGCCGGACGGTCCACGCGTACCACACCGAAGGCGCCGGCGGCGGGCACGCGCCCGACATCATCACCGTGGTCTCCGAGCCGTACATCCTGCCCAGCTCGACCAACCCGACCCGGCCGCACACCGTCAACACCATCGAGGAACACCTCGACATGCTGATGGTCTGCCACCACCTCAACCCGGCCGTGCCCGAGGACCTCGCCTTCGCGGAGTCCCGCATCCGGCCCTCGACGATCGCCGCCGAGGACGTCCTGCACGACCTGGGCGCCATCTCGATCATCTCCTCCGACTCCCAGGCCATGGGCCGGATCGGCGAGGTGATCATGCGGACCTGGCAGACCGCCCACGTCATGAAGAAGCGGCGCGGAGCCCTGCCGGGCGACGGCCGCGCCGACAACCACCGGGCCCGCCGTTACGTCGCCAAGTACACGATCAACCCCGCCGTCGCCCAGGGCATGGACCACCTCATCGGCTCGGTCGAGCCCGGCAAACTCGCCGACCTCGTCCTGTGGGACCCCGCCTTCTTCGGCGTGAAGCCGCTCGTCGTCGTCAAGGGCGGCCAGATCGCGTACGCGCAGATGGGCGACGCCAACGCCTCCATCCCGACGCCCCAGCCGGTGCTGCCCCGCCCGATGTTCGGCGCGCTGGGCAAGGCGGCCGCGGCCGGCTCCGTCAACTTCGTGGCCGAGGCGGCCATCGAGGACGACCTGCCGCGACGACTCGGAGTGCACAAGGAGTTCACCGCCATCCGCTCGACCCGGCGGGTCACCAAGGCCGACATGCGCGAGAACGACGCCCTGCCCCGCGTCGAGGTCGACGCCGACACCTTCTCGGTGACCATCGACGGCGAGGCGGTCGAACCCGCACCCGCCGCCGAACTGCCCATGGCCCAGCGCTACTTCCTCTTCTGATGGCGCCCATGTCACGCTCCGCGCTCCTCGTGCTCGCCGACGGGCGGTTCCCCGCCGGCGGGCACGCCCACTCGGGCGGCGCCGAAGCCGCCGTCAAGGCCGGCCGCATCAAGGACGCCGCCGGCCTCGAGACCTTCTGCCGGGGCAGGCTGCACACCACGGGCCTCACCTCCGCCGCGCTCGCCGCCGGGGCCGCGCACGGACTCGACCCGCGTGAACTCGACGCCGCCGCCGACGCCCGCACCCCCTCGCCCGCGCTCCGGGCCGCCGCCCGCAGACTCGGCCGCCAGCTGATGCGGGCCGCCCGCGCCACCTGGCCGAGTCCCGCACTCGACGCGCTGGCAGCCGACTTCCCGCGCGGCGCCCACCAGCCGGTCGTCCTCGGCGTCGCCGCCCGGTCCGCCGGACTCGGCCCGGAGGACGCCGCGCACTGCGTCGCGTACGAGACGGTCGGCGGTCCCGCGACCGCCGTCGTGCGCCTCCTGGGCCTCGACCCCTACCAGGCCACCGCCGTCCTGGCCCGCCTCACACCCGAGATGGACCGCGTCGCCGAGCGCGCGGCCGCCGCCGCCCGGCTGGGCGTCGACGCGCTGCCCGCCGCCTCCGCGCCGCTGCTCGACCTCACCGCCGAACAGCACGCCGCCTGGCCCGTCCGCCTCTTCGCGTCCTGAGCCCCGCCCCCGTCACGTCCAGCACCCCGACCAGGAGCCGCCCCATGCACCTCGACCACGGCCACACCCATCACGGCGCCGTCTCCGCCGACGCGCACCGACCCGACGGCAGCCGCCGCGCCCTGCGGATCGGGCTCGGCGGCCCGGTGGGCTCCGGGAAGACGGCGACGGTCGCCGCGCTCTGCCGGGAGCTGCGCGACACCCTCTCCCTCGCCGTCGTCACCAACGACATCTACACCCGCGAGGACGCCGAGTTCCTGCTCCGCAACGCGGTCCTGCCGCCCGAGCGGATCCAGGCCGTGGAGACCGGCGCCTGCCCGCACACGGCGATCCGGGACGACATCTCCGCCAACCTCGAAGCGGTCGAGGAGCTGGAGGACACGGTCGGACCGCTCGACCTGATCCTGGTCGAGTCCGGCGGCGACAACCTCACCGCCACCTTCTCGAAGGGCCTCGTCGACGCCCAGATCTTCGTGATCGACGTGGCCGGCGGCGACGACATCCCGCGCAAGGGCGGCCCCGGCGTCACCACCGCCGACCTCCTCGTGATCAACAAGACCGACCTCGCCCCCCACGTCGGCTCGGACCTGGAGCGGATGGCCCGCGACGCGAAGGAGCAGCGCGGCGAACTGCCCGTCGCCTTCACCTCGCTGCGCGCCGAGAACGGCGTCGGCCCCGTCGCCGACTGGGTAAAGGCGCGACTCGGGGAATGGACCGCGTGAGCCTGAGCGCCACCGCGCGGATCGCCGCCACCGCCGACGGCGGCCTGCCGCTCCTGGTCGGTGACGGCCCCCTCGCCCTGCGCCGCACCCGGTCGGCGGGGCCGTACACCCGGGTCACCGTCGTCGGGGCGATGAGCGCTCCGCTCGGCGGCGACCGTCTCGCGATCGAGACGGAGGTGCGGGACGGGGCCAGTCTCCTCGTCGACGCGGCCGCCGCCACCCTCGCCCTGCCGGGCCGGAGCGGCGAGCCCGCCGGGTACGACGTCCGGATCTCCGTCGGCGAGGAGGGCGTGCTGCGCTGGCTGCCCGAGCAGGTGGTCTCCGTCGGCGGCTCGGACCTCCGGATGCGGACGACCGTCGAACTCGCCCCCACGGCCCGGCTCGTGCTGCGCGAGGAACAGGTCCTCGGCCGGCACGGCGAACCGCCCGGCACGCTCGTCACCCGGCTGACCGTCCGCCGGGCGGGACGGCCGCTGCTCGACCAGGAACTGGCCTTCGGGCCGGGCGCCCCCGGCGGCTGGGACGGCGGCGCGGTGCTCGGCGACCACCGGGCCACCGGGCAACTCCTCGTCGTCGACCCGGAGTTCGCGGTGAAGCCGGTGGAGCCGCGCCTGCTCGGGGAGTACGCCGTCGTCGCCCCGCTCGCCGGGCCCGCCGTCCTGGCCACGGCCGTCGCCCCGGACGCCCTCGCGCTCCGCCGGGCGCTCGACGCAGCCCTGGAAGAGCTCGCCCCCTTCTGACCGGCACCGACACCTCTCCGCTCAGCGGTACACACCTCTCCGGTTATTGGTTCGGCAAAGAAACACACGTTCGGTCTTTCATCGTGTGCCCCAGGGACGAAAGGATCCACCGGACAACCCGATACGAGGCGCCGCCACGGGGGTGGCGCCCACCCTGGGGGAGGACCATTGAGACGTACAGCCATGCTCGGCTCTGCCGGCACGCTGATAGCGGGCACGCTCGTCGCGGGCGCCATCGCCGCCCCGGTGGCGAACGCCGACAGCCGGCAGCTGCGTGACGCGGAGTCGATCGGCGTCGCCGTCGCCGCGGCCCGCGCCGCCCAGACGGGCATCGACTGGCAGGACTGCCCCGCCGACTGGGGCCTGGAGAAGCCGATCCAGTGCGGTTGGGTCACCGTCCCGGTCGACTACGCCAAGCCCAACGGCAAGACGATCAAGATCGCGGTCGACCGCATCAACGCCACCGGCACACCCGCCGAGCGCCAGGGCGCCCTGCTCTACAACCCGGGCGGCCCCGGCGGCTCCGGCATGCGCTTCCCGCGCCGGGTCACCACCAAGAACAAGATCTGGGCGGGCGCCGCCAAGGCCTACGACTTCGTGGGCTTCGACCCGCGCGGTGTCGGCCACTCGGCCCCCATCTCCTGCGTCGACCCGACCGAGTTCGTCAAGGGCCCCAAGCCCGACCCGGTCCCGGACAGCGAGGCCGACAAGCAGGCGCAGCGCAAGCTCGCCGCCGAGTACGCCAAGGGCTGCGCCGAGAAGAGCGGCGACATGCTGCCCTTCATGACCACGCCCAACACCGCGCGCGACCTCGACGTCATCCGCGCCGCCCTCGGCGAGAAGAAGCTGAACTTCGTCGGCGTCTCGTACGGCACCTACCTCGGCGCGGTCTACGGCACCCTGTTCCCGAGCCACGTCCGCCGCATGGTCCTGGACAGCGTCGTGAACCCGTCGACCCGCTCCATCTGGTACGAGGCCAACCTCGGCCAGGACATCGCCTTCGAGGGCCGGCTGACGGACTGGATGACCTGGGTCGCCCAGCACGACGCCACCTACCACCTCGGCGACACCCTCGAAGAGGTCCGGCAGCAGTGGAACACGCTGCGCGCCGACGCCAAGAAGGCGCCCCTCGGCGGCAAGGTCGGCCCGGCCGAGCTCATCGGCTTCTTCCAGAACGCCCCGTACTACGACTCCATGTGGGCCCCGGTTGCCGAGGCCTGGAGTGCCTACGCCGCCGGCGACCCGCAGCCGCTGATCGACAACGCCGCCGCGGACCTCACGGACACCGCCGGCAACATCGCCTCGGAGAACGGCAACGCCGTCTACACCGCGGTGGAGTGCGCCGACGCCCCCTGGCCGACCAGCTGGAAGAAGTGGGACCGGGACAACTCCCGCCTGCACGAGCAGTACCCGTTCATGACCTGGGCCAACGCCTGGATGAACCTGCCGTGCGCGACCTGGAAGGCCCCGAGCCAGCGCCCGGTCCAGGTCAAGACGGGCAAGGGCCTGCCGCCCGTGCTCATCACCCAGTCGGAGCGTGACGCCGCCACCCCGTACGAGGGCGCCGTCGAGCTGCACAAGCGCTTCAAGGGCTCGCGTCTGATCACGGAGAAGGACGCCGGCTCGCACGGCATCACCGGCCTGGTCAACCCGTGCCTCAACCCCAAGGTCGAGGCCTACCTGCTGACCGGTGAGCTGGACGCCACGGACCAGACCTGCGCCCCGCACGCCACCCCGCAGCCGTAACACCCGGCACGGCGGAATGAGGGAGGGGCGGCCTTTTGCAAGGCCGCCCCTCCCGTCGTACGGGTCCGGGTCCGGGTCCGGGTCTGGTCCGGGCCTAGCGGCCCGAGGAGGCCAGCCAGGCGTCCTCCGCCGCGTAGTCGAAGAAGTCCACGCCGTACTTCGCGAGACCGGGGAAGGCCTCACGCCAGTCCCGGTCCGCGAGGTGATCGGTGAGCCACGCGACCGTCTCCGGCAGCGAGTCGGCGTACGACACCACCGGCCGGTAACCCAACTCCCGCTCGGCCGCCGTCATGTCGTAGACGACGGGGTGCTCGGCGGTCCACGGGGTGAGCCCCACCAGGTCCTCCGGCGGCGCGCCCTCGATCAGCACCGTCTCGCTCTCCACCCCCATCACCGCGTCGATCGCGGCCCCGATCTCCGCCACCGTCGGCGCCTCCGGGTCGGCGCCGTTCAGGACGCGGCTGCCCGGCCGCGCCGCCGCGAGCCGGACCAGCTCCGCCAGGTTGTCGACGTGCGCCGGGTGGAAACGCGAGGTACCGCCGTACGAGAGCGGGCGCACCGGACGTCCGTCGAGCGCCCGCTTCACGAACCACAGCTCGCGCGGGCCCGGGCAGTACGGCCCGTGGATCGCGCCCGCCCGCAGCAGCGTCGCCGGCAGTTCGTCGCCCGCCGCGAGCAACTCCCGCTCCAGGGCGATCTTCCGCGTGCTGTACGTGGTGTCGCCGGGCGCGACCGTACGCCAGTCCTCCGCGACCGGCACCGGGAAGGCGGGGAAGCCGTCCGGCCGGTCCTGGGTGTCGAAACTGCGGCCCTGCCCGTCCTCGTAGACCGCGCCGCTCGACACCACGACCGCCGAACCGATCCGGCCGGCGAGCCCGGTGAGCTGCCGTCCGTGCGCGCCGTCGTAGGCGACGATGTCGACGAGCACGTCACAGCCGTCGCCGAGCGCCGCCGCGAGCGCGCCCTCCTCGGTACGGTCGACCCGCACGGTCCGGACCTCGTCGGGCCACCTCCCGTCCCTGCCGCCGCCCCGCGAGGCGGCCGTCACCTCCCAGCCGTCGGAGACGAGGGCCCGCACGGCCGCCCGCCCCACCTGTCCCGACGCACCCAGCACGAACGCGTTTCCCTTGGTCATGATCGTGACGCTAAGGGCGCCGGGACCGGCCGCCCAAGGGATTGCGCCGTGCGCGGATCCGCCCTCAGCGTTCCCGGCGCGGGAACTTTCGCGGGGCCGGTCCGTCCGCCGCCTCCGCGGCCTTCACGACCGCCGCGTAGTCGTCGACGTACTCCTGCCCCGACAGGCGGAGGATCTCGTACATGATCTCGTCCGTCACGGCGCGGACCACCGCCCGCTCGTCCGCCGAACCCGCGAACCGGGAGAAGTCCAGCGGCGCCCCGAACCGGATGGTGACCCGGCGGATCCGCGGCACGACCTGCCCCGGCGGCTGGATCTCGAAGGTGCCGACCATCGCGCAGGGCACCACGGGCACGCCCGCGGTCAGCGCCATCACCGCCACCCCCACCTTCCCCTTGTACAGCCGCCCGTCGTGCGAGCGGGTGCCCTCCGGATAGATGCCGAGCAGCTCGCCCTTGGCCAGCACGCCGAGCCCCTCGCGGATCGCCGCCTGCCCGGCCTCCTTGCCCGAGCGGTCCACCGGGATCTGCCCGGCCGCGCGGAAGAAGGCGGCCGTCAGCCGCCCCTTGATCCCCGGGCCCGTGAAGTACTCCTGTTTCGCGAGGAACGTGATCCGCCGGTCGAGCACCACCGGCATCAGGAAGTGGTCGGAGAAGGAGAGGTGATTGCCCGCGACGATCGCCGCGCCCTCCTCAGGGATGTGCTCAAGACCCTCGATCCTCGGCCTGAACAGCAGCTTCAGAAGCGGCCCGAGCAGTACGTGCTTCATCAGGTGGTAGAACACCCGCGACCCCCGTTCGTCGTCCGTCAAGCACGTTGTATCGGCGCGCGGGCCCGTGGTCCACTGGTGGGGGAGCGTCACATGACAGGCGAGCGCGGAGCCAGGCGCCCCGGCCGCGTCCTCACCGCGCTGCTGTGCGCGGTGACGGCGGCCGGGCTGTACGGCTGCTCCGACTCGGGCCCGCCGGAGCCGAGCCCCGTGCCGACTCCCGCGCCCGCCACCACCTCACCGACTCCGGCGCCCGCGACCACCTCGCCGGCACCCACCGGCCGGTCGCCCTTCACCGGCCTGCCCGCGCGGCCCGCACCCGTGCTCGCCGTCAAGCTCGACAACGTGCCCGCCGCGCGCCCGCACACCGGGCTCGGCGCCGCCGACCTCGTCTACGTCGAACAGGTCGAGGGCGGCGTCACCCGGCTCCTCGCCGTCTACTCCTCCCGCCTCCCCGAGCTGACCGGACCCGTCCGCAGCGCCCGCGAGTCCGACATCGCCCTGCTCGCCGACTTCGGACGGCCCGCCCTCGCCTACTCCGGCGCCCAGAGCGCGCTGAACCCGCTGCTGCGGGCCGCGCCTCTCGACCTCGTCACCGAGACCACCACGCCCCGGGCCTTCCGGCGCTCCGCCGACCGGCCCGCCCCGCACAACCTCTACCTGCGGCCCGCCCGCGCCCTCGCCGCCGCGCCGGGAGCCGACGACGCCCGGGACATAGGCTTCCGCTTCGGTCCCGCCCCGCCCGGCGGCACCCCGACCGCGAGCTCGACCGTCCGCTACCCGGCGGCCCGCTACACCTTCAGCTGGTCCGCCGCCGACCGCGGCTGGCGGGTGGCGATGGACGGCCGCGAGGCCCGCGCCACCGACACCGGACCGCTCAAGCCGGCCACGGTCGTCATCCAGCGCGTCACCATACGGCCGTCCCGCTTCCACGACCGCTTCGGCTCCGTCTCCCCGTACAGCGAGACCGTCGGCAGCGGCACCGCGCTCGTCCTCCGCGACGGCCGCGCCCACGAGGCCCGCTGGTCCCGTCCCACCGCCGCCTCCGGCACCACCTTCACCACCGCGACCGGGGCCCCGCTCACCTTCGCGCCCGGCCAGGTCTGGATCGTTCTCGCCCCGAAGGCCTAGGGGTGTCTTGCCGCCCCCCCCGGGGGGGGCGAGGCGGGCGGGTCAGTCGCGCTCGCCCAGGTCCAGGCGGTCGGCGAGACCGGCGGCGGCGAACGCGGCCACCAGCTCGTCGCGGCCCTCGGTGAAGTGGGCCCAGCTGTCGTAGTGGACGGGCACGATCCGGCGGGCCCCGAGGATCAGGGCGGCCTCGGCGGCCTGGGCGCTGTCGAGCACGATCGTCTCGCCACCGAAGAGGACGGCGAAGCGAGGGGCGCCGGCGAAGAGAACGGCGGTGTCGACCGGGGCGAAACGCGCGGCGACCTCCTTGACCGCGTCGAGGGAGGCGTTGTCACCGCTGACGTAGACCGTGGGCAGGCCCTCGCCGGTCAGGACGAAGCCCACGACCTGACCGAGGACCGGCTCGATCACTTCGCGCGGTCCGGGGCCGTGCACCGCGGGCACCGCGGTGACCGTGACGGTGCCGCCGCCGGGCCGGTCGAGCTCCACCGACTCCCAGTCGGCCAGGCCCTTGGCCCGCTCCCCGAGGCGGCGGCCGCCGCCGGGAGTGGTGAGGGTGAGCGGGACGTCGGCGAGCAGGGCCCGGCCCGAGGTGTCGAGGTTGTCGGGGTGCTCGTCGTGGGAGAGCAGCACCACGTCGACGCGGCCCAGGTCGGCGGTGGTGCCGGCCGGCGGAGCGGTCTTGACCAGGGAGGCGCCGGGCGCGGGGTACTCGCCGGGGGCGTCGAAGGTCGGGTCGGTCAGGAAGCGCAGGCCGCCGTACTCGAACAGGGCGGTCGGGCCGCCGAAGACGCGGACGGGGAACTGCGTACCGGCGGAGCTGTCGACAGACATCAGTACCTCACGGATAGAGGGCCGTTTATCCGTGAACCGTAGATGCTTCTCACGGATAGGCGCAAGGCTTAACATGAGAGTCATGAAGGAGTCCGTGACCACCGAACCTCCGGCACCCGCGCCCGGCGCCGAGCGGTACCCCTCGCTCGACCTCGCCAACAGCACGGTCGTGCTGCCCCACGGCCACCCCCTGGACCTCCTCGCCACCCCCGCCACCGCCGAACAGTGGCTCGTCGACCGGGACCTCGCCCCCCTCGACACCGGCATGACGGACTACTGCGCCGGCCGGCTGCGCTCCCACCGGGAACAGATCCGCGCCCTGCTCGCCGCCCAGGTCGCAGGAGAGCCGGCGCCCGCGGCGGCGCTGACCGCCGTGAACGAGGCGCTCACCCGCGCACCTTCCGCCGCCCTGCTCCAGTGGGACCCGGCGCGGGGCCTGTACCGCGAGGCGGCGCACCCCGTCGCCCAGATCGTCGAGCACGCCCTCGCGGTCCTCTCCGCCGACGTCGCCGACCTGCTCACCGGACCCGACGCCGAGCGCCTCACCGCCTGCGGCTCGCCCCCCTGCACCCGCTATCTGCTCCGCCACGGCCGCCGGCACTGGTGCTCGGTCCGCTGCGGCGACCGCGCCCGCGCCGCCCGCGCCTACGCCCGCCGCACCCAGGGCGCGCCGGACTGACCGGCCCGCTCGAATCGAACGGCCAGGCTCGGATCCGCGAAGAGCCGGTGTCGCGGCGGTGCCGGCTCAGGGCTGCGAAGGGCCGGTGTCGCAGCGGGCCCGGCTCAGGGCTGCGAAGGGCCGGTGTGGCGCGGTGGACGGGGGCGGGGCGAGGCCGGGACCGAGCTGTCGGCCGCCGCCATGCCGATCGTCGCGATGAGCAGCACCACCAGGCCGAACCAGAGCCAGCCACTGCTGCCGAGCGCCACCGTGTAGGCCGTCGTGAGCACCAGGGCCGCGCAGGTGAGCACCGCCATCGTCTTCGTGGGACCGGACATCAGTCCGCCCTCCTCCCGAGCGAGGTCGCGGAAGCCGTCCAGCCCATCGTGACCCCGCGACAGGGGCGCGCGCTACTCCCTGGACGCTCCGGCGTGCGCCGGTTCCGCGCCGGAACGCGAACCGGGCCCGGTGCCGGAGTCGGCGCCGGGCCCGGAAGGGTCCTGGGGGGCGGGGGAGTGGGGGAGCGGGGGAGCCGGTGTCAGCGGCTCCGGAGCGAGGCGAGGTACGCGTTGTACGCCGCCAGCTCCTTGTCGCCGTCGCGGTCGGCGGCGCGGTCCTTGCGCACGGCCTGGCGCTGCTCGGAGTGGTACCACTGGTAGACCAGCGCGATCAGCACGATCACCGACGGGATCTCGCTGAACGCCCAGGCGATGCCGCCCGCCGCGTTCTGGTCGGCGAGCGCGTCGATCCCGAGCGAGGCCGGCGGGTTCTTGTACGCGTCGACCAGCGGCTGCGTCGCCATCATCATCGCGATGCCGAAGAAGGCGTGGAACGGCATGCCCGCGAACAGCTCCAGCATCCGCATCACGTAACCCGGCCGGTGCGGCCCCGGGTCGACGCCCATGATCGGCCAGAAGAAGACCAGGCCCACCATCAGGAAGTGCACCATCATCCCGATGTGCCCGGCCTTCGACCCCATCAGGGAGTCGAAGAGCGGCGAGAAGTACAGCCCGTACAGGCTCGCGATGAACATCGAGATGGTGAACGCCGGGTGCGTGATCACCTTCATGTACCGGCTGTGCAGCAGCTTCAGGAGCAGCTCGCGCGGCCCCAGCGAACCCCGGGCGGCCACCGGGAGCGCCCGCAGCGCCAGCGTCACGGGAGCGCCGAGCAGCAGCAGGATCGGCGACAGCATGGAGATCACCATGTGCTGCACCATGTGCACGCTGAACATGACCATGCCGTAGTCGTTGAGCTTGGTGCACATCATCAGGCCGACGGACAGCACGCCGATGACGAAGAACACGGTCCGGCTCACCGGCCACGCGTCCCCGCGCCGCCGCAGCCGCGCCACACCCCACCCGTACAGACCGAGTGCCACGAGGCAGCCGGTCAGGAAGAAGAGGTCGGGAGAGAACTCAAGGCCCCGTCCCAGCGTGAACGGCGGCAGATCCGTGGTCATGCCGTGCCCGCTGTGATCCATCGTGTGTACTCCTGGAGCCCGTTTCGCGCTTGTTGTCCGCACCAGACTAGAACCGCCCCCGGTCGCGATCGCGACCGGGGGCGGGTGTCAGGCGGCGGTGTCCGTCAGAGCACGCACTCGGCCTCGGCGTAGCGGTCGGCCGGGACCGTCTTGAGGGTCTCCACGGCCTGGGCCAGCGGCACCATCGTGATCTCGGTGCCGCGCAGCGCGGTCAGCATGCCGAACTCGCCGCGGTGGGCGGCCTCGACCGCGTGCCAGCCGAAGCGGGTCGCGAGGACGCGGTCGTACGCGGTGGGGGTGCCGCCGCGCTGGACGTGGCCGAGGATCACCGGGCGGGCCTCCTTGCCGAGGCGCCGCTCCAGCTCCACGGAGAGCTGGTTGGCGATGCCGGTGAAGCGCTCGTGGCCGTAGATGTCGGTGCCGGCGGTCTTGAAGTCCATCGAGCCCTCGGCGGGCTTCGCGCCCTCGGCTACGACGACGATCGCGAACCGCTTGCCGGCCTCGAAGCGCTCGCCGACCCGGGCGGTCAGCTCGTCGATGTCGAAGGGGCGCTCGGGCACGACCACGGCGTGCGCGCCGGCGGCCATGCCGGAGTGCAGCGCTATCCACCCGGTGTGACGGCCCATGACCTCGACGACCAGGACCCGCTGGTGCGACTCGGCGGTGGTCTTCAGCCGGTCGAGGGCCTCGGTCGCCACCGTGACGGCCGTGTCGAAGCCGAAGGTGACGTCGGTGGAGGCGATGTCGTTGTCGATGGTCTTCGGGACGCCGACGATCGGGAGACCGGCCTCGGAGAGCAGGTTCGCCGCCTTCAGGGTGCCCTCGCCGCCGATCGGGATGATCGCGTCGAGCCCCAGGTCCGCGACGTGGCCCTTGGCGCGCTCGACGCCGTCGACCAGGTGCGCGGGCTGGACCCGCGAGGAACCGAGGATGGTGCCGCCCCGGGCCAGGATGCCGCCGACCGCGTCGAGGTCGAGCTTCCGGTAGTCGCAGTCCAGGAGGCCCCTCCACCCGTCGTGGAAGCCGATGACCTCGTCGCCGTGGTCGACGACGGCGCGGTGCACGACGGAACGGATGACAGCGTTCAGACCGGGGCAGTCTCCGCCGGAGGTGAGCACGCCAATGCGCATAGCCCAAAAACCTTTGCAACGTGGGCCGACTCCCGGACCACGTCGTCCGGCTGGATCCCCGCCACCCTATCGCCGCAGGGTGGCGGGGCCGAACCGGATGTCCGCACAGTGGACAACGTACTTTCGTACGAGGGACCAAGGGCGGTTCCCGTGCTGACTCAGGCGGGCTGCGTCGCCGCCGCGATGCGCTCGGCGCGCAGCGCCTCGTACCACCGGTCGTCGGTCGGCGGCAGCGCGTTGACGTCGAGGGCCAGCTTCAGGAGCAGGTCCGCGATCTGCGGGTTGCGCGCCATGACGGGACCGTGCATGTACGTACCGAAGACGGTGTCGTTGTACGCGCCCTCGGTGCCGTCGCCCGTGCCGTTGCCGTTGCCGAAGACGGTGCGGGCGAACGGGCGGGCCGTCGGGCCGAGGTGGGTGATGCCCTGGTGGTTCTCGAAGCCCGTCAGCTGGGGCAGGTTCAGGCGCGGGTCGATGTCCGCGAGGACGTCGCCGACGCAGCGGGCGCCCTCGCCGCGGGTCGTGGTGACGTCGAGCAGGCCGAGGCCCGGCTGGCGCTCGCCGACGTCGTTGATGAACTCGTGGCCCAGGATCTGGTACCCGGCGCAGACCGAGAAGATGATCGCGCCGTTGGACGCGGCCCGGGACAGGCCGCCGTCGCGGAGCAGCCGCTCGGCCGCGAGCCGCTGCGGACGGTCCTCGCCGCCGCCGATCAGGTAGATGTCGCCCGAGGTCGGGATCGGCTGGTCGCTGCGGACGTCGACGCGCTCGACGTGGAGACCGCGCTGTTCGGCACGGCGCTGGACGACGAGGACGTTGCCCTGGTCGCCGTAGGTGCTGAGCAGGTCCGGGTAGACCCAGACCAGGCGCAGGCTGCTGTCACTCATGCTGCAAGTCCTCTTCGGGTCAGTTGCCGACGCGGCGGCGGACGTCCTGGAACGCGGTGTAGTTGGCGATCAGCTCGATCTGCCCGGGCGGGGCCATCGTGACGGCCTCGTCCAGCGTCTCGCAGACGCGGAAGTCGACACCCGCGACCTCAAGCCGGACCGCCAGGTCGAGCCTGCGGTCACCGATCACCATGATCGGGTGGCCGGCGAGCCGGCCGTAGTCCACGTCCCACAGCCAGGAGGTGTCCGTGCCGTCGGCGCCGCGCGCGTTGACGGAGAGGATCACCGGGGCGGGCGGCCCGTCGATGAGGGAAAACGTTTCGAGCCAGCCGGCCGGGTTCTTCGCGAGCAGCAGACGCAGGTCGCGGCCCTGGAAGGAGACCACGTCGTAGCGTCCGGCGACGGCCTGCACCTGGTACATCCGCTCAAGGGCGACCTGCGGCGGCACGCCGAAGACGGCGGCGACGGCGGCCGACGTGGCGGCGTTCGCCTTGTTGGCGCGGCCGGGCAGCTGGAGGCGGATCGGCCAGGCCGAACCGTGCGGGTCGAGCACGTGGTCGCCGCTGAGCGCCCAGCTCGGCGCGGGACGGCGGAAGCCGCACTCGCCGCAGAACCAGTCGTCGCCCGGGCGCTGCATCACACCGCCGCAGGCGGGGCAGGACCAGGCGTCGTCCTTCCACTCCTGGCCGGCGGCGACCCACACCACGTTCGGCGAGGAGGAGGCGGCCCACACGATCAGCGGGTCGTCGGCGTTGGCGACGACCACGGCCTTGGTGCCGTTGAGGCCCTCGCGCCACTTCTCGGCGAGCATGCGGGTCTCGGCGGCGCGGTCGAGCTGGTCGCGCGAGAGGTTGAGCAGCGCGATCACCTTGGGCGTGGTGTCCCGGGCGACGCCGGCGAGGTACTTCTCGTCGACCTCGATGACGCCGTACTTGGAGTCCGAGCCACCGGCGAGCGCCGAGGTGATGCCGGCGGGCATGTTGGCGCCGAGGGCGTTCGAGACGACGGGGCCGGCGGCGCGCAGGGCCTCCGCGATCAGCCGGGTCGTGGTCGTCTTGCCGTTGGTCGCCGACACCAGGACGACGTCCAGATGCTGCGCGAGCCGGCCGAGGAGATCGGGGTCGAGCTTCAGCGCCACCTTGCCGCCGATCACCGATCCGCTGCCGCGTCCCGCCGCACGCGACACCGCGGCCGCGGCCCTGCCCGCCGTCACGGCCAGCTTGGCGCGCGGCGACAGCGGCTCTGGATTACCGGGGTGTCCTGACATCGTTCTTGTTCCTCCTTGCGTCGGTCCGGGCTCAGCCTATCGAGATCCGGCCAGCAGCCCGAACAGCGGCACCGTCGAGCGCCCGCCCGAAACCGGGAGGTCACAGGGACCGTACCCTTACGGCCATGCGAAACCGGCCCATCCCCGGCAGTTCCGGCCTCGTCCGAGCGATGACCCTGCTCGGCGACCCCGTGCTGCACACTCCCTGCGCGCCCGTCACCGACTTCGGACCCGAACTGGCCCGGCTCGTCGAGGACATGTTCGCCACGATGTACGCGGCGCACGGCGTGGGCCTGGCGGCGAACCAGGTCGGCGTGGGCCTGCGGGTCTTCGTGTACGACTGCCCGGACGACGAGGAGATCCGTCACCTCGGCCATGTGGTGAACCCGCGGCTCGTCGAGGCGGACGGTGACGTGTTCCGCGGCCCGGAGGGCTGTCTCTCGCTGCCGGGTCTCGAAGCGCCGACGCCCCGGTACGACCGTGCGGTGGTCGAGGGCGTACGCCTGGACGGCACCCCGGTACGGATCGAGGGCACCGGATTCTTCGCCCGCTGCCTCCAGCACGAGACCGACCACCTCGACGGCGGGGTCTACGCCGACCACGTCACGGGGTGGCGCAAGTCACGCCTGCTCCGCACGATCCGCAAGCAGCCGTGGGGCGACAAGGCGTCCGTGCTGGAGGGCTAGGGGGGGTTCTGCCGGTCAAGCCGGACACCCCCTAGAACCCCGGGCCGTCCGGGCGGTCGTCGGCCTCGGCCAGGCGGCCCCAGAGCAGGTCGGCGAGGCTTTGGACGAGCTCGGCGCGGGAGCAGGGGCGCTCGCCGAGCCACCAGTCGCCGGCGGCGTGCATCATGCCGACGATGCCGTGGCCCCAGATGCGGGCCTGGGCCTCGGCTGCGGGGCCGAGGTCGACGCGCTCGGCGATGACCTGGCCGAGCTCCTCGCCCATGCGGCGCAGCAGCGGGGCGGAGTGGCGGCCGACGTCGAAGCCCTGCTCGGCCTGGTGCGACTCCTCCGCCGGGTGCATGAGGAAGCGGTAGACCTGGGGCATCGCCTCGATCGAGGCGAGGTAGGTGTCGAGGGTGGACTCGACGCGGCGGCGCCGGTCGGAGGGGGCGTCGAGCGCGGCCCGCAGGGCGGCGAGGAGCGCGTCCGTGTGCCGGGTGGCGAGGGCGCGGTAGAGGCCGCCCTTGTCGCCGAAGTGGCGGTAGAGGATCGGCTTGGTGATGCCGGCCTCGGCCGCGATCGCGTTCATGGACGCCTTGGGGCCGTCGCGGAGCACCACCCGGTCCGCCGCCTCCAGCAGTTCGCGGCGTCGCTGTTCGGCGGGCGTCTGCCGGTCGGTGGTCCGGTGTGCGATGTCCATAAGCGTGTCTCCCCGCCCGTGCGATTCCGTGAGGCTGTCGCAACGTAACACCCGGGCGCGATCCGGTGCGGTCCGGGCCGAAGTGCTCCGCTGCTGGTTGACAGCCTCTACCCACCGGTAACACACTGCTGTTACCGCAAGTAACGTACCGCTGGGAGGGCACATGGGCGAGTTCACGCTCGAACTCAACGAGGACCAGAAGCAGGTCCGCGACTGGCTGCACGGCTTCGCCGCCGATGTGATGCGCCCCGCGGCCGCCGAATGGGACGAGCGTGAGGAGACTCCCTGGCCGATCATCCAGGAAGCGGCCAAGCTCGGCATCTACTCCCTCGACTTCTACGCCCAGCAGTTCTTCGACCCGACCGGCCTCGGCATCCCGATGGCGATGGAGGAGCTCTTCTGGGGCGACGCCGGCATCGCCCTCTCCATCGTCGGCACCGGCCTCGCCGCCGTCGGCGTCCTCGCCAACGGCACCGAGGAGCAGATCGGCACCTGGGTCCCGCAGATGTACGGCGACGCGAACGACGTGAAGGTCGCCGCCTTCTGCTCCTCCGAGCCCGACGCCGGCTCGGACGTCGCCTCCATGCGCACCCGGGCCGTGTACGACGAGGCCAAGGACGAGTGGGTCCTCAACGGCACCAAGACCTGGGCGACCAACGGCGGCATCGCCAACGTCCACGTCGTCGTCGCCGTCGTCGACCCCGAGCTAGGCTCCAAGGGCCACGCCTCCTTCATCGTCCCGCCGAACACCCCCGGCCTCTCCCAGGGGCAGAAGTTCCAGAAGCACGGCATCCGCGCCTCCCACACCGCCGAGGTCGTCCTGGAGGACGTCCGCGTCCCCGGCCACTGCCTCCTCGGCGGCAAGGAGAAGCTGGACGACCGCCTCGCCCGCGCCCGCGAGAAGGCCAAGGCCGGCGGTGAGCGCGTGAAGAACGCCGCCATGGCCACCTTCGAGGCCTCCCGCCCCGCGGTCGGCGCCATGGCCGTCGGCACCGCCCGCGCCGCGTACGAGGTCGCCCTCGACTACGCGAAGACCCGCGTCCAGTTCGGCCGCCCGATCATCGAGAACCAGGGCGTCGCCTTCCAGCTCGCCGACATGGCCACCCAGATCGACGCCGCCCGCCTCCTCGTCTGGCGCGCCTCATGGATGGCGACCGCCGGCAAGCCCTTCACGGCCGCCGAGGGCTCCATGTCCAAGCTGTACGCCTCCGAGGTCGCCAAGTCCGTCACCGCCCAGGCCATCCAGATCCTCGGCGGCAACGGCTACACCCGCGAGTACCCGGTCGAGCGGATGCACCGCGACGCCGCCATCTACACCATCTTCGAGGGCACCAGCGAGATCCAGCGCATGGTGATCAGCCGCGCGCTCGCGAAGTAGCCACCGGCCCGTCCGCCCACCGGTCCCGTGTCCGGTGGGCGGACGGCGTATCGGGCTCAACAGGCCATATTCGGGCGGCTGTTCGACCTCGACCGCCTCCCTGTGCGTTACTGCCTGAGGAACAGTCTCCAGGCCGCTGACGATCAAGGGGGAGCGATCATGGCCATCACCACCGGAACCGGTACCGAAGCACCCGAACTCGCGGGAATCCCGCTTCTCGGCTCCATGTTCGACCTCAAGAACGACGCCCTGGGCACCTTCCTGCGCGCCCAGCGCACCCACGGCGACGTCGTGAAGATCACCGCCGGGCCGCCCGGAATCCGCGCCACCGTCTACGGCGTCTTCTCCGCCGAGGGCGCGCAGCAGGTCCTCGCCGGAGAATCGGCCAACTTCCGCAAGGACAACGCCTTCTACCAGGAGATCCGCGAGTCCTTCGGCAACGGCCTGCTCACCGCCCAGGACGAGGACTACCTCCGCCAGCGCCGGCTCGTCCAGCCCCTCTTCACCAAGCGCCGCGTCGACGGCTACGCCGCGGCCGTGGCTGCCGAGGTCGACACCCTCACCGGCGAATGGCGCGACGGCGCCGCCGGCACCGTCGACGTCCTCCACGAGATGACCCGCCTCGCGCTGCGCGCCGTCGCCCGCATCCTCTTCGGCACGGACGTCGACGCCGCCGTCGACATCGTCGAGCGCAGCTTCCCGGAACTCGGCGCGTACGTGCTGAGCCGCGGCTACGCCCCGCTCAAGGTCCCGCGCAGCTGGCCCACCCCCGCCAACCGCAAGGCCGCCGGCGTCCACGAGGCGCTCTACCAGGTCTGCGACCGCATCATCGCCGAGCGGCGGGCCTCCGGACGGGCCTCCGGCGACGGCGACGACCTGCTCACCCTCCTCGTCGAGGCCGAGAGCGCCGAGGACGGCAGCTTCGACGCCACCGAGCTCCGCGAACAGGTCCTCGTCTTCCTGCTCGCCGGGCACGAGACCACCGCCACCTCCCTCGGCTTCGCCCTCCACCTGCTCGGCAAGCACCCCGAGGTGCGCAAGCGTGCCCACGAGGAGGTCGACCGGGTCCTCGCCGGCCGCACGCCCGGCGCCGACGACCTCGACGCGCTGCCCTACATCACCCGGGTCCTCAAGGAGACCATGCGGCTCTTCCCCGCCGCCCCGGCCATCGGCCGCCGCTCCGTCGCCGACACCGTGGTCGACGGCGTCACCATCCCGGCCGGCTCGGACGTCATCGTCGCCTGCTACGTCACCCACCGGCACCCCGCCTACTGGGACGACGCCGAGCGCTTCGACCCGGACCGCTTCACGCCCGAGGCGGAGGCGGCCCGCCCCCGCTACGCCTGGTACCCCTTCGGCGGCGGCCCGCGCGCCTGCATCGGCCAGCACTTCTCGATGCTGGAGTCGGTCATCGCGCTCGCGATGATGCTCCAGAAGTACGACGTCGAGGCCATCGACGACGACCCGCCCGTCGGCTCCGCGATCACCCTCTTCGCCAAGGGCCCGGTCCGCTGCCGCCTGGTGCCCAGGACCGCCTAGGCACCCCCGGGGCCCGGTCGGGGAGCGGACCCGTGCGGGTCCGCTCCCCGAACCGCCGGCTACGGGCGGGTCGCGACGACGATCGTCGCCCACCACTCCTCGGAGTAGAGGACCCGCGGCGCCAGACCGGCCGAGGACACCACCGCGGCGGCCGCCTCGGCCTGCCGCTCGCTCGTCTCCACGAACAGGTGCCCGCCCGGCGCCAGCCACGCGGGCGCCTCGGCGGCCACCCGCCGCAGCACGTCCAGACCGTCCGAACCGCCGTCGAGCGTGACGTGCGGCTCGTGGTCGCGGGCCTCGGGCGGCAGCAGCCCGATCTCCTCCGTCGGCACGTACGGCACGTTGGCGACCAGGATCTCGACCCGGCCCCGCAGCTCACCGGGCAGCGGTGCGAAGAGGTCACCCTCGTACACCCGGCCGCCGCGCGGCTCGACGTTCCGCCGGGCGCAGCGCACCGCCGCCGGCTCGATGTCCGAGGCGTGCACCTCCGCGCCCGCCACCCGGTCGAGGAGCACGGCGGCCGCCGCGCCCGAGCCACAGCACAGGTCGACGCAGACGGCGCCGGGCCGGGCGAGCTCCACCGCCCGCCCGATCAGGAACTCCGTACGCCGCCGGGGCACGAACACCCCGCCGTCGACCTCGATCCGCAGCCCGGCGAACTCCGCCCAGCCCACGATGTGCTCCAGCGGCAGGCCCTCGGCCCGCCGCTCCACCATCGCGTCCAGCTCCGCCGGACCGGCCGCCGCCGCGAGCAGCATCTCCGCCTCTTCCTCGGCGAACACGCACCCCGCGGCCCGCAGCCGCTCGACGACCCCCGTGCCCGTCCCCGCGTCAGACAAGCTGCGCCTCGATGGCCGCCACGACCTCGGGGGCGTCCGGCTCGGTGCGCGGACGGAACCGGGTCACCGCGCCGTCGCGGCCGATCAGGAACTTCTCGAAGTTCCACTGCACGTCACCGGCCTCGCCCTCGGCGTCGGCGACCTTCACCAGCTCCGAGTACAACGGGTGGCGCCCGTCGCCGTTGACGTCCGTCTTCTCCAGGAGCGGGAAGGACACCCCGTACGTCGCCGAGCAGAACGTCGCGATCTCCTCCGCGTTCCCCGGCTCCTGCCCCGCGAACTGGTTGCACGGCACACCGAGCACCGTGAAGCCGCGCTCCCCGTACTCCTTCTGCAGCCGCTCGAGCCCCGCGTACTGCGGCGTCAGGCCGCACTTCGACGCGACGTTCACCACCAGGACCGCGCGGTCCCGGTAATCGGCCAGCGACACCGGCTCCCCGGCCAGGCTCTTCAGCGGAATGTCGTACAGACTCATGGACTGCTCCTCGTCGAAATAGGGTTTGATCTCAACATGGGAGACGAACCACTGGCAATCGACATCGATTCCACACCACCCGACCGCCCCCGCCGCATCCCTTGCCGCCTCTGCGGCCGCCCCCTCACCGGCCCGCACTCCCGCCGCACCGGCCTCGGCCCCACCTGCGACGCCAAACTCCACCCCGCACCCCCGGACATCCGCACCCGCCGGCACGAGGTCGACCAGGACACGCTCCCCGGCCTGGACCCGTCAGCCGGCTGAGGCGACCAGCTCGGAGTACGCCACCCACCGCTCTTCGGGCGCGAGGGCGAGCAGCGCCACCTTGGCCGCCAGGAGCGGGTCGGCATGCCCGGCGACCCGGTCCACCGCGTGCTCGACGAGCCAGGCCTGGAGGCCTGGCAGGAGCGCCTCGCCGTCCATGTTCCAGGGCAGGACGGAGCGATCGTCCTGGAGCAGTTCGTCGATCCGGTACGCCACCCAGTCGCCGAGGTGCGCGTCCTCGGTCCCGCCCCGGGGCGCGGCCGCCCAGACGTCCAGCAGGGGTCCCGTCGAGCCGTGGATGTCCAGGCACAGCTCCCAGACGGCCCCGACGCCGTACGGGGGCTCCGGGTCGGCGAGCGTCTCCCGCCACCACGCGTCGAGGAAGTCCTCGATCGCCTCCGCCTGCTCGGACGGCCACTCCCGCCAGGCGGTGCGACCGAGCCCGGTGGGCAGGTACCCCATTCCGGAGAAGCGGCCGCCGGCGACGAACGCGAGGAACTCGGGCAGGAGCCGCCGGAGCACGGCGGGATGGTCCGGGAAGTGATCGGGGACCTCGTGGAACAGCGTTCGCACCAGGTCGTCACCGAGAGGCGCGCGAGGGACCGCGAGCAGTGCCAGTTCCCCCTCGCCGTAGCAGTGGAGACACCCGTCGGGACTCGCGGTCATACCGCCGAAGACGGTCTCCACCCGGCGAAGCGCCGCGGCGAGCGGCGGAGAGGGCGGGGCTGAGGAGGACATGGCATCGGTCCTGACAGGGACTCCACCGGATCGGCGCCCGGCGAAGATCACGACGCTACCAGGCCACAATTCGATCGCCCAGGGGAAATCCGGGTCGGCACAGTGGGCCGCGATGAGAGCGAAACCCGAGCGACCGGAGTCCTGAACATGTCGACCCTGCGTGTGACCGCCGAAGTCCTGACCGTCCATCCGCATCCCAACGCCGACGCGCTGGAGCTGGCGCAGGTGGGTCTCTACCGGGCTGTCGTGGCGAAGGGGGTGTACGAGACGGGGGACGCGGCGGTCTACATCCCCGAGCAGGCGGTGCTGCCTCTCGCGCTCGTCGAGGAGTTGGGGCTCACCGGGCGGCTCGCAGGGGGGAACTCGGACCGGGTGAAGGCGGTGCGGCTGAGGGGGGAGTTGTCACAGGGGCTGGTGTGTGTGCCGGGGGCGCTGGCCGGTACGGACCTGGTGCGGGCGGCGGCCGAGGGGACGGACTTCGCGGAGGTGCTCGGGATCACCAAGTGGGTGCCGCCGATACCGCCGACGATGAGCGGTGACGTGGAGGTCGCGCCGGATCTGCTGCCGTGGGTCGACATCGAGAACCTGCAGCGGTATCCGGACATCTTCGAGCCCGGGGAGCCGGTCGTCCTCACCGAGAAGCTCCACGGCACCGCCTGCCTGCTCACCTACGGCACCGAGGACGGCCGCGTGCAGGTGTCGTCGAAGGGGTTCGGGTCCAAGGGCCTCGCCCTCCAGGAGGACCCGCGCAACCTGTACTGGCGCGCCGTCCACGGGCACGGTTTGGCCGCCGTCGCCGAGCGGCTGGCGCAACGCCTCGGCGCGCGCCGGGTCGGCCTCTTCGGCGAGGTGTACGGCTCCGGGGTCCAGGACCTCGCCTACGGCGCCGACGCCCGCTCCGAGACCGTCGGGTACGCGCTCTTCGACGTGTCCGCCGAGATCGACGGCGAGGTCCGCTGGCTGGACCCGGCCGAGGTCCTGGAGCCCGGCGAGGTGCCGCTCGTGCCGAGGCTGTACGAGGGCCCGTACGACCTGGACACGGTCCTCGCGCACGCGAGCGGCCGGGAGACCGTCTCCGGCCGGGAGACGCACCTGCGGGAGGGCGTCGTCATCCGGCCGGCGACCGAGCGGTACAGCCCGGTCACGGGAGGCAGGGCCATCGCCAAGGCGGTCAGCCCGGCCTACCTGACGCGGAAGGGCGGCACCGAGTTCGAGTGACCGGGGAGAGTCACAGCTTCCTGAACAGGCCCTCCTGGACCACCGACACCAGGAGCCGGCCCTCGCGGTCGTAGATCCGGCCGCGTGCGAGTCCCCGGCCGCCCGTGGCGATCGGGGACTCCTGGTCGTAGAGGAACCATTCGTCCGCGCGGAAGGGGCGGTGGAACCACATGGCGTGGTCGAGGGAGGCCATGTCGAAGCCGCGCGGGCCCCAGAGCGGCTCGACGGGGATGCGGACGGCGTCCAGGAGGGTCATGTCCGAGGCGTAGGTGAGGGCGCAGGTGTGGACCAGCGGGTCGTCGCCCAGCGGGCCGACGGCCCGCATCCACACCGCCGAGCGGGGGTCGGCGTCCTTGACCTCCTCCTGGGTCCAGCGCAGCCGGTCGACGTAGCGGATGTCGAAGGGCTGGCGGCGGGCCATCCGCTCCAGGGCCTCGGGCAGGGCGCCGAGGTGCTCGCGGATCTCGTCGGCGAGGTTGGGCAGGCTCTCCGGGTCGGTGAGGTGCCGGGGCGGGAGCTGGTGCTCGAAGGCGCCGTCCTCCGGCTGGTGGAAGGAGGCCGTCAGGTTGAAGATCGTCCGTCCTTCCTGGACGGCCGTGACCCGCCGGGTGGTGAAGGAGCGGCCGTCCCGCACCCGCTCCACCTGGTAGACGATCGGGACGCCGGGGCGGCCGGGCCGCAGGAAGTAGGCGTGCAGGGAGTGCACGGGCCGGTCGCCCTCGGTGGTGCGGCCGGCCGCGACCAGGGCCTGCCCGGCGACCTGCCCGCCGAAGACCCGCTGGAGCGACTCCTGCGGGCTGCGCCCGCGGAAGATGTTCACTTCGATCCGCTCCAGGTCGAGCAGATCCACCAGCCTCTCGGCGGGGTTGGTCTCCACGGGCGCTCCTTGTCTACAGCTGTCCGACGGACGTCACGCGGACGACCGCGCGGCCCTCCTCGTCGGAGGCCGCGAGATCCACCTCCGCGCTGATGCCCCAGTCATGGTCGCCGTTCGGGTCGGCGAACGTCTGCCGGACGCGCCACAGCCCGTGCGCCGCGTCCTCCTCGATGGCGAGCAGCTTCGGGCCGCGCGCGTCGGGACCCGTACCGAGGTCGTCGTACTCGTCCCAGTACGCGTCCATGGCCTCGCCCCACGCGTCCGCGTCCCAGCCGGCCTCGGCGTCGAGTTCGCCGAGCGCGTCGACGTTGTCGAGGGCGGCGAGCTCGACGCGGCGGAACATGGCGTTGCGCACCAGGACGCGGAAGGCGCGGGCGTTCGCGGTGACCGGCTTGACCTGGTCGGCCTTCTCCTGCGCCTCCTCGGCCGTCTGGACCTCCGGGTTGGCGAGCTGCTCCCACTCGTCGAGGAGCGAGGAGTCGACCTGGCGCACCATCTCGCCGAGCCAGGCGATCAGGTCCTCCAGGTCCTCGGTCTTGAGGTCGTCCGGGATGGTGTGGTCGAGCGCCTTGTACGCGCTCGCCAGGTACCGCAGGACGATGCCCTCGGTCCGCGCCAGCTCGTACCAGGAGGTGAACTCCGTGAACGTCAGGGCGCGTTCGTACATGTCACGGATGATCGACTTCGGCGAGACCGGGTGGTCGCCGACCCACGGGTGCGACTTCCGGTAGACGTCGTAGGCGTGCCAGAGCAGCTCGCTCAGCGGCTTCGGGTACGAGATCTCCTGGAGCCGCTCCATCCGCTCCTCGTACTCGACCCCGTCCGCCTTCATCTGCCCGACCGCCTCGCCGCGCGCCTTGTTCTGCATGGCGGCGAGGATCTGGCGCGGGTCGTCGAGCGTCGACTCGACGACGGACACCATGTCCAGGGCGTACGAGGGGGACTCGGGGTCGAGCAGGTCGAAGGCGGCGAGGGCGAAGGTCGACAGCGGCTGGTTGAGCGCGAAGTCCTGCTGGAGGTCGACGGTCAGCCGGATCGTGCGGCCCTCGGCGTCGGGCGTGTCCAGCTGCTCCACGACGCCGCCGTCGAGCAGCGAGCGGTAGATCGCGATGGCCCGGCGGATGTGCCGCAGCTGGGCCTTGCGCGGCTCGTGGTTGTCCTCCAGGAGCTTGCGCATCGCCTCGAAGGCGTTGCCCGGCCGGGCGATCACCGAGAGCAGCATGATGTTGGTGACCTTGAAGCGGGAGGTCAGCGGCTCGGGCTCGGCCTCGATCAGCCTCTCGAAGGTGGTGTCGCTCCAGGCGACGAAGCCCTCGGGGGCCTTCTTGCGGACGACCTTGCGGCGCTTCTTGGGGTCGTCGCCGGCCTTCGCGAGCGCCTTCTCGTTCTCGATGACGTGCTCGGGGGCCTGTGCCACGACGAAGCCGGCGGTGTCGAAGCCGGCCCGGCCGGCCCGGCCCGCGATCTGGTGGAACTCACGGGCGCGCAGGGTGCGCACGCGGTTGCCGTCGTACTTGGTCAGGGCGGTGAAGAGCACCGTGCGGATCGGCACGTTCACGCCGACGCCGAGGGTGTCCGTCCCGCAGATCACCTTGAGCAGGCCCGCCTGGGCGAGTTTCTCGACGAGCCGGCGGTACTTCGGCAGCATGCCGGCGTGGTGGACGCCGATGCCGTGGCGGACGTAACGCGAGAGGTTCTGGCCGAACTTGGTGGTGAAGCGGAAGTTGCCGATCAGCTCGGCGATCTTGTCCTTCTCCTCGCGCGAGCACATGTTGATGCTCATCAGCGACTGCGCGCGCTCGACGGCCTGAGCCTGCGTGAAGTGCACGATGTAGACCGGCGCCTGCTTGGTCTCCAGGAGCTCGGTCAGGGTGTCGGTGATCGGCGTCAGCCGGTACTCGTACGACAGCGGCACCGGCCGGGTCGCCGAGCGGACCACCGAGGTCGGCCGGCCCGTGCGCCGGGTCAGGTCCTTCTCGAACATCGACACGTCGCCGAGCGTCGCCGACATGAGGACGAACTGGGCCTGCGGCAGTTCGAGCAGCGGGATCTGCCAGGCCCAGCCGCGGTCCTGCTCGGCGTAGAAGTGGAACTCGTCCATGACGACCTGGCCGATGTCGGCGTACTTGCCGTCCCGCAGCGCGATGGAGGCGAGGACCTCGGCGGTGCAGCAGATCACCGGCGCGTCCGCGTTCACGGAGGCGTCGCCGGTGAGCATGCCGACGTTCTCGGTGCCGAAGAGCTTGCACAGGTCGAAGAACTTCTCCGACACCAGCGCCTTGATCGGCGCGGTGTAGAAGGTCAC
Organism: Streptomyces sp. NPDC037273; assembly: GCF_055603625.1. Classification (NCBI taxonomy): domain Bacteria; kingdom Bacillati; phylum Actinomycetota; class Actinomycetes; order Kitasatosporales; family Streptomycetaceae; genus Streptomyces; species Streptomyces sp. NPDC037273. The sequence goes on from NZ_JBVJVO010000001.1 coordinate 152,313, forward strand.
CTGGTCGTTGGCCAGCGCGGTGAAGTGCGCACCGGCCGCGACCAGGGACTTTCCGGACCCGGTGGGTGTGGACAAGATCACGTTGGCGCCGGAGACGACCTCGATCAGCGCCTCTTCCTGGGCCGGGTAGAGCGTGATGCCCCGGTCCTCGGCCCAGGTGGAGAAGGCCTCGAAGAGGGCGTCGGGGTCGGCGGTCGGCGGCAGCTGATCGATAAGGGTCACGACCCCATCTTGCCCGCATTCCGCTCGGATGAGGGAACCGGCCACCGGCCTTCTTGATCGCGGACGATAGGCTCGTCCGTCGACCGGTCGTCAACTGAGCGCCGGCGTACGAGAAACGGGGCGGCAGCGACCATGATGGGACCGGCGCACTCACTGTCCGGAGCGGCGGCCTGGCTGGGTGTGGGAGCGGCCGCGGCCGCCTTCGACCACCCGATGCCGTGGCCGGTACTCGTCGTCGGGGCGCTCATCTGCGCGGGGGCGGCCCTCGCCCCCGACCTGGACCACAAGTCCGCGACCATCTCGCGCGCCTTCGGCCCGGTCTCCCGCGGTCTGTGCGAGGTCGTCGACAAGCTGTCGTACGCCGTCTACAAGGCCACCCGCTCCTCCGCGGACCCGCGCAGGTCCGGCGGTCACCGGACCCTCACCCACACCTGGCTGTGGGCGGTCCTGATCGGCGCCGGAGCCTCCGTCGCGGCCGTCACCGGCGGCCGCTGGGCGGTCCTCGCCATCCTCTTCGTCCATCTGGTGCTCGCCGTGGAAGGCCTGCTGTGGCGGGCCGCCCGGATGTCAAGCGACGTCCTGGTGTGGCTGCTCGGCGCCACCAGCGCGTGGATCCTGGCCGGCGTCCTCGACAAGCCCGGCAACGGCTCGGACTGGTTCTTCACCGGCCCCGGCCAGGAGTACCTGTGGCTCGGGCTCCCGATCGTCCTCGGCGCCCTCGTCCACGACATCGGGGACGCCCTCACCGTCTCCGGCTGCCCGATCCTCTGGCCCATCCCCGTGGGCCGCAAGCGCTGGTACCCCATCGGGCCGCCGAAGGGCATGCGCTTCCGGGCCGGCAGCTGGGTCGAACTGAAGGTCCTGATGCCCGTCTTCATGCTGCTCGGCGGGGTGGGCGGCGCTTCGGCGCTGGGCTTCATCTAGACGCTGTCCGGCATGCCGAGGGAGGTCAGAAGCCGGGCCAGCTCTTCTTCGAAGAGCTTGTCCGGGCTGGCCGTCTGGCGGCCGAGGTGCCCGTACACCTCCAGGGCCACGAGCCCGTGGAGGTGGCCCCAGAGCCGGAGGGCGAGGGCGACGCCGGCGGGCGGCAGGTCGGGGAAGGCGGGGCGGACCTTGTCGAGGAGTCCGGCGTCGAAGTCGGACCAGGTGAACGCGCTGTCCCGGTAGAGGGGTTCGGCGTACGGCCAGGCCGCCGCCGCGAGGCCCGCGAGTCCGGTGCAGACCCGGCGGGCCGCGTCCGGGGCGGGGCCCGCCTCGGGGGCCTGGTAGCCGGGCACGGGGTCGCCGTAGACGAGGCGGAAGCCCTCGGGGTTCGTCAGGGCCCAGGCGCGGAAGGCGCGGGCCCAGGCGAGGAGCCGGGCGGCCGGGGCCGTGGCCGGGGCGGCGGCCCAGGCGGACTCCACGGCGTCGGCGAGGGCCGAGTAGACGTCGTCGATGAGCGTGGTGACCAGGTCGTCGCGGGTGGCGAAGTAGCCGTAGATCGCGTTGGCCGTCATGCCCATCTCGCGGGCGATGGCCCGCAGGGTGATGGCGTCCGGGCCGCCGGAGGCCATCAGGCGCAGGGCCGTGCCCTTGATCTCGGCCGTGGTCTCGGCGCGTAGCCGCTCACGGCGTCCCCGGGTGGCCGGGGCCGTCCCCGTCCCCTTGGCCGTCGTCGCTGTCTCCGTCGTCCCGCTCATCGGGCCACCCTATCGCTTCCTTGGTAGGCGTATGGAAACTGCACGCCGTGAACTTCACGGCGTATAGTTTTCTCACGCCGTCACGTCAGATGTGATCACAGGGGAGAGTCATGCACATCGGAGTCATCGGAGCCACCGGCACCATCGGCAGCCGCGTCGTCGCGGAGGCCCTCGAACGCGGACACCACATCAGGGCCTTCAGCCGCGACGCCACCCGCGCGGCCGCCCGGGAGACCCGCGACGACATCACCTGGGCGAGCCTCGACGTCCTCGACGCCGGGGCCGTCGCCGCCGCCCTGCCCGGACTCGACGTCCTCGTCAGCGCCTTCCAGCCCGGGAACGCCTCCCGCGACCTCGCGGACACCGTGCGCCGGTCCATCGCCGACGCCGCCGTCTACGCCACCGCGGCCCGCGCGCTCCTCAAGGCCCTCGAGAGCCACCCGAGGACCCGGCTGATCGTCATCGGCGGCGCCGGCAGCCTGGAGGTCGAACCCGGAGTCGTCCTCGCCGACTCCGAGGAACGCCTCCACGCGACCCTCGACGAGGTGGGCCTGCCCCGCGCGTACGCGGCGGCGGTACGCGGCCACCGGGACGCCCTGGACGTGCTGCGCACCTCGAACCGCCGGTGGACCTACTTCAGCCCCGCCGAGGACATCGCGCCCGGCGAGCGCACCGGACGCTTCCGCGTCGGCGAGGACCAGCCGGTCCGCGACGCCGAGGGCCGCAGCCGCGTCTCGGCGGAGGACGCGGCCGTCGCCCTCGTCGACGAGGCCGAGCTGCCCCGCTTCGTCCAGCGCCGCTTCACCATCGGCTACTGACACCACCGGGGGGGGGGGGGGGGCGGCGGCCCCCCCCCGGGGGCGTACCCCCCCACCCGCGGCTCGACCGTTCCCGGACCGCCCCAG
>NZ_JBVJVO010000001.1:155128-172839 GCF_055603625.1 Streptomyces sp. NPDC037273
TCGGCCACACCCCCCCTCCCCCCCCCCCCCTCCCCCCCCCCCCCCCCCCCCCCCCCCCCCCCCCCTCCCCCCCCCCCCCCCCCCCCCCCCCCCCCCCCGGGGTGCGCACCTCACGGCCGGCGGCTCAGCCGTGCCAGGACCGCCACAGGGCCGCGTACGCGCCGTCCGCCGCGACCAGTTCGTCATGGCTCCCGAGCTCGCTGATCCGGCCCGACTCGACCACCGCGATCAGGTCGGCGTCATGGGCCGTGTGCAGCCGGTGGGCGATGGCCACGACCGTACGGCCGTCCAGGACCCGGGCCAGCGAGCGCTCCAGGTGCCGGGCCGCGCGCGGGTCGAGCAGCGAGGTCGCCTCGTCCAGGACCAGCGTGTGCGGGTCCGCCAGGACGAGCCGGGCCAGGGCGATCTGCTGGGCCTGGGCCGGGGTCAGCGCGTGACCGCCCGAACCGACCTCGGTGTCGAGGCCCTCGGCGAGCGCACGGGCCCAGCCGTCGGCGTCGACCGCCGACAGGGCGGCCCACAGGGCGGTGTCCTCGGCGCCGGTCCTGGCCAGGAGCAGGTTGTCGCGCAGGGAGCCCACGAACACGTGGTGCTCCTGGTTGACCAGGGCCACGTGCTCACGGACCCGCTCGGCGGGCATCCGGGCCAGCTCGGCGGAGCCGAGGGTCACGGAACCGGTGCGCGGGGCGTAGATCCCGGCGAGGAGCCGGCCCAGCGTGGACTTGCCCGCGCCGGACGGACCGACCAGGGCGATCCGGGTGCCCGGCGCGACCTTCAGCGACACCTCGTGCAGGACGTCGACGCCCTCGCGGTAGCCGAACCTCACCTCCTCGGCCCGCACCGCCCGGCCCTCGGGCCGCACGCTCCGGTCGCCCGCGTCCGGCTCGATGTCCCGGACGCCCACGAGGCGGGCGAGCGACACCTGCGCGACCTGGAGCTCGTCGTACCAGCGCAGGACGATGCCGATGGGGTCGACCAGCATCTGGGCGAAGAGCGCGCCCGTCGTCAGCTGCCCGACGTCGATCCAGCCCTGGAAGACGAAGAACCCGCCGAGCAGCAGGACCGCGCAGAGGACCGTCGTATGGGTGGCGGTGACGACCGGGAAGAGGACCGAGCGCAGGAACAGCGTGTACCGCTCCCACGCCACCCACTCGGTGATGCGCCGCTCGGAGAGCGCGATCCGGCGCGCGCCCAGCCGGTGCGCCTCGACCGTGCGGCCCGCGTCGACCGTCTCCGCGAGCGAGGCGGCGACCGCCGCGTACCCCGCGGACTCCGAGCGGTACGCGGAGGGCGCCCGTTTGAAGTACCAGCGGCAGCCGACGATCAGCACCGGCGCGGCGAGCAGGGCGGCGAGCGCGAGCGGGGGAGCGGTCACGGCGAGACCGCCGAGCAGCAGGCCCGCCCAGGCCACGCCGATGACCAGCTGGGGCACGGCCTCGCGCATGGCGTTGGCGAGCCGGTCGACGTCCGTGGTGATCCGGGACAGCAGGTCGCCGGTCCCGGCCCGTTCGAGGACGCCCGGAGGCAGCGCGACCGAGCGGACGAGGAAGTCCTCGCGCAGGTCGGCGAGCATCTCCTCGCCCAGCGTCGCCCCGCGCAGCCGGACCAGCCGCGTGAACACGGTCTGCACGAGCAGCGCGGCCGCGAAGAGCGCGACCGTCCGCTCCAGATGGAGGTCGCGGGCCCCGGCGGAGAGCCGGTCCACGACCGAACCGAGGAGGTACGGGCCCACCATCGAGGCGATCACGGCGACCGCGTTCACGCCGACGAGCAGCGTGAACGCCGTGCGGTGGCGGCGCAGCAGCGCGCGCACATAGGCCCGTACGGTCGCGCTGCCCGCGACGGGCAGCGTCGTCGCCGTCCGGGGGGCCGCCGGGTCGTACTCCGGAGGCGCCAGGCCGATCATGCCGATTCCCCTTCCAGTGCTTCGAGTGCGAGACCGGCGTCGGCCGTCTCCCGTGCTGTGGCCGCGGCGAGTTCCTCGTCCGTCTCGCGGGTGACGACGGCCCGGTAGCGGGGCTCCTTCGAGAGGAGCTCGCGGTGGGTGCCGACGGCGACCGCCTGCCCGTCGTGGACCAGGACGACCCGGTCGGCGCGGTCCAGGAGCAGCGGCGAGGAGGCGAGGACCACGGTCGTCCCGCCCTCGCGGAGACCGGCGATCCCGGCGGCCACCCGCGACTCGGTGTGCGCGTCGACGGCGGAGGTCGGCTCGTCGAGGACGAGCACCGCCGGGTCGGTGACCAGCGAGCGCGCGAGCGCGAGCCGCTGGCGCTGGCCGCCGGAGAGCGACCGGCCGCGCTCGGTGATCCCGGTCCGCATCGGGTCCCCGCCGGTGTCGACGGAGGCTTGCGCGAGGGCGTCGAGGACGTCCCCGCACTGGGCGGCGGCGAGCGCGTCCGCGGCCCGCACCGCGCCCGACGAGGGCACGTCGAGGAGCTCGCCGAGCGTGCCGGAGAGCAGCACCGGGTCCTTGTCCTGGACGAGGACGGCCGTACGGGCGGTCTCCAGCGGCAGTTCGTCGAGCGGGACCCCGCCCAGGAGGACCGAGGTGTGGTCCTCGCCGGGCTCGGCCGGGTGGCCGCCGAGCCGGTCCGCGAGGCGTCCGGCCACGTCCGGGTCGCCGCAGACGACGGCGGTGAACTGTCCGGCGGGGGCGAGGAGTCCGGTCAGCGGGTCGTACAGGTCGCCGCTCGCCTCGCGCTCCGGCTCCCCGACGGCGGTCGTCGTGCGGGTGAGCGCGAGGACCCGGGCGGCCCGCTTGGCGGACGGCCGCGAGAAGGAGTACGCCATGGCGATCTCCTCGAAGTTCCGCAGCGGGTGATGGGTCAGGGCCACCGCGCCGTAGATCATGACCAGCTCGCCGACCGTGATGCGTCCGTCGAGCGCGAGCCGCGCCCCGTACGCCACCACCACGATGAGCAGGATGCCCGGCAGGACGACCTGGATCGCGGCGATCAGGGCCCACATCCGCGCGCTGTGCACGGCCGCCTTGCGGACCTCCTGGGAGGCGGCGCGGTAGCGGCCGAGGAAGAGCTCCTCGCCGCCGATGCCGCGCAGCACGCGGAGTCCCGCGACGGTGTCGGAGGCCAGCTCGGTGGCCTTGCCGGCCTTCTCGCGCTGGAGGTCGGCCCGGGCCGTCGCGCGGGGCAGGAGCGGGAGCACGGCGAGGGCGAGGACGGGGACGCCGACGGCCACGACGATGCCGAGCGCCGGCTGGTAGACGACGAGGGCCCCGCAGACGATCAGCAGGGTGGTGGCCGCGGCGGCGAACCGGGACAGCGCCTCGACGAACCAGCCGATCTTCTCGACGTCGCCCGTGGAGACGGCCACGACCTCGCCCGCCGCGACCCGCCGGGTCAGGGCGGCGCCCAGCTCGGCGGTCTTGCGGGACAGGAGCTGCTGGACGCGCGCGGCGGCGGTGATCCAGTTGGTGACGGCGGTGCGGTGGAGCATCGTGTCGCCGACGGCGATCGCGATGCCGAAGAGCACGAGCAGGCCGCCGCCGAGGGCGAGCCGCCCGCCGTCCCGGTCCACGACCGCCTGCACGGCGATCCCGATGCCCACCGGCAGCGCGGCGATGCCCAGCTGGAGCAGCAGCCCCCACAGCAGGGCCTTCACCTGGCCGCCGAGCTGGTTGCGGCCGAGCCAGAGGAGGAAACGGGTGCCCGACCGGACGTCGGGGATCCCTGGGTCGGCGTAGGGGAGATCTCGAATCTGCATGACGTCCCAGGGTCTTGGGTGTGTCCGGATCTGTCCGGCGCGGGAAAGGAAACCGTGCAAGGTTCGCTTTTTCCCCTGGTGGCGGCAATCGATTTTCTCCGCGCCGGCTCATGAGGGAACAGATCGCGCCATGTCCGCACATCGTCCTCTGGACCGCGCACGGGCGGTCACGCTTCACTTCCGCCCCATGAGATCACTCAAGATCATGAGCATGATCAGCGGCCTGATCCTGGCCGCCGGAACCCTGCTCGCCGCCCAGCCGGCCGCCGCCGAAGGCCCGAACGGCCCGACGCCCCCGGCCGAGTTCACCACCGACTGGCACGACCCGGTCACCGCCGCCCCGCCCGTCGCCACCCCCGGAACGCGGTCCTGCGAGGTGACCCTCGCCGCCGCGAAATTCCGCGACTTCACGCCGTACCAGGGGAGTTACACCCCGCCCGAGGACTGCGACACCAAGTGGAACAAGATCGTCCTGCGCCTCGAAGGAAACGTGAAGGGCCGCCAGTACGACCGGCTCGGCTACATCACCGTCGGCGGCGTCGAGATCCTCCGCACCTCCACGCCCCAGCCCTCGCCCGACGGCATCGAGTGGTCCGTCGAGAAGGACGTCACCCGCTACCACGACACCCTCAGCCGCCCGCAGCCGGTCGAGATGCTCATCGGCAATGTCGTGAACGAGACGTACACCGGCGTCCTCGACGTCCGCGTCACCCTCACCTTCCACACGGCGGAGGGCCGGGTGAAACCCGCCGCCGGCACGCCCGACCGGGTGATCCCCCTCACCGGCTCCACCCTCACCACCCCGCGCAACACCGAACGCCTCCTCGCCGAGGTGTACGCCACCGGCTCCGGCGGCGGCTGCGAGGAGTACTGGTACCTCTCCGCCCCCGACGCCGCCCCGTACTCCTGCCGGGCGAGCGAGGGCCCGCACCGCGAGGTCCGCGTCGCCGTCGACGGCAGGCTCGCCGGCATCGCCGCGCCCTTCCCGACGGTCTGGACCGGCGGCTGGTCCAACCCCTTCCTCTGGTACGTCACCCCCGCACCGCGCGCCTTCGACGTCCAGCCCGTCGTCTACGACCTGACGCCCTTCGCCGCCCTCCTCAACGACGGCCGCGCCCACCGCGTCGAGGTCACCGTCGCCGGCGTCCCGGCCGGCCTGGCGGGCTGGTCCACGCCCACCAACATGCTGCTCTGGCAGGACGAGGGCAGCCGGGTCGTCACCGGCGGCCTCGACCGGCACGAGGAGACCGCCCCGCGCAACTCGTCCGTGTACACGGCGGACTCCGGCGGCGGCGCGACCCCGCACCGGCTCGACACCGACGCCACCCACCGGCTGACCGTCGCCGGCCACCTCGACACCTCGCACGGCCGCGTCGACACCACCGTCGCCCGGACCGTCGCCCACACCTCCACGCACCGCTGGGGCGAGGGCGAGAACCCGGACGCGTACACCGGCCGCTGGACCGACGACGAGACCGTCACCACCGGCCGGACCACCACCCGGGTGCACCGCGTCTACACCATGGACGGCGAGACCACGATCGGCGCCGGCGACCGTCTCCGTACCGTCCTCACCCTCGGGGACCGGGCCGACACCGTCGCCGTACGCGACGGGCGGCGCGTCTCCTGGTCGCGGCTCGACGACACGTACACCGGCGACGCCACCTACACCTCCGGCGTCCCGCGCGACCAGCGGCACGCGGTCGGCACCACGACCGAGCGCTACCGGCTGTACGGCACGGGCGGCTGCCACGACCGGACCCTGACGACCGTGCAGGGCACCCTCACGCGGGACCTGCGCCGCTGCTGAACACGACGACGCCCGGCCCCGTGCGCACAGGGGCCGGGCGCCGCGTTCTCAGGCCGGCCGCACCGAGTCCATGCCGGGCCGGGCCTTGCGCCATTCACCGCGGGTGAAGTCGGGGATCTCCTGCGGTGCGCCCTTGGCCTTGATCGAGGCGTGGCTCAGCGGCACCGGAGCGGTCCAGGTGGCGGCGTCGTACACGTCGAAGTCCGGGACGAGCCCGAGCCGGAGACACTGCGTCAGCCGGTAGACCATGATGTAGTCCATGCCGCCGTGACCGCCCGGCGGGTTGGCGTGGTCCTTCCAGAGCCAGTGGTCGAACTCCTCCGCGTACGCCGAGAAGTCGCCCCACTGGTCGTCCCCGTGGTCCGGCTCCAGGTAGATCCGGGCCGGGTAGTCCTCGAAGACGCCCCGGGTGCCGCCCAGGCTGTTGATCCGGCTGTACGGGTGCGGCGTGGAGACGTCGTGTTCGAGGCGGATCACCCGGCCCTTGGCCGTCTGGACCAGGCTGATCGTCCGGTCGCTCTCGATGTACGTCTCCTTCCAGCTCGGGTCGCCCGGCGGCATGTGCTCCGCGCGGTACTGGGCGAGCCCGAGCGCCGGGGTGCCGAAGCTGCTGATGCTCACCGCCCGGTCGCCGCGGTTGACGTCCATGTAGTTGGCGACGGGACCGAAGCCGTGGTTCGGGTAGAGGTCGCCGCGCATGCGGGTGTGCCAGCGGCGGCGCCAGGGCCCCTCGTAGTACGTGGGGGAGAACATCAGGGCGCGCAGGTCGTGGTTGTAGGCGCCGGCCCCGTGCAGCAGGTCGCCGAACTTGCCGGCGTGCGCCATCCGCAGGACCCGCAGCTCGTTGCGCCCGTAGCAGCAGTTCTCCAGCTGCATGCAGTGCCGGCGGGTCCGCTCCGACAGGTCGACCAGCGACCACAGTTCGTCGAGCCGCAGCGCGACCGGACACTCCACGCCGACGTGCTTGCCGTGCAGCATCGCGGCCCGGGCGATCGCGTAGTGGCTGTCCCACGGGGTGGCCACGTGCACGAAGTCGACGTCCGCGCGGGCGCAGAGGTTCTCGTAGTCCTCCTCGCCCTTGCCGTAGACGGCGGGGGCGGGCTGCCCCGCGGCGGTGACCTTCGCGGTCGCCCGCTCGGTCTTCTCGCGCACCGGATCGCAGACGGCGACCACCCGCACCCCGGGCAGGGCGAGGTAGAGGCCGATCATCGCGTTGCCCCGGTTGCCGAGGCCGACGATCCCGACGCGCACCGTGGAGCGGCGCTCGAAGGGCACGCCGGCCATGGTGGCGGCGGCCCGGCGCGGCTCCGCCGCCGCGCCGGGGGAGGCGGCGGCGCTCTGGGCGCCGGTGACGGAGACGCCGATGCCCGCGCCTGCGGCGGCGGTGGTCCTGAGCACCTCGCGGCGGCTCGGGGTACGCGGTGGCTGCTCGTTCATGGAACCTCCCGGAGCTCTGTGCACGGCTGTCTCATGAATCCCGCACAGGACCCTGGCCCCGGTGCCCGAGGGTGCGCAAGGGCGCCGACAGGTCACGTGCGACGGGTAGTCGGACCTTACTGTTCCGCCTGTCGCACCACGCCGAGGCCGACGGCCACCGTCACCCGAACATACGAAGGACCCCTCACCGGCCGGGGTGAGGGGTCCTGTGACCGGCCGCTTCGGCCGGAAGGTGACGCTCGGTCAGGGGCGCGTCGCGTGCTCAAGGGCGAGGAGGACCGACCCGTACGCGCGGCCCGTCGCCCGGTCCATCCCGATCTCGCACATGCGGTTGGCCGAGAGGTGCGCGTCGAACGGGCGGGCCGTCACCTCGGCCGCCTCGCGGGCCGTCGCCGAGGCCGTCAGCTCCGGATGCAGCATGCCGCGGTCGCCCGCGAAGGCGCAGCAGCCGGCGTCGGCGGGCACCACGACCTCCTCCGCGCAGGCCCCGGCGAGCGCTGTCAGCCTGTCCTCGTCGCCCAGGTGCCGCATCGAGCACGTCGGGTGGACCACGGCGGAGCCGACCCGGCGGCGCACGTCGAGTCGGGGGAGCAGCTCGTCCGCCGCCCACACCAGCGAGTCGAGGACCGTCAGCTCGGCGTGCAGCTCCCGGTTGTCGTCCGTCAGGTACGGCACCACCTCGTGCGCGATGCCGAGCGTGCACGAGGAGGCGTCCACCACGAGCGGCAGCTTCCCGCCGGCCGTCCATCCCCAGGCCGCCTCGACGATCCGGTTCGCCATCACCTCGTTGCCCCGCTCGTACCCCTTGGAGTGCCAGATCGTGGCGCAGCACGTACCGGCCACGTCGTCCGGGATCCACACCGGCTTCCCGGCCCGCGCCGACACCGCGACCACGGCCTCGGGGAGCGACGGCCCCTCGTGTCCTTCGGGGGCGCCGAAGATGCGGTTCACGCACGCCGGGTAGTAGACGGCGACGGCCGCCGGGCGGTGGGTGCGGGGCAGCCGTCGGGCCGCCGCGCCGGGGATCTCGGGCAGCCACTCCGGTACGAGGTCGGGCCGCACGATCCGGCGCGCCAGACCGGTCGCCGACTCCAGGACCCGGTCGCCGATGCGGTCGGCCGCGGCGACCGCGAGCCGCGCCGAGGCCTCCACCGCGCGGAAGTTCCGCGCGGCCAGCGCGGCGATCCGCTCCTCGCGCGCGGAGTGCCGCTCGTGCCGGAACTCCTTCATCAGCGCGCCGGTGTCGATCCCGACCGGACAGGCCAGCTTGCAGGTGGAGTCGCCGGCGCAGGTGTCGACGGCGTCGTAGCCGTACGACTCCAGGAGTCGCGCCTCGACGGGGGAGCCGTCGGCCTGGCGCATCATCTCGCGGCGCAGCACGATCCGCTGGCGCGGAGTGGTCGTCAGATCGTGGCTCGGGCAGGTCGGTTCGCAGAAGCCGCACTCGATGCAGGGATCGGCGATCCGTTCCACGGCGGGGATCGTCTTCAGGCCGCGGAGATGGGCCTGCGGGTCGCGGTCGAGGACGATCCGCGGGGCGAGTACCCCGTCGGGGTCGACGGCCTCCTTGACGCGCCACATCAGCTCGGTCGCCCGCGTGCCCCACTCCAGTTCGAGGAACGGGGCGATGTTGCGGCCGGTGGCGTGCTCGGCCTTCAGCGAGCCGTCGAAGCGCTCCACGGTGAGCTTGCAGAACTCGTCCATGAAGGCCGCGTACCGCTCGACGTCGGAGGGGTCGGCGGCGTCGAAGGCGAGCAGGAAGTGGAGGTTGCCGTGGGCCGCGTGGCCGGCGACGGCCGCGTCGAAGCCGTGCCGTGACTGGAGGTCGAGCAGGGCGGCGCACGCCTCCGCGAGGCGGCCTGGCGGCACCGCGAAGTCCTCGGTGATCAGGGTCGTACCGGAGGGGCGGGAACCGCCGACCGCCGTCACGAACGCCTTGCGGGCCTTCCAGTACCCGGAGATCCGCTTCGGGTCCCGGGTGAACGCGTTCTCCACGGACGGCACCGGGGCCACCAGGTCGAGCCCGGTGAGGACGGCCTCGGCCGCCCGCTCGTACGCCTCGCGCGCCGCCGCGTCCGGGGCCCGGAACTCGACCAGGAGCGCCGCCGTCTCCTTGGGCAGCTCCGCCCAGTCGGCGGGCACGCCCTCGACGCTCACCGAGGCCCGCAGGGTGTTGCCGTCCATCAGTTCGACGGCGAGCGCCCCCGCCTCGTTGAACAGCGGCACGGCCTCGGCGGCGGCCGGCAGCGAGGGGAAGAACAGCAGGGCGGTGGAGACCTCGCGGTCCAGCGGCAGGGTGTCGAAGACGACCTCGGAGATGAAGCCGAAGGTGCCCTCGGAGCCGACCATCAGGCCCCGCAGGATCGCGGCGGGCGTGGCGCCGTCCAGGAAGGCGTCGAGCCGGTAGCCGTTGGTGTTCTTGATGGCGTACTTGGCCCGGATCCGGGCGGTGAGCTCGGCGTCGGCCTCGATCTCGGCCTTCAGCGCGAGGAGCTCCGCGCACAGCCGCGGCTCGGCGCGGGCGAGCTCCTCGTCGGCGGCCGGGTCGCCGGTGTCCACGACGGTGCCGCTCGGCAGCACGAAGGTGAGGGAGGAGACCGTCCGGTAGGAGTTCCGGGTCGTCCCGGCCGTCATGCCCGAGGCGTTGTTGGCGACGACCCCGCCGATCGTGCAGGCGACCGCGCTGGCCGGGTCGGGGCCGAGGACCCGCCCGTAGGGGGCGAGCGCCGCGTTGGCCCGTACGACGGTGGTGCCGGGCCTGACCCGGGCTCGGGCGCCGTCGTCGAGGACCTCGACGCCCACCCAGTGGCGGCGGACGTCGACGAGGATGTCCTCGCCCTGCGCCTGCCCGTTGAGGCTGGTCCCGGCGGCCCGGAAGACTACCTCGCGGCCCTTGCCGTGCGCGTACGACAGGATCGTGGAGATGTCGTCGATGTCCTCGGCGACCACGACGACCTGCGGCACGAAGCGGTACGGGCTGGCGTCCGAGGCGTACCGCACCAGGTCGGAGACCTTCGAGAGGACCTTCTCGGGACCCAGGAGCTCGGTCAGCTCCTCGCGCAGCCGGCGGGGCGTGCCGCGCGCCTGGAGTTCCGGCACCCGGTCCGGCGCAGGGCTCCGCTTCGTCCCGGGGCGGAGGGCCTGCGGGCTCGGCTCGAACAGCGGCATGGCAGGGCTCCCCTTCGGCGCGTCCCGGGGCCCGGAAGGGTCAGCAGCCGCTCTCCGGGCCGCGGTCGACCAGGGCGGACAGCAGACCTCCGAGCACCTCGCGCTGTTCGACGGTCAATGGAGCAAGGATGTCCTCTGCGGCCGCCCGGCGCGCGCTGCGCAGCTCCCGCAGCGTGGCGCGGCCCGCGTCGGTGAGCTCGATCCGGATCACCCGGCGGTTGCTCGGATCGGGCACCCGGCGCACCCGGTCGCTCGCCTCCAGGCCGTCGACGAGACTGGTCACGGCCCTGGGGACGACCTCCAGGCGGGCGGCGAGGTCCGCCATCCGGGGCGGCTCGCCGAAGTGCGCGACCGTGCGCAGGAGCCGGGACTGGGCGGGAGTGATGCCGACCGGTTCCAGATGGTGCTTCTGGACGCGGTGCAGGCGGCGGGTGAGCCGCAGCAGCTGCTCGGCGAGGAGCCCGTCGACGTCGGGCGAGCCCGGGCCGTCGCTCGAACGGTCGGACACGCTCGTACGGTCGGAGGTGGTCATGCGGGAACAATATCAGGACCTGGTTCATTGTGAGTGTAGGTAACAATGAGCTATGCTCTGCTGGAATCGTCGATCCATCGAAGGAGCCCATGCGCCCCCACGACCAGTCCGACTGGACACCCCCGCCCCGTGACTCCACCCAGCCGAAGGAGCCCGCCCAGCTGCGGCGCATCCTGCGGCTCTTCCGGCCCTACCGCGGGCGCCTCGCGCTCGTCGGCCTCCTGGTCGGCGCCGCCTCGCTCGTCTCGGTCGCCTCGCCGTTCCTCCTGAAGGAGGTGCTGGACACCGCGATCCCGCAGGGCCGCACCGGCCTGCTCAGCCTGCTGGCCCTCGGCATGATCGCGACCGCCGTCCTGAACGGCGTGTTCGGCGTGCTCCAGACCCTGATCTCCACCACCGTCGGCCAGCGCGTCATGCACGACCTGCGCACCGGGGTGTACGAGCAGCTCCAGCGGATGCCGCTCGCCTTCTTCACCCGCACCCGCACCGGCGAGGTCCAGTCCCGCATCGCCAACGACATCGGAGGCATGCAGGCCACCGTCACCGGGACGGCCACCTCGCTCGTCTCCAACCTCACCGCCGTCGTCGCGACCGTGGTCGCCATGCTCGCCCTCGACTGGCGGCTCACCCTCGTCTCGCTGCTCCTGCTGCCCGTCTTCGTCTGGATCAGCCGGCGGGTCGGCCGCGAGCGCAAGCGGATCACCACCCAGCGGCAGAAGCAGATGGCCGCCATGGCCGCGACCGTCACCGAGTCCCTCTCGGTCAGCGGCATCCTGCTCGGCCGCACGATGGGCCGGGCCGACTCGCTGACGAAGTCCTTCGCCGAGGAGTCCGAGCGCCTCGTCGACCTCGAAGTGCGCTCCTCCATGGCCGGACGGTGGCGGATGTCCACCATCAGCATCGTCATGGCCGCCATGCCCGCCCTGATCTACTGGGCCGCCGGCATCGCGCTCGGCCCGGGTGGCGCCACGATCTCGCTGGGCACCCTCGTCGCCTTCGTCACGCTCCAGCAGGGCCTCTTCCGGCCCGCCGTGAGCCTGCTCTCGACCGGCGTCCAGATGCAGACCTCGCTCGCGCTCTTCCACCGCATCTTCGAGTACCTGGACCTGCCCGTCGACATCGCCGAGCCCGCCGAGCCGGTCCGGCTCCCGCGCGTCAGCGGCGAGGTCGCCTTCGAGAAGGTCGAGTTCCGCTACGACCCCGAGGGCACCGGCCGCCCGACCCTCGACTCCATCGACCTGACCGTCCCCGCCGGCGGCAGCCTCGCGGTCGTCGGCCCCACGGGCTCCGGCAAGTCCACGCTGAGCTATCTGGTGCCCCGGCTGTACGACGTGACCGGCGGCCGCGTCACCCTCGACGGCGTCGACGTCCGCGACCTGGACTTCGACACGCTCGCCCGCGCGGTCGGCGTGGTCTCCCAGGAGACCTACCTCTTCCACGCCTCCGTCGCCGACAACCTCCGCTTCGCCAAGCCGGACGCCACCGACGAGGAGATCGAGGCCGCCGCGCGCGCCGCGCAGATCCACGACCACATCGCCTCGCTGCCCGAGGGCTACGACACCCTGGTCGGCGAGCGCGGCTACCGGTTCTCCGGCGGCGAGAAGCAGCGCCTGGCCATCGCCCGCACCATCCTGCGCGACCCGCCCGTCCTCATCCTCGACGAGGCGACCAGCGCCCTCGACACCCGCACGGAGCACGCGGTGCAGCGCGCCATCGACTCCCTGTCCGAGGGCCGCACCACCATCACCATCGCCCACCGGCTCTCCACCGTCCGGGACGCCGACCAGATCGTCGTCCTCGAGGCCGGCCGGATCGCCGAGCGCGGCACCCACGAGGAACTCCTCGCCCTCGACGGGCGGTACGCGGCCCTGGTCCGCAGGGACGCCCGCACCGAACAGGCGAACGTGGGAGCGGTTGTTCCCCAGAACGTGTGATCGTTCCCGGAATCGTTGCCCCACTCCCGTACGGCACCGGAAGATTACGGAGTGCGAGCGACGGGCTGCAGACCGCGACCGCACCGTCCCACCGAAGAACCTGTACGAGGAGAAGCACCACCATGAACGTCATCACCAACCTGCTCGCCGGCGTCCTCCACTTCCTGGGCTGGCTCGTCTGACGATCGCAGTGCCCGGCGCCGTCGGTTCCCCGTCCCAGGGGACCGGCGGCGCCGCCGCGTGCGCGGTTCCCCGGATTTTCGTACCGGCCGGGTTAGCGTGCGGCCATGACCTACCGGTCGCCGTCCCCGTACGCACCCCCGCGCCGTCCCCGCGCCCTGCCCGCACTGGGCCCCCGCCGCCCCGCGCTGCCCCGGCCTCCCCGCCGTGGCCGAGGCCCCCGGCTCACCCGGCGCGGCCGCCTCGCGCTGCTGCTCGCGGCGCTCCTCGCCGTGGCCGCCGTGATCTCCGTACCGCTGTTGCTCAGCACCGACGAACCGGCCGCCGAGCAGCCCCGGTCCCTGCTCATCCCCGAGGGCTGGCGGAGCGGACAGGTCTACGGCGCCGTCGACCGCGCCCTCGGCCTGCCCGAGGGAACCGCGCGGAAGGCCGCGAGCGCCGCCGGCACCGCCCTGCCGCTGCCCGCGGAGGCCGGCGGCAACCCCGAGGGCTACCTCTTCCCCGCCACCTATCCGGTGCTCTCCGCCACCACCCCCGAAGAGCTGCTCCGCTTCATGGCGGACACCGCCGTCAAGCGCTTCGGGACCGCCGCCATCGCCGAGGGCGCGCGGGCGCACGGACTGAGCGTCTACCAGACGGTCGTCGCGGCCAGCATCGTCCAGGCCGAGGCCGACAACCCCGAGGACATGGCGAAGGTCGCCCGGGTCGTCCACAACCGCCTCGCCCGGGGCATGGCCCTCCAGATGGACTCGACCCTCAACTACGCGCTCGGCCGCAGCACCGTGGACACGACGTACGAGGACACCCGGAACGCCAGCCCGTACAACACCTACGAGCACAAGGGCCTCCCGCCGACCCCCATCGGCAACCCGGGAGACCAGGCGCTGGACGCCGTGCTCCGCCCCGCCGACGGCGACTGGCTCTACTTCGTCACCGTCGCCCCCGGCGACACCCGCTTCACCGCCGACTACGAGGCCCACCGGGCCAACGTGGCCGAGTTCAACGCCAACCGGAGCGCCGCCCGGCAGTGAGGGCTCAGCCGGCGGTGACGCCGGTGCGCTCGCGGGCGAGGAGGCGGCGGATGTCGGAGACCGCCGCGCGGCCGGCCCGGTTGGCGCCGATGGTCGACGCGGAGGGGCCGTAGCCGACGAGGTGGACGCGTTCGTCCCGTACCGCGCGCGTCCCGTCGACCTGGATGCCGCCGCCCGGCTCCCGGAGGCGCAGCGGGGTCAGATGGTCGATGGCGGCCCGGAAGCCGGTCGCCCACAGGATCACGTCCACGTCGGCGGTCCGGCCGTCGTCCCAGGCCACCCCGGTCGGGGTGATCCGGTCGAACATCGGCAGGCGGTCCAGGATCCCGCGCTCGCGCGCCGCGCGGATGGCGTCGTTCAGCGGGAGCCCGGTGACCGAGACCACGCTCCGCGGCGGCAGCCCGCGCCGCACCCGCTCCTCGACGAGCGCCACGGCGGCCCGCCCCTCGGCCTCCCCGAAGGGGCCCTCGCGGTAGACGGGTTCGCGCCGGGTGACCCAGAAGGTCTCGGCGGCGACCTCGGCGATCTCCATCAGGTGCTGCGTGCCGGAGGCGCCGCCGCCGACGACGAGGACGCGCTGTCCCGCGAACTCCTCCGGGCCGGGGTAGCCGGAGGTGTGCAGCTGCCGTCCGCGGAAGGTCTCCTGGCCCGGGTAGCGCGGCCAGAAGGGGCGGTCCCAGGTGCCGGTGGCGTTGATCAGGGCACGCGTGGCGTACACGCCCTCCGAGGTCTCCACCCGCAGCCGCCCGCTCTCGCCCTCCCGCACGGCGGTGACGTCCACGGGCCGGTGGACGCGCAGGCCGAAGGTCCGCTCGTACGTCTCGAAGTACGCGCCGATCACCTCCGATGACGGGCGCGCGGGGTCGGCCCCGGTCAGCTCCATGCCGGGCAGCGCGTGCATCCCGTGGACCTTGCCGTAGGTGAGGGAGGGCCAGCGGAACTGCCAGGCGCCGCCGGCGCGCGGGGCGTGGTCGAGGACGACGAAGTCCCGGTCGGGCTCGAGGCCGGTCCGCTCCAGGTGGAAGGCGGCCGAAAGTCCCGCCTGTCCGGCGCCGATGACGACGACGTCCACCGGCCTGACCGCCTCGGCCTGTGCCACCTCAAGTTCGTTCACGTTTCTACCAACGGCGCTGGGGGCGCGGATCTTCCCGCCCGGGAGGGGATCGCCCGCGAGGGGACCGCCGGCCAGGGCACCGCCCGCCAGGACGCCGTTCGCCAGGGCGCCAAGATCTAAGCTGCGATCCTGCACAGCCCCCCCGACCCAGGAGCGCCTTCCATGACCGACCGCGAGCGGCCGTACCCCTTCCCCGACGCCCTCAGGCCCGAGGAGTCGCCCGCACCCCACGAACTGCTCGCGCCGGTGACCGGACTGCTCGGGACCTGGACGGGCCGGGGCCGGGGCGCGTACCCGACGCTCGCCGAGGAGTTCGCGTACGAGCAGGAGGTCACCTTCAGCCACGACGGGCGGCCCTTCCTCCACTACGAGGCGCGCGCCTGGCTGATCGACGGGGACGGCGAGCCGCTGCGGCCGGCCGCGCGCGAGAGCGGCTGGTGGCGGATGAAGCCGGACGGCGGCGTGGAGGCGCTGATCACCCAGCCGACCGGCATCGCCGAGATCATGGTCGGCGAGGCGCGGGACGGAGCGGTCGACCTCGCCACGCACACGGTCGCCCTCGCCCCCACCGCGAAGGACGTCCAGGCCACCCGCCGCCGCTATACCCTCGCGGACGACGGCACCCTCGGCTTCGTCCACGACATGGCGGCCGTCGGACAGCCGCTGGGGCACCACCTTTCGGCACAGCTGCGACGTGAGGACGGGAAGTAGCACATGGGAGACGTGACCGACGAAGACCCGTACCTGTGGCTGGAGGACGTGTCGGGTGACGAGGCGCTCGCCTGGGTGGCCGAGCGCAACGCCGAGACCGCCGACGCGCTGGCCGCCGACCCCGGCTTCGAGCCGCTGAAGAAGCGGCTGCGGGAGGTGCTCGACGCCTCGGACCGCATCCCCTACGTCGTCCGGCGCGGCCCGCACCTCTACAACTTCTGGCGGGACGCCGAGCACGTGCGCGGCCTGTGGCGGCGCACGACGCTGGAGCAGTACCGCAAGGACGCCCCCGACTGGGACGTCCTCCTGGACCTCGACGCGCTCGCCGAGGCCGAGGGCGAGAAGTGGGTGTGGGACGGGGCGCGGGTACGGCGGCCCGAGCACGACCTGGCGCTGATCCGGCTGTCGCGGGACGGCGGGGACGCCGTCGTGGTCCGCGAATTCGACCTCGCCACGCGGACGTTCGTCGAGGACGGCTTCCGGCTGCCCGAGGCGAAGACCCGGATCGGATGGATCGACGCCGACACCGTCTTCGTCGGCACGGACACCGGCCCCGGCTCGCTCACCGACTCCGGCTACCCCCGCCAGGTCCGCGTCTGGCGGCGCGGCACCCCGGTGGCGGAGGCCGAGCTGGTCTTCGAGGCCGGGCAGGAGGACGTGTCCGCCTGGGGCACGCACGACAGCACGCCGGGCTACGAGCGGGACTTCGTCGGCCGTTCCCTCGACTTCTTCCGCAGCGAGACCCATCTGCTCCGGCCGGACGGCACGCTCGTCCGGATCGACGTACCGGACGACGCCGTCGCCTACGCCCACCGCGGGCACCTGATCGTCACCCTGAAGTCCGAGTGGCTCGGGCAGCCCACCGGCTCGCTGCTCGCCTTCGACTTCGACGCCTTCCTGGCCGGCGACCGCACCCCCGAGGCGCTGTTCACCCCCGACGAGCGGACCGCCCTGTCCGGGCACGCCTGGACCCGCGGCCACCTGATCCTGGAGATCCTCCGGGACGTCAGCACCCGCATCGAGGTCCTCACCCCCGCTCCCGGCGGCGGCTGGACCCGCGAACCGCTCGTCGGCGTCCCCGAACTGTCCGCCGTCAGCGTGGTGGACACCGACCCGGACGTCTCCGACGAGTACTTCCTCGACGTGTCGGGCTTCCTCCAGTCCTCGGCCCTCTACCGGGGGCGCATCGGCGGCGACACCGAGACGCTCAAGCAGGCCCCCGACCGCTTCGACACGGCCGGCCTCGCCGTCGAGCAGCACTTCGCGACCTCCCGCGACGGCACCCGCGTGCCGTACTTCGTCATCGGCCCCGACCACGCCGTCACCGGCCCCGGACCCACCCTGCTCTACGGCTACGGCGGCTTCGAGGTCTCCCTCACCCCCTACTACGGGGCGGTCACCGGCCGGGCATGGCTGGAACAGGGCGGCACCTACGTCATCGCGAACATCCGCGGCGGCGGCGAGTACGGCCCCGACTGGCACCAGGCGGCGCTGCGCGCCGAGCGGCCGCGGGCCTTCGAGGACTTCGCGGCCGTCGCCCAGGACCTCGTCGCCCGGGGCATCACCACACCGGCCTCGCTCGGCGCGGCGGGCGGCAGCAACGGCGGCCTGCTGATGGGCGCGATGCTCACCCGCTACCCGGAACTCTTCGGCGCGATCGTCGCCCAGGTGCCGCTGCTCGACATGGCCCGCTTCCACAAGCTGCTCGCGGGCGCCTCCTGGATCGCCGAGTACGGCGACCCGGACGACGAGGCCGATCTGCCGCACCTGCTCGACCTCTCGCCGTACCACCGGCTCGAAGCGGACCGGACCTACCCGCCGGTCCTCCTCATGACCTCGACCCGCGACGACCGCGTCCACCCGGGCCACGCCCGGAAGGCCGCGGCCCGGCTGCGGGAGCTCGGCCATCCGGTGCTGTTCCACGAGAACACCGGCGGCGGCCACGCGGGCGCCGGGGACAACGAGCAGGCCGCGCACAACAGCGCCCTGATGTACACGTTCCTGCGCGGGAACCTGAGCTGACGCGGCGGCTGTGGGGGGGGGGGGGGGGGGGGGGGGGGGAAGCTACACAAAG
>NZ_JBVJVO010000001.1:172849-226648 GCF_055603625.1 Streptomyces sp. NPDC037273
TCGGGAGAAAAGAATAAGCCCACGAAAAACACTCCCTGGATGCAACTTTTTTTGCGGGGAAATTGGGGTTAACGGGGGGCTTGGGGGTTGCCCCCCCCCCCCCCGGCCCCCCCCCCACAGCCAGCCCTGGCGCTGGGCCTGGAGCGCCAGCTGGAACCGGTTGGTGGCGCCGAGCCGGGCCATCAGGACCTGGATGCGGCGGAAGAGCGTACGGCGGCTGACGCCGAGCTCACGGGCGATGACCTCGTCGGCCGCCCCGCCCGCGAGCAGCCGGAGGAGCCGCCGGTCGGCCGGAAGCAGCCCGGCGGGCCGCGTGGCCCGGCCGTGGAAGGGCAGCGCGCTCTGCCAGGCCTGCTCGAAGAGGGCGATGAGCGCGGAGAGCAGCCCGCACGGCTGCACCACCAGCGTCGCGTTGTGCACGTCCGACTCCCTGATCGACAGGGACACCAGCGCGTACGCCTCGTCGATGATCACCAGCTTCACCGGCACCGAGGGCAGCACCCTGGCCTGCTCCCCGGCCTCGATGCACGGCTCGATGGCCGACTCCAGGTTCCCCGGCACCTCAAGGGACTCCCGCGAGTACACCACCCGCTGGGTCACCCCGCGGGCGAGCGTGGCCAGCGCGTCGTCCGTCGCGCCGGGCAGCGGGAAGTACGGCGGCGAGTCGAGCTGCCGGATCTGCTCGCGGGCGCTCGTCCACGCCTGGCGCATCCGCAGGCCCACCGCGTCACCGGTGACGACCTCCACGAGATGGTCGCCGGTGGTCGCGAGCCGCTGCCGCCGGAACGTCTCGAACGCCCCGCCGACCGTGAGCCGGGACGCGTCGAGCTCCGCCGCCCGGTGCCGGCCGAGGATCTCAAGACCCGCGGCGGGCGGCACCGGCGCCACCACCTCGGGTCCCTCCTCGGCGGCGTTCGCCAGACCGGCGTCGACCAGCTCCCCGTACGCCCTCGCGAGCTCCGCGCCCGCCAGGCCGGCCGCCGCGCCGACGGTGCCGAGCGGCGCGGGGCCGAGTTCGAGGAGCTTCCCGTACACCAGGACGGCCTGCTCGCCGATCCCCAGGACCCGGAGGGCCTCGCTGAGCTTCGCGTTCGCCATGCACCGCATTATCGCCGCCCGCCGCAGGCCGAGTGGCCGATCAGTGCCACTGGCACTGCTGGGCACCCGGCGGGCGCCCCGCGCAGTACCGTCCGGATGCCACCGACGACCGGTGGCCTGACAACTCACCCGGAAGAAGGTGCAGGACGTGGCGAAGGGTCGCAAGAACGGCCTCTACGAAGGCGTCTCCGAGGAGCTTTCCGCCCTCATGCGGACCGGCTGGGCGGACACCGAGCGACACGATCTCGAACCGGCGGAGCAGGCCCCCTACGCGGCCCGCCGCCGCGCCGCGCTCTCCGCGCGCTTCCCCGGCGAGCGCCTGGTCATCCCGTCCGGCAACCTCAAGACCCGCTCCAACGACGACCCGTACCCCTTCCGCGCCTACACCGGCTATGTGCACATGACCGGCGACCAGGCCCGCGACGGAGCCCTCGTCCTCGAACCCCGCGCCGACGGCGGCCACGACGCCTACTGCTACCAGCTGCCCCGCGACGGCCGCGACACCGACGAGTTCTGGCTCGGCTACACCGCCGAACTGTGGATGGGCCGCCGCCGCACCCTCGCCGAGTCCGAGGTCGTCCTCGGCCTCGCCTGCCGCGACGTCCGCACCATCGCCGAGGACCTGGCCGCAGGCTCCGGCGTGCCCACCCGCATCGTCCGCGGCGTCGACCCGGCCCTCGAAGCCGCCGTCACCACCGACGAGGAGCGCGACGCCGACTTCGAAGGCGCCCTTAGCGAGCTCCGGCTCGTCAAGGACGCGTGGGAGATCGGCGAGATGCGCAAGGCCGTCGACTCCACCGTCCGCGGCTTCACCGACTGCGTCGGCGAGCTCTCCCGCGCGGTCGCCTCCTCCGAGCGGTGGATCGAGGGCACCTTCTTCCGCCGCGCCCGCCTGGAGGGCAACCACGTCGGCTACGGCTCCATCTGTGCCGCCGGCGAGCACGCCACGATCATGCACTGGACGGACAACGACGGCCCGGTGCGCCCCGGCGAGCTGCTCCTGCTCGACGCCGGCGTGGAGACCCACTCCCTCTACACCGCCGACGTCACCCGCACCCTCCCCATCAGCGGCACCTTCAGCGCCGTCCAGCGCCAGGTGTACGACGCGGTGTACGAGGCCCAGGAAGCCGGCATGGCCGCGGTGAAGCCCGGCGCCCCGTACCGCGCCTTCCACGAGGCCTCCCAGCGCCACCTGGCCGCCCGGCTGGTCGAGTGGGGCTTCATCGAGGGCCCCGTCGACCGCGCCTACGAGCTCGGCCTCCAGCGCCGCTTCACCATGGCGGGCACCGGCCACATGCTCGGCCTCGACGTCCACGACTGCGCGCAGGCGCGCACCGAGGAGTACGTCGGCGGCGTCCTCGAACCGGGCATGGTCCTCACCGTCGAGCCCGGCCTCTACTTCCAGCCGGACGACCTCACCGTCCCCGAGGAGTGGCGCGGCATCGGCGTCCGCATCGAGGACGACCTGCTCGTCACCGAGGACGGCCACGAGAACCTGTCGGACGGCCTGCCGCGCTCCTCGGACGAGGTCGAGGCGTGGATGGCGAGGTTCGCGGGCTGACCGGCCGCACGACCCACGCCCGGTGGCTCCACCGGGTTTCGTCTCCGCGCCGCCCGGTGTTGTCCGGCTGTTCGGATCGCCGCCTTCCGCGGAGGTGATCTTCGGGCCGTGAGCCGCGACGCGCCGGTGCGGCGGCGGAGCGGCAGGAGGCACCCGTGGGGCGTGGAGCCGTGGCAGCGGCGGCGGTCGTCGCGGTGACGGCCGCCGGGCTGCTCGCCGCGGGGCTGATCGGACCATCCGGACGGGGGGAGCCGGCGCCGGGCCGTGCGGGGCCCGGCGCCGGCTGCACGACCTCCGTCCCGTACACGGCCGGGACCGGCGGGTACGCGGGCTACCGCATCCCGGCCGTCGTACGCACCCGGGCCGGCACCGTGCTCGCCTTCGCCGAAGGGCGGGCGGCCGGGGGCGGGGACAGCGGCGCCATCGACATCGTGGTGCGGCGCTCGGAGGACGGCGGCTGCACCTGGGGACCGCAGCGGGTCGCCGCCGACGGCCGGGGCGACACCCGCGGCAACCCCGCGCCGGTCGTCGACCCGCGCACCGGAGACGTCGTCCTCGTCAGCTCCTTCAACGGCGCCGAGGCCACGGAGAGCCGGATCCTCGCCGGAGAGGTCCCGGCGGAGCGCGGCCGCCGGGTCTTCGTGCAGCGCAGCACCGACGACGGCCGCACGTTCTCCGCGCCGCAGGAGATCACGGCCGACGTCACACGCCCCGGCTGGCGCTGGTACGCCACCGGCCCCGGTCACGCCCTGGCCCTCGCCCACGGCCCGCACGCCGGCCGCCTCCTCGTCCCCGCCAACCACTCGGCGGCCCCGCCCCCCGGCTCCCCGGACACCGGCCGCGAGCCCCGCCACTACGGGGCGCACGCCCTCTACAGCGACGACGGCGGCCTGACCTGGCGGCTCGGCTTCGTCGACGACACCTACGACGGCTTCGTCAACGCCAACGAGTCCACCGCCGCCGAACTCCCCGACGGCAGCGTCTACTTCAGCGCCCGCGACCAGCTGGGCAGCAGCCCCGGCAACCGCGCCGACGCCCGCTCCGCCGACGGCGGACTCACCCTCGCCCGCCCCTTCGCGCCCCAGCGCACCCTGGACGCGGTCCCCGTCGTGCAGGGCAGCCTCCTGTACGCCGGCGGGCCGGACCGCCTCCTGCTCTTCTCGGCTCCCTCGGTACCGACCGCGCGCACGGACCTCGCCCTGTGGAGCAGTACGGACGACGGCCGGACCTTCCGGAAGTCGCTCGCGGTCTCCGGAGCCGAGGCCGCCTACTCGGACCTGGTGCGGCTCGGCGCGCGCACCGTCGGGCTCCTCTACGAGACCGGGACCGGCAGCCCGTACGAGACCGTGGAGTTCCGGCGGATCCCGATCGGCGCCGACCCTCCCGGGTCTTCGCCCACCCGTACGGAATCCGGCTGAACAAGCGAGCGAAAACCCGCCCCGCGTTCACCGATTCAGGTGACAGCGGCGAAGGTGAAACGTCCCTTCCCCCAGCGGCACGGCCACGCTCGAAATGACACATGGAGCCACCCTGTGGAGCGTCCGATGCAGCTGATTCCCCGTCACGACCCGTACCTCGTCGTCCGCTCGACCGGCGGCGTCACCGTCGCCGCGCTCCGCGGCGAGCTCGACCTCGTCCTCGTGCGGCACCTGAGGCCCGAGCTCGACGCCCTCGTGCGGGAGGCCGACGCGCTGACCCTCGACATCCGGCGCCTCACCTTCTGCGACGCCACCGGGCTCGGCCTGCTCGCCCACTGCGCCGGGCGCGCGCACCGGCGCGGCGCCCGCTGGCGGCTCCTGTGCGACCAGCCCTGGATCCTCCGGCTCATCCGCCTCGCCGCGCTCGGCGACCTCCTCCGCCCGGAATCCACCCCGCCGGACGGCCTCGCGGCCCACCCCTACGCGGTGTTCCCACCGCTCCCCGGCCGGCCACCGGCCGCCCCCGCCGCGCCCCGCCCCACCGAACCGGGCGTCACCAGGCCCCTCGCGTAGGCGGCGATCATCGCCTCGGCCCGTGGCGGTTTCCCGACCGGTGGGGGTGGCGGATGGCCGCCTCACCAGGGACTTCGGCCCGATCGCGCGGTACGGTCGGCGGCATGTCTGAAGTCCGGTTGACCACCCCCTCCTTCCTTGTGCTCGGCATCATCGACACGCTGGGCGAGGCCAGCCCGTACGACGTGAAGGTCGAGGCGGCGCGGACCGTGGCGCCGTTCTGGGCGATGCCGCACGCGCAGGTGTACGCCCAGTGCGACCGGCTCCTGGAAGCGGGGCTCCTGTCGGAGGTACGCCAGCCGGGCGGCCGGAACCGGCGCCTGATGCGGCTCACCGAGGCGGGGTCGGCCGCCCTGCGCGGCTGGCTCGCCGACCCCGCCTTCGTACCCGTCGAGGCCCGGGAACGCGGCATCCTCAAGCTGTGGTTCGGCGCGAGCCCGCGCGTCCACGCCCCGGTCCAGATCGAGGAGCACCGCAAGACCCTGGACGGGTACGAGGAACTGGCCGGCGACGTGGGCGAGCTGCTGACCCGGGGGCAGCGCGAGGCGCTGGAGTTCGGCATCCGTTATGAGCGGATGATGGTCGATTTCTGGCAGTGGGTCGAAAGTCGCGAGTCCTGAGTTTGTTACCGACCGGTTGACCTCACTCCGGCCCCGCCCTACCTTCCTTCATGGTCCAGATAGGACTATGCCCGGTGCTGAGGAGGGGGACCGCCGTGGGGCGTCCGACAAGCACGACACGGTGGCGGGCCGCCACCGTCGCGGTGACGGTGGTCTGCCTGGCGTACGCGCCGATCGCCATGACCGAACTCTGGCCGTACGCCAGTCCCGGGGCTCCGGCCATCGGCGAATGGATCCTCGGCCGGTCCGTCTCCCCGGAGTTCGTCGCCGAGGCCGTGCGCGACCGGATGGGACCATACGGGCGCAGCCTGCTCCCGCTGATCGTGCACTCGGTCCTGGGCGGGCTCCTCATGCTGCTCGGCCCGGTCCAGCTGCTCTCGGCCGTACGCCGCCGCGTCCGGCTGCACCGGATCACCGGCACCGTGTTCGCCGTCACCGTCTACGTGTCCATGGCCGGCGCCGCCCTCTACCTCGTCCGCACCCCGCCGGAACGGGCCTTCAGCGGCGCCGCGTTCTGGATCGTGCTCGCCACGATCCTCGTCGGCACGGTCGGCAGCGTGACCTTCGGCGTCCTCGCCGCCGTCCGGGGCTTCCCCGACCTCCACCAACGCTGGATGCTGCTCTGCTACGGCTTCCTGATGACCGCCCCGCTGCTCCGGCTCGAATGGGGCTTCCTGCCTTCCCTCTACCCGGGCCTCGGCATCCTCGACATCAACCGCGTCGCGATCATGCACCTCGGCTCCCTGGTGGCCTTCGGCGCGCTCCTCGCCTCCCGCGCCCTCGACCGGCGTGACACCGTCCCCGGCCTGACCGGCACCTGGTGCCCCCTCCCCGTCCAGGTCGCGGCCCACCTCGCGGGTGCCGCCGGCCTCGCCTGGATCACGGTCGCCTTCCTCGACGGCGGCACCGCGGGCCGGCGTCTGCTCGTCGCCTACCTCGTCCCCTACGCCGTGACCTACGCCGTCATCGCCGTACGCGCTGCCTGCGCCGGCAGCCGGGGCGCCGCCTGGCCGCGCGAGGAATGGCGGCTCCATCTCGTCGCCCTCTGCCTCGCGCCCGCCTTCTCCGCGGTCACCGTGCCCGTACTCGAACGGTCCATGGGCCTCGACCGCCCCACGGCCATGCTCGCGGGCGTCGGCATCGGCGGCGGCATGCTCGCCTACGCCGCCGTCACCGTCGTCAGCCTCCGCGTCCTGCACGCCCGGGAACTCCTGAAGCGGCGGGCCGCGTTCGCCGACCTGCCCACCCGCCCCGCCACGGCGGCGGCCGCGACCGTCACGGAAGGACGTCAGGCATGAGCGAGACCGGACAGCGGGCGACCGAGGCGGCCGCGGCGGAGGGGGCGGGGGAGCCGGGGGAGGTGCGGGGGCGTGAACTGTCGTCCGCCCTCGTGGTCCTGAGCGGTGTCGTCGGGGGCATCAGCCTCGCCGTCGGCGGGCTGCTCGCCGTGGCGGGCCTCCTCGGCCACCGGGCGGGTGCCTGGGTGTCACCGGAGGCGCTGAGCCCGGGCCTGGTGGGCGCGGCCATGCTGGGCGTGGCGCCCGCGCTGTTCACGATAGGCCGGGCGCGGGTCTGGGAGGAGGTGCGGAGCCTCGCGCTGCCGCTCGTGATCGTCCTCGTGGGCCTCTTCACGGTCAGCGTCCTCAACGCCGGTGACCTCCAGGCCTTCCGGGGCGGCCCGATCTTCCTCGCCCTGTTCAGCCTCGGCTGGGTCGCCACCCTGGGCGTCCTCGCACTCGCCGCCGTGGGCTGTCTCGCCGCGCAGTACCTCAGGCCGGTGCGGGGAGCGTCCCCCGGTACCGGCCCCGGTCCGGTCGCGCCGCTGCCCGGCTGGTCCAAGCCGCCGCTCGCGGTGCTCGGTTCGGCCTGGCTCGGCATCGGGGCGGGACTGCTCGTCTTCCCCGGCTTCTGGGGCCCGCTGGTCCCGTGGACGGTGAACCGCGCCGACGCGCAGGGCCTCGGCGTGTGGGCCCTCTCCCTCGGCGTCGGCGTGCTCGCCTCACTGGCCGAGGACGACCTGGCCCGCACCCGCCCCGCCCTCCGGGCCGTCCCGGTGGTGGCCGTCGCCCTCGCGGTCGTCCTCGCCGTGCGCGCCGGTTCCGTCGACTGGGCCTCGGGGCCCGGGGTCTCCCTGGTGGCGCTGGTCACCGGCCTGTTCACGACCGGGGCATCGGGGATGTGGCTCCTGTCCCGGGCCGAGAAGGCGGACGCGGCGGGGCGGTGACGCCGGCCTCCTCAGGGGCGCCAGCGCGGAGCTTCGTCGTCGGGCTCGTCCGGGCTCGCGAAATGGAAGGGCACGGAGAAGGCGGCGGCCAGGGCGCCGCCCACCTCCTCGGCGACGACGGCCGACAGGTGGCGGGCAACGCGGGGGGCTTTCCTGGCACGGCGCTTCCCGGCCTGGCCGCGCTCGCCGCGTGCGTCACGCCCGCCGACCGGGTCGGGCCGGTCGCGCCGGTCGGGTGCGGCGGACCCGGTGCGGCCCTCCGGCCCTTCGCCCAGGTGCCGTAGGGCCGTCTCGCGGTAGATCGTGGCCAGGGGGCGTTCACCGGCGGGTTCGTCGGTGATCGCGAGGAGGTTCACGAACCAGTCGTGCGTGGTGTCGCCGTCCCACACCGCCTCGATGGCGACGACCCGCCCGGGGCAGCCGGCGGCGCGGGCGGCCAGGGACTCCTGGTCGAGGGGGCTGTCGGGGGTGCGGGCGACGCGGTCGCCGTGGTGGAGATAGCGCTGGTGGACGACGAGTTCGGCGTCGTGGAGCCCCATCCCGTGGACGCGGCCGATGTCGAGGACGGCGAGGACGGCCCGCATCCGCGCGTCCTGGAGGACGTAGGCGTCCACCTGTCGCCGGATTCCGTCCGGTAGCAGCTCCCACCAGTCGGACGTCTCCATCCCCGCCATTCCCCACCCCGCTCGTGCTTTCGGTCAGCGCGCCAGACTAACCCGCCGCCTCGGGCCCGCGCCGGGGCGTTTCCGCCGGTCCGGCGGCCGGAACTCCGTGGCGGCGCGGGCCGGGTGGGAGTGATGATGGCGGGATGACTCAGCTCGCAGAGCCCGTGGACGCCCTGATCGTCGTGGACGTGCAGTCGGCGTTCGTCACCGGGGACGGCGCGGTGCCCGCGGCCGACCGGCTCGTCGACCGCACGACGGATCTCCTCGCCCGCGCCCGGAAGGCGGGTGCGCTCGTCGTCCACCTCCAGAACGACGGCCCGCCCGGGTCCGAGGACGAACCCCACACGCCCGGCTGGGAGCTCCACCACCCGGTGGAGTCCGGCCCCCGCGAGGTGGTGATCCGCAAGCCCTACGACGACGGCTTCGAGGAGACCCCGCTGGGCGGCGTGCTCGCCGACGCGGGCGTACGGGCGCTCGCCGTCTGCGGCGTCATGTCGGAGATGTGCGTCCAGGCGACGGCCCGTACGGCCCTGGAGCGCGGCTACCGGGTCGTCCTGCCGCACGACGCCCACGCCACCCAGGACTGCCCGGCGGTCCCCGGCGTCCACGACCTCGTGCCCGCCGCGACCGTCTCCCGCGTCGCCGCCTACTCCCTCGGCAGCGACGCGGAGGTCACGGTGCCCGCCTCCGCCGTCGCCTTCACCGCCCCCGAGGGCGACTGAACGCCGGCCCCCGGGGGCGTACTCAGGCCTCGGGCTCCGGCTGGATGCCCGCGAGGAGGTTGAAGGCGCCGGTCAGGAGGTTGAGGGTGACCACGCCGACCACTTCCGCGATGACCCGGTCACTCCAGCCGTGCGCCCGTACCTCGGCGACGTCGTCGTCCGAGAGGGAGCCCGGCTCGGCGAGGACGCGCAGGGCGAGACCGATGAGGGCGGCCTCGCGGGGGTCGGTCGAGGTGCCCTGGCGGGCCAGTTCGATGTCGGTCTCGCCGAGCCCGGCCGCACGGCCCGCCTCGCGGTGGGCGTCGCGGCAGGTGCCGCAGCCGATCCACTCCTGGACGGCGAGGGAGAGCTTCTCGCTGAGCGCGCGGGGGATCCTGACCCGCTTCATGGCCCGGGAGAGGCTCAGGTAGCCGTCGAGCAGCGCGGGCGAGTGCGCCATCGTCGACACCATCTCACCGGCCGAACCGTGCCGTTCGACGATGTCGCCGAGCAACTCGCCCGCGCGGCCGGGTGCCTGCTCGGGGGTGAGCGCGGTCAGTCTTCTGGTGGTCACGGAACCTCCTCGTCATACCCCTGGGGGGTACCTTGTCCAACGGGTGGGCGGGGGCTGGTGTTCCCGAAGAGGAGGTCGCGTTCGCTAGACGGGGTGTCAGCAGGACAGCGTCAGGCGGGACGGCCCGTGGAAGACCCAGTCAGGGGCGTACTCCACCTCCACCCGTGGCCGCGCGCCGGGGCGGAGCGCGGTCAGGCGGTCCAGGAGGAGGCCGAGGCCGATCTCGGCCTCCGCGCGGGCCAGCGCGGCCCCGACGCAGTAGTGGATGCCGAGGCCGAACGCGCAGTGGCGGGCGCTGTCGCGGTGGATGTCGAGACGGTCGGGGTCGGGGAAGCGCGCCGGGTCGCGGCCCGCGGAGCCGAGGACGGCCTGGACCCGGTCGCCCCGGCGGATCGTGCGGCCGGCGAGGGCGGTGTCCCGGTGCGCCCAGCGGGTGACCATCTGGACGGGCGGATCGTGGCGCAGGAACTCGTCGACGGCCTTCGGCAACAGCGCGGGATCGGCGCGCAGTTCGTCCCCGGCGCCGGGGTGGGCGAGCAGCGCGAGCACCGCCTTGCCCAGCAGGCCCGTCGTCGTCTCGTGGCCGGCGGTCAGCAGGTGGACGCAGGTCGCCGTCAGCGTCGTCGTGTCCAGGGCCGGGTCCTCGACCCCGGCCCTGGCGAGCGCGGAGAGCAGGTCGCCGCGGTCGTCCGCACGCCGGGCCGTGAGCTCCCCGCCGAAGTACGCCTCCAGTTCCGCCGCCGCCCGGTCCGCCCGGTCGAGCGCGTCCGGTGACCGGTCGCCCCGGGTGCCGCCGGCCCGCTGGAGCGCGAGTGCCTCCGTACGGAACCACGGCCACCGTTCGCCCGGCACCCCGAGCAGCCCCGCCACGACGAGCAGCGGGTACGGGGCGGCGAACCCCTCGACCAGTTCCACGACCGGCCGCCCTGCCAGCGGTGCGGTCAGCTCCTCGGCGATCTCCCGCACCCGGGGGCGAAGTGCCCTGACGGCCGGGGCGCCGAGGGGCGGTGACACCCGGGCGCGCAGGCGGGTGTGCCGGGGCGGGTCGAGGAAGACGAGCCAGTTCTCGACGATCCGCCGCAGCGCCGCGTACCCGTCGGGGACCGGTATCGCGCTCGCCGCCGAAGGGCGGGCCCTGCGGAAGCTCCGGTCCGTCAGTACGCCGGTCACCTCCGCGTGCCCGAAGACGTACCAGGTCGTCGTCGCCCCGCCGTCCACGGCGTTCGGCGTGCGGACCGCGTGCACCGGGTCGGTCTCGCGGTAGCGGCGGTAGACGGGGTAGGGATCGGCCAGGTCGAGGCGGCCCGGATCGAACGGCTCCAGGAGGCCCGCGCCGACCGTGCGCCCGCTCATCCCGCCTCCCCGCAGGCCCCCGACCCCGACCCCGAGCCGTCCCCGTCGGGCAAGGCCCCTCGCACCATGTCCGCCACCCGCCCGGGATCGGCCGGCGGGGCGGTGCCGCGCCAGGCGACGTGGCCGTCGGGGCGGACGAGGACGAAGGGGCGTTCGTAGCGGCGGGCCGTCTCCCGGTCGTGGCAGCGGACGACGCGCAGGGGGACGCGGCGGTCGGAGAAGGCACGGGCGAGGCCCTCCGGGGCGGTGGGGCCGGAGCAGATCAGGACGAAGGCGCCGCCGAAGAGGTCGAGGGTGGACCGGCCGGGAGAGAGCCAGGCGTGCGGGGCTCGGGCGCCCGGCAGGGTCGTACGGTTCCAGGCGGGAGTGCCGTCCTGTCCCGGCAGCGGGTCGGGGCGGAAGGACGAGGCGCCGGGGGACGAGGCGCCGGGCGGCGAGGAGGCGGGGGACGAGGTGCCGGGGGCGTGGTGCTTCTCGTCGGCGATGGCCGGGGAGGCGTAGCGGTACGCGAAGTGGGCGTCGGGGGCGTCGAATTCGCGCCCGGGGTCGGAGGCGGCGATCTCCCGGGCGAGGGCGGCGCGGGCCCGTTCGCCCGCCGGTGTCCCGTCGCGGAGGTCGGCGGAGAGGCGCCGGTCGATGGTGCGCCGGAGGTTGCGGTGGCTCTCTTCGAGGGAGCCGACGGCCACCGGGCGCCGCTCGGTCTCGTAGGTGTCCAGGAGGCCCGGTCCGGCCCAGCCCGCCAGGTCGGCGGCCAGCTTCCAGCCGAGGTCGGCGGCGTCGCCGACGCCGGTGGCGAGGCCGAGTCCGCCGGAGGGCGAGAGCGTGTGGGCCGCGTCGCCCGCGAGCAGAACGCGTCCGGCGCGGTACCGGGCGGCCACCCGGTGCGTCAGGTGCCAGGTGGCGTCCGACAGCACCTCCACCGGTACCTGGAGGGCGAGCGCCCGGTGCACCGCCCACTCGGCCTCCGCGGGCCCGGCCGGGCAGGTCAGCCGGTACAGGTCGCGGCCGTCGATGGCCCGCAACGGGTAGCGCAGGCCGCCCGGTTCGGTCACGAAGTGGACGAGGGCCGCGCGGGGGCCGAGAAGCGCTCCGAGGCCGGGCGCGCGGAAGAGGATGTTGCGCAGGACGCGGGTCCGGTGGTGCTCGGGCGCCTCGATCCCGCAGGCCTTGCGGACCGGGGACGAGGCGCCGTCGCAGCCCACCAGGTACTGGGCGCGCACGGTCGTCCGTACCCCGGAGGCGTCCACCAGCACGGCGCTCACCCGGTCGGGGCGGGGCGTGAGTTCGACCAGGCGCGTACCGAGGCGGACGGGGCCGTCGGGGCGGACCCCGAGGCGGTCGGTGAGCAGCGGCGCCAGCCAGTGCTGCGGGCAGATCGCCTCCGGTTCGGGCGTGTAGGACGGCAGAGGGCGCCCGCCGGCCGTGCCGAGGCGCAGCCGGTGCAGTTCGTGGCCGCCGACGGCGGTCACCCAGGCGATGTCCAGGGTGTGGTCGGCCGGCCAGCCCGCGCCGCGGATGGCGTCGGCGACGCCCCAGCGCCGGAAGGCCTCCATGGCGCGCGGCCCGACGGTGGAGACCTTGGGGTGCGCGACGCCGCCGTCGCCGGCCTCCGCCAGGACGAAGTCCACGCCCCGGTGGGCCAGATCGAGGGCGAGCGCGAGGCCCACGGGCCCGCCGCCCACGATCAGGACCTCGGTCTCCTCGGACCTGCCGCGGGCCACCCGGTTCGTTCGTGCTCCGGTGTACGTCACGGGTTCAGCTCCTCCCCTCGTGTGCGAACCGATCCGCGTACCAGGCCATCAGCTCCGGCACCCGCTCCGGCACGCCCTCGCACGCGCGGGCCATCGCCGCGAGGTGCCGGAAGCGCATCACGAAGCCGCGCCGGGCCACGTCGGGGCGCGCGATGTACGCGGGCGGCTCCTCCAGTTCGAAGGACGGTCCCGCCGTGCGCCCCCGCCACCCCGACTCCATCGGCATCAGCTGCTCGGCGAGCGGGCGCATCATCCCCGTCATCACGTCGATGGCGGCGTTCATCAGCTTCGACCGGCGCAGACTCGCGTCGGGGCTCTCCCCGAAGTGCTGGACGATCAGCTGGAGCATCATGAAGTAGCAGCGGTTGAACAGGCGCATCACCTCCCGCGCGTGCGGATCGGCGACCGCCGCCCGCCGCGGGTGCCCGGGATCGAGCGTCGGGTTCCGCAGCGACGGATAGGCGGGGTGCCACGGCGTGCCCTTCCCGTGCGGGCCGTCGGCGCGCTCGGTCATCAGCAGCTCCGCGAGCCGCACGAAGGTGTCGTGGTGGGACTCGGTGCCGTCCTTCGCCGCGTCGAGGACGCCCCCTTCGCCCTGCTCGGTCACGAAGTCGACGGCGAACAGGGCGCTCGACAGGTCGTCCACCTCCAACTGGTAGTCGGGGTGCACGGCGTTGACCGCGGCCCCGACGAAGAGATGGTGCTCGCCCCCGCCGCGCCCCCGGTCCACCGGGAACAGGTCGGGGACCCGGGTCAGGCCCTCCCGGATGCCCGCGTACAGCTCGCTCGGCGAACCGAAGGGCCCGGTCCCGTTCACCGCGCCCGTGCCGCCCGCGAGCCGCTCGGGCCGCTCGATGGCGATGAACCGCTGGAGGCTGCCCAGATGCAGCGGTTCGAGCGCGAAGTCGAGCGGCAGCGGCAGCCGGCCCGGCGTGCCGAAGTCGACCTCAGGCACATGGAACGGCTCGCCCATCGCCATCAGGATGTTGTTGACGACGAGGAAGTGCGTCATCTCCTCCCGCGCCACGTCGAACAGGCTGTCCCGCACCCCCTTCGCCAGGGTCTCCCCGCCGTCCCCGCAGGCCAGCCGCAGCTGCCGGGGCGTCCACACCCCGCTGCGGACGTACTCGAAGCCCGTGCCGTGGGTGGGCACCGAGTACCCCGCGTACAGGTACTGCAGGGAGGTGGCGAGCTCCACCGTGACCGCCTGCCAGAGCGCCGCGCGCAGCTGCGCCCGCGTGGTGATCTGTGGATACGACCGGACGGGCGAGGTGAAGGAGGCCGGGGGCACGGCCGCCGCCGCGCTCTGCGCGCGCAGGTACTTGAGCAGCAGCCGCGCCTTCGGCAGGGACAGGTCGCGGGTCGGCGGCATGTAGTACGTCCTGTCCTTGTTCGCCGGATCGCACATCTGCCAGATGAGCTTGGCGTACGTCTCCACCTTGCAGCGGTCCGCGAGACTGAACACCTCGTCCCGCATGAACGGGAACAGCTGCTCGTAGTACGCGAACACCTCCCGGTGCAGCAGCTCGAAGGTCACGTCCTGCTGGAGGACCGCGTCAAGCCGCCAGTCGTCGGGCAGCACCCGCACCGCCGCGGACCCCGCCCAGGGCCAGAACCCGAGGGCGTCCTCGTGGTCGTAGCAGCCCGCCGCAGACGGGCCCGCGGGCGGCACCTCGTCGGGCCCGGCGGCGAGCAGCAGCCGCGCGGTCCCGGCCCGTGAGCCGGCGACCGTGAACCAGCCGCGCCCCCGCGCGTCCGTCCCGACGACGCAGGAGGCCGCCCCCGCACCCGAGGGCTCCTTCTCCCCGGCCGTGCGGCCCGCCCGGAGCCGTACGATCCGCACGTCCCCGCACTCGGCGTGCGGCGCGGACGCCGCCGGATCGAGCGGCAGGGCGCGCGGGTTGGGGTACTGGCGCACGACGACCGTGTCGAGCGCGGCCGGACGTCCCCGCAGGAACGTCCGCACCGGGACCTCGACCTCGTACTCCTCACCCCGCTCGGGGTCGGGATGCTCCAGGATCAGGCAGGCCTCGTCCGTCACCACCACCGCCTCCCGCTCCCGCAGCACCACCACCGGCGAGGCGGTGCCGGTCCCGGCCGGCGCCACCAGGACGAGGCCCTCCGTCCCCGCCTGCCGTACGGCCTCCGGCGACGCCACCGGAACGGTCACGACCACGCCGTCCCCGCCGGGCCCCTCGGGGAGGACGGCGACCGGCAGATCCGTGCGGGCGGTCCGCAGCTCAAGGGCCGTACCCCCAGGCCCGGAGGGATGCGGCGTGAACGGCCGGTGGAACGCGACCCCGTCCGGGGAGACCCGTACCGCACACGGCCCGGACGCCCCGGCGCCCCGCCCCGGGGGCAGGAGCAGCCGGCCGGCCGGGTGCGTACGCGGCTCGTCCGGGTGCCAGGGCGCGATCGTGCCCCGCAGCCCCCACACGACAGGGGCGTCACCTTCCTCAGGGCCGGCCTCGCCCTCCGGCCGCTCCAGCGTGAACTGCACCAGGATCCCGCCGCCTTCGTACGACTCCGCCGCAGCCCGCAGCGCACGCACGGCGGGGGAGTCCACGGTCCCGGCGGGCCAGTCGAGGCCCTCGCCGGCGCCGATGGCGCACTGGTGGAGCACGCGGCGGACCGGGGAGAAGCCGTGCCAGCGGGGCGGCATGAAGCCGGACAGGTCGCCGACACAGAGGTAACCGCCGTCGTGGGAGCGGCCGTCGCGGCCGAAGGCGAACTGGCCGCCCATGAGGGTGGCCGTCCACGCGGAGGCGGGGTCGACGTCGAAGACACGGGCCCGATTCACCGTCGTCCCCAGGTACGGATTGTGGTGCCCCCACAGGTCGACGGCACGGCCGACCACCGGATCGGCCGTGTCCACGGGGCCGTCGCTGAGCTGCACCCCGGTGATCCGGGCGTCGAGGAGGAAATGGCCGTTGCCGGAGAAGTGCCCGCCGCGCGCCCGTCGATCGGCGAGGTGCGCGTGATAGGTCCCGGCCGGTTCCCCGACCCCGAACGGCCGCGGCGGAGCGGCCTGTCCGGGATCCGGGCCGCGCAGGGCGGTGTTGCCCGCCAGGTCCACCAGGCCGTTGTGCGGACCGGTGGGCAGCCGGGAGACGGCGGTGCCGCCGAAGTAGAGACGGGGAAGGTCGAAGACGCTCACGCGGCCTCCCGTTCGACTGGGGGAGCGGCACCCCGGCGCGGCGCGTGACGTGCGATGAGGGAGACCGCGTCGAGCGCCGACTCGACCGCGCCCTCGATCCAGGCGGGTTCGGTCGCGCAGTGCTCACCGGCGAAGAACATCCGGCGCTGCGGCCGCACGGCCCGCCGCCGCTGCTCCTCGCAGGCGGCCGCGTCGCGGCCCCAGCGGATGGTGCAGCCGCCCGCCGCCCACGGATGCGTGCCCCAGGCGAGGCTGGCGACACCGCGCACCATGCCGCGCCGCAGGAGCTGCGGATGCATCCGGCCCAGTTCTTCTACGACGGTCCGGTGCCGGACGGCGGGCGCCATCCGGCCGAGGTGCTCGGCGTCCTCCCCGATCGTGTAGCTGGCGAGCAGCGCGGCGCCCTGGCCGGCGTCCACGGCGCCGTCGGATTCGGACGGCGGATAGTACGTCTGCCGGATGCGGCCGCCGCTGAAGGAGGCACCGCCCCGGATTCCCTCCCGCTCCCAGAACGGCTCACGGCAGTGGACCGCGACCTTCGTCGCCGGGCAGTAGTCGACCTCCCGCACGACCGCGAGCTTGTCCTCGTCGAAGCCGGCGAGCGTCAGACCCCGCAGCACCGAGAACGGCACCGTGCACAGCACGTAGTCGCAGCGCCGGACGGCCGCCGATGGGCCGTCGTCCCCGAGCCGTACGAGGACGTGGTCGGCGGCCACCTCGAAGCCCGACACCCGCTGGCCGAGCCAGATCGGCCCGCGGATCCGGGCCGCCAGGCGCTGTGCGAGCTGGTCCATCCCGCAGGCGAGCCGGACCAGTTCCGGGCTGGTCTCGGTGAGGATGTCGTCGAGGAAGCCGTTGAGGCGCGTGCCGCACCCGGCGCGGATGCCGGGGTGCGCCGCGAAGAGACCGTGCACGTCTATGCGGTCCTTGGCGTGACCGAGGAGGTGCGGGGAGACGTCGACCTCCTCGACGAGGTCGAGGAGGTTGCGGGCGAGATCGGCGCGGAGCCCGGCGCGCAGCGCCGGCGGCGCCACGGCGTCGACGACGGCCGCGAGCCACGCGCCGAACACGACGGTCTCCTCGCGGTACCGGCCGCCCGGCAGCGAGGCCCGCACGTCGGCGATCAGAGCCCGGGGCGCGTCCCGCAGCCGTACGTGCCCGGTGCTGGTCGCGAGATAGGCGTTCTCCTCGGAGAGCAGCGTCGTGAACGGGCGGACCTGGTCGCCGAGCCCGAGGTGCTCGACGTACCGCATCGTGCGGTGGTGCGCGGTGGGGATGCGCATGGCGCCGAGCTCCACGAACGGGGCGCCCTCGGCCGCGCCGAAGCGATGGGTGCGGACCCGACCCCCGAGTCTGCGGCTGCCCTCCAGTATCTCGACGCGGAACCCGAGCCGCTCCAGTTCGTAGGCGGCGACCAGGCCGGCCATCCCCGCTCCGACGACGGTGACGGTGCTGTTGGCGCGGGTCCGCCGCCGGGCGCGCGGCAGGGGACTGGTCTGCGTGACGGTGGTGGTGTGCATGACGGTCCGACTCCCGATCGGTTCGGTGCGCGGGTCTGGGCGGGGCTGCCGCGACTCCGGACGGTTCACGGACCGCCGTGGGCGAGCGTCGCCAGGTAGTCGCGGAGCAGGGCGGTGCGGATGAGCGGGGCGACCAGACCCACGTAGCCGTCGGGTCGCACCAGGCGCAGGTCGTCGGGGTGCCCGAGCCGTCTCGCCTCGGCCCCGTCCCAGGGCGTCACGGGCAGGATCCGCACCGGCGCGGGGAACCGGTCGCAGGCCTCGCGCAGCGCCTCCAGGGTGCCCGGGTCGGCCCGGCCGGCGTGCAGGACCACGGTCCACCGCTCGTAGCCGAGCAGGGTGTGCAGGCGGACGGCGGCGGGCCCCGAGGCCGGGTCCCGTGCCGGTCCTCCGGCGGGTTCCCGGCCGGGAGCGCTCGCGAAGTCCCTCGGGAACGCCGGTCCTTCGGCCGGATCGCCGGCCTCCGGCGCGGTGACCGCGAGGTCCGGCATCCGGTCGCCGGCGCGCGGTCCCGTGCGGTGCCGGCGGTGGCCCGGACGGTGCCAGGACAAGGTGCTGTCGCCGTGGTTCCTGCGCAGGTCGCTCAGCCGCAGGTCGAGCCGGCGCTGGAAGCCGCGCCGGGCCAGCGCGATCGGCACGGTGGCGGTGAACGCCCGGTAGCCGAGCGGCGGAAGCGGCAGCTCCATGAAGTTGAACCGCATCTCGCGGATGTACCGCACCGCCATCAGCCGCTGCTCGCGGCTGTACGTGTCCAGGAGCGCCTCGCCCGCCTGCCCCCGGTGCACGGCGGCGAGCTTCCAGGCGAGGTTGTGGGCGCCGAGGATGCCGACGTTCATGCCGTGCCCGCCGACCGGCGCCCAGGCGTGGGCCGCGTCCCCGGCGAGCAGGCCGCGCCCGACGCGGAGCCGCGCCGCCACCCGGTCGCTGAAGCGCGCCCGGTTCAGCCAGAGCTGCTCGGTGGGTTCGAGGCGCAGGCCGGGCATCCGGGCGGTGTCCGCGACCAGGTCGCGGAGTTCGTCCATGGTGGGCGCGGTGGTGAGGGTGGGGTCGGGATCGTCGCGGAAGCAGAAGAAGCGGCAGCCGCCGCCGGGCAGCGGGAAGACGAGCAGCGAGCGGTGCGGCGCCAGGAAGATGTGCCCCCGGCCGGGCTCCTCGCCCAGCGGCCAGGTGGGGTGGGCGTTGCCCTGCACGACCTGGAGGCCGGTGCGGCGGCGTCCCTCGAAGGCGATGCCGAGCCGGTCCCTGACGACGCTGGCGGTTCCTTCGCAGCCGACGATCCACGGTGCGGCGGCCGACTCGACCCGCCCGTCCTCGTGCCGCAGGGTGAACTCGGCCCGGTCCTCGTGGACTTTGACGTCGGTCACCTCGGTGTTCCACTCGACGGCCGTGCCGAGCCAGGCCAGTTCCTCGCAGAGGAGCCGCTCGATGTCGTGCTGCTCGATGTTGAGGGGCCGCGCGTGGGCCGAGCGCGTCCAGCCGGTGACGAGTTCGCCGAGCGGCCGGTCGCGCGCGTGGATCGTCACCGCGTCCAGCTCCACCCCGTGCCGCCGGAGCGTCTCGCCGACCCCCAGGGCGTCGAGCGCCTCCCGTGCCCGGGCCCAGATCACCAGGGCGCGGGCCTCGTGCTTGGCGGCGGGGGCCTTGTCGACGATCCGCACCCGCAGCCCGAGCCGGCGCAGCCCGATCGCGAGCGTCAGCCCGACGGGACCCGCGCCGACCACACACACGTCCACGTCCGCGGCCCTGTCCGCGTCCTTGCCGGTCTCCATCCGGGTCACCCGCCCCTCCGCTCACCGTTCCCGGGGTACAGCGTGCGGGGCGGAAGATCACCGTCGACAGGGCGTGCGGCAGGGCGCGGGAATCATGCCGACCAGGGGATATGACTACCTGTGCATCGTTCGGTCCGTTTGAGTGACGAGGGTCGGAATCCGGTCGACTTCGGTCGTCCCCGGTCGTTCGGTGATCGCCAGGAGGCGGGACGCGAGGCCGTATCCGACGCTCCGGGCGGCCCGCGCCCATGGCCGGATCATCACTCTCCGGCGCCGGACCCGTCTCGCCTGTCGGCGCGGATGGCGTCGACCCGCCACGGCCGGGGCCCGTTCCCCGCCCCGCCGTCCCCGTCCGCGTGGCCAGTTGTCGACAGGGGTACGGCTCCGGCGAGCGAAAGGCCGGACCCGCCGGCCGCAGCGACCGGCACGGCACCCGCCCCCTCCCGGGCGAAACGCCCCGGCGTGGTGCCCACCAACCGCTTGAAGGCACGCGTCAGATGAGACTGGTCGTAGAAGCCCGTCGCGGCGGCGACCTCGCCCGGCGCCTGTCCTTCGAGCAACAGCCGCCGGGCGCGATCGAGCCGCCTGGCCGTCAGGTACTGGTGCGGCGCGATACCGAAGGCCCCGCTGAACGCCCGTACCAGATGGGTCGGATGGGCGTGCAGCAGCCCCGCCGCCTCGTCCAGGGACAGCCCCTGTGCCAGCCGCTCGTCGAGCAGATCCCGCAGATCACGGGCGACACCGGGATCCGCCGGCCGGGCGGGGGTCACGAGCCGGGGCCGCAAATGATCCCGCAACCGCTCCCCGATCAGCGCGAGACGGCTCTGCGCCTCCAGCTCACCGCCCGGATCGGCGAGCGCGGTGTGCAACTGCCCCACACGACGGCGCAGCAGCGGATCCACGAGATCGGGCCCGTCCACCGCCGGCCCGATGAGACTCTCGTCCAGCTGCGTCAGGTCCAGGTACAGGACCCGCTTCCGGAAACCGCGCGAGGTGGCGGGCGAGCCGTTGTGCGGCACCTGCGGCGGCAGCAGGGACACCGTGTCGGCCGGAGTACCGCGCTCCCGCCGGTCCAGGTCGTAGCGCACGGCCCCGTCGTCCACGATCAGCAGCGTCCACACGTCGTGGACGTGCATCGGGTACGCGTGCTCGGTGTAGTGCGCGTGGAAGACCTCCACGACCCCCGGTACGTGCGGCCGCCACGCCGAGACCTCTTGCCTGGCGGGCATGCAAAGAATGTACAAGACGGCACGAGGGGGCGATCGGCAGTCTCATTCCATGACCACCACCGACATCGCCCCCGTCCGCTTCGACACCAAGATCGCCGTTCTGCTCCGCGAGGACCTGGAGACCTGGCAGCGGCTGAACGTCACCGCCTTCCTCGTCAGCGGCCTCGGCTCGCAGGTGCCCGAGGTCATCGGCGAACCGTACGCCGACGGTGACGACGTCCCCTACCTCCCCATGTTCCGCCAGCCCGTCCTCGTCTTCGAAGGCTCCAAGGAGACCCTGACCGCCGCCCACGGCCGCGCCCTCTCCCGCGCCCTGCCCCGCGCCGTCTTCACCGCCGACCTCTTCACCACCGGCAACGACCGCGACAACCGCGCCGCCGTCCGCGCCGTCTCCACGGCGGACCTCGACCTCGTCGGCCTCGCCGTCCACGGCCCGCGCAACGCCGTCGACAAGATCCTCAAGGGCGCGCGCATGCACCCCTGAGCCCCCCCTCCCGGCGCCCCGCGCCGGCCGGCCCCTCCGGCTCACGCCCCTCATCACGGGCCGAAGGCCCCGATGTCGGCGGCGTGCCGTACAACTGGGAACCGGGAAGAAGCGGGACGGTACGAGGGGCTGGTACGTGGAGACTTTCGGGGAACGGGGAGGCGCCGACCGCGCACCCCTCGTCGGGCGGGCCCGGGAACTCGACCGGCTCGACGCGCTGCTGCGCCGCCGCACCCACGGGGAGGGCCCGGTCGCCGCCGACGTCACCGGCGACCCGGGCATCGGCAAGACCCGGCTCCTCGCCGAGTTCGCCCGCCACACCCGCCGACGCGGCACGGTCGTCCTCCACGGCCGAGCCGGTACGGACCCGGGCCTCCCCTACCACGTCCTCGCCGACGCCTTCGCCGACCTCGACGACCGGGACCGCCGAGCGTTCCCCGCGCTCGCCACGGCGGCGGACCTCGTGGAGGCGGCCCACACGCCCGCTCCGGACGTCACCGCCGCCGTGCGGGCCGACCACGTGCGCCGGATCGCGGCCGCCCTGGGGCGGGTCACGGAACCGGGGCTCGTGCTCGTGCTCGTGCTCGACGACCTGCACGACGCCGACCCGGCGTCCGTCCAGCTGCTCGACCACCTCCTACGGCATCCGCGCCGGGCGCCCGTCCTGCTCCTGCTCGCCCGGCGCGAACGCCAGACACCGCCCGGCCTCGCCTCCGTCCTGGCCCGCGCGGTCGACTCGGGGGCCGTCTCCCCGCTGGCCCTCGGCCCGTTGGGACAGCGGGACTGCGCGGAGGGGCTCGCCCCCTGGCTGCCGCCCGAGAAAGCCCGCGAGGTGCACCGCGACAGCCTCGGCAACCCGCTCTACTACCGCGCGCTCGCGACCGCCCGCACGGACCGGAGCGCGGCGGCCGTGGCCGGCACCGGACCGGTCGCGGTGCTGCTCGCCGAACTCACCGCGCTCGACGAGCCGGAGAAGGCGGTCGTCGAGGCGATCGCCGTGCTCGGCGAGCGGGCGACCGCCGACCTGGTGGCGGCCGTGGCCCCGCCCGGCACGCGCCGCATGGAACGGGGGAGCGTCGACGAGGCCCTGCGGACGCTGGCCCGCCGCGACCTCGTCCGGCCCGACGCGCACGGACACCTCCTCACGTTGCGCCACCCGGCCCTGCCCGAACTCGTGCGGGGCGCCCTCGACCCGTGGCGCCGCCGCACGCTGCACCGGCGCTCCGCGACCGCCCTCGCCGAGGCCGGCGCACCCCTGACCGAGCGCGCGCCCCACCTCGTACGGGCCACGACGGCCTGGGACCCGGCCACCGCCGCCGAACTCGTCCAGGCCGCGGAACTGATCGGCGCGGCCGACCCCGCCCTCGCCGCCGACTGGCTCGCCGCCGTCCTCGCCCTGCTCCCCGACACCCCCGAACAGCACGCCACCCGCCGCGACCTGACGCTCCGGCGCGCCCGCGCCCTCGGCTGCGCCGGACGCGTCGCGGAGAGCCGCGACCTCCTCCACCGGCTCATCGACGCGTGCCGCCCCGGCGACACCACCACGGCGGAACTGCGCACCTCCGCCGTGCTCCTCTGCGCCTTCATGGAACGGCACCTCGGCCGTTATCCCGAGGCCGACGCGCTGCTCCGCCGCGAGCTGGAGCGCAGCCCGCGGCCCCGGTCCGACCTGCGGACCTGGCTCGTCGTGGAATGGGGCTGCCGGGCGCTCTTCGCCTCCCGGTACCCGGAGGTCCGCCCCGTCGTCGCGGAGACCCTGGAGGAGGCGCGGCGGCACGGCGACGCGCCGGGGACGGCCGAGCTGCTCACGCTGGCCGCGCTCGGCGAGGTGTACGAGGGGGAGACCACCGCCGCCCGCGCGCTCGCGGCGGAGGCGGCGGCGCACACCGACACCCTCACCGACGGCGAACTGGCCCGGCACGCCGAATCGCTGGTGCGGCTCGGCTGGTGCGAGGTCTTCCTGGAGCAGTACGGGGCGGCCGAGCGGCACACCACCCGCGGCGTCGCGATGGCCCGGCGCGCGGGGCGGCCCTTCGCGCTCTCGCAGCTGCTCCTCTGCTCGGCGTACGTCCACTTCCTGACCGGCAGAACCGGCACCGCGCTCGACCTGGCCGACGAGTCCGTCGCGGTGGCCCGCACCCTGGGCGGCGCCGAACTCCTCGGATTCAGCAGGGCCATCCGGGCCACCGTCCTCCTGCACGCCCGGCCCCTCGGGGACCCCGGGGCGCTGGCGGCCGCCGAGGAGGCGGCGGCGACCGTGGGGACGGCGGAGGGGTGGTGGGCCACGCAGGCGCGTTGCCTGCTCGGCTACAGCGTGCCCGTCGCTCAGGACCCGCACCGGGTGCGCGAGGTGCTGGTGCGGGCGGGCGGCGACCCGGACCTCTCGCGGCTCCAGGCCTCACTGCGGCCCGGCTATCTGGAACTTCTCGCCGGGGCCGCCCTCGCCGCCGGCGACCTCCCGGAGGCCGAGCGCGGGGCGCGGCTCGCGCTGGCCGAGGCCGAGCCGCTCGGGCTGCCCGTCCAGCGCGGCGCGGCCCTGCGGGCCCGGGGACGGATCCTGGCGCACCGGGGTGAACCGGCCGCCGCGGCACGGGCGTTCACCGAGGCGGCCAGGGAGAGCGCGCGCTCGGGAGCCGTGGTGCGCGAGGCGCACAGCCTGCTCCTCGCGGCCCCTCAGCTGCATGCCTCGGGCGACGCGGCGCAGGCCGTCGCGGTGTGGCGAAGAGGCCGCCGCCTGGCCGCCGAAGGCGGGGCCCGGATGCTGGTGGACCTGGCGGACCGGACCAGACCCGCCCCGCCGGAGGCCGCCGCCGGGGGACGGCTCGCCGTCCTCACCCCGCGCGAGCGGGAGATCTCGGCCCTGGTCGCCGAGGGCCTCACCAACCAGGCCGTCGCCGAGCGGCTCTGCCTCAGCCCGCGCACGGTCGAGAGCCATGTCGCCCGCGTCTACCGCAAGACGGGAGTGGAGACCAGAGCCGGACTCGCCTCCCTCGTCGTGCGGGCCGACACGACGGCCCGCGGTCAGTTCTCGCGCGGATAGGTGGCGATCACCCGGCCCTTCGCGTCGGCCTTGAG
Organism: Streptomyces sp. NPDC037273; assembly: GCF_055603625.1. Lineage (NCBI taxonomy): Bacteria > Bacillati > Actinomycetota > Actinomycetes > Kitasatosporales > Streptomycetaceae > Streptomyces > Streptomyces sp. NPDC037273. The sequence continues at coordinate 196,622 of NZ_JBVJVO010000001.1, forward strand.
ATACGCGGAGCCGTACGTGTCGGAGAGGTACACGCTCAGCCCCGGGCCGCTGCCGAGCAGGGTCGACGCCGGATTGACGACGAGATACCGGCTCGTCGGCTTCTCGACGCCCAGCTCCTTGTCGGCCCGCTTCATGAGCGCCGGCAGGACGTCCCAGTCGAAGACCTTCAGGTCCACCGGCACCGTCCCGGGAAACGCCGTACCACCCGGTCCCTCCCGCACGGCCACGTCCTGACCCCGGTACACGTACCGGTCGTACCGCTTCGTACTGCCCTTGACCACCGACTCGGCCACCGCGTACTCCGGGTACACCACGAAGCTCGTCACCTTCGCCCCACCCGTCGCCGCCCGCACCGCCGCCACGGCGGCCCGCACCCCGTCGGGCGTCAGCAGATCGCGCGGCACCGGCGCCGTCGCCTTCGTCCCCGGCGTACCGGTCGAGGCGGACGGCCCGCGGCCGCCGGCCCCCGACTTCGCCGGAGGCGCCGCCGTCGGACCGTCCCCCGCCTCGCCCGGCCGCCAGTCCCAGGACATCGCCCCGACGGGGATGCCCACCGCGAGGACCACCACGGCCACGGCGCCCAGGAACCGCCCGGCGCGCCCACGCCGCCGCGAGCCGGGGGCTCCGGACGGGGCGGTGGTGGCGGGCCCGGCGGGCACGGCGGCCGCCGGGGGCCGTACCGCCTGCGAAGGGGGCGCCAGGTGGAAGGAGGTGGTGTCGGCCGCGGCCGGCTCGACGGCGTCCACCTCGGCGGCGATCTCGGCCAGTACCCCGTCGAGCTCCGCCGCGTCGGGACGCGCGGCGGGGTCCCGTACCAGGAGACGGGTGAGGACCTCGGTGAGGGGGCCGGCGCTCAGGGGCGGCGGTACATCGTCGGAGAGGACGGCCGCCAGGGTGGCGAGGGTGTTCGCGCGGCGCAGCGGATGGTGGCCCTCGACGGCCACGTACAGGAGCATGGCGAGGGACCACAGGTCGGCGGCCGGACCGCTGGTGCCGCCGCGGATGCGCTCGGGAGCCATGTAGTCCGGGGACCCGATGATCGAACCCGACGCGGTCAGGACGGTCGACTCGCGGATCGCGGCGATGCCGAAGTCGGTGAGCACGGGGCGGCCGTCCGGGCGCAGCAGGACGTTGGCGGGCTTCACGTCCCGGTGCTCGATGTCCCGCGCGTGCGCGGCGCGCAGGGCCGAGAGCAACTCGCGGCCGAGCCCGGCGGCCTCGGCGGGCGTCATCGTGCCGCGCTCCAGCCGGTCCTGGAGCGAACCGCCGGTGACGAGTTCCATGACCAGCCACGGGTACGTTCCCTCGCCCGCGTCCACGATGTGATGGATCGTCACCACGTTCGGGTGGTCGATCCGGGCCAGCGCCCGCGCCTCGCGCAGCACCCGGGCGCGCAGCGTCCGGGCGTTCTCCGCGTCCTGCTCGGCGAGCGCGGGATCGGGCGGCCGGACCTCCTTGACCGCCACGTCGCGGTGCAGGGCCAGGTCGCGGGCCCGCCAGACCGTTCCCATCCCACCGCCGCCCAGCCGCTCCACCAGCTCGAAGCGGCCGTCGATCACTCTGTTCACACGCACCCCTGCACTCGCGTCCTCGGAGCCGCCCCGGCCTTCCGCCCGGTCCCGCCCACATCGCCGTACACGTTCACTTGATAGGGCCCCGGCACCTCGCACGGCTCCGGCAGCGCCCGGAGGTCCTCGGCCCCCTCCACCGGCTCCCCGGCAGGGTCCGACGCGCGCGCCGCGCGACGGCTCAGATCCTCGGCGTGCCTCGGGTCCTCCCACCCTCCGGCCAGCGCCGCCGCCCGCGCGTACTCCCGCGCGGCCCGACCGGGTTCGCCCAGGCCGAGGGCACAGTACGCGAGCCAGGCACCGGCCCGTACGAGCCCCACCTCGCCGCCGGACTCCATGAACCCCGCCACCGCCTCCGCGAGCAGCGCGGCGCCTTCCCCGAAGCGGCCGCGCTCGGCGTACACGGAGCCGAGCCGCGACCGCGCGAGCGCTCCCGGAAGCGGATCGACGGCCACCCCGCCGGTCAGCCGGACCGCCTCGGCGAGCAGCGCCACCACGTCGGCCTCGGCGGGCCCCTTCGCGTGCGCGCCCGTCGGCGTCCGCGCCAGTGCCAGGCACAGGCGTGCCCGGTCGTCGTCGCGCAGCGGTGCGGGGGAGCCGTCGGTGGGCACGGCGGCGCGGAGGGCCGAGCGGAGCAGGACGGCCGCCTCCGCGCGGGCGCCGGTGGCGCGGAGCACCCCGGCGAGAAGCAGTTCGGGTTCCACGGCCGCCCACGGCCGTCCGGCGGCCCGGTGTTCCGCGACCGCGGCCCCCAGGTGGGCGAGGGCCGCCGTCGGGTCGTCGGGCGCGGTGATCCGGCCCAGGAGCGCACGGGCGTCGGCGAGCGGCCGGAGCGCGGTGGGGTCCGCCGGGTGCTTGGCCGCGAAGGTGATCAGCCGCCCGAGCTCCTTCCGCAGCCCGGCCGCCGCGCCCGCCGGGTCCGCGGCCGTACCGAGGAGGTCGGCGCACATGCGGGCGCGCAGCAGGAGCACGGTCGTGGCCTGCCCGGCAGTGGCCCGTCCCGTCCGGTACAGGACGATCGCCCGCCCGCGCAGCTCGGCGAGCTCGGCGCGAGCCGTCACCGACACCGGCGCCTCACTCCCGTACCCGCCGGAGCCCGCGTACGGCCCCGCACCGGCCCCCGCGTACCCACCGGCCCGCACCGCCCGCGCCCTGGAGACCAGTGCCTTGCCGTGCCGCCCGGCGCGTTCGTGCAGGTCGGCGGCGCGGGAGAACAGCGGGCCGGCGGCGGGGCGGGCCTTGCCGCGGCAGTCGAGCGCGGTGGAGTCGAGGGCGTCCGCGTGATCCCCCGGCGTGATCGCCCCGCCCGCCCGCCGCAAGGCCGCCGCGGCCCGCTCCCAGGCGCCGCCCGCCGCCGGGTGCCCCTCGGCGGTGAGCCAGCGGGCCCGCTTGAGGAGGCCGCGAGGGTCCTCCGGCGCGTCGCACGGGCCGGGCCCGAAGCCGTACCCGTACGACGGCGTACCGAGGCGGAACGCGTCGGACGAGCGGCTGCTCATGCGGAGTACTCCGGTGAGGAAGGGCGACGGGGGACGGGCGAAGGCGGCGGGCGAAGGCGGCGGGGCGACGGCAGGGGGGAGCCGCGGACGGTGCCGGGGGCAGGGGCTTACACAGAGGTCGAACCGACTTTCGCAGGCGCGCCCCCTCCCCGCATCCGTAGAACTACGGAACCCACCGTCAGAACCACGGAACCCTCCGTCGGAAACCACGGAACCCTCCGTCGGAAACCACGGAACCCTCCGTCCTCGATCGGCCGCACTGCGAAGGGCCCGGCGTCGGCACCTCGGCTAGGGTGATTCGGTAGGGATTGCGCCCCCTGGGGCCGGGCCGATGCGTAGGTCGATGCGTGGAGACTCATCAGTCGTCGAGCAGGGTTCCGCAGCCGCCCAGGGCGGCCGTCGGGGACGCGGGTGTGCTCCGCGAACTGCTCCCGATCGCGCTGTGGCGTGAGGACGCCGACGGCCGGATCGTCGAGTGGTCGCTGGCCGCGCAGGACCTCCTCGGGCACCGCCCTGAACATGTCCTGGGACGGCTGGCCACGCCGCTCCTGGTGCCCGACGCGAACCGTGAGCTGGCGGACCGCCTCACGGACCGGGTGCAGGCCGGCGAGACCATGGTCGGCACGCTGCCGGTGCGGCACCGGGACGGTCACACGGTCGCCATGGAGATGTGGATCGTGCCCGCCGCGGACCCGGAAGGGCGGCCGGGGGCGATGCTCATCGCGGTGGAGACGTCAGAGGTCCTGCGGATGCGGGAGAACCTGGCGGCGATGGAGAGCCTCTTCACCCAGTCGCCGATCGGCCTCGCGCTCCTCGGCCCCGACCTGCGGTTCCTCCGCGTGAACGACGCCCTCGCGCACATGAACGGGGTGTCGGCGGCGGAGCACGTGGGCCGCCGCCTCACCGAGGTCGTGCCGGGCGTCAACGCCGCGTCGCTCGAGTCGCTGATGCGGCAGGTCCTCGACAGCGGGACGGCCGTCGTCGACGCGCGCCGGGTCGGCCGTACGCCGGCGGACCCCGACCGGGACCACATCTGGTCGTGCTCGTACGCGCCGCTGGTCGACCGGACCGACAGCCGGCCCCTGGGGCTCATCGCCTCGCTCGTCGACATCACCGAGAGCCAGGAGGCGCACACCGAGGTCGAGCGCGCCCGCCACCGCTTCGCCCTGCTCGCCGAGGCGGGGGCCAGGATCGGCACGACGCTCGACCTGAAGCAGACGGCCGAGGAGGCGGTCCGTTTCCTGGTGCCGCAGCTCGCGGACTCGGCCGACGTACAGATGCTGGAATCGGTCCTCGAACCGGACGATCCGGCGGCCTCCACCCGGGGGGTGCTGCGGCGCCTCGCGGCCCGCTTCCCCGACCCGACGGCGCCGACGTCGCTCCTCGCCCCCGGGCAGACCTTCCAGATCCCGCTCGACTCGGTGTACGAGCAGGTGGTCGTCCACGGGCGGCCGACGAACCTGTACTCCTCCGACATCCCGGCGCTGTTCACCGACCCCCGCACCGAGGCCCTGCGCACCTACCTCGCCACCCGCATCGGCTCGGCCCGCCTGGTCCCGCTGGTGGCCCGGGGCCAGGTGCTCGGCGCGGTCACGGTGACACGCCTGAAGACCCGCGAGCCCTTCGACGCGCAGGACTGCGTCCTCATCGACGAGGTCGTGGCCCGCGCCGCCCTCAACATCGACAACGCCCGCCTCTACACGACCCAGCGGGAAGCGGCGATCACCCTCCAGCGCAGCCTCACCAACAGCGAACTCCCCGCCGTCACCGGCCTCGAACTCACCGGCCGCTACCTGCCCGCCAGCGCCCACGACGTCGGCGGCGACTGGTTCGACGTCATCGCCCTGCCCGGCGGCAGGACCGGCCTGGTCATCGGCGACGTCATGGGGCACGGCATCCACGCGGCGGCCGTCATGGGCCAACTCCGCACGGCTGTGCGGACCCTGGCGCGTCACGACATCCCGCCGGCCCGGATGCTCAGTTCGCTCGACGCGGTCGTCGCCGACCTCGGCGAGGACGAGATGGCGACCTGCGTGTACGCCGTCCACGACCCGGCCGCCGGCGGCTGGGTCATCGCCCGCGCGGGCCACCCGCCGCCGGCCGTGGCCACCGCCGACGGGACCGTCACCTTCCTCGACGGCCCTCCGGGCACCCCGCTGGGCACCGGCGCCCACGACTTCGGCACGGAGGAGGTCGCCCTTCCCGAGGGCGGACTCCTCGTCCTCTACACCGACGGCCTCATCGAGGCCAGGCACCGCGACCTCGACGAGGGCATGCGCCAGCTCGCCCAGGCCCTCCGCCCCCTGGACCGCCCGCTCGACGTGCTCTGCGACGAGGTCCTCGGACGGCTCCTCGCGGGCCCCGCCCAGGACGACGTGGCGATGCTGCTCGCCCGCACGACCCGCTGAACTCCCGCTCCGGAAGGTCAGACTCCCGTCCGGGTCAGCCGGTACAGGTCCCGCAGCAGGGCGATCTCGGCGCCGTGGTGCAGGACTTCCTGGTTCACCCACCAGACGACGTCGAGGAAGAGTTCCTCCGCATCGCCGCCGTGCGGGTAGGTGCAGTGTCCGACGGTGTCCAGCGCCGTGTCGTCGACGGACAGCAGGGCCTCCCGCCAGGCGTCGGCCGCCTCGGTGAAGGCCGCCACGGCGGTGGTGACGTCCCCGCTGACCACGTAGTCGTCACGGGTCCGCGCGCGGCTGCCGTTCGTGTGGTCGGCGCGCAGCGCCAGCAGCTCGGAGAGATGGCTGAGCCGCCACGCGATCGTCGTGAACGGCGCCGGCTCGGGATGCGGCGGCGGAGTCGTGTCACGCCCGAACTCGCCCGCGCCCACCAGGACGGTGGCGCGCGGCCCCGGCCCCTCGGAGTGGCGGCGGACCGACCAGCAGCCGGGACCCGGCTCCCAGAAGTACTCCTCGTCGGTCATCGGACCGACCTTCACGTCCGTACCGTTCCCGCTGTTCATCACCGGGCCCGCCATCCGGTCGGTCAGCCGCTGCCGGGCGAAGTCGAACTCCGCGAGCAGGGGGGCGAGTCGGGCGGGTGTGGTCATGGTGCGCTCCGGGTCTGACGAGGGCAGGGCGGTCGTACCCTGCCACGCGAGCCCTCCCGGACGCCCGTGAATTTCCGCCGGTGCACGGGCGGGCGGTTCACGGGCGGGCGGTGCCGGACCGCCGTCCGACCGCCTCGACCAGCGGCAGCAGCCGGTGGGCCACCCGCTCGCGCAGCGCGATCTCGGTGCGGGTGCGGACCACCCCGGGCAGCTGGATCAGCCGCTGGATCACGTCCTCCAGATGTCCGGCGTCCCGCGCCACCACCCGCGTCAGCAGATCGCCGCCGCCGGTGATCGAGAAGGCCTCGACGATCTCGGGCACCCCGGCGAGCGCGTCCCCCACCTCGTCGAGATGCCCCTGCGTCACCTCCACGTGCACGAACGCCAGCACCGGATGCCCCAACGCGGCGGGCGACAGGACCGGTCCGGTCGCCGTGATCACCCCGTCCCGCTCCAACCGGTCGATCCTGGCCTGCACGGTGCCCCGCGCCACCCCCAGGATCCGCGCGTACTCGCGCACACTCGTCCGCGGCTGCTCGATCAGCAACCGCAGAATCCTGGTATCGAGCTCGTCCACCGCCATGCTCCGCCGGCCTCCTCCACCTCTTACCGGTCATTACGGATCATTCCCGACTGTACCGATGAGCTCTTGCCTCCCTTTCGGAGGCGCCCGGGGCGCACGCCGACCCGACCCCGCCGTGGGCGCGGAATGGCCGGGTGCTTCCTCTTCGACTGCCGCGGCGCGGTCAGTGGCCGCGAGGGGCGTACATGATGACGCCCATGCCGGCGAGGCAGACGAGGGCGCCGATGACGTCGTAGCGGTCGGGGCGGTAGCCGTCGGCGACCATGCCCCAGGCGATGGAGCCGGCGACGAAGACGCCGCCGTAGGCGGCGAGGATGCGGCCGAAGTTGCCGTCGGACTGGAAGGTGGCGACGACTCCGTACAGGCCGAGGGCGATGACGCCGGCGCCGATCCATGCCCAGCCGCGGTGCTCGCGGAGGCCCTGCCAGACGAGCCAGGCGCCGCCGATCTCGAAGAGCGCGGCGACGGCGAAGAGGGCGAGGGAACGAGCGACGGTCATGCGGTCAGAGCCTACCGACGGGCCGTAACGCCTGCCCCGCCCGGCCCGGGGCATCGCCCGGAGCGTCGGCGACCCGTACTTCGCCGAGCACACGGAGAGCTTCCTGAGGGGCGTGGGCTTCCCGGTCGCCGGAGGACGTGGGCCAATGGCCGCGTCCGGTCACTCGCGGCCCCCTGGTGCTGTGCCAATGGCCCAGTGATTCGGCCGCCGGTTGAGCCGCCGTACCCCTCTGCGTCTATCCTTGTAGCCATCACCTATTTTTCGGCGCCGCAGCGCCGTCCGGCGACGAGGCCGGGCGGATCCGCGGTGCTTTCGTCGTGTCCGAGCCCCCACCACCCCCGGGGGAACTCGCGCGCGCCGAAGAGACAGATCAAGGGGGGCGGGATTGGCCGCCGTGCGGAAGTACTTCATGGCTCCGGATCCGGGGCTCGTCCGGCTCAGGGTCTCGCTGCGCGCCGTCCTCGGCATCACGCTCGCGGTCGCCCTGGCAGAGCTGCTCGGTCTGTCCCTCGTCGCGTCGATCACCGCCGGTCTCGCCGCGCTGCTCGCGCTCTTCACGGTCGGTGACTCCACGGTCCGGGGCCAGGCCGTCACCACCGCACTGCTGCCGACCGTCGGCTTCCCCGTCCTGGCCCTGGCGACCCTGCTGCACGACGCGCCGCTCGCGCGAGACGCCGCCTGGCTGCTCGTCGTCTTCGCCGGGGTGTACGCGCGCCGCTGGGGACCCCGCGGCCACGCGCTCGGCATCTTCGCGTTCATGCAGTTCTTCGTCACCCAGTTCCTGCACGCGCTGCCCGCCCAGCTCCCCGAGCTGTACGCGGCCGTGGCGCTCGCGCTCCTCGCCGCCGGGGCGGTCCGCTTCGTCGCCTGGTGCATCGAGCGCCGGGTGCCGCCGCCCGCCGCGCCCGCGCCGCTGCCCGGTGCGGGCCTGGCCCGCGCGACCACCCGTCAGGCCGTCCAGGCCACGGCGGCCTGCGCCATCGCCCTCGCGGCGGGGCAGCTGATCTCGCACGACCGCTGGTACTGGGCCGTCGGCACCGCGTGGTGGATCTTCGTGAACACGGCCTCGCGCGGCGAGACGCTCGTACGGGGCTTCCGCCGCGTCCTCGGCACCGTCACCGGCATCGCGGCCGGCCTCCTGATCGCCGTACCCCTCGGCGGAGCGCCCGGCCCCACCGCCCTCCTCGTCGCCGTCTGCGTCTTCGGCATCTTCTACACGGCCCCGCTGTCGTACTCCTGGATGATGTTCTTCGTGACCGTGATGGCCGGGCTGCTGTACGGACTCCTCGGCGTCCTGCACCCCGGGCTGCTCGTCCTCCGCTTCCAGGAGACGGCCGTCGGCGCGATCGGCGCGGCGATCGGCGTGGCCCTGCTGCCGGTGACGACGCACGCCGCCACCAACGCCTGGATCGAACGCGCCGTGACCTGCGTGCACACCTGCACCACGGCAGCCGCCCGGCGCCTCGCCGGCGACCCCGCCGCCGACCCGGCCCCGCACGCCGGAGAGCTGGAACTGCTCCTCGGCAAGGTCAGGCTCTCGCTGGCCCCGCTGGTGCACCCGCTGAGCCCGCTGCGCGCCCGCAAGGCCAGGGCCCGCCAGGTGCTCGCCCTGCTCGACGACTGCGCCCGGGAGATCCGCGGCCTGGCCGCCGTCGCCGCCGACCCCGACGCCTCGCACGACGCCCGGCTCGCGGCCGCCGCATGGCGGGTCGAAGCCGCCGTGCACGCCCTCGTGCCGCCGGCCCGCCCGGTGGCCACGGCCGTCGCCGAGGGCGACGCGGCCGTTCCGCACCACCACCCCGGCGCCGAGACCGCCCTCGGTCACCTGCACGGCCTCGAACAGGCCCTCGTCGACCTGGCGGCCCCGCTGCGGACCTCGCCGCGGGCGCCGCTGGTACCGGCCGCCTGACACCCCTTTGGTCTAGACCGCCTGCTACCGTCGGCCCCACGGACGACGACGGCCGGTCGAGCGCGACCGGCCCCGGGGCAGGGGAGGCGTCATGGGCGACGCAGGGGCGGCACGGAGCGGGGCGCGCGCGTACATCGGATCGTTCACGTCGGCGGGCGGGCGGGGGGTGCTCGCCGCTGAGGTAGACGAGGAGACCGGCGCGCTGACCGTGACCGGAGCGAGCGACGCCGTCGCCGATCCGTCGTTCCTCGCCCTGGCGGGACGGGTGCTGCACGTGGTGTCGGAGACGGATGCCGGGGCGGTGGCGGCGTTCGACGTCACCGGACCCGTACCGCTGCCGCTCGGGGCACCCGTACCCGTGGGCGGCGCCGGCCCCACCCACCTGGCGCTCGCGGCCGGGCACCTGCTGACCGCCAACTACACCGCCGGCAGCGTCACCGCCCTGCCGCTGGCGGAGGACGGCACGGCGCGGCCCGCGACGGCCGTCCTCCCGCACGAGGGCAGCGGACCCGTCACCGACCGCCAGCGCGGCCCGCACGCCCACCAGGTGCTGCCCGACCCCAGCGGCGGCTGGATCCTCAGCGTGGACCTGGGCACCGACTCCGTCCGGATCTGCGCCCTCGACCCCGACACCGGCGTGCTCACCCTCCACGGCGAGACCGCGCTGCGCCCCGGCACCGGGCCGCGCCACCTGGCCTTCCACCCGGACGGGACGCACGCGTACGTCCTGAACGAGCTGGAGCCCACCCTCACCGTCTGCCGCTGGGACGCGGCGGAGGGCGTCCTCGAACCCCTCGGCGAGACCCCCGTCGTCCCCGAGGGCACGGCCGGCCCCAGCTACCCCTCCGAGGTCGTCGTCGCCCCCGACGGCCGCTTCCTGTGGGCCGCCGTGCGCGGCGACGACACGCTCGCCGTCCTCGCCCTCGATCCGGACGGCGCCAAGGCCACCCTCGTCGCCACCGTGCCCTGCGGCGGCCACTGGCCCCGCGACCTGACCCTCGACCCCGCCGGGCGGCGCCTGTACGCGGCGAACGAGCGCTCCGGCGACGTCACCTGGTTCACCCTCGACCCCGAGACCGGGATTCCGGCCCGCGCGGGCGCCGTCGAAGCCCCGGCGGCCTCCTGCGTCGTCTTCGGCTGAGCACCCCCGGGTGCGACGGAGGGCCCGCCCCGGACGATTCCGGAGCGGGCCCTTCCGTACGGCCGCGGCGCGGGCCTCAGTGCGAGGGCGCGTCCTGCGGCTGCTGCGGGAGGCCCAGCACGGCCGTGTACTGCGTGAGCACCAGCTTGCCGATGGCCGGGTAGGCCCCCAGCGGCTCGGCGACGGCGCACCCGGCTTCCTTCGAGGCGATGTCGAGGAGACCGTCGGCCAGCTCGGGGCCGATCAGGTACGGGGCCAGGGCCAGCTGCTCCGAACCGGCGGCGCGCAGCTGCTCGGCGATGGAGGCGATGGAACCCTCCTGGTCGAGCGCGGCGGCCATCACCGGCACGGCGAGGCGCGCGGCGAGCAGCATGCCGGTGATGCCGGCGGCCTGCACGGCCTCCTCGCCGCCGACCGTGGCCAGGATGATGCCGTCGGCCGCGGTCGCGACCGTGAAGAGCCGGGCGCGGTCGGCCCGCGCGAGACCCGCCTCCGACAGGCGCACGTGGAGCGCCTCGGCGAGCAGCGGGTGCGGACCGAGGACGTCCGTCAGCTCGGCCGTGTTGCCGCTGTCCATGACGGCCTGGCGGACCAGACGCATCTGGGCGCTGTCCGGGCCCGCGAGCAGCGGGACCACGACGGCGGCAGGACCGTACGGCGCGGCGACCTCGCGGCCGGCGGCCAGGGCGATCTGGTACCGCTCGGTGCGCAGCGCGTCCGCCGACGTCAGAACGGTCGCCAGCGAGGCGTACTCGGTGTCGTCGCCCTCCAGGAAGCCGATCGCGGCCTCGAGGCCGGGCAGCTCGGAGCGGGCGATGCTCACGACCTCTTCGGCCAGTGAGCGGATGGCGGCGGACGGCACGCCGGGAACGGCGAGAACCAGCGCGGGAGCGCCCTCGGGCGCCGCCGCGGGTTCGGGGCGACGGTGCCGCCCGGACTGGCGGGGTCGAGGCATTCGTACAGGCAGGCCGGAAGCAGGCCCAGTGGGGGAGCTCATGGCGCCGCATGCTACTGGTTTCGTCCACGGCGCCGTCGGCTGAGGTGCGCTCGCGCGCCTTCTGCCCCCCTATGTCCGGTCCAGGTGTCCACCCGCCCCGCGCACCGCTCCCCACCTGGGCGGATACCCCCGCCCCCCACCCGGTCAGGAACCGGACACCCGCAGCAGCGCCGGGTCCTCCGGGAGCCGCAGCGTGCCTCCCACGAGACCCACGGCCAGCGCGACCGCCCCGGCGAGCGGATCCCCCGCCGCGGGCACCACACGGGCGTGCGGCACCAGCCTCCCGAGCGCCGCCCGCAACGGCACGAGCAGCGGATCGCCCATTTTGAACAGCCCCCCGGTCAGCGCCACCACGGCCTCCGGCTCGCCGGGACACACGGCCTCCGCCGCCTCGGCGACATGACCCGCCGCCCGCGCCAGGATGTCCGCCGCCACCGGATCCCGCTCCGCGCACCGCCCCACCTCGGGCGCGAACGAGGCCAGCACCGCCGGCCGGTCGGTACGCGGATACAGCACCCCCGCCAGTCCCGCCGCCGGGCCGAACAGCTTCTCGGCCCGCGCGAGGAGCTCCGCCGAGCCGCCCCGCCGGCCGTCGTACGCCCGCATCGCCGCGTCGAGGCCGGCCCGGCCGATCCACGCACCCCCGCCACAGTCCCCGAGCAGATGCCCCCACCCGTCCGCCCGCCGCCACGACACCAGATCCGTCCCGAGCGCGATCATCCCCGTCCCGCCCGCCACCACCGCTCCCGCCCGCTGCCCCAAGGCGCCCGCGTAGGCCGTCACCGCGTCCGCCGCCAGCGCCACCCTCCTGGCGCCCCAGGCCTCCGCGAACGCCCCCGGCAGCTCCCGCCTCAGTTCCTCCCCGAGCGTCGCCATCCCGGCGGCCCCGACCCCTACCGCGAGCACCGGCCCCGGCCCGTGCTCCTCCAGCAGCGCGTCCACGGCCGGCACGACCTGCTCCAGAAAGTGCCCGGCCGAGATCCCCCCGGGCCCGGTCCGTACCGGCTCGCGCGAGGCCGCCGTCCCGGCCACCACCCCGCTCTCGGCCCCCGCCAACGCGATCCGCAGCCCCGACCCCCCGGAGTCGACGCCGACGACCAGACCCTCGGAGCGCTCGATCACGGAATGCACGGTGCACCGTCCTCACTGCGGGTGGAGCCGCGGGCGAAAGGGAGAAGGTTCCCTGTCACCCTAGGCCGGTAGAGTGACGGACTGTGACAGCGCGACCGTTGAACGAACTGGTGGAGCCCGGTTGGGCGGAGGCTCTGCGCCCCGTGGCGGGGCGGGTGGCGGAGATGGGGGAGTTCCTGCGGGCGGAGATCGCCGCGGGGCGCACGTATCTGCCGTCGGGGGCGAACGTGCTGCGGGCGTTCCAGCAGCCGTTCGACGAGGTCCGGGTGCTGATCGTGGGTCAGGACCCTTATCCGACGCCGGGGATGGCGATGGGTCTGAGCTTCTCGGTGGCGCCGGAGGTGCGTTCCCTGCCGGGCAGTCTGGAGAACATCTTCCGGGAGCTGCACACGGATCTCGGGCTGCCCCGGCCGTCGAACGGCGACCTGACCCCGTGGACCCGGCAGGGCGTCCTGTTGCTCAACAGGGCGCTGACCACCGCTCCGCGCAAGCCGGCCGCGCACCGCGGCAAGGGCTGGGAAGAGGTCACCGAGCAGGCGATCCGCGCGCTCGCCGCCCGGGGCAAGCCGCTGGTGTCGATCCTGTGGGGAAGCGACGCCCGTCGGGCCCGTCCGCTCCTCGGCGACCTGCCGGCGGTGGAGTCCGTCCATCCGTCACCGATGTCGGCGGACCGCGGCTTCTTCGGATCGCGTCCCTTCAGTCGCGCGAACGACCTGCTCCTGAGGCAGGGCGCCGAGCCCGTGGACTGGCGCCTGCCCTGATCCTGCCGGGGCGCGCCGCTCAGATCACCGCTGCTCTGACGCAGAGGACGTCCGGGAGGTGCTGGGCGAGGAGCTGCCAGCTGTCGCCGTCGTCGGGGCTCGCGTACACCTCGCCGTTGCGGTTGCCGAAGTAGACGCCCGCGGGGTCGGCGTCGTCGGTGCAGAGGGCGTCGCGCAGGACCGTGCCGTAGTGGGGGGTCTCGGGGAGGCCCTGGGAGAGGGGTTCCCAGGTCTCGCCGGCGTCGGTGGTGCGGTAGACGCGGCAGCGGCGGCCGGCGGGGACGCGGTCGGAGTCGGCGGTGATGGGGAAGACGTACGCGGTGCCGGGGCGGTGCGGGTGGGCCGCGACGGCGAAGCCGAAGTCGGAGGGGAGCCCGGAGCCGATGTCGGACCAGTGGGCGCCGGCGTCGTCGCTGCGGAAGACGCCCCAGTGGTTCTGGAGGTAGAGGCGGTCCTTGTCGCCGGCGTCCTGGGCGATCTTGTGGACGCACTGCCCGAACTCGGGGTTCGGGTCGGGCAGGAAGACGGCGGAGACCCCGTGGTTGGCCGGGGCCCACGCGGCGCCGCCGTCCCGGGAGCGGAAGACGCCCGCGGTGGACACCGCGACCGTGAGGGCGTCGGGGTCGCGCGGGTCGGTCACGACGGTGTGGACGGCCTCGCCGCCTCCGCCGGGCACCCACTTCGACCGGGTCGGGTGCTCCCAGAGCGGGCGGACCAGCTCGAAGGACTCGCCGCCGTCGGCCGAACGGAACAGCGCGGCGGGCTCGGTCCCCGCGTACACGACGCCGGGGGAGTGGCCGGGCGCCGGATGCAGCTGCCAGACGCGCTCCAGGGAGGCGCCGGTGTCCTCGGGGAACTTCACGGCGGGGCGGGCCGGTTCGGTCCAGGTCTTGCCGAGGTCGTCGGAGTGGAAGACGGACGGCCCCCAGTGGGCGCTGTCCCCGCCCACGAGCAGCCGTGGCGTCGGCCGCCGGGTGTCGATGGCGACCGAGTAGACGGCCTGGGCGGGGAACTCGGGATCGTCGAACTCCCATCGGCCGTCGTGCCTGCGGCCGATGAAGAGACCCTTGCGGGTGCCCACGGTGAGGAGTACGTCGGGCATGGCTGCCACCTCCAGGACGCCGTTGTCGCGGATACGGGCCAGTCTGCACCCGCCCACTGACAGCGGCCCCCGGACACACCCGCGCCCGGTGCGCCCGCCGGTCAGATCGCCCAGGCGTACGGGGCCGGGGCGTGCGTCTCGGCGCCGAGTTCGCGGGCGGCGCGGCGGGGCCAGGAGGCGTCGCGGAGGAGTTCGCGGCCGAGCAGGATCGCGTCGGCCTCGCCGTTGGCGAGGATCTTCTCGGCCTGCTCGCTCTCGGTGATCAGGCCGACGGCGGCGACCGGAAGCCCGGTCTCCGCCTTGACGCGGGCGGCGAAGGGCACCTGGTAGCCGGGGCCGACGGGGATGTCGGCGGGGCCGCCGTTGCCGCCGCTGGACACGTCGAGGAGGTCGACGCCGTGCTCGCGCAGGAGGGCGGCGAACCGGACGGTCTCGTCGGCCGTCCAGCCCTGCTCCGCCAGCCAGTCGGTGGCGGAGATCCGGAAGAAGACGGGAAGGTCCTCGGGCCACACGGCCCGTACCGCGTCGACGACCTCCAGGGCGAGCCGGGTCCTGTTCTCGAAGGAGCCGCCGTAGGAGTCGGTGCGGTGGTTGCTGTGCGGGGAGAGGAACTCGCCGATGAGGTAGCCGTGGGCACCGTGCACCTCGACGACCTCGAAGCCGGCGTCGAGGGCCCGGCGGGCGGCGTCCGCGAACCGGCCGGTGATCTCCCGGATCCCGTCGACGGTGAGCTCGGTCGGCACCGGGTAGCCCTCGTTGAACGGGACCGGGCTGGGGGCGACGGGCTGCCAGCCGGGCCCGTCCTGCGCGACGGGGCCGCGGCCCTCCCAGGGGCGGTTGGTCGAGGCCTTGCGTCCGGCGTGGCCGAGCTGGATGCCGGGCACGGTGCCGTGCTCCTTGAGGAAGCCGGCGATCCGCCGCAGGGCCTCGGTCTGCGTGTCGTTCCAGAGGCCGAGGTCCGCCGGGCTGATCCGGCCCTCGGGGGACACGGCGGTGGCCTCGACGAGGATCAGTCCCGCGCCGCCGGTGGCGCGGGCGGCGTAGTGGGCGAAGTGCCAGTCGCCGGCAACGCCCGCGTTCGGCCCGGTCGTCTCCGCGGAGTACTGGCACATGGGCGCCATCCAGACCCGGTTGGGCACGGTCAGCGAGCGGAGGGCATAGGGCTGGAACAGGGCGGCGCTCATGACGGACTCCGTTTCGGGGATGCCTCGAAGATGCTCGTACGATACACATCGTAGTACGGCGACTGTCAAACTACGAGAGGTCTCGTACAATGGGCGTCATCCCGGATGAAGTGGAGCCGCCGCCGTGACCAGCACGACCAGCCCCCGCGCCCTCGAACACCCCACGCGTGACCAGATCCGCCTGGAGGCGGTGCTCCACGCGCTCGCGGACCCGGTACGGCTGCGGATCGTGCGCGACATGGCCCGCGAGGGCGCGGAACTGAGCTGCTCGTACTTCGACCTCCCGGTGACCAAGTCGACGACCACCCACCACTTCCGCGTGCTCCGCGAGAGCGGCGTGATCCGCCAGATGTACCGCGGCACGGCCAAGCTCAACGCCCTCCGCGCCGACGACCTGGACGTACTCTTCCCCGGCCTCCTCGCCGCCGTCCTCGCGTCGGCCGGCGCCCAGTCGGGCCGCGACCACGAGGGGGAGGTCGCGACGCTCTGACGTCCGTCTGCCCGTCCGTCAGGCCGGCCGCTCGCGCCGCCGCGTCACGCCCCCTCGGTCACCGTGACCCGATCCGTGCGGTCACAGCGACCGCATCCGGTGGATCTCCGCGCTCTGCTGGGCGATGACGTCGTTGGCCATCTCCTCCACGAGGACGTTGTTGCCCTCGCCGAGGAGCTCGGCGGCCATGGTCACGGCGCCTTCGTGGTGCGTGATCATGAGCCTCAGGAACAGGTCGTCGAAGGCCTTGCCGCGCGCGTTCCGCAGCTGGGTCAGCTGGGCCTCGGTGGCCATGCCCGGCATGGAGTGGTGGTCGTGGCCGCTCTGCGCGCGCGGGCCGCCGTTGTTTTTCAGCCAACCTTCCATCGCGCCGATCTCCGGCTGCTGGGCCGCCGCTATCCGCTCGGCCACCCTTCTGACCTGGGAGGATGTCGCGCGCTGCGGAGCGAGGGCCGTCATCGTCAGCGCCTGGCGGTGGTGGGCGATCATCATCTGCACATAGCGGTAATCGGCGCTGTTGGGGCTCTCGTCGGGCAGGAGGCGGGCGGCCTCCTCGGGGGACACCCGGCGGGCCGGTTCGCCGGGCTTGCCGGGCGCGATCACCGCGCCCTCGCCCCCCTTGACCTGCGGCGCGGCCGCCTCGGGCGTCGACTCGCAGGCGCTCAGGGCGAGTACGGCGGCGACGGGCAGAACCATGGTGGCAATGACACGCTGACGGCGGTTCAACAACGGGACCTCCAGGCGATCTTGCGGGGAGACGTTCCGTTCCTCGCACTTTTCTGGGGATGACTGATCAGTAACCTTCACGACGTCCGTGTTGCCATCTGTTGAAATGTGCACGGCAAGGAAGATACTGCCGGGGTCCAGCACCTGTTCCCAGTCGAACGGATACTAGGGAGGACCGAGTGACTTCGTTGCGTACCCCGCGTAGCGCGTCCTACACGAGAGATCCCCGTGCACGGGCCAGACGCCTGGGCGTGGCGACAGCCGCGGCCGGGCTCTTGGCCACACTGCTCGCGGTCACCCCCGCGGCGGCCACCCCGGACCCCGGAGACGCGCCCACCCAGGGCGAGGTCTCCTCGGCACAGGCGGCCGATACGAGCGCCGCCATCCAGAGCGGCGAGATACCCGGCGTGGACCAGATCGTCCACAGCGCCAACATCGAGCACCTCGCGAACATCCCGAAGGACGCCCTCAAGGGCACCAACTCGGACCTCGCCTTCCAGGGCAAGTACGCCTTCGCCGGCAACTACGACGGCTTCCGCATCTTCGACATCAGCGACCCGAAGGCGCCGAAGACGGTCACCCAGGTCCTGTGCCCCGGTTCCCAGAACGACGTCTCGGTCTCCGGGAACCTGCTGTTCCTGTCCACGGACTCCTCCCGGAGCGACAACAGCTGCGCCAGCACCACGCAGCCCGCCTCGGTCAAGGAATCCTGGGAGGGCATGAAGATCTTCGACATCAGCGACATCGCCAACCCGAAGTACGTCGCCTCCGTCGAGACCGCCTGCGGCTCGCACACCCACACGCTGGTGCCGAGGAAGAAGGACGTGTACGTCTACGTCTCCTCGTACTCGCCCAACGTCGCCTTCCCCGATTGCCAGCCCCCGCACGACGGCATCTCGGTCATCAAGGTGCCCCGCAAGGCGCCCGAGCAGGCGGCCGTCGTCAACTTCCCCGTCCTCTTCCCGGGCGAGGGCCCGGACGGCGGCGGCAACCCGGGCGGTCCCACCAACCCGGGCGTCTCCAAGACCACCGGCTGCCACGACATCACCGTGCTCCCGGAGAAGGACCTCGCGGCCGGCGCGTGCATGGGTGACGGCATCCTCTTCGACATCGAGGACCCCGAGCACCCGCGGGTGATCGACCGCGTCCAGGACAACGTCAACTTCGCCTTCTGGCACTCTGCGACCTTCAACCAGAAGGCGAACAAGGTCGTCTTCACCGACGAGCTCGGCGGCGGCGGCGCGGCCACCTGCAACGCCGTGGTCGGCCCGAACCGCGGTGCCGACGGCATCTACGACATCGTGGGCAAGGGCAAGAACCGCAAGCTCGTCTTCCGCAGCTACTACAAGATCCCGCGCCACCAGGCCGACACCGAGAACTGCGTCGCCCACAACGGCTCGCTCATCCCGGTCAAGGGCAAGGACCTCATGGTCCAGGCCTGGTACCAGGGCGGCGTCTCCGTCTGGGACTTCACCGACTCGGCCAAGCCCACCGAGATCGCCTACTTCGAGCGCGGCCCGATCTCCGCGACCTCCCTGGTCGGCGGCGGCTCGTGGTCCGCGTACTACTACAACGGCCACATCTACTCGAACGACCTGGTCAAGGGCTTCGACGTGCTGAAGCTCTCCGACCGGCGCACCGACCCCGCGAAGCGGATCCGGATGGACGAGCTCAACGTCCAGACGCAGCCGGACTACTTCGACTTCGACGACTGACCGAGCGCGGAGCTCAGGCAGGCCGCGGCGCCTGAGTGCCGCCGGGCGGACCCCCGTCCGGCGGCACACCCATCTCCCAGTCCAGGCCGTAGCGGTGGAACAGCTCGGCGCGCAGCCGCGCGAGGGGCATCGGCGCCCCCGGCAGCAGCACCGCCACCACCGTGCCCATCAGCAGGGCGCGCAGCAGCGGATAGTCGGTGTCCACGTCCTGCGAGCCGTACCGGGTGACGGTGTCCCGCAGCAGGAAGGCCAGCCGCTGCTGCTCCTGGCACTGGACGAACCCCTCGGCCTGGAGGATGCCCGCCATGTGCGTGCGCATCAGCGTCGGCCGGGCCGCGGCGAGGCCCAGGATCGCGTCGATCGCGCGGGCCAGTCGTTCCCGCCCGTCCTCGGTGCGCGGCTCGCGTTCGAGCCCCGCCTCCAGGGTGAGGTGCATCAGCCGGTGCACGGCCGACTGGAGCAGCTCGCGCTTGCCGGGGAAGTAGTACGAGATCAGTCCGCGCGCCGTTCCGGCCCGCTTCGCGATGTCGCCGAGTGTGGTCGACTCGTAACCATTCGTGTCGACCAGCTCCACCGTGGCCTCCAGAATGCGCTCCCGCGACCGGCGTCGGAGCTCTTCATTGACCGATGGGCTACGCGGGGACATGCTGGGCTCCTGCGTTGACTGGCTGCCAGCCAATATACTCGGCGCATCCGGTCGGCATGCCTGCGTGGCGGGCCGTCCGGGCTGCCGTCTGTTCTGGGCGACACGGGGGATCGTCCAGAACAGGCGGCTTCATCGCTTTTCTCCCATTCTGCTCCCCGGTGGCCGCCCGTCCGCGGCACGCTCCGGCCGGCCTTCGCTCCGGCGGTACGTCAGGATCGCCACGGACACGCAGCACCAGCCGAGGAGCCATCCGCCGAGGACGTCCGACGGCCAGTGCACGCCCAGGTAGACCCTGGTCCACCCCACCCCGAGCACCGAGACGGCCGCGGCGCCCGCGAGCGTGCCCCAGCCGCGCCACTCGTCCCGCCAGTGCAGGGCCAGCACCCACAGCAGCAGCCCGCAGGTCACCGTCGCCGTCATCGCGTGGCCGGACGGGAAGGCGGCGAACCGCGCCGAGTCCACCGGGTCGGGCCAGACCGGCCGGTCCCGGCCCACCAGCGCCTTGAGCGTCTGCTGCAGACCGACCGCCAGCAGGCTCGTCCCCGCCACCCACAGGGCGAGCCGCCGCTCCCGCCGCGACCACAGCAGCACGACGACCGCCGCGGCCAGCGCGCGCATCGTCCACGGGTCCCACAGCCAGTCGCTCAGCACCCGGTTCACCTGGGTGAACCCGGGGTGGGCCAGGGCGCTGCGATGGAGCTCCCCGGCGACCGACCGGTCGAAGGAGAGCAGCGGCGGCCACTCCACGGCGACGAGCACGAGCAGCAGGACGGCCAGGACGCCCGAGACGACGGCGGAGGTGCGCATGCGCCGATCCTGCCCGACGGACCCCTCCGCGCGGCTGTCCGCGATCTCCCCGCGCGCCGCCGGGGTGCGTGTGGTCCCGGCGTCCGCGGAGGTGCGGGTCGCCGCCGGCCGGGGCCGGGGTGCGGCCGTCACCCGGGGCTAGCCGAGCGCGCTGAGCGCGGGGACGAAGGCGACGAGCACCGGGACGACGGGCACGAGGGAGGCGACCGCGGTGAGGCGGAGGCGGTGGGCGGCGGTGAGGCGGGGCGCGGCGGTGAGCAGCCGGTTCACGCGCTGGGGCAGATCGGCGTCCGGTCCGGTGCCGGGGCCGAACACCCCGCGGTCCTCGTTGAGTTCGACGAGGGCGAGCGCGACCGTCAGGCGGCCGAAGCGGCGCGAGGCCACGTCGTCGGCGGCCAGCTCCACCAGCCGGTGCATCTCCTCGCGGAACGCGGTGAAGACGGGGATGCCGGGGAACCCGTCGGCCAGCGCGGCCGAGCAGTGCAGCAGCCAGTCGTGCCGGGCGCGGGCGTGGCCCTGCTCGTGGGCGAGGACCGCGTCCAGTTGACGTCCCTTCAGCCGCCGCAGCGCGGCGGTCGTGATGACCAGCTGGGGCGTGGTGCCCGGCAGCCACCAGGCGTCGGACCGCTCGCCCTCCAGGACGACGAGCCGTTCGCCGCGCGGCCGTTCGCCCGGCAGCAGGGGCGAGCGGACCAGGAGTTCGCGGCGGCGCCGCGCCCGTCGGGCGCGGGCCTGGCCGATCTCGCGGCCCAGCATCGCCCCGGACCACAGTCCGGCCGCGGCGAGGACGACCGCGAGCACCCCGGACCAGGGCCCGGACGTGCCGAGTTCGTAGGCGTCGACGACGGCGTGCGGCGCGGGCGCGAAGAGTTGTCCCCGTACGGCCTGCCAGGCGGCCGAGGCGCTGAGCGTCATGGAGAGCGCGAAGCTGAGGAGCACCGCGGCGACCGCGCACTGCCACACCCACAGGGCCACCACGGGTTCTCGCTCCACCCAGTCGGCCCGGGACAGCAGCCGCGGTGCCGCGAGAGCGGTCAGGACGCCGAGCAGGAGCAGCGCGAGGGAGACCCACATGGGCGTCAGCCTATGAGCGCGGTACGGGTCGGGGGTATGGGCGCGGAAAGCAAGTGACGTACGCCACGGTTTCGTTGCCCGGGCCGAGGCGCGCGACCGGGCTTTCCCCTCCCCGCGTCAGAGCGTCAGGAGCATCGCCAGCATCGCGAGGGCCATCGTCAGCCGGCAGGCCAGCGCGAGCTCGGGCCGGGTCGCCCAGGCCGGTCCCGGGCCTCCGGCGGTCGCCGTCACCGGCACGAGCCGCGTCCCCGTGCGCAGGACGTAGCCGACGTAATAGAGGAGCAGGGCGCCGGTGAGGACGGGTATGCCGCCCGCCACGGCCGCCCCGTGGCCGGTGTGCGGGCCCGGCGACGCCATCGACAGGGCCATGTAGAGCATCGCGAGCGAGCCGATCAGGTGGTGGAGATGATGGCCGCCGCGACGCAGCGCGGGGAGGGCGTGGAGGGCCGCCGCGCCGAACACCGCCGCGTACACCCCCCGGCTCCAGCCGGGCTGGGTGAGGGCGGCGGCGGGCAGCGCCATCACGGCCATGCCGAATCCCATGACCGCCTCGCCGCCGGCGGCGCGCCGCTCGCCCCCCGCGGAGGCGCGCATCCGCAGCAGGCAGGACAGGCCGGTCGCCGCGCAGACGGCCACCAGGAGCCACCCGGACAGGGCCGGTCCGTGCACGGCACACCTCCCCTCGACGCCGTACCGTCCGGAAAGGACTGCCCGGCACAGGAGGCGCGCACGCGGGCGCACGGGCGCGCACTGGTGTACGAGGGGGGAGTGCGAGGCGCGCGCGTTAGGCTCGGGATGATCGCGCACCGATCGCGCGCGCCCCGATGTGTGCGCGAGCCGGTGGCGCCCGCACCGTCAGCGCCCGAGGGGAGCCTCACCCGTATGGACACCGCCATGCCTCAGGAGACCGGCCGGATCAGCTATCGGGAGGCGGTGCTCGACGACGTGCCCGCGCTGGTCCCGCTCGTCGAGTCGGCCTACCGGGGCGACGCGAGCCGCGGTGGCTGGACCACGGAGGCGGACATCCTCCAGGGGCAGCGGACCGACCCCGAGGGCGTCGCCGCCGTCATCACCGCCCCCGGCAGCCGCCTCATGGTCGTGGAGCGCGACGGCGTGCTCGTCGCCTGCTGCCAGCTGGAGCACCGCGGGGAGGCCGGCTACTTCGGCATGTTCGCGGTCCGCCCCGACCTCCAGGGCCTCGGCCTCGGCAAGCAGATCATCGCGGAGGCCGAGCGCCGGGTGCGGGAGCTGTGGGACGTGCGCGAGATGCACATGACGGTGATCTCCGTACGCGAGGAGCTGATCGCCTGGTACGAGCGGCGCGGCTACCGGCGCACGGGCCGGATGACCCCGTTCCCATACGGCGACGAGCGCTTCGGGGTGCCCCAGCGCGACGATCTGGAGTTCGAGCTCCTGGTGAAGCCGCTGAACTGATCCGTCCGGCGGAAGAGTCGCCTCCCCCCTGGTGGACAGGAAAAACTGCGGTCGCGAGGGGGGTGGTGCAGGAGAATTTCTCTTGCTCCCCTTGTGGTGGAGAACCGTCGCTGGTTACGGTGTCTTTACGTGAGGTTCTCCTGTGGAGGAAGAGGAATGACGGAAATTCTTGTGCAGGACGTGACCGGTGGGGGCATAGCCACCGACGCCCGGGTCATCGACCACCCGGCCTGGACCGAGCTCAAGAATGCCGTGGAGGAGTTCCGTCCCTGGCAGAGCGCGGACGGCTCCATCGACTTCGAGGCCGAGGGCGCGCCCGCCCGCTCCCTCGTCGAGCTGACCGTCGACCGCGCCATCGCCGCGGTCGAGCAGCTCTCCCCGCTGGTCCCGCACGACGGTGCCTACCACCGCGCGCTCGTCGCCGACCTGCGCAAGTGGGCCGAGGGCGGCTTCGCCGTGCCGGACTTCCTCGACTCCCTCATGGAGTTCCACCCGGCCGCCGGCCGCGCCGACGGGCTGCAGCACCTGGTGCTCTTCCCGATGTACACGCAGAACGGCAACCCGGACCGCAACTTCGAGGCCGTCGTGCTGCGCATGGTCTGGCCCGAGTGGCTCTCCGAGCTGGAGCGCACGCGGTACGACAACCCCGGCTTCTGCGGCATCACCTTCGAGGACTTCACCGCCGGTTACGACACCAACTCGGCCGTCCTCTTCCCGGAGACCGTCGCGGTCCGCGAGGTCCCCGAGCGCTTCACCTGGGGCGGCATCTTCTGCGACCGCGAGGCCGCGCGCTTCCGCAAGGTCACCGAGGCCGCGGTCGACACCCTGGGCGTCAAGCTGCCCGAGGACATCGCCGTCATGCTCGGCGACCAGCTGCGCTGCCAGCAGGCCTTCGCGCTCTGGGACCTGGTCCACGACCGCGCCCACAGCCGCGGCGACCTGCCCTTCGACCCCTTCATGATCAAGCAGCGCCAGCCCTTCTGGATGTACGGGCTCGAGGAGCTCCGCTGCGACCTCACCGCCTTCAGGGAGGCCGTGAAGCTGGAGGCCGAGGGCAACGGCCACGGCCGCGACGTGCAGTACACGGTCCTCTTCGACCGGATGTTCCGCTTCCCGCTCACCGGCGACCGCAACCGGAACTACGACGGTCTCGGCGGCCAGCTCCTCTTCGCGTACCTCCACAAGAACGACGTGGTGCGCTGGACGGACAACGTCCTCACCATCGACTGGGACCGCGCCCCCGAGGTCACCAACCGCCTCTGCTCCGACATCGAGACCCTCTACCGCGAGGGCATCGACCGCCCGAAGCTGGTCCACTGGTTCAAGGCGTACGAGTTCGTCTCCGCCTACCTGGCCCCGCACCCGGGCTCGAAGTGGGCCAAGGGCCCCGACGCCCTGGACCTCTCGCTGCCGCCGCGCAAGCTGGTCGACGACGTGCTTCCCGACGAGTTTCCGCTCAGCATGTTCTTTGAGGCCCTCTCCAAGAAACTGAAGGGCGTGATCGCCGACACCAAGGGGATCACCGCCGCCGACGTCCCGAGCACCGAGCGGGCCGCCGCGTGAGCGACCTCATCGAGCCCACGGAGGAGACGTCGCCCATGAACGCCAACGGAAACGGCGGCCCCCTCGACGGCGCCGTCATCGCGGTCGCCGGCGCGGCAGGCCCCGCGGGCCGCGCGACGCTGATCCGCCTCGCCGAGGCGGGCGCCACCGTCGTCGGCTCCGACGCCGACCCGGCGCGTCTCGCCGAGGCCGTCGACGCCGCGCGCTACGCCCACGGCGGCGCCAAGGTCGTCGGTGACACCGTCGACCTCCTCGACCTGGACGCCACCCGCGCCTGGGCCGAGAAGACCGAGAAGGAGTTCGGCCGGATCGACGGCCTGGTCCACCTCGTCGGCGGCTGGCGCGGCAGCACCACCTTCACCGACACCGACCTCGCGGACTGGGACTTCCTGGAGAAGCTCCTCATCCGCACCGTCCAGCACACCTCGCTGGCCTTCCACGACGGGCTGCTGCGGGCCGGCGGCCGCGGCCGCTACGCCCTGATCAGCCAGGTCGGCGCGCACAAGCCGGTCGCCAACAACGCCGCGTACAACGCCGGCAAGGCGGCCGCCGAGGCCTGGACCCTCGCGATGGCCGACTCCTTCCGCAAGCTGGGGGGCGACGACGGCCCGCAGGCGGCGGCTGCCATCCTGGTGATCAAGGCACTGGTGCACGACGCCATGCGCGCCGAACGCCCCAACGCGAAGTTCGCGGGCTTCACCGACGTCAAGGACCTGGCCGACGAGATCGCCGGCCTGTGGGACAAGCCCGCCCAGGAAGTGAATGGACAGCGTCTGTGGCTGACCCCCAAGCCGTGACCTCGGCACTCGGCCCCAGGACCGACGCACGTCGGCACCACGACCCGTCGGTCCGGGGCTTCGCCAGCGACAACTACGCCGGCGCCCACCCCGAGGTGCTCGCCGCCCTCGCCCTCGCCAACGACGGCCACCAGGTCGCCTACGGCGAGGACCAGTACACCGAGCACCTCCAGCGGATCATGCACAGCCACTTCGGCGCGACCGCGGAGGCCTTCCCGGTCTTCAACGGCACCGGCGCGAACGTGACCGCCCTCCAGGCGCTCACCGACCGCTGGGGCGCCGTGATCTGCGCCGAGACCGCCCACATCAACGTGGACGAGGGCGGCGCCCCCGAGCGGATGGGCGGCCTCAAGCTGCTCACCGTGCCCACCCCGGACGGCAAGCTCACCCCCGAGCTCATCGACCGGCAGGCCTGGGGCTGGGAGGACGAGCACCGCGCGATGCCGCAGGTCGTCTCGATCACCCAGAACACCGAGCTGGGCACCGTCTACACGGTCGAGGAGATCCGCGCGATCGTCGAGCACGCCCACTCCAAGGGCATGAAGGTGCACCTCGACGGCGCCCGGATAGCCAACGCGGCCGCCTCGCTCGACGTGCCGATGCGCGCGTTCACCAACGCCGTGGGCGTGGACGTGATCTCGTACGGCGGCACGAAGAACGGCATGCTCTTCGGCGAGGCCGTCGTGGTCCTCAACCCCGACGCGGTCAGCCACATGAAGCACCTGCGCAAGCTGTCCATGCAGCTCGCGTCGAAGATGCGCTTCGTGTCGGTGCAGCTTGAGGCGCTCCTCGCGAAGGACCTCTGGCTGCGCAACGCGCGGCACGCCAACGCGATGGCCCAGCGCCTCGCGGCCGGGGTGCGCGAGGTCGACGGCGTGGAGATCCTCTACCCGGTGCAGGCCAACGCCGTCTTCGCCCGCCTCCCGCACGAGGTGACCAGGCGGCTGCAGGAACGGTTCCGCTTCTACTTCTGGGACGAGAAGGCCGGCGACGTCCGCTGGATGTGCGCCTTCGACACCACGGAGGACGACGTGGACGCCTTCCTCCAGGCCCTGAAGGAAGAGCTGGCCAGGTAGTCCCGGCCCGGCACGCCATCGGTACAGGAACAGAGGGCCGGACGGAGTCGATCGACTCCGTCCGGCCCTCTCCTCGTGCGTGCGGGCCTACTTCTCGCCGGCCTTGACCTGCTCCGGCGTCGGAGCCGTGCCGCCGAGGTGGGCGGGGATCCACCAGGTGTCGGCCGCGTCCTTGGAACGGACCGGGTAGGCGCGCTGGGCGGCCTCCAGGAGCTCCTGGACGCGCTCGCGCAGCCGCCGGGTGATGGCACCGGCGTACTGGTCGGCGGGGGCCTCCACGGGCTCGCCCACGCGGATCGTGACGGGGATGTGGCTGCGCTTGAAGTTCCGCGGGTGGCCCTTCGTCCACAGCCGCTGGGTGCCCCACAGCGCCATCGGGATCAGCGGCACGCCCGCCTCCTGGGCGAGGCGCGCGGCGCCCGTCTTGAAGCCCTTGAGCGTGAAGGACTGGGAGATGGTCGCCTCGGGGAAGACACCGACGATCTCGCCGGCCCGCAGGGACTCCAGGGCGTGCTGGTAGGCGTGCTCGCCCTGCGCGCGGTCGACGGGGATGTGCTTCATGCCGCGCATGAGCGGGCCCGAGACCTTGTGCCGGAAGACCGAGTCCTTCGCCATGAAGCGGACCAGGCGCTTCTGCGGCAGGGCCGCGAGACCGGTGAAGATGAAGTCCAGGTAGCTGATGTGATTGCTCACGAGCACGGCGCCTCCCGTCCGGGGGATGTGCTCCGAACCCTGCGTGTCGATCTTCAGGTCGAGCGCCTTGAACAGGGTGAGAGCGGCGCCGACGACCGGTCGATAGACGAGTTCTGCCATCGGAGAGGAACCTCTTCTTCGTGTGCCCGGAGCGGGTTCTCCCGGCGAAGTTACGCGGCCGTAGGTTTTCGGCTTTGGGCAGATCGTGCCCCATGTGCGGGCTCGTGACCAGTCCAGGCGGCTTCGTACAGGGAGATTCTCGTCACGCCCGGTGTTCGTGGCGGGAATCGAACGGTGCCGTGGGACGCTGCACCGGAGACGGAACGGAAGGAAAGTGACGATGGGCGAGATCGTGGGGCCGGAACTGCTCGGTGCCGAGCTGGGGGAGAGGGCCACGCTCGTCCAGTTCTCGACCGCCTTCTGCCAGCCCTGCCGGGCCACCCGCCGCACCCTCGCCGAGGTCGCCGCGATGGTGCCCGGCGTGGGGCACGTGGAGATCGACGCCGAGGAGCGCCTCGACCTCGTCCGCGAACTGGGCATCGCCAAGACCCCCACCGTGCTCGTCCTCGACAGCGCCGGCCGTGTCGTGCGACGGGCCGCCGGCCAGCCCCGCCGAGTGGACGTCATCGCCGCCCTGGGGCAGGCGGTCTGACGCCCCGCCACACCGGCTGCCCGCGCCCCACGTGCCTCGCGGCACGCTCGTGCGCAGCTCAGCGGCCCGCCACTCTGCCTCAACTGACGCGGTGACGCTTCTCCCATATTGCGGTACCCGCTTGACTGCACCCCGCAACGATCGTCACCCTGGCGGGGTGCCCATAGAACTCCTTCTCTACGGCCGCGTCCACGTGGACCTGGCCCGCAACGCGAGCGCGCGCTGTCCGGGTGTCTGACCACCCCAGGACCCCTCTCATGCCGCCCTCGCGGAAGGACAACTCCATGACGGTCTCGCCCGAACTCCGCGCCGTCCCCACCATCGGCGCACCGCGCCAGGCCTCTCCCGACCTGCTGCGCTCCGTCTTCCGCCGGCACGCCGCCGGTGTGGCGGTGATCACCGCGCACGGTGAACGGCCCGTCGGCTTCACCGCGACCTCGCTCAACTCCGTCGCCGCCGACCCCCCGCTGGTCTCCTTCGGCGTGGGCACCTCGTCGTCCAGCTGGCCGGTGCTGGCCGAGACCGAGTTCATCGGGGTGCACATACTCGGCGAGCACCAGCAGGAGCTCGCCGCCACCTTCGCGCGCAGCGGCGCCGACCGGTTCGGCGGCACGACCCGCTGGAGCCTCGGCCCCGAGGGCGTGCCGCTGCTCGACGGCGTGCTCGCCTGGCTGGTGTGCCGGGTCGTGGCCCGGGTGCCGGCGGGCGACCACCGGATCGTGATCGCGCAGGCCGTCTCGGGGGACCCCGACGGGGCGGGCCGGCCGCTGCTGTACCACCACGGCCGCTTCAACGCGCTGCGCGACTGAGAGTTCCCGTCCGGGCCGCTTTCCGCGCGTTGGGCAGATCACATGCCTGAGCGCTTGCTTACTGGTAACGAACTGGGTGTACTGACGAGTAATATTCCGCTGAGGGCGTCCGGCGCCCCGAACGGAAACCCGCCCTTCAGGCGCCTATGCTGCGAGCAACAAGGCAGCCCAGTTATCACGATGCAGTAGGAGAGCCGGCGTGAGCTTGAGGATCGTTGTCTGTGTGAAGTACGTGCCCGACGCCACCGGCGACCGGCACTTCGCCGATGACCTGACCGTGGACCGCGACGACGTCGACGGCCTGCTGTCGGAGCTCGACGAGTACGCGGTCGAGCAGGCCCTGCAGATCGCCGAGGAGGCGGACGACGCCGAGGTCACCGTCCTCACGGTCGGCCCCGAGGACGCCAAGGACGCGCTCCGCAAGGCGCTCTCCATGGGCGCCGACAAGGCCGTCCACGTCGAGGACGACGACCTGCACGGCACCGACGTCATGGGCACCTCGCTCGTGCTCGCCAAGGCCATCGAGAAGGTCGGCTACGACGTCGTCATCGCCGGTATGGCCTCCACCGACGGCACCATGGGTGTCCTGCCGGCCATCCTCGCCGAGCGCCTGGGCGTCCCGCAGGTCACCCTGCTCTCCGAGGTCAAGATCGAAGGCGGCGTCGTGACCGGCCGTCGCGACGGCGATTCCGCCTCCGAGCAGCTCGAGGCGTCCCTGCCGGCCGTCGTCTCCGTGACGGACCAGTCGGGCGAGGCGCGCTACCCGTCCTTCAAGGGCATCATGGCCGCCAAGAAGAAGCCGGTGGAGTCCCTGGACCTGGACGACCTGGACATCGACGCGGACGAGGTCGGCCTCGAGGGCGCCTGGACCGCCGTCGACTCCGCCGCCGAGCGTCCGGCGCGCACCGCGGGCACGATCGTCAAGGACGAGGGCGAGGGCGGCAAGCAGCTCGCCGAGTTCCTCGCGAGCCAGAAGTTCATCTAAAAGGCTCCCGCGAGCCGCTCAGACCGCCCCCTTTTCGTTCGCAGGAGATTGAAGTCCCATGGCTGAGATTCTCGTCTACGTCGACCACGTCGACGGAGCCGTCCGCAAGCCCACTCTGGAGCTGCTGACCCTCGCCCGCCGCATCGGCGAGCCGGTCGCCGTCGCGCTCGGCAACGGCGCCGCCGACACCGCCGCCGTCCTGGCCGAGCACGGCGCCACCCGTGTCCTGACCGCCGAGGCCGCCGAGTTCGCCGACTACCTCGTCGTCCCGAAGGTCGAGGCCCTGCAGGCCGCCTACGAGGCCGTGTCCCCGGCCGCCGTGCTCGTTCCGTCCTCCGCCGAGAACAAGGAGATCGCGGCCCGCCTCGCGGTCCGCATCGGCTCCGGCATCATCACCGACGCCGTGGACCTGGAGGCCGGTGACGAGGGCCCGGTCGCGACGCAGTCCGCGTTCGCCGCCTCCTTCACCACCAAGTCCCGTGTCTCCAAGGGCACTCCGGTCATCACGGTCAAGCCGAACTCGGCCCCCGTCGAGGCCGCCCCGGCCGCCGGTGCCGTCGAGGCGCTGGCCGTCTCCTTCTCGGAGAAGGCGCACGGCACCAAGGTCACCGCGCGCACCCCGCGCGAGTCGACCGGCCGCCCGGAGCTGACCGAGGCCGCGATCGTGGTCTCCGGCGGCCGTGGCGTCAACGGCGCCGAGAACTTCGCGATCATCGAGGCGCTCGCCGACTCGCTCGGTGCCGCCGTCGGCGCCTCCCGCGCCGCCGTGGACGCCGGCTGGTACCCGCACTCCAACCAGGTCGGCCAGACCGGCAAGTCGGTCTCGCCGCAGCTGTACATCGCCTCCGGCATCTCCGGCGCGATCCAGCACCGCGCGGGCATGCAGACCTCGAAGACGATCGTCGCGATCAACAAGGACGCCGAGGCGCCGATCTTCGACCTCGTCGACTACGGCGTGGTGGGCGACCTCTTCGACGTCGTCCCGCAGCTGACCGCCGAGGTTCAGGCCCGCAAGGGCTGACCTGCGGTTCTGTTCGGCCCGGGGGGGGGGGGGGGGGGGGGGGGGGGGGGGGGGGGGGGGGGGGGGGGGGGGGGGGGGGGAGGGGGGGGGGGGGAGGAGAGGGGAGAGAGGGGGA
>NZ_JBVJVO010000001.1:226658-270398 GCF_055603625.1 Streptomyces sp. NPDC037273
CCCGCCCACACCCCCACCCCGGACCCCCCCCCCACGTCCCCCCCCCCCCTCCTCCCCCCCCCCCCCCCCCCCCCCCCCCCCCCCCCCCCCCCCCCCCCCCGGCCGTTTCGGACAACCATTGACTCAGGTCAGGGCTGCCTACTAACTTCGCTATACGGATTGTTGATTCCGTGAAGCGGAAAACAGGAGGATGTGGGATGGGTCAGCAGGAGAAGGTGTCGACGAGCCTCGCGGGCGCGGTCAGCGAGGGCATCAGCGCCTCCCTCGCCGCGGTGGACGCCGAGCTGGACCGCCGCTACCCGGGAGACCCGGGCACCCGCCAGCCCGTCCACACCGTCTACGTCCCCGGCAACGTCTTCGACGCCGGAACCATCCGGTCCTGGGGCGACCAGGCCCTCGCCGCCCTCGACGAGCACGCCCCCGACGCCGACTCCTTCGCCGCCGTCCTCGGCCTCTCCGACGAGCTCGCCCA
Organism: Streptomyces sp. NPDC037273; assembly: GCF_055603625.1. Classification (NCBI taxonomy): domain Bacteria; kingdom Bacillati; phylum Actinomycetota; class Actinomycetes; order Kitasatosporales; family Streptomycetaceae; genus Streptomyces; species Streptomyces sp. NPDC037273. Next base: position 227,131 of record NZ_JBVJVO010000001.1, read on the forward strand.
CGACGTCTACGGCCGCGTGCGGGCCAAGCTGGAGCGCGAGCCCATCGAGGACCTCCGGGTCGACTTCGAGGACGGCTACGCCGGCCAGGACGAGGACCAGGACGCCGCCAAGGCCGCGCGCCTGATCTCGGAGGCGTACGCGAACGGCACCGCCGCCCCGTACATGGGCATCCGGATGAAGTGCATGGAGGCCGCCGTACGCGACCGGGGCATCCGCACCACCGACGTCTTCCTCACCGGGCTCCTGGAGAACGGCGGCCTCCCCGACGGCCTCGTCCTCACCCTCCCCAAGGTGACCTACCCCGAGCAGGTCTCCGCCTTCGTCCGCCTCCTGGAGGCCTTCGAGAAGGCCCACGGCCTCGACGAGGGCCGCCTCGGCTTCGAGATCCAGATCGAGACCAGCCAGTCCATCCTGGCCACCGACGGCACCGCAGCCGTCGCCCGCATGATCGGCGCCGCCGAGGGCCGCGCCACCGGACTGCACTACGGCACCTTCGACTACAGCGCCTGCCTCGGCGTCTCCGCCGCCTACCAGGCCAGCGACCACCCGGCCGCCGACCACGCCAAGGCGATCATGCAGGTCGCCGCCGCCGGCACCGGCGTCCGCGTCTCCGACGGCTCCACCAACGTCCTCCCGGTCGGTTCCACCGAGCACGTCCACGAGGCCTGGCGCCTGCACTACGGCCTCACCCGCCGCGCCCTGGCCCGCGCCTACTACCAGGGCTGGGACATGCATCCCGGCCACATCCCCACCCGCTACGCCGCCGTCTTCGCCTTCTACCGCGAGGGCTTCGAGGCCGCCGCCAAGCGTCTCTCCGCCTACGCCAACCACGCCGGCGGCGACGTCATGGACGAGCCCGCCACCGCCAAGGCCCTCAGCTCCTACCTGCTGCGCGGCATCGACTGCGGGGCCCTCGACACCGCCGAGGTCGACGCCCTCACCGGCATGGACCGCGCCGCCCTCGACCGCTTCGCCGCCCCGCGCCGCGGTGACCTCACCGCCTCCGCCGAGTAGGAACGAAGATCAGGTAAGGGACGCGATCCAGCCAACTGCCCCGTACTCTGTACGAGTTCACGCGCATCCGCGCACATGCTCGACAGGGGAACGGGGCAGCGGTGTCTTCGGGGGAGAACGGGCGGCTTGCCGGCCGCTACAGAATCGTGCGCCAACTCGGGCGCGGAGGCATGGGAGTCGTCTGGCGGGCCGTCGACGAGGTCCTCGGCCGCGAGGTGGCCGTCAAGGAACTCCGTACGTACACGGACGCCGCCGCACCCGAACTGGCGGACCTCCAGCTGCGGATGACCCGCGAGGCCCGCGCGGCCGCCCGGGTCCGCCACCCCGGAGTGGTCGCCGTCCACGACGTCACCGAGCACCAGGGCCGCCCGGTCATCGTCATGGAACTCGTCGACGGGCCCTCCCTCGACGACGTACTCGCCGAGCGCGGCACCCTCGACCCGGTCGAGGCCGCCCGCATCGGCGCCAGCGTCCTCGAAGCACTGGCCGCCGCCCACGACGTGGGCGTGCTCCACCGGGACGTGAAGCCCGGCAACATCCTGCTCGACCGGTCCGGCCGGATCGTCCTCACCGACTTCGGCATCGCCACCATGGAGGACCCCGGCGACGGCTCCGCCACCCACCTCACCCGCAGCGGCGAGATCGTCGGCTCCCTCGACTTCCTCGCCCCCGAACGGGCCCGCGGCCAGGACCCCGGCCCCGCCTCCGACGTCTGGGCGGTCGGCGCCACCCTCTACGCGGCCGTCGAAGGCGCCTCCCCCTTCCGCCGTACGTCGACCTGGTCGACCCTCGCGGCCATCGTCACCGAACCCCTCCCCGAACCCGCCCGCTCCGGACCCCTCGCCCCGGTCCTGCTCCGCCTCCTCGACAAGGACCCCGCCTCCCGGCCGACGGCACGCGAGGCGGCCCGGCTCCTGAGCGCGGTGGCCGGGGCGGAGGGCGCGGCAGTGCCCGCGCCCGCGCCTGTGCCCATGGCCGTGGCACCGGAGGAACCCGCCGTCGCGGCCGAGCCGGTCCCCGGTTTCGGCGATCCGTTCACGGGGCCGGTGGAGCCGTACGCGGGCCTGGGACCCGTGGCGCAGCCGTACGGGGCCGTGGCGCCCGCACCCGTGCCTCCGGCCGAGCCGGCGCCCGGGCGGGCCGCGCGGCGCGCGGGGGCGAAGTCGCGCCGGGGGAGCGTTCTGGTGGCCGCCGCGGTGGCCGCCGTGCTGCTCGCCGGTGGCGGGATCACGTACGCGCTCATGGACCACGGCAGCGGCGACCGGGCCACCGGTGACACCTCGCGGGACGGGGGCCAGGGCACGGCGGGCGGCGACCCCGGCCGGGTCCTTGACCCCGGGACGAGCAGCGCGCCGCCCTCGGGGCAGCCGAGCGGCACCGCGACGCCGACCACGGGGACGAGTCCCGGCGGACCGTCCGCGTCCGGCCCGCTGCCCGGCGGCGACGCGGCCGCCGGGGGCGGCGACGGCGCGGGCGGCTCCGACCCGGGCGCCTCCTCCGGCGGCGCGGCGGGCGGTTCCGGTACGCGTCCCCCGTCCGGCGGCAGTACGACGGCACCCGGCAAGCCCGGCGGCCCCGCCCCCACGAGCGGCACGACCACGACCGGCGGTTCCGGCGGCGGCACCACGACCTCGCCCACCACCGAGGCCCCGCCGCCCGCCGCCACGGGCTGTGTCTCCTCCGGCTCCTCCGCGAGCTGCCAGGTCGTACGGAGCGCCACGACCACCCGCTACGACGGCGGCGAGATGGGTACGGTCGGCGCCGGCCCGCACACCTTCTTCTGCCAGGTCGACCTCGACCGCACCGAGTCCTACGGCGGCCGCACCAGTCGCTGGTTCGCCCGTACCGACGACGACAGCGGCAACACGAACGTCTACCTCAGCGTCCTGCACCTCGCGGGGGGTTCGGGCGGCGGAGCGGTGGCGGGGCTGCGGATCTGCTGAGGCCCCTTGGGGCCCCGTCGGCGTCAGGCGGTCGGCGGCGGGATCTCGCCCGAGCCCCGGGCGAGGAGGGTCGTGCCGAGGACGACGCGTTCGGGCGCGTCGTCGGCGCCGTCGAGGCGGCGGAACAGGCGCTCCGCCGCGGTGCGGCCGAGGGCGGCGGCGTCCTGGGCGATGACCGTGACACCGAGCAGGTCGGCCAGTTCGATGTCGTCGAAGCCGACGAGGGCGACCGGGCCGGGGTGGCCGGCCAGGGCGCGGACCACCGTGACGGTCACCCGGTTGTTGCCGGCGAACACCGCCGTCACCGGCTCGGGCGCCGACAGCAGTTCCCGTACCGCCGCGCGCACCCGCTCGGGGCCGGTGGAACCGAGGGAGACCCACTCCTCGCGGACCGGGAGGCCCGCGTCCTCCATCGCGGCGCGGTAACCGCGCAGCCGCTCGGCCGAGGTGTGGATGCGCGGGCGGTCGCCGATGAAGCCGATGCGGCGGTGGCCGTGGGCGATGAGGTGGGCCACGCCGGCGTGCGCGCCGCCGAAGCTGTCGGAGAGGACCGCGTCGGCGTCGATGAGCCCGGCGGGGCGGTCGACGAAGACGGTGGCGACGCCCGCCCTGATCTCCGGCTCCAGGTACCGGTGGTCGTCGCCCGCGGGGATGACGATGAGCCCGTCGACCCTGCGCGCGCACAGGGCGAGGGCCAACTCCTGCTCGCGCTCCGGGTCCTCGGCGCTCGACCCGTTGATGAGGAGGGCCCCGTGCGCCCGCGCGACCTCCTCGACCGCGCGGCTGAGGGGGCCGTAGAAGGGGTCGGCGAGGTCTTCGAGGACCAGGCCGACGGTGGCGGTGCGGCCCTTGCGGAGGACGCGGGCGCTGTCGTTGCGGCGGAAGCCGAGTATCTCGATGGCCTCCCGTACCCGTCGTTCGGTGTCGGGAGTGACACCCGGCTCGCCGTTGACGACCCGGGACACCGTCTTCAGGCCGACGCCCGCGCGGGCGGCGACGTCCTTCATCGTGGGGCGAGTGCCGTAGCGGGGCTCGGGGCGGCGGGCGATCTCGGCCACGGTGCGGGGTTCCTCCGTCATGTCGGGTTCCTGGCGGGACGGCGTGAGGTCCCGGCGTACGGCGCTGCTGGTCGTCTCCGCCGAGCATAGGGCCTGGACAACGTTGTCAGGCCAGGGGAGACTGGCGGAACGACCCCGTCACCTTGCCGCCGACTGGAGAATCCGCGTCCATGCACACCGACTTCGCCCCGGGCCTCGCCGTCGCGCTCGACATCGGCGGCACCAAGATCGCCGGGGCCCTGGTCGACGGCGAAGGCCGCCTCCTGCACCGCGCCCAGCGGCCCACGCCCGCGCGTGAGGACGGCGAGACCGTGATGCGCGCGGTCGAGGCGGTGCTCGCCGACCTCGCCGCCTCCCCGCTGTGGGAGGCCGCCGGGGCCGTCGGTGTCGGGAGCGCGGGACCGGTCGACGCCGCGCGGGGGACCGTGAGCCCGGTGAACGTGCCCGGCTGGCGCGACTACCCGCTCGTCGCGCGCGTGCGCGAGGCCGCGGGCGGACGGCCCGTCACCCTCGTCGGCGACGGCGTCGCCATGACGGCGGCCGAACACTGGGTCGGAGCGGCCAGGGGTCACGACAACGCGCTGTGCCTGGTGGTCTCGACCGGCGTCGGCGGCGGCCTCGTCCTCGGCGGCCGGGTCCACCCGGGCCCCACCGGAAACGCCGGCCACATCGGCCACATCGTGGTGGACCTGGACGGCGACCCCTGCGCCTGCGGCTCGCGGGGCTGCGTCGAGCGCATCGCCAGCGGCCCCCAACTGGCCCGCCGCGCCCTGGAGAACGGCTGGCTGCCCGGGCCCGACGGCGACGCGACCGCCGCCGGGGTGGCCGCCGCGGCACGTGCCGGGGACCCGGTCGCCGTCGCCTCCTTCGAGCGCGCGGCCCAGGCGCTCGCGGCGGGCATCGCGGCCACCGCCGCCCTCGTCGAGATCGACATCGCGGTCGTCGGCGGCGGGGTCGCGGGCGCGGGCGAGGTCCTCTTCGCCCCGCTCCGGCGCAGTCTCCGCTCGTACGCCACCCTCTCCTTCGTCCGCGACCTCACCGTCGTCCCGGCCCTCACCGGCACCGACGCGGGCCTCCTCGGCGCGGCGGCCGCCGCCACGCGCCCGCGTGGCGGGGCGCCGTGGGCGGCTGCCTCCTGAACGAGTCCTCCCGGCCCCGGCAGGCCCGGCGTCACCACCTCCTGGCTCGGACATGTGTTCGTGGTTTCCGTGGCAGGGTGTTGAGGGCAAGCCACAGTGGGCTACCGATGAGGGGGAATCGTGATCGTCTGGATCAACGGGACGTTCGGCGCGGGGAAGACCAGCACCGCGCGCGAGCTGGTCGATCTGATCCCGCACAGCCGTGTCTTCGACCCCGAGCTCGTCGGCGGGGCGATGAGCTCGCTCCTGCCGGCCAAACGGCTCGCCGAGGTCGAGGACTTCCAGGACCTGCCGATCTGGCGGCGCCTCGTGGTCGACACCGCCGCGGCCCTGCTCGCCGAGGTCGGCGGCGTCCTGATCGTCCCCATGACCCTGCTCAGGCAGGAGTACCGGGACGAGATCTTCGGTGCGCTCGCCGCCCGCCGCATCGAGGTCCGGCACGTTCTGCTCGCTCCGGAGGAAACGATCCTGCGTCAGCGGATCGACGGCCGGACCGAACACGAGGACCCCGAGGCCGACGCCCGCGTACGCGCGTGGTGCCACGCGCACCTCCCGTCGTACCGCACCGCCCTCGACTGGCTCGCCGCCGACGCGTTCACCGTCGACACCTCGGCGCTCACCGCGGCCGAGGCCGCCCGGACCGTCGCCGACGCGGTCCTGGCCGGCCGGGCCGCCCCCTGCGGGATCGTCCAGACCCCGGAGCCGACCGGCGAGACCCTCGCGGCCGGCGTCCTGCTCTTCGACGAACAGGACCGGTTCCTCCTCGTCGACCCCACCTACAAGCCGGGCTGGGAGTTCCCCGGCGGCGTCGTCGAACCCGGCGAACCGCCCGCCCGCGCCGGGATGCGCGAGGTCGCCGAGGAGATCGGCCTCGAACTCGACGCCGTACCCCGCCTCCTGCTCGTCGACTGGGAACGCCCCAAGCCCCCCGGCTACGGCGGCCTCCGCCTCCTCTTCGACGGCGGCACCCTCCGCGGCGACGACACCGCACGCCTCCGCCTCCCAGGCGCCGAACTCCGCGACTGGCGCTTCGTCACCGAGGAGGAGGCCGCCGACCTCCTGCCCCCCGTCCGCTACCACCGCCTCCGCTGGGCCCTCCGCGCCCGCGAACGCGGCACCGTCCTCAACCTGGAGGCCGGGGTCCCGGTGGGCTGACCGTGCCGCGCCCGCCGGCGCGCCCTACGGGCGGCTCTCCCCGCCGCCCGTAGCGCCCCCGACGTTGGCGATCATCCGGCGCAGCACCTTGAGAGCGGCGACGTACTCGTCGTCCTCGATGCCCGCGTGGACCTCCGCGCGCAGGGAGGTGACCAGCTCACGGATGCGGACGCGCGAGGCTTCACCCGCGTCGGTGAGGATCAGGCGCTGCCCGGCGTCGAGGGCGAGCCAGCCCCGGTACAGGAGCTGGTCCACCACCCGGCCGATCTCGTGCGGGCCGTCCGCGAGCGGCGTGAGCTGGTCGACGACCTCCTTGCGGGACGGCGCCGAGGCGCCGCCGTGCACCCGGTTGAGCACCCAGTACTGGGGCTGGGTGACGTCGATGGCGGCCATGGCGTCCCGCAGCCGCCGGGTCACGGTGGCGTGGACGAGGCCGGCCCAGTAGCCCACCGGCTGGGTCGCGAGCTCGTCGTCGCCGGCGGCCGGATCGGCCGGGGCCTGGTCGGTGGGCGTGCCGACCGGCCCGTCCACGGGGGCCGCCTGCTCGACCGCGGCGGACAGCAGGTCCGCCGTGTCCGCGATCACGGGCGCGCCGTGGCCGCAACACAGCACCGAGGGACGGAGCTTCGCCAGCGCCCGCAGGGAGTCCAGCGCGAGCGCGCGGTCGACGTGGAAGACGCCGAAGGTCACGCCCCGCACCGACGCCACCGTGTCGCCGGTGAACAGCACGCCGTGGCGCGGCAGGTGGACGGCGATCGAGCCGGGCGTGTGGCCCGGCGTGTGCACGACCACCGCGCCGTCGCCGAAGCCGAGCTCGTCGCCGTCCTCGACCTCCCGGTCGACCCGGGTCGGCGGGGCCTCCGGCACGGTCAGACCGTGCTCGAACAGCGGCACCTCCCAGTCCACCAGGTCCGGGTCGGGGACCGGCGCCTCGCCCCGCACGACCGGCGCGTCGAGGCGGTGCGCGACGATCTCGGCGCCGTACAGGTCCGCGAGCTCCTGGGCCGCACCCACGTGGTCCCGGTGGCAGTGCGTCAGCACGATGCGGCGCAGCCGTTCCGGGACGAGACCGGCCGCCCGTATCGCCTCCGCGATCGCGGGCGCCGAGCCGGTCCAGCCGGCGTCGATCAGGGTCAGCTCCTCCTCGTCCTGCCAGAGGTAGGCCTGGCCGATGGAGAAGTCGAGGAGGTGCAGACGCGGGGAGATCCGGGCGAGTTCGATGGGTGCCATACGGCGAACCTACGCATCCACGCAGGTCCGCCGCATGGTTCTACGCTCTCGGCGAGCTTCGCCGAGCGCTGAACCCGACGGGGTGTCAGGCCCGCTTCGAGCGGGCGTAGTTGACCAGGAAGTGCGCCTCGGCCACCGAGAGGCGCTCCAGCTCCTCCGGCGACACGGACTCGTTGGGCGCGTGGATCTGCGCCTCCGGCTCGCTCAGACCGATCAGCAGGATCTCCGACTCCGGGTACAGCGAGGCCAGCGTGTTGCACAGCGGGATCGAGCCGCCCATGCCCGCCGTCTGCATCTCCTGACCCGGGTACGCGACCCGCATCGCCTCGGCCATCGACGCGTACGCCGGGCTCGACGTGTCCGCCTGGAACGCCTGGCCCTGGCCGACCTGCTCGAACGACACCCGCGCGTTCCACGGGGTGTGCTTCTCGAGGTGCGCGTACAGCAGCTTCGTCGCCTCGACCGAGTCCTGGCCCGGCGGCACCCGCAGGCTCAGCTGCGCGCGGGCCGACTTCGGGATCGACGGGGTCGCCCCGGCCACCGGGTGGCAGTCGATGCCGACCACGGTGACGGCCGGACGCGCCCAGATGCGGTCGGCGATCGTGCCGGCGCCCGGCAGGTCCACGCCCGAGAGGACCTTGGCGTCCTGCCGGAAGTCCTCCTCCGGGTACTGCAGGCCCTCCCACACCTGGTCGCCCACCAGACCGTCGACGACGGTCGAACCGTCCTCGGCCCGCAGCGAGTCCAGGACGCGGATCATCGCGGCCAGCGCGTCCGGGGCGGCACCGCCGAACTGACCGGAGTGCAGGTTGCCCTCAAGGGTGTCGATCTGCACCCGGATCATCGTCATGCCGCGCAGGGTCGCCGTCACCGTCGGCAGGCCCACCCGGAAGTTGCCCGCGTCGCCGATCACGATGGCGTCCGCCGCGAGCACCTCGGGGTGCTGCTCCGCGTACCGCTCGAGACCGCCGGTGCCCTGCTCCTCCGAACCCTCGACGATCACCTTGACCGTCACCGGGACGCCGCCGTTCGCCTTCAGGGCGCGCAGCGCGAGCAGGTGCAGGATGAAGCCGCCCTTGCAGTCGGCGGCGCCGCGCCCGTACCAGCGGCCGTCGCGCTCGGTCAGCTCGAACGGCGGGCTCAGCCAGGCGGACTCGTCCAGCTTCGGCTGTACGTCGTAGTGGGCGTAGAGCAGCACGGTCGGCGCGCCGGCCGGGCCGGGCAGGATGCCGTACACGGACTGCGACCCGTCCGGGGTGTCGAGCAGCGCGACGTCCTGGAAGTCCTCCGCGCGCAGGGCGTCCGCGACCCAGTTCGCCGCCCCCTCGCACTCGCTGCGCGGAGCCACCGCCTCGTCCGCCACGGACTCGAAGGCGACCAGCTCGGCCAGCTCGGCCTTGGCCGTGGGCATCAGGGACCGCACGGTCTCGGCGATCGGATTCGAGGACATGGGCACGCTCCTGGTGGGTGCGACGTTACGACGTTGAGGACGGTGTTCGACGTAGGTCGTGGTACGCCGAACGCACCGTCGATCCTACGGCTCTGTGGCCCGGCTACCGCGCCGTAGGATGCGTCAGGCAGACCACCGGTCGGATCAGGAGCAGAAACACATCGTGAGCAGCGAGCACGGAGAGAACGCCGGTCCGAAGCACCCCGAGCCCGTGGACGCGGCTCCCGAGGGCACGGATGACAGCGCGTCGGACGACACAGCGCCGGCGCCGGCGGACGGGACCCCGGACGGCACGCTGGACGCCCCGGCCGACGGGACGCGGGGCGCCACGGTGGACGAGACCCCCGAGGAGACGGCCGACGAGACCCCCGACGAGACCCCCGACGATGCGGCCGACGTCTGGGACGTGGTCGTCGTCGGCGCGGGCCCGGCCGGCGCGTCCGCGGCGTACGCGGCGGCGGTCGCGGGGCGCCGGGTGCTGCTCCTGGAGAAGTCCGAGCTGCCCCGCTACAAGACCTGCGGCGGCGGCATCATCGGCCCTTCGCGCGACTCGCTCCCGCCGGGCTTCGAACTGCCGCTCCAGGACCGGGTGCACGCCGTCACCTTCTCCCTTGACGGCCGCTTCGCCCGCACGCGCCGCTCGCGCCGGATGCTCTTCGGGCTCATCAACCGTCCCGAGTTCGACGCGCAGCTCGTCGAGCACGCCCAGAAGGCCGGCGCCGAACTGCGGACCGGCGCCACGGTCGTCCGGGTCGAGCAGCACGGGGCCTCCGTGCCGGACCGGCGGACCGTCGCCGTCGTGCTCGGCGGCGGCGAGACCGTCCTGGCGCGCGCCGTCGTCGGCGCCGACGGCAGCGCGAGCCGGATAGGCGCTCATGTCGGTGTGCGGCTGGGCCAGGTCGACCTCGGCCTGGAGGCGGAGATCCCGGTGCCGCCCTCCGTGGCCGAGGACTGGAAGGGCCGCGTCCTGATCGACTGGGGCCCGATGCCCGGCAGTTACGGCTGGGTCTTCCCCAAGGGCGACACGCTGACCGTCGGTGTCATCTCGGCACGCGGCGAGGGCGCCGCCACCAAGCGGTACATGGAGGACTTCGTCGCCCGGCTCGGCCTCTCCGGCTTCGAGCCCACCATCTCCTCCGGCCATCTGACCCGCTGCCGCACCGACGACTCGCCGCTCTCCCGCGGCCGCGTCCTGGTCTGCGGCGACGCCGCCGGACTCCTGGAGCCCTGGACCCGTGAGGGCATCTCGTACGCGCTCCGCTCGGGCCGCCTCGCGGGCGAGTGGGCGGTACGGGTCGCCGAGGCGAACGACGCGGTCGACGCCCGGCGTCAGGCCCTGAACTACGCCTTCGCCATCAAGGCCGGGCTCGGCGTCGAGATGGCGGTCGGCCGCCGGATGCTCGCCGTCTTCGAGCGGCGCCCGGGGCTGCTCCACGCGGCGATCACGGGCCTGCGCCCGGCCTGGAACGCCTTCGCCGACATCACCCGCGGCTCCGCCACCCTCGGCGGCATGGTCCGCTCGAACGGCCTGGCCCGGCGCGCGCTCGAGATGCTCGACCGGCGGATGGACACCTCGTCCGGTGTCGGCCCGGCGGGCCGTGGCGTCTCGCAGCGGGAGCGGACGGCGTCCGGCTCCGAGGACGAGGGAGCTCCCGCGGAGCTCTGACGCTCTGAGGTTCTGATCCGAGGGACGGGCTCCGCCGTCCCGGTCCGTTCACGCGGCCGGGGTGACGGGGCCCGTCGTCGTGATGCGGAAGACGGGGTGCTTGGGCGCGGCGGCGCGCAGTTCCTCGGCGGAGGAGTCGGGGCCGACGCCGCCGAAGAAGACGCCGACCTCGGCCTTCCAGCGCTTGAGGTAGGCGCGGAGCAGCGCGGGCTTGTCGTCGTCGGCCACCTCGACGGCGGTGAACTCCTGCACGTGCTTGCCGAGGTGCAGCTGCCCGCCGCCCGCGGCCCGCATGTTGTGGGTCCACTGGACGTGGCCGCGCGGGGCGACCAGGTAGCGCTCGCCGTCCACCGTCAGGAGGTTGACGGGGGTGCGGCGCCATTCGCCGCTCTTGCGGCCCCGGACGGCGAGGACGCGCGAGCCCCAGACGCTGATGCCCCGGCGGGTCATCCAGGCGACCGCGCGGTTGAGGACGTTGACGGTGAACCAGCCGGGCTTCATCACGTGCGTGGCGGGGGCGGGGGTGGAGGGGGTGGCCGGGTCGGTGGGCTGAGCGGACATGAGGTCCTCCTCGGGAGTCAAAGTGTGAGCACTGCTCTCGCTTGAGATCAGTGTGCACGGATCGGTGCTCTCAAGCAAGAGCAGTGCTCTCATTTCGTTGCGATGCTCTGAAAGTGGCACACTGCTCTCCATGACGACCGTTCGAGGAGCCCGAGCCCGCGCCCGTATCGAGATCACCGCCGCGATCAAGGACGAAGCCCGCACCCAGCTCGCCGCCGAAGGCGCCGCCAAGCTGTCCCTGCGGGCCGTCGCCCGCGAGCTCGGCATGGTCTCCTCCGCGCTGTACAGGTACTTCCCCAGCCGCGACGACCTGTTGACCGCCCTCATCGTCGACGCCTACGACGCCGTCGGCGAGGCCGCCGAGAAGGCGGCCGCCGACTCCGCCGGGCAGCGCCCGCTCGCCCGCTGGACCGACGTCTGCCGCGCCATCCGCGCCTGGGCCGTCGCCCACCCGCACGAGTACGCCCTGATCTACGGCTCCCCGGTCCCCGGCTACACCGCCCCCCAGGACACCGTCGCCCCCGCCGCCCGCGCCGGCCTCGTCCTCATCGACATCACCCGCCGGGCCCACGAGAGCGAGGGCATCGCCCTCCCGCCGCTCCCCGACGAGCTGCGCCCCGAGGCCGAGCGCCTCGCCGCCGACATCGCCCCCGACCTCCCGCCCGCGCTCGCCATCGCCCTGGTCGCCGCCTGGGCGCAGCTCTTCGGCCTGATCTCCTTCGAGGTCTTCGGCCAGTTCAACCGGGTCGTCGAGGACCGCGACACCTTCTTCGCCGCCGCCGCCCGCCGCCTCGGCCAGGACGTCGGCCTCCTGCCGCGCGGCTGACCCGCCCGGCGGCCGACCGGGCAGGGCCGGGGAGGTGTGCTCCGGGCCCACGTGCTTGGCGGCGGACGAAGGGCGGGGGTGTACGCCAGGCTCTCTTGTCTGGTGGCGGACCCGGGCCAGGGGTGTACGCCGGGCCCACGTGCCCGGCGGCGGACCAGGGCCGGGGGCGTAACCCTCGGCCCCGTCTACTCCGGCGGGAGTACGTGTGACCACCCCGCTCGGCTGACGTCCCCGCGCGCGGCACGCGGTTAGCGTGGCCGGTATGGACGAGGCGTGGGCGCGCGGGCGCGGCGGCGGAGGACCCTTCGGGCGGTGGGGCCGGGCGGGCGGCGGGCCTGGTGCGCCCGGGGCGGAGCCCGGCCGTGGTCTGCCTTGGCGTTCGACGCTGCTGATCGCCGTCCTGGTCATGGTGGGGAGTGGGCTCGCCGCGCGGAACCAGCCGGACCGCGAGGCGCTCGACGCGTTCGGGCGGGCGCTCCTGGTGCTCGGCGCGGCGCCGCTGCTGTTGCGTCACCGGTACCCGGTGCCCGTGGTCTTCGGCGTCGCGGCCGTCACCCTCGGCTACCTCGCGGCCGGTTACCCGTACGGCCCGGTCTTCGCCCTGGTGGCCATCGCTTGTTTCGCCGCCGTCGTGCACGGCGACCGCGTCGCGGCCTGGTGGGCGCTCGGCCTGCTGTGGGCGGGCCATCTGGTGCTCTCCCACTGGCTGTACGGGCGTCTCCCGCCGGCCGGTGACGGCCCCGCCTCCTGGGGCCAGGATCTCTCGGGGGCCGCCTTCGCCGTCGCCGTACTCGCCGCGTCCGAGCTGGTGCGCGTCCGGCGCGAGCAGTGGGCGCAGCATCGGGCCGAGCGGGCGGCGGCCGAGCGGCGGCGGGCGGACGAGGAGCGGCTCAGGATCGCCCGGGAGCTCCACGACGTGCTCGCGCACTCGATCTCCGTGATCAACGTGCAGGCGGGCGTCGGCCTCGCCCTCCTCGACTCCGACCCCGAGCAGGCGCGCACGGCCCTCACCACCATCAAGGCGGCCAGCAAGGAGGCGCTCGGCGAGGTACGGCAGGTCCTCGACACCCTCCGTACCCCCGGCGACGCACCCCGCGCGCCCGCCCCGGGCCTCGGCCGGCTCCCCGAACTCGTCGAACAGGCCGGCGCCGCGGGCCTGGCCGTCACCGTGACGACCAGCGGGCCGCGTACGGCGCTGCCGCCCGGCGCCGACCTCGCGGCCTTCCGCATCGTCCAGGAGGCGCTCACCAACGTGGTCCGCCACTCCGGCTCCCGTACCGCCCGGGTCGAGATCGCCCGGGGTCCGCGCCGCCTCGATCTGCGCGTCGACGACGATGGCCCCGCCACCGGCACCGAGGCCGGCGGCAGCGGCAACGGGCTCGCCGGCATGCGGGAGCGGGCCGCCGCCCTCGGTGGCACCATCGAGGCGGGCGCCCGCCCGGACGGCGGCTTCCGCGTCCACGCCGTACTCCCACTCCCCGCGGAGGAGACGCCGTGACCGATGGAGATCCCGAGCCCGAGGGGCGGCCCGTGAGCGATCCCGTGCCCGAGGGGCGGCCCGTGAGCGACCCCGTGACGGAGGAGCCTCCCGTGACCGGCACCGGCACCGGCACCGGCATCCGCGTCCTGCTCGCCGACGACCAGGCGCTGGTCAGGGCGGGGTTCCGGGCCCTGCTCGACGCGCAGCGGGACATCGCCGTGGCGGGGGAGGCCGCGGACGGGGAGGAGGCGGTGGAGCGGGTGCGCGCGCTGCGGCCGGACGTCGTCCTGATGGACATCAGGATGCCGCGGCTCGACGGCCTGGAGGCCACTCGGCGCATCACGGAGGACCCCGGCCTCGACGGGGTGCGGGTGGTGATGCTGACGACCTTCGAGCTCGACGAGTACGTCTTCGAGGCGATCAGGGCCGGCGCCTCCGGCTTCCTCGTGAAGGACACCGAGCCCGAGGAGCTGCTGAGGGCGGTGCGTGCCGTGGTCCACGGGGACGCGCTGCTCTCCCCGGGCGTGACGCGCCGCCTGATCGAGGAGTTCGCCGCCCGCTCCAAGGCCCCGGCCGCGACCGGGGCGCTCGGCGCGCTGACCGAGCGTGAGCGGGAGGTCATGGCCCTGGTGGGGATCGGCCTCTCGAACGAGGAGATCGCCCGCAGGCTGGTCGTCAGCCCGCTCACCGCGAAGACCCACGTCAGCCGGGCGATGGTGAAGCTCGGCGCCCGGGACCGGGCCCAACTCGTCGTCCTGGCGTACGAGTCGGGCCTGGTGCGGCCCGGCTGGCTGGGCTGACGGGCCGAGCCCGGCGGCGGACCAGGCGGTACGGGCCGGCCGGGCGCTCACGGCGTTCAGATGACCGCCGAGTTCTCCCGCCACAGCCGGGCGAGTTCGGCGTCGCCGGTCACGGTCACGGCGCCGGCGGGGAGCCGGTTCCAGAGGGTGAGGTACAACAGGTCGGCGGGGCCGCTGAGTTCGGTGTCGGCCGGGGTCGCGGGTTCGGCCCGGCGGGTGCCCCGCTCGGTGCGGGGCGGTGCCGTCGCGGAGAGGTGGACGGTCCAGAGGTCGCCGGTGTCCGTGGTGCGGACGCGCAGGGTGCGGGGTTCGGGGGTGTGCACGCGGCTGCGGTCGCGGGCGTGGAAGCCGCGCAGGAGCTCGTCGATGCCGTCGGCGGCGAGGGCGGCTTCCACCGGGCGGGGGCCGGTGGCGAGCGCGGACTCGGCGTCCGCGCGGTGGACGATCGTCTCGTGGGCCTGGCGGCGGGCCCAGAACGCCAGGGGTGAGGGGGCGGGCAGGAAGGCCCAGCACTCCAGTGTCTCGGGGGCGGCCCGGAGGGCGGCGACGAGCGTGGCGTGTCCGTCGCGGTAGTGGGCGATCAACTCCGCGCCGTCCAGGTCGGGTTCGGCGCCCTCGGGGTGGTACCCGGTGTGGCCCTCCGTGATGAAGGCGGTGGCCCAGCGGTGAACGGTCGTCGTGTGGCGGAGGAGGTCCCTGATCCGCCAGCCGGGACAGGTCGGGACCTCGGCGTCCGTTCCGGCCTCGGCCGCCGCGTCCGCGAGGGCCCGGCCGGCCGTCTCCAGGGCGTCGATGTGCTCGGTGATCTTCAAGGTGTGCTCGGTGCTCGCGTCCATGGGGTGGATTCTGGCAGGTCCATGCCCCTCGGCGGGCGGATCAACTGGCCTGGGCCGCTCCCGCGTTGCGGGCCCAGTAGCCCATGGCCGCGGCTCCGGCAGCGAGTACGGCGACCGTGGTGAGGGCCACCGGCAGGGAGAACCAGTCGGCGAGGAAGCCGATGGAGGGCGGGCCGAGGAGCATGCCGCCGTAGCCGAGGGTGGAGGCCGTCGCCACGCCGCCGGGGCCGGCGAGGGCGCCCGCGCGGGCCACGGCGACGGGGAAGATGTTGGCGAGGCCCAGGCCGGTGATCGCGAAGCCGAGGAGGGTGGCCCAGACGGTCGGCGCGAGGGCGCCGAGGAGCATCCCGGCGGCGGCGGTCACGCCACCGGTGACCAGGGTGCGGGTCTGGCCGAGCCGTTCGAGCAGCGCGGTGCCGGAGAGCCGGCCCGCGGTCATGGTCAGCGCGAAGACGGAGTATCCGGCCGCCGCGACCCCGGGGTGCGCGTGGAGGTCCTGTTCGAGGTGGAGGGCGCCCCAGTCGGCGAGCGCCCCTTCGCCGTACGCCGTGCAGAGCGCGATCACCCCGAAGACGACGACCGTGCGGCGGGACGCACGCGCGCGGGTGCCGCCGCCCGATCGCCGACCGGTGGGAGCCGCGAGGGATTCGGGCGGTGCGGGCGAGGGGTGGCGCAGGAGTACGGGCCCGGCGGCGGCCGTCAGGGCCAGGCCGACGACCGTGAGGCCGAGGAGATGCGTGGTGGGGGAGAGGCTGCCGGCGAGCAGCCCGCCGATGCCGGCGCCGAGCATGCCGCCGAGGCTGAACGCGGCGTGGAAGCTCGGCATCACCGGGCGGCGCAGCGCGGTCACCAGGTCCACGGCCGCGCTGTTCATGGCGACGTTGATCCCGCCGTACGCGGCGCCGAAGACCAGCAGGACGAGGCCGAGCGCGAGCGGCGAGCGGGTGAGCGCGGGCAGCGCGACCGAGAGCGAGAGCAGGACGGCGGTGGCGACGGTCACCGGGTGGGAGCCGTAGCGGCGGCAGAGCCTGCCGGTCAGCGTCATGGTGATCACGGCGCCCGCGGACACCCCGAGCAGGGCGAGGCCGAGATCGCCGGCCGATGCGCCGGTCTGCTGCTTCACGGCGGGGATGCGGACCACCCAGCCGGCGAACAGGAAGCCGTCGAGCGCGAAGAAGAGGGTCAGGGCGGAGCGGAGGCGGGACAGGGAGTCGGTGGCGGTGTCTCCGCCAGGGCCCCCCGATACGGCCGTCCGTACTTTGTTTAGTAGCGGCACAAACTCAGGATAGGGGGCACCGCACCGTGGAATCAACCGCGCCGGACCGCGTACGGCCCGCCTCCCTCGGGGTCCGGGGCCGATCGGCGCTCCGATCATGGGAGACTCGCCCCCATGAACGGCAAGGCGACGACGACGCGGACACGGCTGGACAGGGGGCGCAACGCGCTCGGCCCCGCGCTGGAGCTGGTGCATACCGGCAGGGCTCCGACGCGGGCCGTCCTCACCGCCGAACTCGGCGTCACCCGGGCCACCGCGGGCGCCGTCGCCGCGGAGCTTGAGGCCCTCGGCCTCATCCGCGTCGACTCCAACCCCGGGGCCGCGGCGGGCTCCCAGGGCCGTCCTTCGCACCGGCTCGCCGTCGACGAGAAGGGGCCCGTCGCCCTCGCCGCCCAGGTCCACGCGGACGGCTTCCGGGCCGCGCTCGTCGGCCTCGGCGGCACGATCGTCGCGACCGCGCCCGGCTGCGTCACGGTCTCCGCCGACCCCGCGCAGGTCCTCGGCGCGGTGGTCGACGCGGGGGCCGCCCTGCTCCGGGAGAGCGGCCGCCGCTGCGTCGGCGCCGGCCTCGCCGCCCCCTCGGCGGTGGCCGAGCCCGAGGGCACCGCGCTGAACCCGCTCCACCTCGCCTGGCCCGCCGGGGCGCCCGTGCGGGAGATCTTCGCCGAGCGGGTGCGCGCCGCCGGCATCGAAGGCCCCGCCTTCACCGGCAACGACGTGAACCTCGCCGCCCTCGCCGAGCACCGCCACGGCGCCGGGCGCGGCGCGCGTGACCTGCTGTGCGTGGCCACCGGGCACCGGGGCGTCGGTGGCGCGCTCGTCCTGGACGGCCGTCTGCACACGGGCAGCTCGGGCCTGGCCCTTGAGGTCGGCCATGTGACGGTCAACCCGGAGGGGCGGCCCTGCCACTGCGGCAGCCGGGGCTGCCTGGACGTCGAGACCGACCCGCTCGCCTTCCTCACCGTCGCCGGACGGGCCCCCGGCCCCGAGGTCTCGCTGCTCCAGCAGGCCCGTGACCTGCTGCGGACGAGCCGGGACGACCCGGGGGTCCGGGTCGCCGTGGGCGAGCTGATCGACCGCCTGGGGCTCGGTCTCGCCGGTCTCGTGAACATCCTGAACCCGGACCGGATCATCCTCGGCGGCCTCCACCGCGAGCTGCTCGACGCCGACCCGGAGCGCCTGCGCGCGGTCGTCGCCGACCGCAGCCTCTGGGGCCGCAGCGGCGGTGTGCCGATCCTGCCCTGCACCCTCGACCACAACAGCCTGGTCGGGGCCGCGGAGCTGGCCTGGCAGCCGGTCCTGGACGACCCGCTGGCCGCCCTGGGGCGCGAGCCGGCCTGACCGCGCCCGGCCGGGCGGCGGCACCACCGCACCGGCCGGCGCTCCCCGCACCGCTTGCGGTTCGCACCACGAACTAATAATGTTCGTGGTGCGAACTTCGCATGCTGTTCCGCGACTTCGGCGGACTCCGGCTGCCTCACGGGGAAGGGCGAGACAATGACCGGACGACAGGTGCTCTTCGGCTTCGGCGCGCACAGCGGGATCGACGACGGTCCCGAGCTGGTGCGCAGGGTCCGGCAGGCGGACGAGGACGGGCTCGACCTCTTCTCGCTGTCGGACCATCCCTACCTGGGCGGACGCCTGGACGCGTACGCCACCCTCGGCTTCCTCCTCGGCGGTACGCGGCGGATCTCGGGCTTCGCCAACGTCACCAACCTCCCCACCCGCCCCGCCCCGATGCTGGCGCGCACGGTGACCACGCTCTCCGCGCTCACCGGCGGTCGCGTCGTCCTCGGCATGGGCGCCGGCGGCCTCTGGGACCGGATCGCCGACATGGGCGTGCCGAAGCTGTCCCCCGGCGAGGCCGTGGAGGCCTTCGAGGAGGCCATCGTTCTGATCAAGAAACTCTCCGGCGGCGGCGAACCCGTCACCCACCGGGGCCGCCACTACCAGGTCGACCGCATCGAGCCCGCGCCCGTCGCCGCGCCCCCGGTCTGGACCGGCTCCAACGGCCGCAAGTCCCTGGCCGCCACCGGCCGCGTGGCCGACGGCTGGCTGCCCGGCCACGCCGCCGACTGGCTGAGCGAGCGGTACCGGACCTCGCGGCCGGTCATCGACGAGGCGGCCGCCGCCGTCGGCCGCGACCCGCGGGAGATCCGTACGGTCTACAACTTCCCCGGGCGCATCACCGAACGCCCCCTGGCCGCCACCCGCGGCGAGGGCGGGCGCTGGATCGGCGGCTCGGTGGACCAGTGGGTCGAGGAGCTCACCGGCGCGGTCCTGGAGCACGACGCCTCGGGCTTCGTCCTCTTCGCCGAGGGCCACGGCGCCCAGGACATCGACGCGCTCGCCGTCTGGGGCCGGGAGATCGTCCCCGCGGTGCGCGAGGCGATCGCCAAGGAAGGCCGCTGAGGCACGGCCGTACGGTTCCGGGGCCGCGCCTGTCACGCTCCCGGATCGGGGCGGTCCTCGGCCAGCGCGGCCAGTCGGTCCAGGGCCATCCGCGTGCCGGTCTCGTTGTCGGCCTCCGGAACGGCGTCGGGGACGCCCTCGTGGACGAGCCGGACCTCGGTGCCGCCGCCGTCCGGGATCAGCGTCGTCGTGAGCGTCATCGCACCGTGCAGCCGGGGGTCGGGCGACTCGAACTCGATGATCTCGACGACCCGTTCGTCCGGCACCAGCTCCACGAAGCGGCCGTGGTACGTGTCCGTGCGCGCCCCCGACTTCCCTGCGCCGTCCTCCGAGTCGTAGTGCAGCGAGACCCGGAAGGTGCCCCCCTCGCGGACCTCGAAGGAGTGCACCTCGCAGGTCATCCCGTACGGCACCCGCCAGCGCGCGACCGCGTCGGGGTCGAGCAGCGCACGGTAGACGGCCGACGGCGGGGCGGCGATGTGGCGGGACACACGTGAGGTGTACACCTCTCCAGGCTAGGCGGGGAACCCCGGGCGGGCAGCGGGGCGCGGCCACCGCCGCCATGCGGAGAGACGGAAAAGGGGTGGGCGGGGACGGAGGGACCGCGTACCGTTCGACTTCATGATCACCAAGGATTCCGACCTCCCTCCGCGCCTCGGCAGCCTCACCTTCCACGGGCCGCTCTCCGAGGCCCGCGCCACCCGCATGATCGAGCGGCTCGCCGCCGCCGGACCCGCCGACGTGCTCGACATCGGCTGCGGCTGGGGCGAGTTGCTGCTGCGCGTCCTCGAAGCCGCTCCGGGCTCCAAGGGCGTCGGCCTCGACATCAACGCCGAGGACCTCGCCCGCGGGCGTGCCCTGGCCGAGGAGCGCGGAATCGCCGAACGGGTGGCCTTCGTCGAGGAGTCGGCGCTCGGCACCGACCGCGGCCCGGTCGACGCGGTCCTCTGCCTCGGGTCGAGCCAGGCGCTCGTCGACCCCGAGCAGCCGTACGACCCCGCCGTCGTGCTGCGCGAACTGCGCCGGCTCGTGCGGCCGGGCGGTCGCGTCGTCCTCGGCGAGGGCTTCTGGGAGCGCACCCCCACCGAGGCCGAGCTCGCGGCCATGTGGCCCGGCGCCGCGGCCGACGACCACTTCTCCCTCGGCGCGCTCGTCGACCTTGCGATCGAGGCGGGCTTCCGTCCCGCCTGGATCGAGACGGCGAGCGCGGAGGAGTGGGAGGAGTTCGAGTCCGGCTACCGCTACGACACCGAGGTCTGGCTGGCCGCCCACCCCGACCACCCGCTCGCCGCCGAGACCCGCGAGCGCGTCGACCGGCAGCGTTCGACCTGGGTGAACGGCTACCGGGGCCTCCTCGGCATCACCTACCTGACGCTCGTCGCCGTCGCCTGACCCGCCCGCGAGGACAACGCCTCACCAGTGCCGCCCGGTTCCCAGTCCCGTGCGGCCCGGAGCGGAGAGACGCAGGACCCGGAAGCGCTCGCCCTCGTCGGCGGGCGCTTCCGCGTCCGCCCACAGGGTGAAGGACAGCAGCTCCCAGTGGCGCGGATCGATCGCGAGCGCCGAGGCCACCACCCCGTCCCGCCGGGCCTCCCGCGCGTGCCGGGCGACCGCGTCGGCCACCGCCTCGCCGGGTGGTGCCGCCTCCCCGAGCGGCACGCGGTGCCGCGTCGCGGCACCGGGCGCCGCCGTGGACGCGGGCCCCTCCTCGTACGACAGGCCGGTCCAGTGCTGGACGACGGGCCGGCCGAAGTCGTTCACGATGCCCTGGAAGCCGGGGCCCCAGAGGAAGGAGTTCATGCCCTCGGGGGTCGACCACAGGTAGAAGGGCGCGTACTGGTTCACGGGTGACCCGGCCTCGCGCTCCCGGACCAGGTACGCCTTGAGCCCGAGGCCGGGGAAGGCGTCGAGGAGGTGACCCCGGGTCGCCACCCGCTCGTGGATGACCTTCATGTCGTAGTCGGCGGGCAGGGTGATCTCGTACTGCATCGCGTGCACGGCACGGACTCCGCATCTCTCGGCGTACGGGGTTCGGGTTCTCTGGGGGTGGAGGGCGAGGGTCAGGACGAGGCCGCGCGCGGGGCGAGGAGCGCGAGGAGGCCGCGGATCGCGCTGTCGAAGGGCGCCCGGGAGCCCGTGGCGCGGGCCAGGACGTAACCGCCCTGGAGGGTGGCCGCGACGGTCGCCGCGATCTCGTCCGGATGCAGGGACGTACTGAACTCACCGCCGTCCAGGCCTTCCTGGACCACCTCGGCGAGCCTGTCACGGAGCCGGCCGAGGACCGCGTCGACAGGGGCGCGCAGCTCCGGGTCGGCGATCACCTCCGGGTCCATCGTCAGGCGCCCCATCGGGCAGCCGCGCAGAACGTCCCGCTCGTGGAGCAGATAGGCCTCGATCCGGTCGTACGCCGAGCCCTCGCCGCCGAGGAGCGCCTCGGCCGTCGCGCCCATCTCCTCGGCGGTGCGCCGGATCGCCGCGAGGGCCAGATCGGGCTTGCCCGCGAAGTGGTGGTACATGCTTCCCTGGCCCGCGCCCGCCGCCTGCTGGACGGCCTTGGGGCTGGTGCCCACGTAGCCGCGCTCCCACAGCAGCTCGCGGGTCGCCTCGATCAGCCGCTCGGGGGTGCTCATGATCATGCCCGCACTGTACATACCAGTAGGTACAGAGGGAAGGAGGTGGCCGCGCCCGGTGCTGGCCACCCCGCGCGCACGCGCCGCGCCGGCCGTACTCCCGTCGTCGTACGCGCGAAGCCGCTGCCCGTACGACGACCCGCACCCCGGTACGGAGGGAGGCTCGAATCACGGACAACACCGCAGCACACCGAGGAGCTGAACCGTCATGAACACGCTCGCCTACGCGGGGCCCGGCCCGTGGGTCCTCTTCGTCCCCCTCGTCTGGGCCGCCGTCGTCATCGGCCTCGTCACCGTCGCCCGCCGCGCGGGCCTGGGCCCGTGGCGTCGCCTCCGGCACGGACACGACGGCGGGCCCGACGAGCGATCGCCGATCGCCCTGCTCGGCCACCGGTTCGCCGCCGGAGAGATCGACGAGGACGAGTACTGGCGCCGACTGACCGTCCTGGAGGAGCAGTTCGGCCGCGCGGTGGACCACGAGAGGCGCCGGAAGTGACCCGCGGGGGACGCCGGACATGACCGGGATTCCCGGGCGTCCTCGACGGCCCCGGAACTCCGGTGCGCCCGTGCCACACTGGCCCGCGGGTCTCGGCGAACAGGGGGATGATCCGGTTGGGGCTTGAGATCGAGAGCCGGCCGTCGGAGCTGCCGTACATCGAGCGGGTCTGGCGCAGCCGCAGCGACGACGTGGGGCGGATGACGTCCGTCGCGACCTCGCACGCGGAGCTGGTCTTCTGGCAGCACGAGGGGCGGACGCAGGCGGCGGTCCTCGGCCCGGAGCCCCGGGCGAGCCAGGCGCCCGTCCCGGAGGACGCCACGTTCTTCGGCATCACCTTCGCCCTGGGCACCTCCATGCCGCACGTGCCGGTCGACCGGCTCGTGGGCGGCAGCGCGGAGATCCCGGACGTGACCCGGCGGTCCTTCTGGCTCAAGGGCTCCGCCTGGCACGTGCCCGACTACGACAACGCCGAGGCGTTCGTACGGCGCATGGTGCGCGAGGGCATCGTCGAGCGCGACCCGATCGTGCCCGCCGTGCTCGGCGGCGCCGCCCCCGAGGTCTCCGCACGCACCCTCCAGCGGCGCTTCGTCGCGGCGACGGGCCTCACCCAGGGCGCCGTCCGGCAGATCCGCCGGGCCCGCGAGGCGGCGGTCCTCATCCGGGAGGGCGTACCGGCCCAGGACGTGGTGCACCGGCTCGGCTACTTCGACCAGCCGCACCTGGCGCGGTCCCTGACCCGCTACATCGGCCGGACCGCCACCCAGCTCGGCGATCCGGCACGGACGGGCGCGCTGTCGCTTCTGTACAAGCCCTCGCCCCCGACGCCCGCATAGTGTTCCTGACGTAGCGACAAGCCCCGCACCCGCCACGGAGGAATCATGCGCAAGGTCGTATCCGGTCTGTTCGTCTCGCTCGACGGCGTCGCCCAGTCGCCGAACGAGTGGCAGTTCGACTTCGACGAGGAGATGGGCGCCGCGCTGGAGAAGACGCTGGAGACGGCCGACACGATCCTGCTGGGCCGGGTGACGTTCACCGAGTGGGCAGGCTACTGGCCGACGGTCACCAGCGGGGAGGACGCCGGCTTCGCCCGGTGGATCAACGAGTCGCCGAAGTACGTCTTCTCCTCCACCCTGGACAGCGTGGACGACTGGGCCAACAGCACCCTGGTCGACGGTGACCTGACGGCCGCCGTCGAGAAGCTCAAGGCGGGCGAGGGCAAGGACATCACCGTCGCGGGCAGCCCGACCCTGGTGCGCTCGCTCCTGGAGCGGGACCTGCTCGACGAACTGGTCCTGCTGATCCACCCGGTGGTGGCCGGCGAGGGCCGCAAGAAGCTGTTCGCCGACGACTCCGCCCTCAAGAAGCTGGAGCTCGTCAGCGCCCGGCCGACCAGCAGCGGAGTGATCATCGCGACCTACCGCCCGGTGCGCTGACCTGCCCGCCCCGCCCGCTCAGCCCACCAGGACCGAGCGGGCGGTGAGCGGCGTCAGGGCCGGGTCGATCGGTGTGCTGAGCGGCGCCCCGACCGGGAAGCGGCCGTAGGAGGCGAGGGGGCCGTCGGTCGTCGCGCCGTACACGGCGCGGGCGCACTCCTCGGCCGGGACCGGGGACGGCGGCGCCGTGAGGGTGAACCACACGACCTTCCCCTCGGCCCCGCAGGGGCGGACACCCCAACTCTCGCTGACGGCACCGACGATGGCGAGGCCACGGCCGGAGGTCGCGAGCCGCTCGTACGCGTCGAGGTCATCGGGGCCGTCGAACCCGTCGAGCGGGTCCGGGCCGGCGGCCTCCGGTATGCGGGGGTCGTGATCCCGTACGGAGACGGTGAGGCGGTCGAGCAGCAGCTCGACCTCGACGGTGCACCGCTTGTCCGGCTGCGCGTGCCGGTGGACATTGCTCAGGAGCTCGGTCACCCCGAGCACGGCATGGTCCACCAAGGCGTCGAGATGCCAGTGGCGCAGATGGGCGGAGACGATCCTGCGGACCTGACCGATCCGCGACGGCAGGGCCTGAAGCTCCACCGCGTAATACCTGCTCGGCTCGCTGATCACGGCTGCGACTCCCCGAAGTAGTCCGGAAGAAGACGAAGATCCCGATTTCTCATGCGGTACAGCAGGGCGGTGACCGGAACACAACGTCACCGCCGATGACTCATGGTGAGATGGTTCCAGCGTGAACCAGCGGTGAGCACCCCGCAACTCGCGGCGACCCGTGCCAGGTCAGGACACCGGTCGGGCTGGTGATCCGGCCCGTCAGCGCCGTCCGGCCGCCCGCTTCAGCGCCGCGAGGAAACGCCCCGACTCGGCCGAGTCCCCGCCGGAGTCACCCCCGCCGTCCCCGTGCAGGGTCAGCCGGTACCGGTTGCCGTTCACCGTCGCCACGGCCTCGTCGGACTTCGCGAACCAGGGCCGTCCCGCCCGGACCGCGCTCACCGGGGCGCTGTCGATCTCGCTGCCGTAACTCGTGAGCAGGGCGAGCCGCCCGTCCTCGATGCGCACCTCGCCCGCGCGGGTCAGCGAGCGGGGCCAGCGCGCGATCCGTACCCCCCGCGCCGTGAACTCCGGTTCCGACATGTCGATCCGCCCCTTTCACCCGGTTGCCGCTACCAGTGTGCCGGGCCTCCCGCGACCGCACCAGTGCCCCTCCCGCAAGACATCCCTATGGATCCCCAAAGTGAACGTTTGCCCAGGTGGGAGCGGTATCGTCGGCAGCGGGGACACCCCCTGGACGTGACCGAGGAGAGACACGGATGAGCACCATGGAGAACAGCGCGGGCAGCACCGTCACCGCCGCGGCGGCGACCCTCGACGTCGACCGTACGGACCCGGCGTACCGGAGCTGGCTCAAGGAGGCCGTGCGCAAGGTGCAGGCCGACGCCAACCGTTCCGCCGACACCCATCTGCTGCGCTTCCCGCTCCCCGAGAAGTGGGGCATTGACCTCTACCTCAAGGACGAGTCCACCCACCCCACCGGCAGCCTCAAGCACCGGCTCGCCCGCTCCCTCTTCCTCTACGGCCTGTGCAACGGCTGGATCCGGCCCGGCGCCCCCGTCATCGAGGCGTCCAGCGGCTCGACCGCCGTCTCCGAGGCGTACTTCGCGAAGCTCGTCGGCGTCCCCTTCATCGCCGTCATGCCCCGCACCACCAGCCCCGAGAAGTGCCGGCTCATCGAGTTCCACGGCGGCCAGTGCCACTTCGTCGACGACTCGCGGACCATGTACGAGGAGGCCGCCGCCCTCGCCGAGCGCACCGGCGGCCACTACATGGACCAGTTCACCTACGCGGAGCGGGCCACCGACTGGCGCGGCAACAACAACATCGCCGAGTCGATGTACCAGCAGCTGCGCCTGGAGCGCTACCCGGAGCCGGCCTGGATCGTGGCCACCGCCGGTACCGGCGGCACCTCGGCGACCATCGCCCGCTACGTCCACTACATGCAGCACGACACCCGGATCTGCGTCGCCGACCCCGAGAACTCCTGTTTCTTCGACGGCTGGACGCACGACGACCCGGACGCCACCGCCGACTGCGGCTCCCGCATCGAGGGCATCGGCCGCCCCCGCATGGAGCCGAGCTTCGTGCCCGGCGCCATCGACCGCATGATGAAGGTGCCCGACGCGGCCAGCGTCGCCGCCGTCCGCGCCCTGGAGGCCGCCATCGGCCGCAAGGCGGGCGGCTCCACCGGCACCGGCCTGTGGAGCGCCCTCAAGATCGTGGCCGAGATGGTGGCGCGGGAACGTACCGGCAGCGTCGTCACGCTGATCTGCGACGGCGGCGAGCGCTACCTCGACAAGTACTACTCCGACGACTGGCTGGCCGCCCAGGGCCTCGACATCACCCCGTACAGCGCCGCTATCGAGAGCTTCCTGGCGACGGGAGTCTGGCCGGAGTGAGCCGCCGGTCGAGCCGGCGGGCCGCGTCCCGGAAGGACAGGCCCACCCCGGGTCCGGCGACCCGCAGCGCCAGGCGCAGCGGGGCCGGGCCGTCGGCGGCCATGATCCAGCGCAGCCGGGTGCCCTTCCCGGCGGGGGAGATGGTCCACTCCTCCGCCATGGCCGTCACGCCGGGGGCGTTCGTCTCGTCGACCCGGTAGGCGTAGCGGACGTCGGGCTCGGAGGCCAGGATCGTCTCCTCGAAGGCGATCCCGCCCCGCAGCCGCACGGACCGCCGCGCGCCGTCGGCCGTCGGCACGGCGGAGGTCACGGCGGTGAACCAGGACGGCAGGCTCCCGACCTCCAGGGCCACCGACCGGTAGACGGCCGGGGGAGGTGCGGCGAGCGTCGCCGTGAACACGAGGCGGACGGGCGCGGACGCGGTGAAGTCGAGCTCCACCGGGCTCAGTCGGCGTGCCATGGACCCTCCGGAGGGTGTGAGCGGAAAGAGCACCCTAGCTGACACGCCGTCAACGGCCCAGGGGCCGCCCCTGTGCGCCGTGTCTCACCTCCCAGGCCCGAGACCCGCTGGGCGGCGCGCGCCGCACGCCCGGCCTCACGCCCCACTGGGCGGCCCGAGCCACACGCCCGGCCTCACGCCCCGCTGGGTCGCGCGTGCCTCATGCCCCGCCTTACGCCCCCCGCCTCACGCCCCGCGCAGCAGTCCGTCGAGCGCGCGCCCGAACAGGAACCGCCCCGCCAGACGGAGTACCGGATCGAAGACCCGCGGCACACCGCGCAGCGCCAGCTCCTCGGTCCACACCACATCGCAGCCGTCACCGGGCGCCGCCGCCACCTCGATCAGCGCCCAACCGAGCACGAACCGGCCGGACTTCGCCAGGCGGCACGTGCCGGTCCCGCCCGGCCCCGGCGGCTCCCACACCACGACCTCCATCGGGTCGTCGAAGGAGAACCGGCCGACGCCCGTCCGGGCGGTGAACCGGGTCCCCCGCCCGTTCGGCCCCGGCGTCAGCACCCTCGTCCGGGTCAGCGGCACCTGGCGCCCGTGCGCCGGCCAGTCCGTGAGACGCCGCCACACCTCCTCCGGTGCGAGGCCCACGGTCCGCTCGATCCGGAACAGGCTCATGGCCGCCCACCGACCCCACGCGACCGGTACGGGCTCACTCCTGCTCCTCGCCCGCCACGACAACCCCCGGCAGGTGCTCCGCCACCTCGGCGCGCACCCCCTCGGAGAGCCCGCGGTCCGTCACCCAGGTGTCGACCTCGCTCAGATCGCCGAACGAACTCAGGCCGACCGTCCCCCACTTGGTGTGGTCGGCGACCAGCACCACCTGGCGCGCCGAACGCATCAGACAGCGGTTCGTCTCCGCCTCGGCGAGGTTCGGCGTCGACAGACCGGCCTCCACCGACACCCCGTGCACCCCGAGGAACAGCAGGTCGAAGTGGAGCGAGCGGATCGCCCGGTCCGCCACCGGCCCCACCAGCGCGTCCGAAGGCGTACGCACACCGCCGGTGAGGACCACCGTCGCCGCCCCGCGCCGCGACTCGCCCCCGGCGCCCGCCGCCTGCGCCTCGTGGAACACGTCCGCGACTCGCACCGAGTTCGTCACGACGGTCAGGTCCGGGACGTCGAGGAGGTGCCGGGCCAGGGCGAAGGTCGTCGTGCCGCCGGACAGTGCGATCGCCGTGCCGGGCGCCACCAGGGCCGCCGCCGCGCGCGCGATCTCGTCCTTGGCGCTCGGTTCGAGCACCGACTTGGCGGCGAAGCCCGGCTCGTGGGTGCTGGCCTCGACCACCGGGACGGCACCGCCGTGCACCTTCGCCACCATGCCCTGCCGGGCCAGCGCGTCCAGGTCGCGACGGATCGTCATGTCCGAGACGTTCAGCCGCCGGGTCAGTTCGTTGACCCGGACACCGCCGCGCCGCCGGACCTCGTCGAGGATCAGGGCGCGCCGCTGCTCCGCGAGGAGGTTCTGGTTGTCAGTCACCGCCGGGGCCGGTCCTTCCGCAGAAGACTAAGGGGATGGGTGTCGGATTCGGTGAGGAACGGTGCGCGGTAGCACGGCCGTCCGCGATCCTGTAGCCGACGTCGCATCTTCCCACTCCGAGAGGAAGTCGCTTCAGTGTCCCCTGCCACACCCGCCCCGGAGCGCGGGGGCGCGGCGCTCGAACTCCTCGTCCACGGAGTCGGCGGAGCCACCCCCGAGTCCATGCTCGACGACCCCAGGACCGTCCGCATCACCGGCGACCGGACCGCCGCCATGTACCGGCGCGGCGAGGACCTCGACGCCGAGGACCATCCCGAGCGGTACGCGGCCCGCCCGGTCCCCGAGGCGTACTGCTGGTCCAATCTGACCTCCGGCGACGGCGCCCGCGCCCTGTGGCTGCTGCTCCTGCCCTTCATGGTCGCCAACCTGGCCCACTGGATGCGCCCGCCCGCCCGGAACCGGCCGGCGCTCGTCCGGCTGTACGGCGTCCTCGTCCGGCTCGTCGCCCTCACCCTCACCGTGCTCCTCACCGCCGCCGCCTGCGAGGTCGCGCTCGACCTGACGGCCTGGCAGTGCGCCGGGACCGCCGCCTGCGCGGACGCGTACTCCTGGCTCGGCTTCCTGTCCGCGGGGCGCGGCGGCTGGTGGTCCCAGCCGGGCCGCCGCCTCGTGGTCGCGGCCCTCGTGCCGGTCGTCCTGGTCGGCCTGCTCTGGTACCTCTCCAACCGGACCTGGAGCGCCTACGAGGCCCAGCGCCCGCCCACCGGCTACGACGCCCCGGTACCGGAGCCCCGGGCGGACACCGAGACCGCCGACAGCGGAGAGGGCACGGACTCCGGCGACGCACCGCAGGACCCGGTGCCGGCCGAGCTGCGGCCCGCCCTCGGCCGCCCCGGCTTCTGGTACGGCCGAAGACTCGTCGCCCGCCTCAGGGCCGCGCACACCGCCGCCGGCTTCCTCACCGTCGCCGCCGCCCTCGCCCGGGCCACCGCCCGCCACGACGCCGGCACGGGTGCGCGGGCGGTCCTCGGCTGGGCCCTCCAGGCCGCGGTCGCGGCCCTCGCCGTCCTCGTCGTCTGGGTCGTCTGCCGCCGGGGCCGCAGCGAGAGCCGCCTCGACCTGCGCGTCGAGCGCGCCCTCGTCTCCTGGCTGCCCGGCGTCTCGCTCGCCCTGCTCGCGCTCACCGCCCTGCACGCCGCCTGGTCCCGGCCCGGCTGGACCTCCGCCGGCACCCTGCCCGGCGACGCCGCCTTCGGCGCGCTCACCCTCGCCCAGGGCGGCCTCGTCGTCGCCCTCGGCGCCGTCGCGCTCCTCCTCCAGCGGCCCCGCCGCGACCCCCGTACCGCCCTGCGCGGGCTCGGCGGCCCCGCCGTCGCCATGCTCGCCTGCGCCCTCGCCGGAGTGATGTCCGGGGGAGTGGCCCAGCGGGTCGCCGACTGGCTCGACGGGCCCGCTACACCCGGCATGGGCTCCGGGCCGCGCATCGGTCCTCCCGTGCTCCTCAGCTGGCAGGCGTCCGTCATCCCCGTCCTGCTCCTGCTGCTGCTCGTGCCCGCCGCGCTGCTCGCCGTGCGGACCGCGCTCACCGCCCGACGGCTCAGGCAGGCGGTCGAGGAGGACTACGAGGCCGCCGGGGAACGCGACCCGGTCCGTACCGGACAGATCGCGTCCGGGCGGGCCAGGGCCGGGCTCACCGACTCCGCGCCCGTGCTCGTCGGGGTCGTCTCGGGCGCCACGCTGCTCCTCGGCGCCGCCTCCGTCGCCGGGGCCTGGGCCAGCGGGAACGTACCCGGCAGGGCCTTCGACGGGGCCCACCCCGCGATCGCCTCGCTGGCCTCCGCGACCCAGGCGCTCGGCTCGTGGATGATCGGCTTCGGATTCCTGCTCTTCGTCACCTGGGGCCGGCGCGCCTACCGGGACGCCTCCGCCCGCCGCACGATCGGCATCCTCTGGGACGTCGGCACCTTCTGGCCCCGCGCGGCCCACCCGTTCGCACCGCCCTGCTACGCCGAACGGGCCGTGCCCGACCTCACCTGGCGGATGAGCTCCTGGACCAGGAGCACCGGCGGCCGACTTGTGATCTCCGGCCACTCGCAGGGCAGCGTCCTCGCCGCTGCCGCCGTCTGGCAGCTGCCGCCCGCCACCCGCGGCCGGGTCGCCCTGCTCACCTACGGGTCCCCCCTGGAGCGGCTCTACGGACGGTGGTTCCCCGCCTACTTCGGGCCCGAGGCACTCCGCGGCCTGCACCGGACCGTCCACTGCTGGAGCAACCTCCACCGCGCCACCGACCCCATCGGCGGACCCGTCCGGGTGCCCGCCGAGGACGGCCGCCCCGCCGTCGACGCGCCGGTCCTCCTCGACCCCGTCGTCTACGGCCGCACCCGCAGGCACCCGCTGCCCGAACCGATCCTGGGCCACTCCGACTACCAGGCCGACCCGGCGTTCGCCGAACGCCGCTCGGCCCTCCTCGACCGCCTTCCACCCGCCCTGCCCCACCAGCGCGAGCCGAACGAGCCCTCGGATCAGGGGAGTTCGGGAAGGTCGTCCGGGTAGAGCAGCGTCAGGTCGTCCGTGCTCGCCTCGGCGAGCGCGGCGACCCGGCCGGCGTGCCGCTCCACCATCGACTCGAACGTCTGCCGCGCCGTGCGCCCGTTGCCGAACGCCGGACCCTTGGGCAGCTTCGTGAAGTACGCGACCAGCGCCTCGTCCGTACCCTCCGCCAGCCGGTACTCGTGCTCGTCCGCCTGCTGGCCCACGATCCTGAGCAGCTCGTCCGCGTCGTAGTCGCCGAAGGTGATGGTCCGTGAGAAACGCGACGCCACACCGGGGTTGACCGTCAGGAAGCGCTCCATCTCCGCCGTGTACCCGGCGACGATGACCACCACGGCGTCCCGGTGGTCCTCCATCAGCTTCACCAGCGTGTCGATCGCCTCCCGGCCGAAGTCCCGCCCCGAGTCCTCCGGCGACAGCGCGTACGCCTCGTCCACGAACAGCACCCCGCCGCGCGCCCGGTCGAAGGCCTCCTGGGTACGGATCGCGGTCGAGCCGATGTGCTCGCCGACCAGGTCCACCCGGGAGACCTCCACCAGGTGCCCGCGCTCGAGGACCCCGAGCGAGGCCAGGATCTCGCCGTAGAGCCGGGCCACCGTCGTCTTTCCCGTGCCCGGGTTGCCCGTGAAGACCAGATGGCGTCGGACCGAGGCCGCCTTGAGCCCCGCCTCCTGACGCCTGCGCCCCACCTCGATCATGTTGGTGAGGGTCCGCACCTCCAGCTTCACGCTCTCCAGCCCCACCAGCGCGTCCAGCTCCCCGAGCACGTCCTGCGAGGAACGGGCGCCGGGCGCCGGCTCCACGGGCGCCGCCGCGACCGGCGGCCGCTCCCGCGGCACCGGCACCGTCCCGAGCAGCCCCGCCGACTGCGTGGCCGTCAGGACCGCCCCGCCGTCCGGTACGGAGGACCGCACCGCGCTCTCGTCGCTGGTGCACTCCTCGGCGCTCGCGCCCTCCTCCGGGAACTCGTAACCACCGCGCGCGCACCGCTCCGTACGGCACTTGCGCAGCAGCGTCCGGCAGCCGTCCGTGACATGGAAGCCGTACCCGCCACTGCCCGTCACCCGGCAGCCGTGGAAGGAGCCGCGCCCCTCGGCCGACACGTAGAAACCGGCCTCGGCGGGCGAGGTGACCGTGCAGCGGTCGATGGTCGGGTCGGCGCCCTTGGTGACGATGACGCCCGTCTGCACCGAGTCGATCGTGCAGCCGGCCAGGGTGCCGCCGCTGCCGTGGTCACGGAACCAGGCGCCCGTCGAGGCCTCGCGGATGCGGCAGTCGTCGAGCTGCGCCGTCGCCCCGTCGCTGACCGACACCGCCGTGTTGCGCACCTGCGTCAGATCACTGTCGACGACGTCCACCCGCGAACCCCGGTCGAGGACGAACAGCGCGTCCGGGACGTCGTGCACCCGGCAGGCCTCCAGGACCGCGGTCGCCCCGTCGCTCACCCACACCGCCGGGTAGTCGCCCGTACTGTCGTGGATCTCGCACCGGTTGGCGTCCACCCGGGTCCCCGGGTCCCACACCGAGAGGCCGTTGCGGCCGAAGCGGCGGACGGTCGACCGGGTCAGCGTGAGGACCGAACGGGACCGCAGGTCCACCGCGTTCTCCGGGACGTCGTGGATGTCGCAGTCCGACAGCGTGAGCACCGCGTCCGTGTCCAGTGTGATGCCGTCCCCCGACGTGCGGTGCACCGAGGAGTCGGTCAGGTGCGCGGCGGCGCGGGCCGCGATCTGCACGCCCGCGCCCTTGATCTCGTACACCTCGCAGCCGACGCCCTCCAGGCCGCTGCCCTCGCCGGTGACGGCGATCCCGGCGCCCGAGGCGTGGTGGATCCGGCAGCGCTCAAGGCGCGGATGGGCCCCGCCGCGCACCGAGACGCCCGCCTGCCCGGCCGAGACCACCTCGCACTCCTCGAACACCCCGCCCGCGCCGTCGAGTACGGCGATGCCGACCCCGGCCGGATTGTCGATCGTGCAGCGGCGGGCCGTCGGCCGGGCGGCGCCCCGCACCTCGATGCCGGACGCCGAGCGGGTCATGATCCGCAGGTCGAGCAGTTCGGGCGTGCCGTCCTCGATCAGCAGCGCGGGCGCGGCCACGTCCTGCCCCTCGATGTGCAGGTCCTGCACCGTGACGGAGGCCCGCAGCGTCAGCGGCACCCCGTCCGGCGGCGCGATCCGCACCGAACCGAGCCCGCCCTCGGGGCCGCGCAGCGTGACGGCCCGCCGCACCACGAGGTTCTCCCGGTACGTGCCGGGCGCGACCGTGAGGACGTCGCCGTCGCCCGCGGCCTCCAGAGCGGCGGCGAGGGAGGGGTACTCACCCGTGCGGCGCCGCCACCGCGATGTGCCGGTGTGCGTCACCTGGACCGTGCCCTGTGCCATGGGTGTGTCCTGCCCCCGCCTCATGCCTCGCCGCTGATCCGATGCCCCACCGTAGCGCGCGCGGCGGCGCGGGGCTGACGGGTCGTGGGGCCGGTCCGAGGTGGTCGGTCACGGTCGGCCGCGGTCCGGGACGATCGCGCTCGGTCGGCCTGTTCGGTCGCCCTGTTCGGTCCGGGCCCGCCGGCCCCGGCCGTTCAGCTGCCGGTGCCCGTACGTCCCCAGTCGGGGCCCGCGGAGGCCCAGGCGCGGTCGAGGCGGGCGTACCGGTGGTGCGTCAGCCGGCGCATCGCGAGGCGGCGCACGGTCTCCACCAGGAGGCCGGCGAGGAGCGCGGCCATCAGTCCGGCGATCACCGCGTGGGCCCTCGCGGTGCCCGCGGGCATGGGCGGCGACACCTGGCGCCCGCTCGGGTCGGTCCAGAGCGTGAAGGTGTCGCCGGGCGCAGAGTTCCGCCGGGCCGTCGTCACCGTGCCCGTGTGGGCGGAGCCGTCCCGGGCGGTCCAGTCGGCCACCACCGAGCGGCGCAGCCGGTCCTCGCCGGCCGCGTCGGCCGTCCGCGGACCGGTGGCCGGTCCGTCGGCGGGCCGGACGACCCGGGCGGTGGTCGCCACCCGCTGTTCCTGCTGCGCACGGACCGCGCGCTGGAGCGAGACGTTCGCCGACGAGCCCGCGGCCCAGCCGGTCAGCGGCACCACGACACAGAGCAGCGCGAGCGCGGCGCAGGCCAGCCACGCTTCGACGAGATCCGTGGTCCGGCGCAGGGGGTTGTGCCGCCAGCGCCAGAGTCCGGTGGCTGCGCGCACGTCGGAACCCCCTCGTTGTTCACCGCTACTCCAACGAGTGTGACCCGGGGGAGGGTTCCCCGCCTGTCGAGAGCGCGGACCGGTCCCGGCCCCTCCGCCGGGACCCGTCCCGGCCTCGACCCGGCCGCGACCGGTCCCGTCGCGTCAGTCGAGGATCTTCACCTCGTCGCCGACGCGGACGGTGCCGGTGTGCTCGGGAACGAGGTTCTGGCCGAAGATGACGCGGCCGTCGAGCTTGCGGTGCCGGGCGAGGGTGTGCAGCGGCTCCTTGCCGCGCTCGGCGGTGAGCTGGTTCGTCGTGGTGACGACGCAGCGGCCGCACGGCCTGGCGACCCGGAAGGTGACCTCGCCGACGGCGAGCCGCGTCCAGCCGTCCTCGGCCCAGGGTTCGGTGCCCTCGACCACCAGGTTGGGCCGGAAGCGGTTCATCGGCAGCGGCCCCTCGTGGGCGTGGTCCCCCTGCGCGATCAGGGAGTTCAGCGCGTCGAGCGAGGACATGGCGGCGACGAGCAGGGGGTACCCGTCGGCGAAGCTCACCGTCTCGCCGGGCAGCGCGTAGTCGGGGTCGACCGGGCGCCTGTGCTCGGGGGCGTCCATGTGCACGAGCGTGGCCTCGCACTCGAGGTACGCCGACAGCCAGGCGGCGGCCGCGGCGCCGGCCGGCACGGCCTCCACGTACTTGTCGAAGATCTCCACCGTGACCAGGGACGAGGGGTGCGGTACCTCGACCGTCAGCGGAGAGTGGCCGGGCGCGGAGAGGAGCACCGCGCCGCCCGGCAGCAGCTCGGCGGTGGCCAGCGCTATCCGGGGATGACGGCGCTGGGTGATGATCTTGCCCCCGGCGTCGACCACGACCCAGCGGCGGTCACCGGCGAGCCCCCAGGGCTGCACCTCGGCCGCCGCGGTCGTGAGCGCGCGCATGGCCTTCACCGGGTGGACGTGGACGGAGCGGAGAACAGGAGTAGACATACCGCCATCCTGCCAGCCGCTCCGGCCTCGACGTCGACCGGTTCAGGCGGCCGGTCAGTAACCCCCGCCCTGGTAGGGACGGTTGTACGGGTCGTCGTAGGGCGCGGGGGACGGGACCGGCATGGGCCGGGGAGCCGCCGGACGCATCGCCTCGTAACCGGCGGGCGCCGGCCGGGCCTGCTGGGGGTACGAGCCGCCCGCGTAGCCGCGCGGGGTGACGGGCTGCTGCGGGATGTACGGGGTCGGCGCGTGCTGCAGCGGCACGGGGGCCATCTGCTGCGCGGGCTGCGGGTAGCCGTAACCGCCGCCGTACGAGGGGGCGGGGTGCGGGCTGGGTGCCGCCGGGAGGGCGGGAAGTGCCGAGGGGAGCGCCGGCAGGTACGAACCGCTTCCGGAGAAGCTGCTGCCGGACTCGTAGGCGGCGGGCACTCGGATCGGGGCGATCTGAGGAGTGCCCCGCTCCGCGACCAGGGAGTCGTAGATGGGGGTGTCCGGGAAGGACGGCGCGGTGTAGTAACCGCCTCCATAGGTGGAGCGGGGGGAGGTCATGGCACATAAGTTAAGCCCACGATGTGCCGGTTGGGGAGCCCCCTTCTTGCGGTCATCCGATTTACGTTGGTTTTGTCCTCCTGACCTGCCAAAACCCCGTTAAAGAACGTGTTAACACCGGGGTTTCGGCGGGGTCACCCGGTCAACGAGAAGTGACGGGCGGGCTACAAAGGGCGACACCCGGCCCGGCATTCGCCCCACCGACTTTCTTCCGGAGGTAACGGAAAACCTCCTTTAGAACCGGGTGAATGCGCGCCCGGAAAAGTGGCAATCCGCTTTGCGCGCCCCGCCGTACACCCGCGGGCGGCGGTCACTCCCCGCGCCGCGACACGTAGTTCACGGTGTACGTACGGCCCTTCCAGGCCGCACCCCGGCCCTGGTAGTGCCGCACCGCGGAGTCCACCGTCATCAGCAGATAGAGGAGAGCGGTGAAGGGGAGGAGCGGGGCCGCCCAGGCCGGCTGCCGGTAGTAGCGGAGCATCGGCAGGTACGTCCCCGCCATGACCGCCCAGGCCGCACCCCCCATCCACGCCGCCGCCGCGTCACCGGCCGCGACCCCCGCCACGAGGGCCACCGGCGGCACCAGATAGACCACGACCAGGCCCGCCACCGTCCCCGCGAGGAGCAGCGGGTTGTTCCGCAGCTGCGCGTACGCGCTCCGCGACACCATCCGCCACAGCTCGCCGAGCCCCGGGTAGGGGCGGACGCTGTCCACGTGGTCCGCCAGGCCCAGCCAGATCCGGCCGCCCGAGCGCCGCACCGCGCGGGCCAGCGACACGTCGTCGATCACCGCCTGGCGGATCGAGTCCGGCACGGCCGCCGCCACCGCCGTCTCCGTCCGGAGCAGGACGCAGCCGCCCGCGGCCGCCGTCGCGAGGGGCCGGGCGCGGTTGATCCAGCGGAAGGGATACAACTGGGCGAAGAAGTAGACGAAGGCGGGCACGACCAGCCGCTCCCAGACGCTCACCACCTGGAGCCGGGCCATCTGCGACACCAGGTCCAGATCGTGCCCCACCGCCGCCGCCACGAGCAGCCGCAGGCTGTCCGGCTCGTGGGAGATGTCCGCGTCCGTCAGGAGCAGGAACTCCGGCGCCGGCTCGGCCGCCCGCGCCAGCGCCATCCCGTGCCGTAGCGCCCACAGCTTCCCCGTCCAGCCCGGCTCCGGCTCACCCGGCGACACCACCGTCAGCGGGAGCCCGCCGTGCCGCTCGGCCAGCTCGCCCGCGAGACCCCCCGTGCCGTCCGTGCTCCCGTCGTCGACGAGCACCACCTCCGCCGGGCCCGGATAGTCCTGCGCGAGCAACGACGGCAGGCTCAGCGGCAGCACCGCCGCCTCGTCCCGCGCCGGAACCACGATCGTCACCCGCGGCCAGTACTCCGGGGGCCGCCGGTCCGACGGCGACGGTGACCGCTCGCCCGGCGAGGCGAACCGCCGGTCCCCCGACGGAAGCCGCTGATCCGTCCGCCAGAAGAAGCCCTGGCCGAGCAGGAGCCAGAGCCAGACGGCGAGGGAGACGGTCGCGAACCAGGCGAGCATGGTCATTCGGGGCAGTCTGCCCCAGATCGAGGGGTCTGCGAGGCTCATCGGCTAGGGTGACCGGGTGAAGATCGCGCTCATGGACTCCGGAATCGGCCTCCTCCCGGCGGCGGCCGCGGTACGCAGGCTCCGGCCCGACGCGGATCTGCTCCTCTCCAACGACCCCGACGGCATGCCGTGGGGCCCGCGCACCCCCGAGGACCTCACGGAGCGCGCGCTGGCCGTCGCCCTCGCCGCCGCGGAGCACCGGCCGCAGGCCCTGATCGTGGCCTGCAACACCGCCACCGTCCACGCCCTGCCCGCGCTCCGCGCCGCCCTCGAACCGGACATCCCGGTCATCGGAACCGTCCCGGCGATCAAGCCCGCGGCGGCCGGCGGCGGCAAGGTCGCCATCTGGGCCACCCCGGCCACCACCGGCAGCGCCTACCAGCGCGGGCTCATCCGTGACTTCGCCGACGGCGCGGACGTCACCGAGGTCCCCTGCCCCGGTCTCGCCGACGCCGTGGAGCACGCCGACCAGGACGCCGTCGACCGGGCGGTCGCCGCCGCGGCCGCGCTCACCCCGGCCGACGTCCGCGCCGTCGTCCTCGGCTGCACCCACTACGAACTCGTCGAGGAGCGCGTCCTCGCGGCCCTGGAGGCCCGGGGCCGGGACGGACTGCCGCCGATCGTGTTCCACGGCTCCGCCGACGCCGTCGCCGCGCAGGCGCTGCGCCGCATCGGCGCCGAGCCCGCGCCCGACGCGGACCCCACCGGCACGCTCTCCGTGCTGCTCAGCGGACGCCCCGGGCAGCTCCCCGCCACCGCCCTCGGCTACGCCGAAGGCCGCCGCCTCGCGGAGATCGCCGCCGCTCACTGAGTGTGCCCGGACGGCTTCGCTCCGGCGCGCTGGACCGAGGGATGCTGGGTACCCTCCAGGTATGAGGGAGCACCACCGGTACCGGAAGGACGACGAGCGGACGCCCGCCGTCTGGACGGGCCGCGCCACCAACCGCCTCCAGTGGATCGCGGCCGCGGCCGGCGCCGCCTGCATGGCCCTCGGCATCACCCTCGCCGTCGAGTCGGCCTGGACCTCGGGCATCCTCGCCCTCCTCATGGCGGTCATCGGCTGTGTCGCGGCCGGTCTCCTCGTGCTCTTCGGCACCCTCGCCTTCGTCCATGTGGCCGTGAAGGTCGACGACCGGGCCATGGAGGTCCGCTGCGGCCACATCGGCGTGCCGCGCCGGCGCATCCCCCTCTCGCACATCGTCGGCGCCGACTTCGCCCCGAGCGTCACCCCGCGCCAGTGGGGCGGCTGGGGCTACCGCTGGCGGCCCGAGAAGGGCACGGCGGTCGTCGTCCGCCGCGGTGAGGGCCTGGTCCTGCGCCTCGGCGACGGACGCACCTTCACCGTCACCGTCGACGACGCCGAATCCGCGGTCCGGGTCATCCGCGACCACCTCCGCCACCCGGCCCCGCCGAACCCGCCCGCGCCCACTGGCGCCTGAACGGCGCAAGCCGGGCCCCGGGGCTCCGCCGCAGGTCGCACCAGCTGCCCGGTCGACAGGCACGACCCGTACACTCCGCAAGGTGAGCACCACCATCACCCCCGTCGACGCGTCCGGAGCGGACACCGCACCCACGCCGGGTTCCCGGCTGCTGCGGTTCGCGCGGCCCGGGGCGGCTCTGCTGTCCGGGCTGCTGCTGTACCTGAGCTTCCCGCCGCGCCCCCTGTGGTGGCTGGCGCTGCCCGCGTTCGCCCTGCTCGGCTGGGCGCTGCGGGGCCGGCGCCTGCGCGCCGGCTTCGGCCTCGGCTACCTCGCGGGTCTTGGCTTCCTGCTGCCGCTCCTCGTCTGGACCGGCGAGGAGGTCGGCCCGGGGCCGTGGCTGGCGCTCGCCGCCGTCGAGGCGCTGTTCGTGGCCGCCGCCGGACTCGGCATCGCGGCCGTCTCACGGCTTCCCTGGTGGCCGTTCTTCGCCGCCGGGGTGTGGATCCTCGCGGAGGGGGCACGCGCGCGCGTGCCGTTCGGCGGCTTCCCCTGGGGCAAGATCGCCTTCGGTCAGGCCGACGGCGTCTTCCTGCCGCTCGCCGCCGTCGGCGGCACACCGGTGCTCGGCTTCGCCGTCGCCCTCTGCGGCTTCGGCCTGTACGAGGCGTACCGGCAGGTCCGTGCCTACCGGGCCACCGGCGCGGTCCCGCGCGGCCCGCTGGCCGCCGCCGCGCTCTCCGTGCTCCTGCCGGTCACCGGCGCCCTCGCCGCGCTGCCGCTCGTGGACGACTCCGCCGAGGACGGCACCGCCACGGTCGCCGCGGTCCAGGGGAACGTGCCCCGGCTCGGCCTCGACTTCAACGCGCAGCGCCGCGCCGTCCTCGACAACCACGTGGCCCGCACCCGGGAACTCGCCGAGGCCGTGAAGGAGGGCCGCGAGCCCCAGCCCGACTTCGTGCTGTGGCCGGAGAACTCCTCCGACATCGACCCGTACGCGAACGCCGACGCGGCCGACGTCATCGACGGCGCGGTACGGGCGATCGGCGTGCCCACCGTGATCGGCGCCGTCGTCACCCCCGAGACCGGCAAGCTCCGCAACACCCTCATCGAGTGGGACCCGAAGCGCGGCCCCGTCGCCACCTACGACAAGCGGCACGTGCAGCCCTTCGGCGAGTACATCCCGATGCGCTCGTTCGTCCGGATCTTCAACAGCAACGTCGACCGGGTGAGCCGCGACTTCGGCGCCGGCACCAAGGTCGGCGTCTTCGACCTCGCCGGCACCAAGGTCGGCCTCGCCACCTGCTACGAGGCGGCCTTCGACTGGGCGGTCCGCGACACCGTCACCCACGGCGCGCAGCTCATCACCGTGCCCAGCAACAACGCCACCTTCGGGCGCAGCGAGATGACCTACCAGCAGCTCGCGATGTCCCGGGTGCGGGCGGTCGAGCACAGCCGGTCGGTGGTCGTGCCGGTCACCAGCGGCGTCAGCGCGGTCATCCGCCCCGACGGCGAGATCGTCGCGCAGACGAAGATGTTCACCCCGGACGTCCTGGTCGAGAAGGTGCCGCTGCGCTCCTCGCTCACCCCCGCGACCCGCATGGGCACCCTGCCCGAGGCGCTGCTCGCCGCCCTGGCCGCCGCCGGTCTCGGCTGGTCGGCGATCCGCGCGGTACGGGCCCGGCGTACCCGATAGCGGCGACGGGCAGGAAACGAAGATGATCTAGGGTCGGTCCATGGCTACCCCTGACTTCATCCGTGCCCTGCGCGAGACCGCCGGCCACCAGCTCCTCTTCCTGCCCGGGGTGAGCGCCGTCGTCTTCGACGACCGGGGCCGGGTGCTGCTCGGCCGGCGGTCCGACAACGGTGTCTGGGCGGTGATCGGGGGCATCGTCGACCCGGGGGAGCAGCCCGCGGACTGCGCGGTGCGCGAGGTGTACGAGGAGACGGCCGTGCGCTGCGAGGTGGAGCGGGTCCTGCTCGTGGAGACGCTCCGCAAGCCGGTCGTCTACCCGAACGGCGACGTCTGCCAGTTCATGGACGTGTCCTTCCGCTGCCGGGCCGTGGGCGGCGAGGCGCGGGTGAACGACGACGAGTCCACCGAAGTGGGCTGGTTCGCGGTGGACGAGCTGCCGGAGATGAAGCGCTTCTCGTACCTGCGGATCGAGAAGGCACTGGCCGATGAACCCACATGGTTCCGCACTACAGCCACCGGCTGAACTATGGGCTCGACGCACATCGGTGGGGGAGGGGCCCCTTCATAGGGTGCGGAGCATGAGCGCCCCCACCACCGCCCTCGGTTCCGACCCCGCCGAGCCCCTGCCCCGCGTGGCCGGACTCGCCCTCGACCTCACCGGCCGCACCGCGCTCGTCACCGGCGCGGCAAGCGGCATCGGGCGCGCCTGCGCCCTGAGGCTCGCCGCCGCCGGCGCCCGGGTGAGAGCGCTCGACCGGGCCGCCGAAGGCCTGGAGACACTGGCCGAAGAGGCCGCCGCGCTCCCGGGCGAGCTCGAACCCCGGCTGCTCGACCTCACCGACCTGGACGCCGCCGAGGCCTCCGCCGCCGGCACCGACATCCTCGTCAACAACGCGGGACTGCAGCTCGTCCGGCCCATCGAGGAGTTCCCGCCGGACGTCTTCCACACCGTGCTCACCGTGATGCTCGAAGCGCCGTTCCGGCTCATCAGGGGCGCCCTGCCCCACATGTACGGCCAGGGCTGGGGCCGGGTCGTCAACATCTCGTCCGTCCACGGGCTGCGCGCCTCCGCCTTCAAGTCCGCCTATGTGGCCGCCAAACACGGCCTGGAGGGTCTCTCCAAGACCGCCGCTCTCGAAGGCGCCCCGCACGGCGTCACCTCCAACTGCGTGAACCCCGGCTACGTCCGCACCCCGCTCGTCGAACGGCAGATCGCCGACCAGGCCGCCGCCCACGGCATCCCGCCGGAACGGGTCCTCTCCGAGGTCCTGCTCAGGGACTCCGCGCTCAAGCGGCTCGTCGAACCCGACGAGGTCGCCGAGGCCGTCCTCTACCTGTGCACCCCGCAGGCCTCCTTCATCACCGGCGGCTCCCTCACCCTCGACGGCGGCTGGACCGCCCACTGAACGTGGCACGTCAAGGTCGTCCACAGGGCTGGTGCGACCACAGGTACGGCAGGTATCCCTGTGTCCATGTCCCATGAACACGTCTCCTACCTGGAACTCCTCGCCCGGGGAGCCGCGACGGAGGCCTACGACCGGCCGGTGCTGCTCGCCCGCGCGAGCGGCGCCGGCCCCGAGGCGCTGGCCGAACTCGAAGAGGCCAAACAGCTCGCCCTGCGCGTCCGGGCCGAGCTGGAGGGCCGGCGGCGCCGCGAGGCGGAACTGTCCGCCCTCTTCGCCACCGCCCACGACCTCGCGGGACTCCGCGACCTCGACGCCGTGCTGCGCGCGATCGTGCAGCGCGCCCGCTCGCTCCTCGGCACCGAGGTCGCCTACCTCAGCCTCAACGACCCGGCCGCAGGCGACACCTACATGCGCGTCACGGAAGGCTCCGTCTCCGCCCGCTTCCAGCAGGTCAGGCTCGGCATGGGCGAGGGCCTCGGCGGCCTCGTCGCCCAGACGGCCCGCCCGTACGTCACCGACGACTACTTCCAGGACCCGCGCTTCCAGCACACCCGCACCATCGACGCGGCCGTACGCGACGAGGGCCTCGTCGCCATCCTCGGCGTCCCGCTCAGCCTCGGCAGCCAGGTCATCGGCGTCCTGTTCGCCGCCGACCGCAGGGCCAGGGTCTTCGAGCGCGAACAGGTCGCGCTGCTCGGCTCGCTCGCCGCGCACGCCGCCGTCGCCATCGACACGGCCAACCTCCTCTCCGAGACCCGCACCGCCCTCGCCGAGCTTGAGCGGGCCAACGGCATCATCCGCGAGCACAGCGCCGTCATCGAACGGGCCTCCGAGGTCCACGACCGCCTCTCCGAACTGGTGCTGCACGGCGGCGGCGTCCACGACGTGGCCGACGCCCTCTCCGAGGTCCTCGGCGGCACCGTGGAGTTCACCGAGACCCACGCGGGACCCGGCCGCGGCGCCGACGGCCACGCCGTCCGCGACGGCGACGACTGGATCGCCGCCGTCTCCGCCGGAGGCGAGACCCTGGGCGCCCTCGTCCTCCACGGGCAGCCCGCACTCGACCCGGTCGACCAGCGGACCCTGGAGCGCGCCGCCCTCGTGACCTCCCTGCTGCTGCTCGCCCGCCGCTCGGCCGGCGAGGCCGAACAGCGGGTGCGCGGCGAACTCCTCGACGACCTCCTCGACGCCCCCGACCGGGACCGCCGCCTCCTGCGCGAACGCGCCGCCCGGCTCCGTACCGACGGCGAGGCCCCGCACGTCGTGCTCGCCGCGCGCATCGACCGGGCCGACGGAGAGGCCGACCCGGACGGCGGGCGGCGCGAGAGCGCGGACCGCCAGCGCCTGTGGTCGGCCGCCTCCCACCTGGCCGCCACCCGCCACGGGCTCGCCTCGGCCCGCGACGGCGGTACGGTCCTGCTGCTGCCGCTCGGCCCCGGCGAGAGCGCCGCCGACCTCGCCCGGCAGACCGCGAGGAACCTCGGCGGCACCCTGCGCGAGCCCGTCACGGTCGGCGCCTCCGCCCCCGTCCACACCCTCTTCGAGCGGCCGGACCAGGTGTCCGCCGCCTACGAGGAGGCCCGCCGCTGCCTGGACGCGCTCCTCCTGCTGCACCGCTCGGGCCAGGGCGCGGCCGCCGAGGACCTCGGTTTCCTGGGGCTCCTGCTCGCCGACAGCCGGGACATCGACGGCTTCGTCGACCGGACCGTCGGCCAGGTCGTCGCCTACGACCTGCGCCGCGGCACCGACCTGGTGCGCACCCTGGAGGCGTACTTCGCGAGCGGCATGAGCCCCGCCCGCACCAAGGACGAACTCCACGTGCACGTCAACACGGTGGCCCAGCGCCTGGAGCGGGTCGGCCGGCTCCTCGGCCCCGACTGGCAGTCGCCCTCCCGGGCCCTGGAGATCCAGCTGGCCCTGCGCCTGCACGCGATGTCCGCCGCGGTCACCGGGAACTGACGCGGACGGCCCCGGGGGGGGGGGCGGTGGGGGGGGGGGGGGGGGGGGGGGGGGGGGGGGGAGGAGGGGGGGGGGAGGGGGGGGGGGGGGGAGGGT
>NZ_JBVJVO010000001.1:270406-315053 GCF_055603625.1 Streptomyces sp. NPDC037273
CACGTAACCCCGGATCGCCCCCCCCCACCCAAAAACACCACGGCCCACCCCCCCTCCCCCTCGTCCGGGCTACCCCCCTCGGTGGCCCCCCCGCCCCCCCCCCACCCCCCCCCCCCCCCCCGGGAGCCGGTGACGGCGTCCTCGGCGATGGCGCCGAGGTCACGGTCCCGGGTCTCGCGAGCGCAGGCGATGGCCACGACCGTGAGCAGCGCCGCGGCGATCACGTACAGGGCGATCGGGGTCGAGCTGTCGTAGTCGGCGAGCAGCGCGGTCGCGATGAGCGGGGCGGGCGCGCCGGCGGCCACCGAGGAGAACTGGGCGCCGATGGAGGCACCGGAGTAGCGCATCCGGGTCGCGAACATCTCCGAGAAGAAGGCGGCCTGCGGCGCGTACATCGCCCCGTGCAGGACCAGGCCGACCGTGACGGCGAGCAGCAGCGAGCCGAAGCTGCCCCGGTCGATGAGGAGGAAGAACGGGAACATCCAGGCGCCGACGCCGACCGCGCCGATCAGATAGACCGGCCGGCGGCCGATCCGGTCCGAGAGCGCGCCCCACGCGGGGATCACGGCGAAGTGGACGGCGGAGGCGATGAGGACGGCGTTGAGCGCGGTCTGCTTGGTCAGACCGACCTGGGTGGTCGCGTACACCAGGATGAACGCGGTGATCACGTAGTACGAGATGTTCTCCGCCATCCGCGCGCCCATCGCGATGAGGACGTCACGCCAGTGGTGCCTGAGCACCGCGACCAGCGGCATCTTCTCGGCCTGCGCGGCCGACGACTTGCGCTCCTCGGCGGCGGCAAGCGCCGC
Source organism: Streptomyces sp. NPDC037273 (assembly GCF_055603625.1). NCBI lineage: Bacteria > Bacillati > Actinomycetota > Actinomycetes > Kitasatosporales > Streptomycetaceae > Streptomyces > Streptomyces sp. NPDC037273. The sequence continues at coordinate 271,216 of NZ_JBVJVO010000001.1, forward strand.
CTTGAACACGGGGGACTCGTCGACCGAGAGCCGGATCCACAGACCGACGATCACCAGGACGCCGGAGAGCAGGAAGGGCACGCGCCAGCCCCAGGAGGCGAAGGCGGCGTCCGAGAGCAGCGCGGTCAGTGCGGAGAGCACACCGGTCGCGAGCAACTGCCCGGCCGGCGCGCCGGTCTGCGGCCAGGAGGCCCAGAAGCCGCGCCGCTTGGCGTCCCCGTGCTCGGACACGAGGAGGACGGCACCGCCCCACTCGCCGCCGAGCGCGAAGCCCTGCACCAGCCGCAGCACGGTGAGCAGCACCGGGGCGGCGGAGCCGACGGTCGCGTGGGTCGGCAGGAGTCCGATGGCGAAGGTCGCCCCGCCCATCAGGAGCAGGCTGAGCACCAGGAGCTTCTTGCGCCCGAGGCGGTCGCCGTAGTGGCCGAAGACGAGGGCGCCGAGCGGGCGGGCGGCGAAGCCGACGGCGTAGGTCAGGAAGGAGAGGAGGGTTCCGACCAGCGGATCGGACTCGGGGAAGAACAGCTTGTTGAACACCAGCGCGGCGGCCGACCCGTACAGGAAGAAGTCGTACCACTCGATGGTCGTGCCGATGAGGCTCGCGGCGACGATGCGCTTGAGGGAACCGGGCGGTGTGGGAGCGGTTGTTGCGGCGGCCATGAGCACCACTTCCGAGCGGGTCGCGGGGACGTTTGTGTGTCGCCACACCGTAGGAACGCGCAGGTCACCGGCGTATGTGGTGGGACACCATAGTTCGGGGCCTCGGGGTGCGTGGAGGCGCTATGGCGGGCTGCGACCACTCGCAGGGCTCGGTTTGTGTGGCTCACCCATATGCCGCGTGTGGGCGGGTCCGCCTACCGTGTGCGGACCCGGTGCCGGGACGGCCATCGGGCGGACGCGCCGAGAGCGCATGAGAGGGAGAGGCCGGAACATGGCCGACAGAACGAGTCCTGGACGCCGGTGGCGGCTGCGGGCGGCCCGGGTGATGGCCGTGGTGGGGGTCGTCGCGGCCGCCGTGGTGGCGCCACCAGCCGCGGCGAGCGGGGCGACGGCCGCCACCACACCCTCGTACCTCACCCTTGAGGCGACCTACGGGGCCGGGACCGTCACCAACGGCTGGGAGCGTGTCGAGCGCTACCTCGACACGACCACAGGCTTCCGTACGGAGGGCTTCCCGCCGGACGGACGCGGGGACCAGGACGGCAAGCGGGTCACGTACTTCGGCGGGGTCTCGCGGCCCTCATCGGGCCGGTTCCTGCTCTACTCGGCGCCCGGCTGGAACACCGGCACCGCCACCACCCCCGTCCTCCTCGTCCACGGCGCCAACGACACCGCGGACCGAGCCTGGGCCAACCCCGGCGAATCCGGCGGCTATGGCTGCGGCGCCGCCACCTGCCCGTCCACCGGCCTCATGCAGTACCTCTCCCAGCGAGGCCACCGCGTCTTCGCCGTCGGCTTCGCCCACAAGCAGGGCGACAACCTGATGCAGGCCCAGATCGTCGGCGACGCGATCGCCGCCATCAAGGCCAAGCTGGGCGTCACCAAGGTCGACCTGGTCGGCTGGAGCAAGGGCGAGATGTCGACCCGCGCGTACGTGTCGTCCGTCAAGCCCGGCTGGGGCCGCGCCTACGCCGGTGACGTCCGCCGGCTGATCACCATCGGCGGCCCGAACGGCGGCTACGACTACCCCTACGCCCACGGCTGGGCCCACGACTTCTCCATCTGGCCCGCCTGCGGCGGCCAGGTCAACGCGCCCTCCCCGCACTCCCACATGACCTGCTACGGCACCTACACCGCACGCCCCGAGTTCTCCATGACCCCGTCCGGCGGCTACGACAACTACCCCGGGCAGCGCCAGATGCTGGCCCGCTGGGACGGCGTGTACGGAGTCGACGGCGCCGCCCAGGACTGGTACACGACCTACTACGGCGGCCAGGGCTTCTACACCGCGGGCAGCGGCATCCAGGCCGCCATCGACGCCGGATCGCTGATCGCCCCGCTGCACAGCGCCGGCGTACCCGCCTCCGTCACCACCTACCTGCTCGCCGGCGGATCCGCCGACATCGTCGGCATCTTCAACGAGAACCGCGGCCCCAGCGACGGCGTCGTCTTCACCTCGAGCGCCCTCGACACCACCGGCATCCCCACCGTCGGCGGCAAGGCCACTGTCGCCTCCGCCAACCACCTCGAACTGGGCTGGCACAGCACCGCGGCCGCCCAGGTCGCCACCTGGCTCTCCTGACGACACCGCGACAAGGACCCGCACATGACCACGTTCTCCACCCGCCGCGTCGCCACCGGACGACTGACCCAGCAGATCACCGAGACCCGCCCCGAGGGCGAACCGGTCGTCTTCGTCCACGGAAACGTCTCCTCCTCCCCGTTCTGGCACACCACCATGGACGCGCTGCCGGAGGCGTACCGAGGCATCGCCGTCGACCTCCGCGGCTTCGGCGGCACCGACCCGCTGCCCGTCGACGCCACCCGCGGCCTGCGGGACTACGCCGACGACCTCGCCGAGCTGCTCACGGCCCTCGGCATCGACCGGGCCCACCTGGTCGGCTGGTCGATGGGCGGCGGCGTGGTCATGCAGTTCCTGCGGGACAACCCGGCGGCGGTACGCTCCCTCACCCTGGTCAACCCGGTCTCCCCGTACGGCTTCGGCGGCACCCACGGCGTCGAGGGCACCCTCAACTCCGAGGACGGCGCCGGATCGGGCGGCGGCACCGCCAACCCGGACTTCGTCCGGCTGCTCGGCGAGGGCGACCGGGGCGAGGACTCCCCGCTCTCGCCGCGCGCCGTCCTCGCGGCCTGCTACGTCAAGCCGCCGGTGCGCTTCGAGCAGGAGGACGCGTACGTCGAGTCCATGCTCACCACCCGCCTCGGCGACGACCACTACCCGGGCGACAGCACCACGTCCACCGCCTGGCCCGGCATCGCGCCCGGCACCCGGGGCGTGCTCAACTGCCTCGCACCGATCCACTTCCGCGCCGACGACCTCGACCTCGTCGAACCGAAGCCGCCGGTCCTGTGGATCCGCGGCGAGGACGACGTCATCGTCTCCGACACCTCGATGTTCGACCTCGCCCACCTCGGCGCGATCGGTGCCGTCCCGGGCTGGGACGGCACCCCCGCCCAGCCGATGGTCGCGCAGACCCGGCACGTCCTCGACCGGTACGCGGCGGCCGGCGGAGCCGTGAGGGAGGTGGCCGTGCCCGACGCCGGGCACTCCGTCCACCTCGAACGGCCCGAGGAGTTCGGCAAGGCGCTGATCGAGGTCCTGTCCGCATGACCGTGTGCCGTACCCGGCAGGGGGAGGTCCGCGGCCGGACCTCCCCCGACGGGGTCACCTCGTTCCTCGGCATCCCGTACGCCGCCCCGCCCTTCGGCGCCCTGCGGTTCCGCGAACCCGCCCCGCCCCAGCAGTGGACGGGCGTCCGCGACGCCACGGCCCACGGGCCGACCGCCCCGCACGCCCCCTACGCCCCGCCCTTCGACACCCTCATCCCGGAGAACGACATCCCGGGCGAGGACTGCCTCAACCTCGACATCCGCACCCCCGCGCCGGACCCGGGCGCCCGCCTGCCCGTGATGGTCTGGCTGCACGGCGGGGCGTTCACCAACGGCTCGGGATCGGCGTCCGGCTACGACGGAAGCGCCTTCGCCCGCGACGGCGTCGTCTGCGTCACGCTCAACTACCGCCTGGGCTCCGACGGTTTCCTCCGGCTGCCCGACCGCCCCGACAACCGGGGCCTCCTCGACCAGATCGCCGCACTCCGCTGGGTACGGGACAACATCGCCTTCTTCGGCGGCGACCCCGACCGCGTCACGGTCTTCGGCGAGTCGGCCGGCGCGATGAGCATCGGCGCACTCCTCACCACCGAAGCGGCCCGCGGCCTCTTCCGGCGGGCCATCCTGCAGAGCGGGGCCTGCCACCACTTCCTGCGCCCGTCGTCGGCCCGGCTCATCACGGCCCACCTGGCGGAGAAACTCGGCATCGAAGCCACCCCCAAGGCCTTCGACGAGGTCCCGCTCCCCGAACTCCTCGCCGCGCAGGCGGAGCTGCGTACCGAGATCACCACCGACCCGGACCCGGCGCGATGGGGCGAGGCCGTCCTCAACATCATGCCCTTCGAACCCGTGCTAGCGGAGCTCGCCCTTCCCGGCCCCGACCTCGGCGTCGACCTCCTCATCGGCAGCAACCGCGAGGAGTACCGCCTCTTCCTCGTCCCGACGCGGCGCCTCCACGTCTTCCCGGAGTCCTCGCTCCACGCCATGACCGCGGCCTACGGCCTCGACCCCGCCGAAGCCCTCCCCGTCTACCGCGACGCCCGCCCCGGCGCCACACCGGGCGAACTCCTCGACGCGGTCGCCACCGACTGGTTCTACCGCATCCCCGCCATCCGCCTCGCCGAGGCCGTACCCGGCTCCCACCTCTACGAATTCGCCTGGCGCTCACCCCGGTTCGACGGCGACCTCGGCGCCTGCCACGCCCTCGAACTGCCCTTCGTCTTCGACCGCCTCCACGACCCCTCGTACGCGCCCCTCCTCGGCGAGCACCCGCCCCAGGCCCTCGCGGACGCCATGCACGGCGCCTGGACCGCCTTCGCCACGACGGGCGACCCCGGCTGGCCCGCCTACGACACGACCACCCGAACGACCATGACCTTCACCACCGACCCCACCGCCGTCCCCGACCCGCGCCCCGGGGAACGGCTCCTCTGGGAGGGCGTCCGCTGACGGACCCCCTTCCTCCGTGCGCGGTCACGGGGCCGTGCCGCAGGCCCGGGTCGGACGCAGGCTCACGACCTCGGCCTGCGGCACGGACACCACACCGCCGTCGGCCGTGCGGACGGACACCCGCCGGCCGTCGGCGTCGACCAGCTCTCCACAGGCACCGCCGCCACTCCCGGTCCGCAACTGGACCAGGGTCGCCGGGGCACCGCCCGTCGTGAACCAGGCGAGGAGCACCGCCCCGACCACCAGGACCACGCCCAGGACGCAGCACACGGCGGCGCGGGCCAGCGCCCGGGTCACCCGCGCCACCTCGTCCTCGGTCCAGCGGCGCAGCGCCTGGCCGCCGAGCAGAATCCTGTGCCCCGGCACCCCGTGCGCGGCCCGCACCGCGAGCAGCGAACCCACCACCAGCAGCACGAACGCGGACACCAGAAGTCCGGTCGCGGTGGTACGCGCCCACACCGGAAGGTCCGCCAGGTTGTCCCGGCCCTTCAGCAGCACGAGCACGGCCAGGAGCGTCGTCAGCCCCGTCAGTCCGGTGCGCCAGCCCTCGGCCTGCCGGCGCAGCTCCGGCAGCCGGGTGAACTCCAGCTCACGGGCCCGCTCGGCCCAGCGCCGGTCCGCGTGCGCGCTCACCGGACGCGCCAGCTCGCCCCGCACCCGCGGAACGAGGTGTCCGGCGGGCACTGCGGATGCGCGTGCCCGCACTCGCAGAAGTGCGTCTCGTCGGTCAGCGGATCGGGCTCGACCGCCGTGTCCCGCGCCGCCGCCCGGTCGCCGAGCAGCCTCCCCAGGACCCCCTTGGTCCCGGTCCCCGGCAGTGCCCACGGGAACAGCGTCTCCGTCCGGCCGTGACAGCGGGGGCACGGCCCGGCGACGACGATCCCCTCACCGGGCACGGTCCGCCGCGTGAACAGCGCGGAGTCGACCTCCCCGAGATCCTCCTCCGCGTACACCGTGCCGTGGTCGTGCGAACGGGCGGGGGTGCTCGTCATACGTCGTCCTCGTCCTCGTCCTCGTGCGGTTCCGCGGGCTCCACTTCGAGCCCGAACATCGTCGCGTACACCCGCAGCCGCTCCCGCACCCAGGCCCGCGTCTCCCCGACCGCCCGGGCGGCCGCGGCGACCCGTTCCCGGGTGACGGGCCCGCTGAGCGCGGGCAGCATCCCGTCGAGGCGCTCGGAGAGGATCGCCAGATCCTGCCAGCGGGGGACGACGGAGGGCACACCGGTGATCGGTGGCACTCCTCCTTCGAGGACGAGGCACGGCCTGACGCGCTCCCACGTCTCGCTGACCGGCTCCCCGAGCCGGCCGGCGACGCTCACGAGGTCGAGCGGCACCAGCGGGGCGCCGGCGGGGGAGACGCGGTGGTCCGGGTCGACGGTCGCGATGAGGCGCGGGTCGGGCACGCCGGAGGGCAGGGCGGCCAGCGTCTCGTCGTCCAGGGCGGGGACGAGGGCGCCGATCGCTCGCAGGGGTGCGAGGGTCTCGTAGGCCTCCCGTACGGCGACCTCGCGCTGACGGGCGTAGGCGAGCAGGTTCCTGGGGGTGAGCGGGGTCCAGGTGGGGGTCTCGCACCACTCGCGGTCCTCGTCGAAGCCGTACGTGACGAGCGCGCTGGTCTCCTTCCACGACGGACGGAACTTCCTGAGCTCCTTGGGGAGTTCCGCCGCCGTCAGTTCCGGTCCGAGCTCCAGGCGCTCCGCCTCGCGGTTCGCCGTCTTCCACAGATAGGAGAGCTTCTCGCGCAGCTGCTCGCTCGCGGTGAACAGGACGGCCGGGGTGGCGGCGGCCGGGTAGTCGGCCGCGTCCCAAGAGGGATCGGCGCCGGAGAAGGCGTACTTGCTGGGCGTCGGGAGCTCGCTCCAAGCCCGCATCAGGGGCCCGGCGTCGGGCACGGACACGCCGGCGGCACGCAGCTCGTCGACGGTCCAGGAGTAGTCCCCCCAGGTGCTCGTGTGCGGCCGGACGAAGGCGAGGTCCGGGAGGGACACGCCACCCTCGAGGGGGATGCCCTCGTCGTGCAGCCAGCGCACGAGCTGCCCGGTGTCGGGCGACGCCGTGACCGACCGCCCCGCCGATCCCTTCGTGTAGCGCCGCCGGTGGGCGAGGCCGAGTGCCTGTGCCTGGGCGGCGAGGATGCGCTCCGCCTTGTGCAGGGGGATGTCCCACTCCGCGGACAGATCGAGGGTGGCGGCCCACGGGAGCGCCGCGCGACCGTCGCCGGCGTCGAGGACGTAGTGCCGCAGGAGGTGGAAGAGTTCGTACGGCACCGACGCCCAGCTGGCCACGGCCTCCGGATCGGGGACGGGCCGCAGCCAGTCGAAGGCCGTGACCGTGCGCAGTGCCTCCTCCGAGGAACGTCCGGTGTCGAGCACCGCCGCCCGGAGGTCCCACGGGGTGAGGGTCGGCCGCCAGTTGTGCTTGGCCACCCGGACGTAGAGCAGGGACAGCTCGTCCTGGGTGACCACGTGGTCGCGATGGTGCTCGGGCACGGTGGGGACCGGCGTGGCGAGGAACGGCGCGTACTTGGCGCACGCCTCCGCCAGTTCCCCGAGCTCCGAGTGGTGCTTGGCGGAGGCGCGGACGATGCCCGAGAGGTCCCCCACCGGGTGCCGGTAGTAGATCGTGGCGTCGTCGGCGGACCCGCGAGCCGTGCGCGTTGCGCTCCCGACGGTGACGGTGATGTTGCCGTAGGGATCCCGCTCCGGACCCTGAAGCCCGTTGATGACGCGCAGGTCGGTGTAGGACGGCGTCCAGTCCAGGTCACCGGTGCCGAAGACCGGCGGGGCGGCGAGCGACGGATGTGTGACCCGCAGGGCTCGGGCCGCGCGGAGCACCTCCGCGACCTCGGCCTGCTGGCTGTGGGCGACCTTGACGGCGTTGCGCCAGTCGCCCTGGACGTGGTCGGCGATGTCCGACCAGCCGGGCCGCGGCACCGGATGGCCTTCGAGGGAGGCGGGCGCCGGTTCGAGCTGTGCCCGGAGAGGGCGACCGAGGGCGGCGCTCCGCCAGGGCAGGACGGCGCGGTGGAGGTCGCTCACCTCACCCACGGCGTTGGCCCGTCCGCCCACGGCCGTGTCCAGCCTGAACCAGCCGACCTCGTCGAGGTCGACCGTCCGGCCGTGCCCGGCGTCGATCCGGACACCCCGGCCGCGCCACTCCTCCCACAGGGTCCGGGCGATGCTGGGGGCGCGCAGCTCCATGGTCCACAGCCATTCGAGGGTCAGTCCGGGCCACTCGGCCAGGGCCGGGGCGCCCCGGCGGATCTGCTCGAACGCCCACCGGGCGTCGTACTCCTCCAGCTTGTTGCGGTTGACGCTGAGCTTGCCCCGGTACTCGCCCGACAGGTTGAGGACGTAGCCGACCGTGCCCTCGTCGGTCACGATGCCGTCGCAGACGATCGCCCCCTTGCCCTGCACCCACCACAGGGTGCCGGGCACCGCCTCGACGGCCGATTCCGCCGCCACCGCGAACGAGCCCTCGCCCGGCTGCAGGACACCGGCGGGCCAGGCCGCGCCCCGGCCCTCCTCGTCCCGTACCTCCAGGTCGAACTCGCTGACCAGGACGTGGGAACGGAGGGCGGAGAGACAGGAGGCGTGGGTCATGTGGCGGTCGTGGCGGAGGTAGAGACGCACGCGCGTACCGCCGTCCGGGAGGTCCGTGGCGCCGCGCTCGTCGACCTCCCGGACCCGGAACAGGCTGCCGCTGACGGGGATCTCCACGCGCAGGGCCTTGTCGGCGGCCTTGCCGTCGGGGCCGACCGGGCGGGTGACGATGACCATCTCGTCGGCCAGCATGAAGTAGCTGAACACGCCGATGCCGAAACGGCTGTTGGGGTAGAGGCGCAGGGACCGGTCCTGGCGCAGCCAGGCGGCCTGCTCGCGGCGGAAGGCCTGGGACTGGTCGAACCGGCGGCCCGCCTGGGTGAAGGTGGACCTGAGCTGGCCTTCGGTCATGCCGACGCCGTTGTCCAGGCACTCCACGTAGCGGCCGCGTTCGTCACGGCCCGTTCTGATGCTGATGCCGCCCGCCCAGGGTCGGGGCGCTTTGCCGCAGCTCTGCAGGTAGCGGACGCGCATCTCGCGGTAGCGGCAGGCGTCCAGGGCGTTCTGGTACAGCTCGCGCAGGGCGAGTGCCGGCTTGCCGTCGTACAGCTCCTCGCCCATGAGCAGGCGCCGGATCTCCGTCTGCGCGAGGGAGAAGCGCGTCAGGGGTACGTCGTAGGCGTCGAGGCCGTGCTGTTCGGCGGGCCGGAGCCGGTGGACGGTGAGGCGGGTCGGCAGGCCGCTGAGCAGGGCGCCCTCGTCAGGGGGGAGCCGTTTGACCGACTCGGCGAGCACGTGGACGAGTTCGTCGGCGTCCTCGACGGTCGAGGTGAGCGCGGCGTGGATCGCCGGATGCGGACACACGGCGTCCAGGTGGAGGTACCCGGGCGCCTCCCCGGTCCGGTCCAGATCCCACACGGCGTCCCGCAGCACCGTGATGACCTCGTCCGGCACCACCGGGTCGGAGACCCTGAGGTGCTCGGCGATCACCTCGGGCATCCGGCGGGCGTCGAAGGACAGCAGTCCCGCCAGTCGGAGCAGCGCGGCCAGCGGGCGCGTGCGCAGGCGCTGCGGCGTCTTGCGTACGACGTGACGGTCGGGCAGCGTGTGCCGTCGGCCCTCCGGCGGCTCCCCGAGCGCGAGGCCCGCGGCCACCGTCCGCAAGGCGCCCGAGAGTTGAGCGGCCCGGCTGGTCGCGGCCGTGCCCTCGCCGACCGTGCTCCCCTCAAGGAGGCGGGTCACGAACGCGGCGCACCACACCTCGGGCACGGCCTCCTCGTCCGTGGCGAACCGTTCGGCGATCCACCGGTGGGTCAGCCAGAGCGCCACGGCGTTCCGGTCGTCCGAGGGGTCGGAGTCCCACCAGTACCAGCCCGTGAGCTTGTCGGTGATCTGCGGATGCTGCTCGGTGATCTGCTCGAAGTGCCGCCGCTGGTCGTCGGCGTCGGTCCTGCGGCGCACCGACCGCGGCCGGACCTCGTGGGCCTGGCTCAGCCGGTCCGCCCACGCCGCCTCGTGCAGCAGCACCCCGGCGATCAGCGCCGTCACCTCAAGCGCCGACAACTCGGCGTCCTTGGGAAGCAGCGTCGGCAGCACATCGCGCAACAGCCGTACGGGGAACTCGTCGTCCGCCCACGGATCGCGCAGCCGCCGCTGGGCGTGGTGCACCTGCCGGGCCACGTCGGCGGCCAGGCGGGCCAGCGCGTCCTGGAAGCCCCCACGGGCCTCGTCGTCGGCGGCCGGCACGTGGTCCCAGAGCGCCTGTATTCGCACGGCCTCCTGCCACGCCTCAAGCAGGCGCCTGCCCTCGGCGACCTCCCGCGCCTTGGTTTCGTCCTCGCGGTCGGACCCGTAGTGGATCCGCACCTGCTGAGACCCGGCCCGCGCCCGTCGTGCCAGGTCCCGGGTCTCACGCCGGGCCACCTCGTAGACCTGGCTGACCGTCGTGGCCTCGGTCAGCGGGTCGAAGGCCCGCGCGAGGGCGAGCGAGAAGAAACTCCCCGCTTCCGTGCAGCCTCCGCGCTCGCCGGGCCCGCACCCGGTCATGACGGCGTAGCCGGAGCGGGGAGGCCCCGCGAGGATGCGGCTGCCGAACGCCGTGTCCCCGCCGTCCTCGGGCGATCGGCAGGCGTCGACGAGCCACAGGACGGTGTCGGCCGCGCAGTCGTTGAGATAGCGGCTGATGTCGGCGTCGAGGAGGGACTCGCGGACGTGGGGCTGGTCCCAGCTGCCGCGGGTGGGGCTTTGGCCGTCCGGGTTGGGGGTGGCGCGGGCGTCGGCCGGCACCAGGTAGTCGGTGTCCCCGACGCGTACGCCGTGCCCGGTGAAGTGGAGCAGCAGGGTGCTGCCGGGAGCGGCGCCCGCCGCGAGGGCGGTGATCCGCTCGGTGATCTCGTTGCGGGTCGGGTCGCGCAGGGTCTCGACGACGTAGCCGCTGCCGCGCAGCGCCGTGTCCAGCGCGGCCAGGTCGGCGTCGACCGTGGCGCCGAGCGGGGGGAGGTGGTGGGCGACGCCGGGGTTGTCCCGTACGCCGATCAAGAGCGCCACACGACTCACGCCTGCCACACCCGGCCCCCTCGGTATCCCCGCATCCCCTCCGAAGATCACATGATGACATCCGGGCGGGGGCTCGGCTGACGCTCCATCGGAGTGAGCTCGGGGCGCTTGGCGGTCCGGTCGTCTCCGGAGGAGCGACCGCGCAGCCGGCGCCCCAGCCACGGGCCCAGGAACTCGGAGGCCCAGCGCAGTTCGCCCGCGAGGCCGCCGGAGGCGCGGTCCGGGGGAGTGGGCAGCGGACGTGTCCACGAGTCGTCGCTGCCGGGGAGCCCGAGGGCGTGGGCGACGGCGGCGGCGATGCGTTCGTGGCCGAGCGGGGCGGAGTGCAGACGGTCCCGGCTCCACAGCCGCAGGTCGCTGACGACCTCGTGGTGCGCGGTCTCCGCGACCACCACGCCGTGCCGGCCGGCGGCGGCGCGGATGCGCTCGTTGAGGGCGGTGACGCGGTGGCGTACGGGCCTGGCCGCCGGGATGACGCGGGTGACGTCCGGGAAGGTGAGCGTGGCGACGCGCGCCCCTCCGGCGGTCAGCGCGGCGAACATCGCCTCCAGGTGGCCCGCGACCTCGTCCGCGTCGAACCGGGGCCGCAGCAGGTCGTTGACCCCCGCCACCACGGTCGCCAGATCGGGCCGCAGCGCGAGCGCGGGCGCGAGCTGTCCGGCGCGGACCTCGCCCGCGACGCGCCCCCGGACGGCGAGGTTGGCATAGCGCAGGTCCGGGTTCTCCCGGGCCAGCTGCTCGGCGAGCCGGTCGGCCCAGCCGCGCAGCCCCGTGGCGTCGTCGCCGTCGCCGAGCCCTTCGGTCTGGCTGTCGCCGAGGGCCACGTACCGTGCGAAGCGAACCGGTGTGGCGGTCATGGGCAGCGCCTCTCTCCTGGAGCCGTGGACACCCGTCGGTCCGCACCGTAACCTCCGATGCACCTATTCAAAAAATTGACTAGATGAACAGGTGGTCCCGTGCACCCCTTCCGTGAAGCCGTGGAGAACCGCGACCCGGCCGCGATCGAGGCGCTCCTCGCCGACGACGTCGTCTTCACCAGCCCCGTCGCCTTCAAGCCCTACTCCGGCAGGCCCGTCACCGCCGCCATCCTGCGCGCCGTGATGCGCGTCCTCGAGGACTTCACCTACGAACGCGAGTTCGCCGACCCCGACGGCCCCGGCCACGCCCTCGTCTTCTCGGCCACCGTCGGCGGCAAGCGCATCCAGGGCTGCGACTTCCTCCACTTCGACCAGGACGGAAAGATCGACGACCTCACCGTCATGGTCCGCCCCCTCTCCGCGGCCCACGCCCTCGCCGAGGCCATGGGCGCCCAGTTCGACCGGATCGGCAGGGAAGCGGGGGAGGCCGCGGGGGCGTGACCCCGGCGTCGCGGGCGTCCCGCCGGCCCCGGCGTGAGGACCGCCGTCACCCGCCCTTCCTCGCCGCGGACTTGGATCCCGCCGCGCGCGCCGGGACCAGGAGGAAGAGGCCGCAGGCCGTCACGAGGAACCAGCCCGGACGGGTCGCGGCCGCCAGATCGGCGGGGGCGGTGCCGGCGAGGAGGCCGCCGGCGACGGCGATGCCGACGGCGGCGCCGACCTGGCGGGAGGTCGAGGTGATCGCGCCCGCCACGCCGGCCTGGGACGACGGCAGGCCGCTGACCGCCGTGTTCGTCAAGGGGGCGTTGGCGAAGCCGAAACCGATGCCGATGGCCAGGAGCGCCACCAGGATCAGCGGCATGCCGGTGTCCTCGTCGAGGCCCACCAGACACAGACCGCCCAGGGCGGTGAACCCGCCCGCGAGGAGCAGCGGGGGGGGGGGGCCCAGGCGCCCCACCAGACTCCCGGACCAGGGCGCGCACAGCGTGGCGCCCAGCGCCATGGGCAGGGTCGCCGCGCCGGCCGCGAGCGGTGACAGACCGCGCGTGTGCTGGAGATAGAGCGTGTTGAGCAGCAGCGTGGTGTTCAGCGCGACGAACACCGCCGTAGCCCCGACCACCGCCGAGGCGAACGACGGCCGCCGGAACAGGCCCAGGTCCATCAGCGGCTCCTCCCGCCGCAGTTCCACCCGTACGAAGCCGGCCATGGCCGCCGCCGTCACCACGTAACCGCCGAGAGCCACCGGCGACGTCCAGCCGAGCCGGGGCCCCTCGATCAGCAGCGCGACCGACAGGCCGAGGACCACGGTCAGCAGCACCTGGCCGGGAAGGTCGAGCCGCCGGGCGCGCTCACCCCGCGACTCCGGCACGAACACCACGATCAGCGCGAGGGCCAGCACCACCACCGGCACGTTGAACCAGAACACCGAACGCCACCCGAACGCCGCGATCAGCGCCCCGCCCGTGACCGGCCCCGCCGCCATGCTCAGCCCGAACACCGACGCCCACACCCCGATGGCCCGCGCCCGCTCCCGCGCGTCCGGCATCGCGTTCACCACGATCGCCAACGCGACCGGACTCAGCATCGACGCCCCGACCCCCTGTACGGCCCTGGCGGCGACCAGCACCCCGAGCGACGGCGCGAGCGCGCACGCCAGCGACGCCAGGCCGAAGACCACCAGCCCGCACTGGAAGACCCGCCGCCGCCCGAACCGGTCCGCCAGCGCCCCCGAGACGATGAGCAGCGAGGCCATCACCACGGTGTAAGAGTCGACGACCCATTCGAGGCCCCGCGTCCCCACGCCGAGCCCCCGCCCGATCTCGGGCAGCCCCACATTGACGATCGTCGTGTCCACCCCCACCAGGAACATGCTCAGCGCGCAGACCGCAAGCACGGTCCAGCGTCCGCGCGCGGTCAGCGGGCCCGGTGGAGTGGCTGTGGACGTCGTGAGCACGGGAGTTCCCCCTTCGACAGGACCGGACGCCGATGCCGGCGCCGACACCGCCCAGGCTCGGCCCAGGGTGATCCACGGAGCCAGGAACTTTGCGAAGACGGCAAAAAAGTTCGCCGGTCGGGGCCGTCGGACGCGACGCGCCGGTCGGGTCCGTCCCCACGCCGGAGCGGCACCCCCTGTTCCGGAACAGCGCCCCGCGCGGGTGATCGCGGCGCGTCATCCGGCGCACGCCGGGCCGCCCGGGCCGTGTCCCCCGCCCCGGTACGACCACAGTGGGCGGCGTGGATGTCGACCAGGTCACCGACGAGCTGTACGCCCTCAAGCCCGCCGACTTCGTACCGGCCCGCGACCGGTACGTCGCCCAGGCCCGCCAGGCGAAGGACACCGCCGCCGCGAAGGCCGTCGCGGCCCTCCGCCGCCCCACCCTCGCGGCCTGGGCGGCGAACCTGCTGGCCCGGCAACGGCCGGAGGAAGCCCGGGAGTTCCTCACCCTGGGGGCGACCCTCAGGGAGGCCCACCGCACCCTCGACGCCGACCGGCTGCGCGCGGCGACCCGCCGGCAGCACCAGCTCGTCGCCGCCCTCGCCCGGCTGGCCACCGACCTGGCCCGAGACGCCGGCCAGCCGGTCGGCCCCACCGCGGCCCACGAGATCGATCAGACCCTCCACGCGGTGCTCGCCGACCCCGACGTCGCCGAACAGTGGTCCAGCGGCCGCCTCGTGAAAGCGCCCGCCGCAGCCGTCGGCTTCCCGGCCGTCGCGCCGGAGGCGGTGGCGGCCGGCACCCGGAGGACGGCTGCTGGGCCCGAGAAGGCCGGTGCGTCCGGGAAGGCCCGCGCGTCCGGGAAAGCCGGCGCGCCCGGGAGGTCCGGCGCGCCCGGGAGGTCCGGTGCGTCCGGGAAGGCCCGCGCGTCAAGGAAGGCCGGTGCCTCGGAGGAGCCCGACCGTGCGGCCTCGGAGCGCGCGCGGGAGCTCGTACAGGCCCGGAAGGCGGCACAGGAGGCGGCCGAGGAGGCGACTGCCGGGGTCGGGCTGCGGGAGCGGGAGCTTCAGGAGGCGCGGGACGCGCGGCGGGAGGCGGCCGGGCGGGCCGGGGAGGCCACGGAGCGGGTGCGGCGACTGGAGCAGGAGCTGCGGGAGGCCAGGCGTGTCGTCCGTGACGCGGCGGCGGACGAGGCGGGGGCCGCCGCGGAGGTCACGGCGGCCGAGCGGGCGCTGCGGGAGGCCCGGGGGGTCGCGGCGCGGGCCGCCCGCGAGGTGGAGCGGCTGGGGTAGACGACCGGGCGGTGCGTCACATGTGGGGCTGGCCGTAGTAGCGGGCGAACTGTTCGAGGTAGCTGGGTTCGCCGGCGTACTTGGCCTCGTCGAACTCGGGGGCGTCCTTGATGTGGTCCTTGGTGCGGCCGACGTAGACCTTGTGCTCGGCGGTGTCGACGCGGGTGATCGTGCCGGCGGGCAGGAGCACGCGACGGCCGAAGATCCAGGGGCCGGTGTCGACGACGAGATAGGAGGAGCCGACGTCGGCGGAGTGCTTGTCGATC
The DNA here is from genome assembly GCF_055603625.1 of Streptomyces sp. NPDC037273. Taxonomy (NCBI): domain Bacteria; kingdom Bacillati; phylum Actinomycetota; class Actinomycetes; order Kitasatosporales; family Streptomycetaceae; genus Streptomyces; species Streptomyces sp. NPDC037273. Next base: position 286,407 of record NZ_JBVJVO010000001.1, read on the forward strand.
TTTCCGATGGAGCCGTCCGTGGCTTCGACGTCGTAGCCGATGAGGTCGAGTCCCTGCTCGTATCCGCTGCTCGGGTGGTGGGTCCAGATCTCGCGGTCACTCATGGCGACACCTCTTCTCTGCCCCATGGTCTCGTGGCCCGGCGGCCCACGCACGTCGTCACGCGCGGTGACCCGAACGGGTGGACGGCGCGGCAGGGCGGCCTCGCGGGCCGTGGTGCGGCGGGACCGGGAAGGCAGGGTGGAGGCGTGAGAGTTCCGCTGCTCCTCGGAGCGATGACGGCCGTGCTGGTCCTGTCGGGGTGCGGCGCGCCGCGGGCGCGCGAGGACGGCGCGACCACGGCGGGCCGGGCCTTCGAGGAGGCCCTCTCCGCCGGCGAGTTCCGGGCGGCGTGCGCGCTCCTCGCTCCCGGAAGCCGCGAGCAGCTCGTGGAGGACGAGGGGAAGCCCTGCGAGGAGGCGCTGCCGTCGCAGGGCCTGCCACGGGGCGGCGGTGTGCGGAGCGTGGACGTGTACGGCCGGCAGGCCTTGCTCCGGCTGCGGGGCGAGATCCTCTTCCTGTCGCAGTTCGACGAGGGCTGGCGGATCACCGCCGCCGGCTGTGTGCCCGAACCGGGCGACGAGCCGTACCGCTGCGCCCTGAAGGGGGCATGAGGTGAGGTCCTTGTTCGTGGCGTGCGTGCTGACCGTCGTGGGCGGTCTCGCCTACTTCACCGTGATCGGAATGATGCACCGGTGACGGCCGACCGGACGGGGAAGCCGGGTTTCTGGCGGTCGAACAGCCTGACCCTCGGTTTCGGAGCGGCGTTCCTGGTCGTCCTCGCCGCCCAGGCCGTCGCGGGGCGCGCGGAGTTCAACGAACAGCTCGCCGTCGAAGGACTCCAGCAGATCGGGCTCGGGGATTACCTGACGTCCTCGGACTTCGCCGTCGACGTCACCGAGAACTGGCAGTCCGAGTTCCTGCAGTTCTTCCTGTACGTCTTCGGCACGGTCTATCTGCTCCAGCGCGGCTCCCCGGAGTCCAAGGAGCTGCACAAGGCGGGTACGGAGAGCGAGCGCGAGCAGCGCGTCGGCGACCACGCGCGCGTGGACTCGCCCCGGTGGGCCGGCACGAAGGACTGGCGGCAGGCCGTCTACTCCCGCTCGCTCGGCCTCGTCATGGCCGTCTTCTTCCTGATGTCCTGGCTGGCCCAGTCGATCTCCGGCGTCGCCGCCTACAACGACCTGCGCCTTCGCCAGCTCCAGGCACCCGTCGGCTGGCTCTCGTACGTCGGTTCCGCGGACTTCTGGAACCGGTCGCTGCAGAACTGGCAGTCCGAGCTGCTGGCCGTGGCGGCGATGGCGATCCTCTCCGTCTACCTGCGGCAGCGCGGCTCACCGGAGTCCAAGCCCGTCGGCGCGCCGCACCATGCCACCGGCGTGGAGGGGTGACGGGTCGGTCCACCGTTCGGATGTCTCGTGTGACGCGTGATCAAAGCGGGTGCCGGTGGGTACGGATGGGGAGCCCCATCCCCTTGTTCACGCCGGTCGCAGCAGAGGAAGAACTCATGGATCTGTCTCCCCACCACGACTCGGCGGACGTCATCGTCGTCGGAGCGGGACCCGCCGGGTGCGCGACCGCGTACCACTTGGCGCTGGCGGGGCACGATGTCCTGCTGATCGAGAAGGCGACGTTCCCGCGCGACAAGATCTGCGGGGACGGCCTCACCCCGCGCGCGGTGAAGGAACTCGTCGGCATGGGCGTGGACATCGACGGCGACGGCTGGGTCAGGACGCGCGGCCTGCGCGCCCACGGCTCGGGGCGCACGGTGGAGATGCCGTGGCCGGACGTGGCCTCCTTCCCCGACTTCGGGCTCGTCCGCAGCCGGATGGACCTCGACGAGCTGCTCGCCCGCACGGCGGTGACGGCCGGCGCGCGACTCCTGGAGGGCACCAAGGTCACCGGTCCGGTCATCGACCCGAGGACCGGGCACGTCAGCGGTGTGACGGCCGAGGCCGAGGGCGGCACCCGCACCTACCGGGCGCCCCTGGTCGTCGCGGCCGACGGCGCGTCGAGCCGGCTGGCCGTCGCCCTGGGACTGCACCAGCGCGCGGACCGGCCGATGGGCGTGGCGGTCCGCCGCTACTACACCGTGCCGGAGCACGACCAGGACAAGGACCGGCGTCACCTGGAGGCCTGGCTCGACCTGGAGACGCGGGACGTGCGCGGCCGGACCTACATGCCCTTCGGGTACGGCTGGGTCTTCCCCGTGGGCGGCGGGACGTTCAACGTCGGGCTCGGCACCTTCCACGTCGGACGCAAGCCCGAGGTCGACCACCGGCGGATGTTCAGGGAGTGGACCGCGCGCATCGCCCCGGAGCGCGGCTTCGACGACGACCACGCCACCGGCCCGCTCCGCGGCGCACCCCTGCCCGCCGGCCTCAACCGGCGCCCCCAGTACACCCGAGGGCTCCTCCTCACCGGGGACGCCGGCGGCATGATCAACCCGCTGAGCGGCGAAGGCATCGACTACGCGATGGAATCGGGCCGCCTCGCCGCCGACACCGTCACGCGCGCGTACCGGCGGACCGGCGCCCACGCGCGCGAAGAGGCCCTCCACGGCTACCCCGACGCCGTACGCGCCACCTACGGCCGCTACTTCACCATCGGACGTCTCGTCGTCCAGGCCCTGAACCAGCCGCGCGTCATGAAGCTCGTCGCCACGCGGAGCCTCAGCCGCCCCCTCACCCAGCGCTTCATGTTCAAGCTCTGGGCCAACCTCACCGACCCGCACAGCAAGGACGCCCTCGACCGCGTCCTCACCGCCATCCAGCGGGCGGTCCCGGCGGCCTGACGCCCCGTCCGCCCGTTCGGTCCGCCTGCTCGATCCGCCCTCTCGATCCGACCCCCGGCCAGCGCCTCGCGCGCCGCCCGGGGGTTCGTCCGTCCTCCTCACGGGGCGCCGGTGGCACCCCGTGCGGCGTTGTCAGTGGCCCTGGATAGTCTCCACCGCATACCGCAGCTCCGGGGGTCGTGACCCCGTGGTTCCAGCTGCGCGGAAACCGTGACGGGACAGACGGAGGGGCGTGGCTGATGGCGTGGCTGACAGCGGGTGAGGGGTACGAGGTCACCCTGGACGACGGGCGAGTGGTGGCGCGGCGCGCCGGGGGACGGCAGCTGAAGACGCTGCCGAAGGCGCTGCGCGACGAGCCCGAGGTCGACCGGCTGCGCCGGCTCGCCGAGTGGCTGGACCGGCACGAGGCCGCCTGCGTGGCCCAGGTCGACACGTGGATGGTGTCCTCGCTGCCGGTGCCGACCGAGCTGATCGCCCGGGTGTGGCCCGACGAGGCCTGGCAGTCCGCGCTGCGGGACATGGCCGTGGTCGGCGACGACCCGGACGAGGTCGGCTTCCTGCGGGACGTCACCGCCGACGGCGAGCTGAAGCTCGTCGACCTCGACGGCGAGACCGTACGGCTCTCCCCGCGCACCGTCACCCTCCCGCACCCGGTCCTGCTGCCCGACCTGGACGACGTACGGGACTTCGCGGCCGAACTCGGCATCACCCAGCGGGTGGAGCAGATCCACCGTTCCACCTGGACCGGTCCGGGCACCGGACACGCGGAGACGGCCACCGAGGTACGGGAGTACGCGGGCGGCAAGTTCGCCTCCCGTTTCGGCCTCGCGGCCCGGGCCACCGGGCTCGGCTACCGGGTGTCCGGGGGCTACGCCACGTGCAAGGTCCGCGACGGCGGCCGCGTCATGGAGGCGTCGGTGTGGATCGGCGAACCGTACTGGGACGGCGAGTCGGAGACCGGCGCGCTGACCTGGCACGACGAGAACGGCCGCGCGGTGCGGCTGGGCGAGGTCGGGCCGGTGGCCTGGTCCGAGGGAATGCGCATGGCCGCCGCGCTCTACGCCGGCCGCACGATCGAAGAGGGTGGGGACAAGTGACCAGCAAGACCGTTTCCGTCAACGCGGAGCTCCTCAAGGCCGGTGCGGTGCTGCCGCCCGGCGCCGAAGGCGCGGGACCCTCGGCCGTCGACATGACCGCGCGGACCTACCGCCACCCGGTGCTCGGCGACGACCGGGTCGTCATCCGGCTGACCGCCGCCGAACTCGGCCCCGCCGAGGACCTCGCCGCCGGCTTCCTCGGACTCGAACCCCAGGGCGAGCCCGCCGTGGTGGGCCTCGGCCGGCGCAAGGAACTCGGCTTCCCGGAATGGGTCCTCGTGCACCACCCGGGGGACGGTCACCACGCGCTCGCGGTCGTGCCCGAGCTGGACCGGCTCGCCCGACAGGCCAAGACCAAGCCCAAGGCCGCCCTTGACGCCTGCCACGAACTGGCCGGGCGGCTCGCCTCCGCCGTCCCGCACTTCCTGCCCGTCTTCTACGAGCAGTCGGCGCGGATCTTCCTCGGCGTCGAGAACCCGACGTACGCGGGCCAGCTCTTCGGCCGCGCCCGCACCAGCGAGGCCCAGCACGGCCTCACCGTCGACGAGGACCGGCTCGACGCGGTCTTCCTCGAATTCGCCCTGGCCGGAGCCCTGCCCGTGAAGGTGCTCGCCGGCTACGGCAAGGAGCTCGCGGCCCGGCTCGCCCCCGACGAGGCCTACGAGCGGTTCAGGCGGCTGTGCGTCCGCCGGACCGCCGGCGGACTCGCCCCCTCCGCCCAGGCCGCCGTCGAGCTGCGGCGCCTGGCCCGCGCCGCCGGACTCTCCGGCGACGAGGCCGAGCAGCAGTACCTCGCCGAACTCCTGCCGCTCCCCGCCACCCTGCGCGCGGCGACCGGCTGGTGGAAGGCCCACCGCACCGCGCTGATCGCCCTGGCCCGCCGTGCCCCCGACGTCCGCGGCACGCTGCTGTCGATCATGCCGTCCGGCGACGACGCCGGACTGAGCGACCTGTGGCTGGACATCCTCGCGAAGTCCGGCGCGGACGCGGGACTCACCGGAGCCGACGTGCCGCCGGAGGAGCGGAGCCCCGACGGCACCGCCGGCTGGCTCGAACGCTTCCACGCGGCCCGCCACCGCGGCTGGGGCCCCCGCCCGACACCGCCCGCCCTCCTCGACCTGGTGCACCGCGCCGCGGACCGGCTGCGCACCGACCTCGCCGACCGCGCCGACGGCGAAGGCCCCCTGCGGATCGGCGTCGAGGACGCCGACCTCCTCGACCTGCTGCTCTCCCTCGAACTCCCCGTCGCCGACCCGCACGAGGACACCCGCAACGGGCGCGGCCCCCACCTCAACCTCTCCGACTGGGCACGCGGGGAACAGCCCCGCGACCTCGCCGCACTCGCCGCCGACCCGCGTTTCCGCCCCGCCTTCCGGCGCGCCGCGAACAGCTACAACAGCGCGTCCTCCGGCGAGGACGTCATGATCCGGCTGGCCGGAGCGGCCGGTGGCCGCCCGATGCTCACCGAGTGGATGCGCGAGGTCGCCCGCGACTCGGTGGCCGCCGGACTGCCCGGACTGCCGCAGGCCATCGCCCGCCTGTCCTGGCTGCCCGCCGAGGCGCTCGCGCTCGCACCCGACGAGGTCGCCGCCGCCGCGGGCGCCGACCTCGGCGCGACCCTGGCGCGCACCCTGCGCGGCGGCCTCTGGGAGGAACTCCGCTGGCCGGCCTGGGAAGAGGCGCTCGCCGAGCTGTCCCCGCACCGCGACCGGCACGACGACCTCACCGTTGTCGAGGCCTGGCCCCACCTGATCGTCGCGAGCACGACACGGGTGAAGGTCATCGACGCCGACGGCACCGTCCTCACCCACGACCTGCGCGTCCCCACCGGCCACTCCTACCGGCACGGCTTCCACTACGTCGACGGCGCCCTCCTCGTCTTCTGGAGCGACTACCGCGACAGCGCCGGGCTCCAGGGCTACTGGCACACCGCCCCCGACACCGTCTTCACCCTGGAGGGCGACGCCAACCATTGGTCCCTCCGCTCACAGACCCCCACCCTCCCGCTGCCCGGCGGCGGCCGCGCCACCGGCGGCGGAGTCCTGCACCGCGGCGACACGAAGCTGCCGCGCGAGCGCCCGCTGCTCTCCGACGGGACCTCCTACTGGGTGTGGGAGGCCGGAGAGCGCCACGAGGACGGCGGCTGGGCCGAGTACGACCCGGCCGAAGGCACCCACGGCCGCCGCTCCCAGCCCGGCTTCCTCGCCGACGCCCTCCGCCCGCACGCCACCGGCGCCCGACTGAACGCCCGTTCGTCCTGGCTCAGGCCCGCACCCGCCGTCCACGGCTCGGCCCTCGGCACCCCCGCCGGCGGACTGCTCGGCTGGCGCGTCGTACGCCTCCCCGGCCACGGCTGGCACGCCGAGGACACCACCGGGCGCACCGTCACGCTCCCCGAGGGCTCCGACCTGCCGCTCGCCGCCGTGACGTTCCCCGGCGACGACCGGCCCAGGGCCGTCACCCACCAGTGGCGCAAGCTCTCCCTCACCGACCCCGACGGCGTCGTCACGACGACCGCCGAAGGCGACCGACACGACCTCTACGGCACCCCCAGCGTCACCCTGCCGCCGCTCTCGCACCTGTACGCGCTCCGCGCCCGGGACGCGGAAGGCTCGGCGGCGCTCCGCGCGGCCGACGCCGAGACGGCCGGCACCCTCATGAAGGCCGCCGCCCGCGCGGAGAGCGTCAAGGACCTTCCCGCACTCGTCGGCTCCGCCCTGCCCGCCGTCACCTCGCCCGAACTCATCGCAGGCGTCGTACGCGTCCTGCGCTTCGCACTCCGGCAGCAGGAGGCCCTCGACTCCGTCGCCGCCCGGCTCGACCCCGCCGCCGCGCCCGCCGGGACCCGCGCCGAAGGACCCAGCGACCGGCTCCTGAGCGAAGCCCTCAACGGCATCGCCGGCACCGGCTACTACCGGTCCGGCGCCGACGAGGACGTGGCCCACCACTTCCTCGGCGACCTGGCCGCCGCACGTGCCGACACCGCCGCCGAGCCCAGGCCCGGCCGCACCCACTTCGACCTGCCCCCACTGCCGTACTCCACCCTGCCGTTCACCACCCTCCTCGACGAACCCGCCGCGCTCGCCTACCGGGCCGTCGCGCCCGGCAGCGGCGACCGGCACCGCGCCGCGCTGCTCGGCCTGCTCACCCAGGTCGACGCCCTCGGCCTCGCCTCGGCGGCCGGCTCCGCCGCCCACTGGCGCCGCGTCCTCGTCCACCTCGGCACCCCGCACCTCCACACCCCCGACGGCCTGCCGCACAGCACCTGGCACCGCTGCGTCCTGCCGCTCGGCGGCGGCGCCGCCCTCGCCTTCACCGAACACCACACGGACGTCGCCGACGGACGCGAGTTCGGCGCGCTCCTCCACGACCCGACCGGCCGCTTCGACATCCCCGGCCCCTACACCCCGCGCGGCGACGCGCCCGTCGGCGACCGCACCCGCCCCACGGACTGGCTCACCGCCTTCCTCCGCGAGGCGACCACCCGCGCCGAAGCCCCCTTCCACCCCGAAGCGGCCGACGAGTTCAGCCGCCTCACCGGCGCCTCCGGCGCCCTCGCCCGGCTCGTCCTCGTCGGCATGCCCGGCATCGACAGCTGGGAGAACAACTTCCTCCCCGCGGACCTGCGCAAGACCCTCGGCCTCAAGGTCGCGGAAGCCGCCCAGGCCCGCGACGAACTCCGCGCCCTCCCCATCGAGGCCCGCAGGGCCGTCGTCGCCGCCCTCGTGCCCGCCGACCCGGCCCGCCTCTGGACCGAAGGCCCCGACGTGCCGGCCGCTGCCGCCGAATGGAACACGCGCGTGGGACGCCGTACCCAAGTGCCCGACTGGCTCACCGCCGAGGCCGCCCGAGCCGCCCGCAGCGGCTGGCCCGTCCACCGGGCCCTCCCGGCACTCCTCGACCCGCCGTCCTCACCCGAACTCGGCACCGACGTCGCCTGGCACATCGAGCGCGACCGCCCCGTGCCCGTCACCCCCACTGACGACCCCTTCACCAGCTCCGTCCTCACCGGCTCCCTGAGCCTCACGGCCTGGCTCGCCCACCGCCTGCCCGCCGGCGACCCGCTGCGCGCCAAGCTCCCCGCGGCCCTCGACGCCGTGCGCCGACGCCTCGCCGCACCCGAACTCCTCGTCGCCGTCGGCCGCTACACCTCCCTCGCCGAGTTCCGCAAGATCGCGGGCACCCCCACCGAAACCACCCCCGACCACGAGCGGTACGGCGCCGTCCTCATGGCCACCCACGACGAACAGCCCCAGCCCGCGCTGCGCCCCGCCCTCCTCGACTCCACCGGCTCCGACCCCTACCTCGCCGCCCTCCGCGGCCCCGACCACCACCCCACCGCCGTCGAAGCCGCCCTCCACCGCGCCCACGACCCCGCCTTCGCCCGCCTCCTCACCGACCCCGGAGCGCCCGCCGCCGGCACCACCGACCCCGACGGCACCTGGTGGCCCCAGGACCCCTCCCGCTCCGTCCCCGCCCTCGTCGAGGAAGTCGCCGCCACCCACGGCCTCACCCCCGACGCCGCCACCCTCTACCTCATGCTGCTCGCCCTCCCCGACCCCACCGACCGCAACACCGCCCGCTGGACCGGCTGGAAGCCCGCCCGCCTCAAGGCCGCCCGCACCGAACTCTCCGCCACCCCCCTCGTCCTCCCCGCCACCCGCTCCCGCGCCGGCCGCTCCCTCTTCCTCCCCGGCGCCTGGTCCGACCAGCCCGCCCCCGGCCTGCCCGTCGAGCAGTGGAAACTCGCCCTGTACGGCCCCGTCGCGGGCGGGCGGCCCCTCCTGGGAGCCCTCGTGCCGCTCGAACCGGTCGCCGAGCTCTTCGCCCGCGCCTGGCGACGAACCCTCGACGGTGACGTACCGCGCTTCGAGGAGCTGAAGGTGAAGCGCACGAGGCGCCGTCGCTGACCGGCGGCCCGAACCGCCCCCGGCTCCCCCCCCCACCGGGACCCGGCACTCGCCGGGTCCCGCGACCCCGAACTCGCACACCCCCCGGAGGAATCCCCGCATGACCGTCACCGAACAGCACGCCCCGGCCCGGCAGGTCCAGCCGGCCGAGGAGCGGTACGCCGCGGAGCTCGCCTTTCTCGCCGCGCAGGACACCGGGCCGCGCCCGCCGGGCTGGGCGCTCACGCCACGGGCGGTCGTGACGTTCGTCTGTGGCAGCGACGGCGTCGAACTGGCACTCCCGGCGCGCAAGGCGGGCCTGCCGTCGAAGCTGGAGATCGCGCCCAAGTTCGTCGGCGAGCGCGCGCTGGTCGAGCGCTGCGTGGTCACGCTCGCCGGCGAGCGCGGACTGCTGCTCACGGGCGAGCCCGGCACCGCCAAGTCGATGCTGTCGGAGCTGCTCGCCGCCGCCGTCAGCGGCACCAGCGCCCTCACCGTCCAAGGCACGGCCGGCACCACCGAGGACGCCTTCCGCTACGGCTGGAACTACGCCCTGCTGCTCGCCCAGGGCCCCACCCCGCAGGCGCTCGTGGACTCGCCCGTACTGGCCGCCATGCGCACCGGGCGCGTGGTCCGCGTGGAGGAGATCACCCGCTGCCTGCCGGAGGTGCAGGACGCCCTGGTCTCCATCCTGTCCGACCGCCGGATCACCGTCCCGGAACTGACCGCCACCGAGGACGCGGTCGTCGGCGCGGTACCGGGCTTCACCGTCATCGCCACCGCCAACCTGCGGGACCGGGGCGTCTCCGAGATGTCCGCCGCCCTGAAGCGCCGCTTCAACTTCGAGACCGTCGACCCCATCGCGGACGCCGACGCCGAAGCCGTCCTGATCCGCCGCCAGGCCGTCGCAGCGGTCCAGCGCGCGGGCGCCGCCTTCAGCGTCGACGACGCCGTACTCGACGCCCTCGTCACCGTCTTCCGCGACCTTCGCTCCGGCCGCTCCACCGAGGGCTGGGACGTCGAACGCCCCGGCACGGTCATGTCGACCGCCGAAGCGGTCCAGGTGGCCGCCTCCCTCGGCGTCGCCGCCGCTTACCTCCCCGGCGGCGACGTGCTCGACCTCCTCCCCGGCCACCTCCTCGGCGTCGTCCGCAAGGACGACCCCGCCGACCACTCCCGTCTCCTCGGCTACTGGGACGGCCCCGTCCGCCGCCGCGCCGAAACCGGATCCGCCATGTGGCGCCGCCTCTGGGACCTCCGTGGGAGCCTGCGTTGACGGCCTCCGCGACCGGCGAGACGACCGGGGAGACGATCGGGGAGGCGACCGGGCCCCGGGTGCCGGGTGAGCCGCCGACGGATGCCGACGCGCGGGCGGGCGCCGACCCCCGGGCCGTCGTCGACGAACTGGCCGCGTCGCGTGCGCCGTACCTCGTGGGAGTGCGCCACCACAGCCCCGCGCTCGCGGCGGTGGTGCCCGCACTGCTCGACGCGGCGCGGGCCGAGGTGGTCTGCGTGGAGCTGCCCGCCGACTTCCAGCCGTGGCTCGAGCACCTGGCCGACCCCGAGACCACCGCGCCCGTCGCCCTGGCCGGGGCCGGCGAAGGCGGCCGCCTCTCCTTCTACCCCTTCGCCGACTTCTCCCCGGAGCTCGCCGCCGTGCGATGGGCCCGGGCCCACGGAGCGGAGGTCGTGTGCTGCGACCTTCCCCTGTCCGACCCCGGCTGGTCCCTGCCGGACGCCGGCCGGGGCGACGAGGCGGAGGACCGCGCCGAAGGGCCGGCGCCCCGCTCGTTCGCCGACGGGCTCGCCGCTTCCGGTACCGGCCGCGCCGGTGACGACATGTGGGACCGCGCCGTCGAGGTGCTCGCCCCCGGCTGCACCCCCGAAGCGGTGCGCCGCGCGGCCCTCGGCGTCGGCTGGGCGCTGCGCGCCGACGCCGTCGTCCCCGCCACCGACCTCGCGCGCGAGGCCCACATGCGACAGGTCCTGACCGGCGCCGCGGCCGGCGGCAGGCGGGTCGCCGCCGTGATCGGCGCCTTCCACGCGCCCGCTCTGCTCGCGCAGGACGGCCAGGACCGCACCGAGTCCGCGGGCGCCGGTGCGCCGGGCGCGGCCGTGACGTCGCTCGTGCCGTACTCCTTCGACCTGCTCGATGCGAGGTCCGGGTATCCCGCCGGGATCCGGGACCCGCGGTGGCAGCAGGCCGTGTTCACGGCGGCCGGCGATCCGGAGCGGATCAGGGAGGCGGCGGCCACCTCGGTCACCGCCCTGTGCAGGGAACTCCGGCGTGCGGGTCACACGGCCGGTACCGGCGAGGCGGCCGAGACGCTCCGGTCGGCGTGTGACCTGGCCGCGCTGCGGGGGCTGCCCGCGCCGGGCCGGGGGGAGCTGCTGGAAGCGGTCACCACCGTCATGGGGCAGGGCGAACCCCTGGGCCGGGGGCGGGCGTTGGCGCGGGCACTGGAGGCGGTGTTCGTCGGGACCGTACGGGGGCGGATCAGCCCGCACGCGCCCCGGTCGGGCCTCGGCCCGTCCGTCGAGGAGGAACTCGCGGCGGTGCGGCTGCCGCGGCCCGAGGAGCCCGACGCGCGCGAGGTGCGCCTCGACCCGCTGCGTTCCGCGCTGGACGGCCGTCGGGAAGTGCTGCTGCAGCGGCTGCTGGTCATCGGGGCCTCCTACGGCGAGCCGGTCGCGGTGGCGGCCACCGGCGACGGCACCGCGCTCGGCACCAAGTGGCGGCTCGCGTGGACGCCGTCCGTACCCGCGCGGCTCGACCTCGCGGGGGTGCGCGGGGTCACCGCCGCCCAGGCCGCCGCCGGAACCCTCGCCGAGACGGCGCGCCGGGAGGCCGCCGAGGGAGGCCCCACGCCGGCCCAGATCCTGGCAGGACTGACCGCAGCCGCCCGCTGCGACCTGCCCGACCTGGTCGACGCGCGGCTGCGCGAGGCCGCCGAGGTCCTCCCCGAGACGGCGGACCTGCCCGAACTCCTCGCGGCCCTCGACCTGTTGGAAGGCATCCGGCGCGGCCACCACCCCGGCACCCGGGAGGACGCCCGCGCCTTCGCCGGCGTCCTCGCCGGTGAGCTGCTCGAAGCCGCCGTACGGTCCCTCCCCGGCCTCGCCGGGAGCGACACCCCCACGGACGCCGGCGCGCTCGTCGCCCTCGCGGACCGGACGGCCGCCCGGCACCTCGGCCTCCGCCTCGACCGGGCACTCGCCGAACTCGCCGCCGACGCCTCGCCGCTGATGCAGGGAGCCGCCCTGGCCGTGCGGGTCATGCTCGACCTCGACCCGGCCGCCGGGCTCGGGGAGCGTACGGCCGGATGGATCGACGGCGCGACGACGGCCGACACCCGCCGGGCCCTCACGCGACGGCTCGCGGGGCTCCTCACCGCCGCCGGGCCCCTCCTCCAGGCGTCCCCGGACGCGCTCACGCCCCTCCTCGACCGGGTGGACGACCTCGCCGACCAGGAGTTCCTCGACCGCCTCCCCGCCCTGCGCGGAGGCTTCGACGCACTCTCCCCGGCCGCCCGCGACCGTCTCCTCACCACCGTCACCGACCGCCTCGGCGACCGGCTCGACCTCTCCCTCGACGCCCCGCCCGCGCTCCTCGCCCTCTGGGCCGCGGCCGACGCCGCAGGCCTGGCCGCCCTCAAGACCCTCGGCCTGCCCGGCTTCGACGCGGCCCCGGCCCCGGCCCTGTCCGGCCCGGACCCCGCCGACGCGACGGACCGCGCGCCCCACACCCCCGTACCCGCCGTAGCCCCGGCCGGACCGCCCACGGCCGTACCGACGGAGACGGGACCCGCCACCGACCCGGCGGCTCCGACCACCGCCGGCACGCCCGGCCGTCGCCTCGGTCCCGCCGACCGGTGGCGGCTGCTGCTCGGCCGGCACAAGGACCGGTTGAGCGCCGACGCGCGCAGGTACGCCCGGGCGCTCGACGAGTTGTACGGAAGGGGACGCGGCGAAGGAGCCCATGACGCGGACGACGGCGGTGCCGGGCCGACGGGAGGCCAGGAAGCGTCGTTCCCCACGGCGCGGGAGTGGTCGCGGGAGCTGGAGGCGCTGTTCGGGGCGGAGGTCCGCGAGGAGGTGCTCGCGGAGGCCGCCGACGCGGGACGGGCCGATGTGCTCACGCAGTTGGACCCGGCGGCGGTACGGCCCTCGGTGGAACTGCTGCGATCGGTGCTCTCGCTGGCCGGAGGCATGCCCGAGGCGCAACTCGCCCGGCTGCGGCCGCTGGTGAAGCGGCTCGTCGACGAGCTGGCCAGGGAGCTGGCCACCCGGCTGCGCCCGGCGCTCTCCGGGCTGGCCACACCGCGGCCCACCCGGCGGCCCGGCGGCCGGCTCGACCTCGCCCGTACCCTGCGCGCCAACCTCGTCCACAGCCGGCGGACCGAGGACGGGCGGGTCGTGGTCGTCCCCGAGCGCCCGGTGTTCAGCACGCGGGCGAGCAAGGAGGCGGACTGGCGGCTGATCCTGGTGGTCGACGTCTCCGGCTCCATGGAGGCCTCGGTGATCTGGTCGGCGCTGACCGCCGCGGTCCTGGGCGGGGTACCGACCCTGTCCACGCACTTCCTGGCGTTCTCCACGCAGGTGGTGGACCTCACCGACCGGGTCGAGGACCCTCTCTCCCTGCTCCTTGAGGTCAGGGTCGGCGGCGGTACGCACATCGCGGCGGGCCTCGCCCACGCCCGCTCCCTCATCACCGTCCCGAGCCGCACCCTCGTCGTCGTGGTCAGCGACTTCGAGGAGGGCGGCCCCCTCGCCGGGCTCCTCGGCGAGGTACGGGCACTGGCCTCCTCAGGCGCCCACCTCCTGGGCTGCGCGGCCCTCGACGACTCCGGTGCGCCCCGCTACTCGGTCCCCGTGGCACGCCGCCTCGTCGCCGCCGGCATGCCGGTCGCCGCCCTCAGCCCACTCGCCCTCGCCCGCTGGGTGGGCGACCGCCTCCGTGGAGAACCCCGTTGAACCCCGAAGACCTGCCACCCGTGGCCCCCGACGTCCTCGCCGAGGCCGTCGAACAGCTCAGCGCCCGGCTGCGCAAGAAGCTCGACACCGCGATCACCGCCTGCCCCGAGCGGGCCACCCCGTCCGCCGACGGCTCCGTCACCGTCCCCTTCGGCGAGGACGCGGTCGTCACCCTCCATCCCACCCCCTCGGGCACGATCACCCACGCCGACCACGCCGTCTGCACTTGTCTCCTCGCCCCCCGCTGCCTCCACCGGGCCGCCGTCCTCGGCGCCGCCCCGATCGCGGACGCGGAGCCTGCGAGTGCGGTTGCGGCTGCCGCTGATGCCGAGGGGGCCGGTGCCGCCGTCACCGACACGGCCGCCCTCGCCCCTGATGCCGGCCCGGTGCCCCTCGCCCCGGCGCCACGGCGGGACGACGCACCGCCCGCGCTCGACGCCGCCCGGGTCCGGGCCGCGACCGCGATGTGGGAGGCGGCGGCCGAGGCGCTGGCCGCGGGTGTCACGGCCGGTGGGGCGGTGGTGCAGGCGGAGTTGCTGCGGGCGGCGCACACCGCGCGGCTGGCCGGGCTGCCTCGGGTCGAGGCGGCGGCGCTGAGGGTCGTACGGGGGCTGCGCGCGGCGCGGCGGCGTGGCGAGGGGCAGCGGCTCGGCGACCTGGCCGTCGCCTTCCGGGAGTTGCTCGCGGGGGCGGCCGGGTACGGGGTGGCGGGTGCGGCCCGGAGGACGTACGAACAAGGCGGCAGCCTGCGGGTGTGGGGGCTGTGCCGGGAACCGGTGCTGTCCGCCACGGGGTACGGGGGCGTGGCCACCCACCTCATGGGGCCGGATGGTTCGTGTTACACGGTGTCCGACGTACGGCCGGGCGGTATCGCCCGTGCCCGGGGCGCGGGCACCGCGTCCGTGGCGCTCGGTGGTGCGGTCCTCGACCACGCCGGGCTCGCCCGCGGGGGCCTGCGGATCGTCGGCGCGACCGTTTCCCCGGACGGCCGGCTCGGCGCGGGCAAGGGCGTGAAGGCGACCCCGCTGCGAGGGTTCGACTGGTCGGAGGAGCCGGTGGCGGCGCTGTTCGCCCGCCCGCTCGACGAGGCTGTCGCCGCCGCACTCGACGGCCTCGCGCGGGAGGACGGAGAGCGCGAGGCGGGGCTGCTGGGCTGCGACGTGGAGGTGCTCGGCGCGGCGGGGGAGTACGTCATCGCCCGCGTCGCCGGAAGCGGCCCCCTGCTGCGGCTCCGCCCTGCCCACCCCCACCCTGACCTCCCCCACGCGGCCAACCTGCGCCGCATCGCCCACCACCCGGGCCTCGCCCTCCGCGTCCTGGGCCGCCCCGACCCCGACCGGGCCGCCACACTCCGCCCCCTCGCGGTCGGCCCCGTACCGGGAGCCCCGTACACGCTCCGGCTCCCCGAGGACTGGCTCGGCCGCGCCGACCTCGGCTACGACCGCCTCCAGGGCAGCCACTTCCCGCGAACGGCGCCTGACCCGGCGCCGGCTGGGCCTGACCTGGCCTCGACTGGGCCGGGCCTGGCCCCGACTGCGCCTGACGCGGCCCCGACGGCGCCGGTGTCGGCGCCGTCCGGTCTCCTGACCGCCGCCCCCGACCCGCTCGCGGACGCCCCGCTCTGGCGGGTGCGCCGACTGCTGGAAACCGGGGTCGCGGGCGGGCGACGGGCCCTCGCCGAGTCGGGGCGTGGTGGGGACGCCGCGGCGCTCCTCGTACCGCTGCGGCGGGCGGGACTCGGTGGGGCGGCGCAGCTGGCCGAGGCTCTGATGGCGGAGGCCGACCGCCGGCCGCGCGACGCCTTCGGTCGTCTCGCCGACGCCTCGGCCGACGGCTATGCCCGGGCCTGGCTCGCCTCGGCGATCCACCTGGCCGCCGCCGAAAGGGCGTTGGTCCTGTCGTCCTGGACGTGACCGAGGCCGGGGCCGGGGCCGGCGTCGCGGGCGGACGCTCCGGCCCGAGGGCCGGCGCCTAGGCCTGACCCCGGCGGGCGCGGAAGGCGGCCGCCTTGGTGCGGTTCTGGCAGGCGGTGGAGCAGAACTGGCGGGCGGAGTTGCGGGAGGTGTCGATGTAGACGCGGTCGCAGCGGTCGGCGTGGCAGAGGCCGAGGCGGCCGGCGAGGGTGCCGCCGACGGCGAGTGCGAGGGCGGTGGCGCAGGCGGCGCTGTGGCCGGCGGCGAAGGAGGTGTCGGCGCCGTGGAAGTGGAGCTGCCAGGGCGGGGCGGCGGAGTCGGTTCCGGCGGGGGCGCGTTCGAGGTGGGGGCGGGCGCCGGTGTCGGCCAGGAGGCGGTTGACGGTGGTGGCGGCGAGGTCGGGGTCGCCGTCGTGCATGGCCTGGAAGACCAGGCGCATGGAGCGGGCGGTGCCGGCGAGGTACTCCGCCTGGGCGGCGTCGATCGTGCGGGGCAGGGAGCCCGTGACGTCGGAGACCGCGTTCTCGACCGCCCGGGGCAGGTCCGTTCCGCGCGGCACGGTGTACGGGCGGCCGCGGGATTCCCCGTCGGTGAGCGTGTTCACGAGCGATACGGCGTGTTCCAGCAGTACCGCGACGTGACTGTCGAACATCACTTGACCAGTCACTCCCTCGATGGCTAGCGTGCGTGACTGACATTACTCGATTCGACAGTTACGCGAAGGGCGGGGTAGTCGCATGCCGAGGACCGTCTGGCTGCTCGTGGCGGCGCGGGCGGTGAACCGGCTCGGCGCCTTCTCGCTGCCCTTTCTCACCGTCCTGATCAGCAAGGAGTTCGGGGCGACCGTCGCCACGGCCGGTCTGATCTCGGCGGGCTTCGGGCTCGCGACCATTCCTTCGCGGCTCCTCGGGGGCCGGCTCGCGCGCGGCATCGGCCGACGGCGCACCATCGTGCTCGGCCTCACCGGGTGCGCGGGCGCGCAACTCGGCATCGCGGCGGCCGGGTCACTGGTCGCGGTGGCGGTCTTCGCGGTTCTGCTCGGCCTGGTCTTCGAACTGTACGAGCCGCCGAGCCAGGCGCTGATCGCCGAGTCGGTCGGGCCCTCCGAACGGGTCCGCGCCTACGGCCTGTTCAACGCCGCCCTCGCCGTGGGCGGCACCGGCGCGGGCCTCATCGCCGCCGCCCTGGGCCGCTGGGACCTGCGGTGGCTGTTCGTCGTGGACGCGGCCACCTGCCTCCTGTGCGCGCTGTTCCTGCGGCTCGCCCTGCCCGCCGACCACACCGGCCGCCCGGGCGCCGGCTCGCCGAACACCCCCGAGGGTGACCCGGCGGAGCCCGTACGGCCCTGGCGGGATCCGGCGCTCCGGGCCGTGTTCCTCGCCGGGACGCTGTTCGCGCTGGTGACCACGCAGATCGCGATGGGGCTGCCGTTGACCCTCGTGCGGCGCGGTCTCGAACCCGCCGACGCCGGGCTGCTGTTCACCGCGTCGGCGGTGACGGTGGTCGCCGCCCAGCCGCTGCTGCGCCTGCGCCGCGTCGCGGGGCTCTCCCATTCCGCGGCCATCGCGGCCGGACACGTCCTGCTCGCGGCCGGTCTGGCGGGGTACGCGACGGCGTCCACACTGCCGGGGTTCCTGGTGTCGACGGTGCTGTGGAGCCTGGGGGACGTGCTGGTGCTCGGCCGGGTCCTTTCCGTGGTCGCGGATCTGGCGCCGCGCGGGGGAGCCGACGCGTACCTCGCGGCGTACGGGATCAGCTGGGGGATCGCCACCGTCGCCGCGCCGGTCACCTCGACCCAACTGCTCGAACACCTCGGGGCCGGGGCCCTCTGGGCCGGCACCGCGAGCCTCTGTCTGGTCCTCGCCGCGGCGCAGCTCCTCGTGGTCGAGCCGCTCCTCCGGGCGCCCGCGCGCGGCTCGCGGACGAAGGGGCCGGGCAGAGCGGGCGCCGGAACCGGAGAAGCGCCCTCGGAGGGGGGCGACCGCGGTCAGGAGACCTCGGTGCGGACCGGGCGGCGGAGCAGGTAGGCGGCGGCGGAGGCGACGAGCAGGAGCATGCAGGCGGTGAAGACGAGGCCGGCTTCTTCGAGGCCGAGGGGGTCGGAGAGGAGACCGACGCCGATGACCGGGATGGAGATGCCGGTGTAGGCGACGAGGAAGAGGGTGGAGATGACGGCGGCGCGCTGCCGCGGAGGGGCGGCCCCCGCGACGGCGGACAGGGCGGCGCGGAAGGAGAGGCCCTGTCCGGTGCCGCCGACGACCGCGGCGACGACGACGAGGGCGAGGAGGTCGGCGGCGAGCGCGCCCGCGAGGGAGGCGAGGCCGGCGAAGAGGACGGCGCAGCCCAGCGGAAGGGAACGGGCCACGCCGACGGGGCCGACGGCGAGCTGGCCGGCGGTGGAGGAGAAGAAGGCGAGGGCGACGATCAGGCCGGTGACGGCGTGGTTGTCGACGTGGAGGAAGCGGGAGAGGAACGCGGGGCTGACCGAGGTGAACACCCCGAAGAGCGCGAAGCCCACGAAGGCGGCGATGGCCGCCGGCACGAAGACCGGCCGGACCTGGGCGGGCAGCGCCGGCCGCTGTGGTCGTACGGCGGTCAGGGGGCGCCGCTCCCGCACGGTCTCCGGCAGCCACAGCAGGGCGCCGACCGACACGGCGACCAGAGCGAGATGGACGGCGAACGGCAGCAGCAGGGGCTCGGGGGCGTACTCCGCGAGGACGCCGGCGAGGAGCGGGCCGCAACCGAGACCGCCCATGTTGGCGGCCGTCGCGACCAGGGTGGCCCGAGCCGTGCCGCCGGGCGGCGCCAGGTCCATCACGTACGCGGTGGCGGCCCCCGTGAAGAGGCCCGCCGACAGGCCCGACAGGAGCCGGCCCGCGTACAGCCATCCGAGTCCCTCGGCGCACAGGAAGCAGACGGCGCTCGCCGCCGCGAACCCCAGGCCCCAGAAGAGCGTCGGCCGCCTGCCGATGGTGTCCGAGGCGTTGCCCGCCAGGAGCAGTACGCCGATGACCCCGAAGGCGTAGACGGCGTACACGACGGTCACCGTCAGCTCGGAGAACCCGAACTTCTCCTGGTACAGCGGATAGAGCGGCGTCGGCAGCGTCGTGCCGGTCATCCCTACGACGAACACGGCCCCGGCGAGCAGACACCGGAGCCACCCCTGACGATCACCGACCATGCCGCCGACGGTATCCCCGCCGACGGCTCCCGTCGTGCTGACGCGAGCCCGCGATCGGGTTCATCGAGGAGCGGTCGCGCCGGTGGTGGCCGGAGCGCGCTCAGTGGCCGAGGTGCCGCTTCAGCTCCGCCTTGTTCATCGAGGAGCGGCCGTGCAGATTGCGCCGCTGGGCCTCGGCGTAGAGCTGGTCGTACGTGGGGCCCTGCGCGCCGCTGTGCGAGCGCTTGCCGCCGCGCCGGCCCGAGGACATGTCCTGGAGCGAGCTCTTGCTCGCCGTCTTCGACTCGCCGGACCGGGCCCGTTCCTTGTTGACGGTGCGGGCCGCGATCTCCTTGGCGCGCTCCTTGCTCTCGCCGCGCTCGAGGGCGCTCTCCTTGATGTGCTCGTACTGGCGCTCGCGCTTGGCGTTCGATCCGCGGGGCATGGCCCTCTCCTCTCCGACCGTGAAAGCCTCCCGGCCCGTGCAGGGAGCGCGTGCCCTGTTCATCCTGGTTCATGCGGATTCGGTGGCCTCGCGCGCGTAGAATCCGGAGCGCGGGCGCATGTGCGTCCCGGAGGTCCGAGAGCCGGCGGGACGGAGGCCGATGTGACCGGTTCCGGGGGTGAGCGGGGGTGGCCCCGTGGCGCCCTGGTGGATCCCGGGTTCGCGGGGCTGACGGCCGAGAACCGCTGGCTGCGCACCCGGCTCGCCCATCGGCACCTGCTCGACCTGGCCGCCGGGGTGCTGGCGGCCCAGATGCGGCTGCCGACGTCCGAGGCGGCCGAGCACCTGGCCTCGCTCGCACGGGCCACCGGCCTGTCGGCCGAGGACATCGCGGCGGACATCGTGAACGCGGTGGCCGGAGACGGCGCCCCCTCCGGCACCGTTGCCCCCGGGACCGGCACCCGCCCCGGCACCGGCGTCTCCTCCGGCACCGGCGCGCACGCCTCCGGGACCCCCGAGGTCGCCGGCCTCCACTGGGCCGGGGAACAAGCCGTCGAGCACCTCGCCGAGCGCCGCAGGGCCAGGCGCGCCGCCGCGGTCGCCGAGATCGCCGACACCGCGGACGAGGCGGCGCGGACGCTGCTGGACGGAGGGCTCTCCGCCCTCGGCGCCGACAGTCTCTGGCTGTGGCAGCGCGCGGGGCCCGGCTGTCTGCGACTGGTCGGGCACGCCGGGGTGGGAGCCGCGGAGGCCGAGGCCTGGCAGTGGATCCCCCCGGCCACGCCGGAACCCTTCAGAAGCGTCCTCGCGGACAACGCGCCCGTGTGGCTGGAGCGGGGGCCGGCCGACGGGGCGCCGCTGCCAGGCCCTTCCGAGGGCGCCGCCCGCGCGCTGCTGCCGCTGAACCGCCGTGACAGGTCCGTCGGGGTCGCGCTGGTCGGCTGGCCGGGCCCGACTGTGCTCGACGCGGCGGCGCGGCGGGCCGTCGCCGGGCTCCTGGAGGTGGCGGGGACCGTGCTGGACGGGGTCGAGCCGGACCGGCCGCCCGTGCCCGTACTCGTGGACGTCCTCGACGCGCTCGCTCATCCGGCGGTACTGCTCCGCTCGCACCGGACGTCGGGAGCCGCGGCCGTGGAGCACTTCAACGACGACGCGGTCGCCGCGCTCGGGGGCGCCGCGCCCGCCGACGGTTCGTCCCTCGCCCGCGCCTTCCCGCAGGCGCACATCGAACTCTCCCGGCTGACCCGCCGGGCCCTCTCCACGCACCACACCCAGCGGGCCGCCCGGCTGCCGGCGACACCCCGCCCCGTCGAAGCGCCGCCGCTGCTCGACGTGCGTGTCCTGCCGGCCGGTGAGGAGTACGCCGTCGTGCTGTGGCACACCACCGGGGCGCCCGGACTCGCCACGGCCAGGGCGGTCGCGGGCCTGCAGAGCGTGGCCCCCTTCCAGGACAGCCTGACCGGTGGCGACACGGTGTGGGCGCCGCAGGCGTACGGGATCCTCGGCGTCGACCGGGGCGAGCCGCCGTTGCCGCTCGCCGGGCTGCGCGAGCGGGTCCACCGGGACGACGGCGAGGCCCTGTCGGAGCTGCTCGACACGCTGACCCGGCGGCAGGCGGGCGCGCAGACGGTGCTGCGGGTCGTCCTGCCCGACGGGGCCGTGCGCCATGTGCGGGTGGCGGCGGAGCCGCTGATCGAGAAGGGCGAGGTCACCGGGCTCGCCGGGGTGTACCAGGACGTCTCCGACAGCCGCCGCACCGAGGTCGCGCTGACCGCGACCTTCGACCACCTCACCGCACTCCACGACCAGGCGGAACTGCGCCACCAGCTGGCGCTCCAGCTCCAGCAGGCGATCGTCCCCGAGGTCGCCGGCCTCCAGGAACTGCCGGGCGGTCTCGTGGTCGCCGCCCGGTACCGGCCCGCCGCCGAGGAGTACCGGGTCGGCGGCGACTGGTACGACGTCCTCGCGCTGCCCAGCGGCCAGGTCCTCGTCGCCGTCGGCGACATCGCGGGCCACGGCATCGACTCCGTCACCGGCATGGTGGCCCTCCGCAACGCCCAGCGCGCCCTCGCCTTCACCGGCCACTCGTCGCGCCGCCTGATGGGCTGGCTCAACGAGGTGACCCTGCGCACCGGCGGCGGCACCACGGCCACGGCGGTCTGCGCCCTGTACGACCCCGAGGACCACGGCCTCGTGTGGTCGAGCGCCGGACACCTGCCGATGCTGCTGCTCCGCGACGGCAAAGCACGGCTCCTCGACCCGCCGCAGGACGTCCTCCTCGGCGCGGTCCCCGGTTTCGCCTACCGCGAGCAGCGGATCGGGCTGCGGCCGGGCGACACGCTGCTCCTGTACACCGACGGGCTGATCGAGCGCCGCCACTCAGGGCTCGACGAGGGCCTCGCGCTGCTCGCCGCCGACGCCGAGCGGCTCGCGCGCCACGAGCCCGACCGGCTCGTCGACGAACTGCTCAGCACGGCCACGGGGGACACCGACGACGACACCAGCATCGTCGCCGTACACGTCCGGGACGGGGCGGCCGAGGGGTGACAGCTCCTCACGGACCCGCGGGTGGCCGGGTCAGTCCGTGAGCCACGCGCTGATCTTGGCGGCCAGCTCGTCGCCGTCGACGGGCTTGGACACGTAGTCGTCGGCGCCCGCCGCGAGAGCCTCGGCGCGGTCGCCCGGCATGGCCTTCGCGGTCACCACGATGACGGGGAGCCGGGCGCGGCCCGGCAGCCGCCGGATGGCCTGGATCGCGGTGTAGCCGTCCATTCCGGCCATCATGACGTCCATGAGGACGAGCCGGACCTCCTCGTGGGCCGTGAGCGCGTCGAGGCCGGCCTGGCCGCTGTCGGCGGTGAGGACGCGCAGGCCGTGCCCTTCGAGGACTTCGGTGAGGGCGAAGACGTTGCGGGCGTCGTCGTCGACGACGAGCACGGTCACGCCCCCGGGAGGCTCGGCCGGACGGACGGCGGGTGCCGACGCCGGCGTACCGTCCTCGGCCTCCGCCGCGCCGGCGGACGGCAGAGGCAGCGGCGCGGGCAGGGAGCTGGTCGTGGGCAGGTAGAACGTGAAGGTGCTGCCGTGGCCGGGGCGGCTGTCGGCTTCGATGGTGCCGCCCAGGAGGCCCGCCACCTCACGGCTGATGGACAGCCCGAGACCCGTACCGCCGTAGCGGCGGGCGGCGGTGCCGTCGCCCTGCTGGAAGGCCTCGAAGACGTGCCGCAGCTGTTCGGCGGCGATGCCGATGCCGGTGTCGGTGATGCGGAAGGCGAGCACCGGGCTGCCGGTGAGGAGCGCGGGCGGTATCTCGTCGGGGGAGGCCTGCTCGACGGCGAGGGTCACCCGGCCCTCGTCGGTGAACTTGAGGGCGTTGGAGAGGAGGTTGCGCAGCACCTGGCGGAGCCGTGCCTCGTCGCCGACCAGCTCCTCGGGCACGTCGTCGGCGAGGGTGACCGTGAACTGGAGGCGCCGTTCGTCGGCGACCGGCGCGAAGGTCGCCTCCAGGTACTCCGTGAGCTGGCGGAGCGGGAACGGCTCGTGCCTGATGTCCATCTTCCCCGCCTCGACCTTGGACAGGTCGAGGATGTCGTTGATCAGCTGGAGCAGGTCGGAGCCGGCCGAGTGGATGACCTCGGCGTAGTCGGTCTGCTTCTCCGTCAGGTTCCCCTCGCTGTTCTGGGCGAGCAGCCGGGCCAGGATCAGCAGGCTGTTGAGCGGGGTGCGCAGCTCGTGGCTCATGTTCGCGAGGAACTCGGACTTGTACAGCGAGGTGCGGGAGAGCTGCTGCGCCCGCGCCTCCAGTTCCTGCCGGGCCTGCTCGATGACGAGGTTCTTGGACTCGATGTCCTTGTTGCGCTGGGCGAGGAGGGCCGCCTTCTCCTGCAACTCGGCGTTGGAGCGCTGGAGCTCCTGCTGGCGGGTCTGCAACTCCTTGGAGCGGGAACGGAGTTCGTCGGCGAGGCGGCGGTACTGGCCGAGGAGTTCGTCGGTGCGGAGGTTGGCGACGAGTGAGCTGAGGACGGCGCCGGCGCTGTCGACGAACCGGTCGAGGAACTCGCGCCGCACCCCGGTGAAGGGCTGGAGCGAGGCGAACTCCAAGGCGCCGAGGACCTGTTCCTCCACGACGATCGGCAGCACGATCAGCGTGCCCGGCTCGCCGGTGCCCGTACCCGAGGCGATCGTCGCGTACCCGGTGGGCACCTGCTCGACGACGAGGGCGCGCCGGTCGCGGGCCGCCTGCCCGACCAGGGACTGGCCGAGCCGGAAGCGGCGGGGTGGCGCCTCGGGGTCGTCGGGGGACCCGTAGGAGGCGGTCAGGACGAGTTCGGGGCCCTGCTCGTCGTCGGAGGCGAGGAAGAAGGCCCCGTACTGGGCGGCGACCAGCGGCGGCACCTCGGCCATGATGAGTTCGGCGATCTCGGGGAGGGTCCTGGTGCCCTGGAGGAGGCCGGTGATCCGGGCGAGGTTCGTCTGGAGCCAGTCCTGTTCCTCGTTGGCCCGGGTCGTCGCCCGCAGTGACTCGACCATCGAGTTGATGTTGTCGCGCAGGTCCCTGACCTCGCCGGGCGCGTCGACGGTGATCGAACGGGTCAGGTCTCCCTCGGCGACGGCGCTGGTGACCTCGGCGATGGCGCGGACCTGGCGGGTCAGGTTCCCGGCGAGTTCGTTGACGTTCTCCGTGAGCCGCTTCCAGGTGCCGGAGACGCCCTCGACCTCGGCCTGGCCGCCGAGCTTGCCCTCCGTACCGACCTCGCGGGCGACGCGGGTGACCTCGGCGGCGAACGAGGACAGCTGGTCGACCATCGTGTTGATGGTGGTCTTCAGTTCGAGGATCTCGCCCCGAGCCGAGACGTCGATCCGGCTGGTCAGATCGCCCTGCGCGACGGCTGTGGTGACCTGGGCGATGTTCCGCACCTGGTTGGTGAGGTTGTCGGCCATCGAGTTCACCTTGTCGGTGAGGTCCTTCCAGGTGCCGGAGACCCCGTGGACGGTCGCCTGGCCGCCGAGCTTGCCCTCCGTGCCGACCTCCCTGGCCACCCGGGTGACCTCCTCCGCGAACGAGGACAGCCGGTCGACCATGGTGTTGATGGTCTCCTTCAGCTCCAGGATCTCGCCGCGCGCGTCCACCCTGATCTTGCGCGTGAGGTCACCGAGGGCGACGGCCGTGGCGACCTGGGCGATCGACCGCACCTGGGACGTGAGGTTGTCGGCCATCGTGTTGACGCCGGACGTCAGCTCCCGCCACACCCCCCGCGCCCCGGGCTCCCGGATACGGCCGCCGAGCAGCCCCTGGCCGCCGACCTCGCTCGCGACCCGGGTGACCTCCGAGGTGACCAGCGACAGCTGCCCGACCATGTCGTTGTAGACCCCGGCGATCTCGCCGTGGATGCCGCCGCCGGCCTCGGGCAGCCGGACGGACAGATCCCCGTCCCGCACGGCGGTCAGCCCCGCGAGCAGACGCCGCAGGCCGTCCTCACCCGGCGCCCCGACGGCCGGCTCGCGGTCGGGGGATGATCCGCGCTGTGTCATGAAGGACCTCGCACAGACGAGCGCGGGCCGGGCCGGATACCGAGTGCACCGCGCGACCCCGCGTCACTTCCACTGTAGGGCGGGCGCCGCCACGGGGCCCGGGCGCCGGCGCCGCCGGTGCCGGTGCCGCGCCGGGGCGTCGTCCCCCGGGCCGAGCCGTCGTCCCCGGGCCGGGGCGTCGTCCCCGGACCGGGCCGTCGTCCCCGGACTGGGCCGTCGTCCCCGGACCGGGCCGTCATCCCCCGGTCCGGCCGTCGTCCGCGGGCCCAGGCCGCACGACCACCTCGAACCAGACGGCTTTCCCGCTGCCCCGGGGCACCCAGCCCCAGGCGGCGGAGAGTCGCTCCAGGAGGTAGAGGCCGTGCCCGGAGGAGCGGCCCGGGCGGTGTGGGCCGTGGGGGCGGGGGCGTACCGGGCTCGTGTCGCTGACCTGGACCCAGAGGCGTCCGTCGGTCCGTTCGAGGCACAGCTCGTACGGGACACCGCCGTGGGCGAAGGCGTTGGTGACGACCTCGGAGACCAGGAGCAGGGCGTCGCCGACGGCCACCTGCCCGGGCGCCCCCGCCGCACCGAACCACTCCCGGAGGGCCTGTTCGGTGTGGTCGCGGCACGCACGGGCCGCCCCCTCGGCCTCCGCCAGCTCGAAACGGCGAGTCCGGGCGGTCTGGGGCTCTACCGGCCGACCGGTCATGAGCTGCGCCTGCCCGGCCACTGCGGCGCTATGCGGTCGCGCGCCGCTCGGTGAGGGCCGTCTCGGCGTCCTCGTACACCCGGAAGAGCCGCTGCGTGCCGGTGATCTCGAACATCCGGGCCACCGGGGGGCGCAGGCCGGCGAGGTCCACGCGTCCGCCCTTGGTGAGGTGCCGCAGTCGGGCCTTGAGCAGCAGGTTCAGGCCGGTGGAGTCGCAGAACCGCAGCCCCGCGCAGTCCACGAGGGTCCTCCCGGCCGCCGGGCAGCCGTCCAGGGCGTTCCGCAGGGGCGCGGCGGTGTCGTGGTCGAGATCCCCGTCCAGGAGCAGGACGACGGTGCCGGGTCGCTCGCCGGGGCTCCTCGCCACGTTCAGCCGCCCCGGCGCGGGGCCGGGGCCGGAAGGCGCGGGAGGGGGCGGGGGAGTGCCCATGGCGTGTCCCTGGAAGTAGGTACCTGCTGTCGATGGGCGGCTGCCCGTCCCACGCCCGCGTATGCCCGCCGGGTGCCGCCGTCGGGCACCTCTTCGCCTCCTTCGGAGCATCGCGCCTTTCGGGAGTCCACCCCCATCGGAAAAGGTGTAAAAAGGGCGAAGGGTGCGAGGAGGCTGGTGATTCCATGCGGGACGAAGAACTGGTGGAGGAGGACTCCGGGCCCGGGCGCGAGCGATTCGGCGTCGCCGTCCGGCCCGTACCGGAGACGGACACCGTCGTCCTGACGCTCGTCGGGGAGCTCGACCGCGACTCCGTCGACGCGCTGTGGGCGGCGGTCGAGGAGTGCCCGCCGGCCGGCAGGATCGTCGTCGACTGCTCCGGCCTCCGTTTCTGCGACTCGTCCGGCCTGAACGTGCTGCTCAGGACCCGGCTGCGGATGCTGGAGACCGGCGGGCGCGTCGAGCTCGCCGGGCTGCGCGCCCCGGTGGACCGGATGTTCGAGATCACCGGTGCCAGGGGTGTGTTCCAGGTGTACGGAAGTGTCGGCGAGGCACTGGCCGACGGCGGCCCTGAGCGCGGCCCTGAGCGCGGCCCCGGGCACGGCCCCGAGCGCGGCCCCGAGCGCCGCCACGAAGGCGGCGGAGGCCATGGTCGAGAGCGCTGAGGCCCCACTGCCGCCGGTGCAGGTCCGCAGGCTCGTCCTGAACGGGACCCGGGGAGTGGTGGCCCGCTGCCGGGACTTCACCGCCGAGGCGCTGGCCGACTGGGGGTGGATCCCCCCGGAGACGGAGGAGGCGGGACAGCGGGTCGAGGACGTCCTGCTCCTGGTGTCGGAAGTCGTCACGAACGCCTGCCTGCACGCCGGCGGCCCGCAGGAGTTCGTCCTCCGGCACGGCGCGGGGAGGCTCCGCGTCGAGGTGGCCGACGCCAGCCCCGAGCATCCCCGCGCCCAGCTGCCGCGCTCGCCCGGGCTGCCCGGCGGACACGGCCTGATGGTGCTCGACCGTCTCGCCGGTGACTGGGGCACCGAGGACAAGGGGCCGGGCGCGGTGGGCAAGGTGGTGTGGCTGGAGGTCAGCCGGCCGTCCCGTCCGCCGTGGCACCGTCCTGGAGCAGGCCCTTCCTGAGCTCGCCGAGGATCCGGGTGAGCAGGCGGGAGACGTGCATCTGGGAGAGGCCGACCCGTTCGCCTATCTCCGACTGGGTCAGTTCCTCCCCGAAGCGCAGTTCGAGGATGAGCCGGTCGCGCTCGTCGAGCCCGGCGAGCAGCGGCCGCAGCGACATCAGGGACTCCACGAGCTCGTACGAGGGCTCGGTGGCCGACAGGTGCCGTGCGCTCGCCCCGGACAGCGATTCCTCGTCGCCCGCGGGCACGTCCAGGGAGCGGGCGGCATAGCCGTGCGCCGCGAGCTGCCCCTCCGCCACCTCCGCCACGCTGACGCGCAGCCGGTCCGCCAGCTCCGCCCTGCTGGGCCGGCGGCCGAGCTGCTGTTCCAGGGAGTCGGCGGCCTTGGCGAGGTCGATCCGCAGCTCCTGGAGGCGGCGCGGCACCCGGACGGCCCAACTGGTGTCCCGGAAGAAACGCTTCATCTCGCCGACGATCGTCGGCAGCGCGAAGGCTGAGAAGTCCACGGCCCGCTCGGGGTCGAAGCGGTCGATCGCCTTGATCAGGCCGATCGTCCCCACCTGCACGATGTCCTCCGTCGGCTCCGCCCGGTTCCTGAACCTCCGGGCCGCGAACTTCACCAGGCTGAGATTGAGCTCCACCAGCGTGTTCCGTACGTACGAGTACTCCGGCGTCCCCTCCTCCAGAACCCTCAGCCGTGCGAACAGCGCCACGGACAAGGTCCGGGCGTCCCCCGTCGAGGCGGCCGTCGGCCGCACCGGTTCAGGTACCCCGCCCAGCGCCACCCGGCGCGTCTCGGCCCCCGGACCGCCCACGGGAACCGGGGCGCGGTCGACAGTCATGGCGGAGCGTGCTCCGACGGTGGACATGAAGGCTCCTTCGACGGTGGCGGTGGGCCGGCGCCGCGGCACCGGAAGGGGCGGCGGGGGTCCGTCGGTCGAGCATCTGGGGCAATGATTCCCGCTATCGCACGGTTTGACACGCTTCGGTGGGGAACCAGCAGAGATGCGACGCGACCGCGTCGGTGCCGTCGACTCCGGCTCTCGGACACGAAGCCGGGATCGGGAGGAGGTGTCCGTGATGGACGAGGCCCGACTCTCGCCGCGTGAACTGCGCGTTCTCTCGGAGATCGAGGAACAGCTCGACCGCGACGAACCGCTCGCCCGTCGCCTGCGCACCATGCGAAGCGGCCCCCGGCTCCCCCTGCCCACGCTGGCCGGCCACCGGCTTCTCTTCCTCGGCGTCGCCGGCCTCGGGGCCGCCACCCTCGCCCTGCTCGTCCTCGCCGTCGCCACCGAGACCCCGCTGCTGATCTGGCTCTTCGCCGGCATGTGGGTGCTCACCCTCGTCACCGTTCTCCGCATGGTCGTCCGCTGGTCCCGCCGCAGGTCCGCGGAGCTCCACAAGGCGACCTGACCCCGCCGGTGCGCCCGCACCGCACCCGACCGGGGGGGGGGGGGGGGGGAAAAGGGGGGGGGGGGGGGGGGGGGGGGGGGGGGGGGTGCGCAGAACGCGCTCGAAGAGCAAGAGAACATTGTGCGTAGAAGCGAAGAAAA
>NZ_JBVJVO010000001.1:315063-404089 GCF_055603625.1 Streptomyces sp. NPDC037273
CAGAGACACCCCCCCCCCCCCCCCCCCCTCCTCTCCCCCCCCCCCCCCCCCCCCCCCCCCCCCCCCCCCCACCCCCCCCCCCCCCCCACGGCCCCGCTGTTCGGAGCTACGGCTCCCGATGCTCACCAGCGGTACCAGCGCCCGTTGCCACTGCGCATGAAGAAGCCGAGCAGCCACAGCACGAGCACCGCGAGTGCGACGTACCAGAGCACCTCGACGGCGAATCCCGCGCCGAACAGCACCAGGATCAGAAGGAGTACGAGAAGAAGGGCAACCATGGCGGCACCTCCGATACGGTCCGAGGCCTGCCGGTCGTCCTCGGCACGAGGGCACTCGGTACGTCCGCACGTGCCCCCTCTTCCCGGGATCATGCGCGCCCGCCGCCCGGGACGTTTGAGCCACGCGCACGGGGTGAGGCGCAGAAGTGGCGGGGGCCCCGACCCCGGAGAGAGGAAGACCTCGTGACGCCCGAAGGAAAGCCCCACGGCACGCCGCACGGCAAGCCCCAGGCCACGGCCGACGGCAGGCTCGCCGGACAGCACGTCCTGGTCCTCACGACGAACTACGGAACCGAGCAGGACGAGCTGCTCAAACCCGTCGCCGCCCTGCGCGGCGCGGGCGCCCGGGTCACGATCGCCGCGCGCGAGGACGAGGACGTCCAGACCGTCGTATCGGACCGCCGCCAGGGTGACATCGTCCGGCCGGACACCACCCTGGCGAGCGCGGACGCCGACGACTTCGACGCCGTCGTCGTGCCCGGCGGCACCGTGAACGCCGACAGGCTGCGCACCGACGCGAACGCCCGTCGGCTCCTCACGGCCTTCGCCGCGGCAGGCAAACCGGTCGCCGCCATCTGTCACGGCCCCTGGATCCTGGTGGACACCGGCCTCGCCCGCGACCGCGACCTCACCTCGTACCCCTCCCTCAGCCCCGACCTCGAGAACGCCGGCGGCACCTGGACGGACCGCGAGGTCGTCGTCGACACCACCGGAGGCCACCCCCTGATCACCTCCCGCAAGCCGGCCGACCTCGACGCCTTCGCGTCCGCGATCGTCCGCACCCTCGACGGGGGCGGGAACCACACCTGACGAGAAAGGAACCCACCGATGCGCAAGAGCGGCATGGACAAGGGCAAGGGCAAGATCAAGGAAACCGCGGGCAAGGCCACGGGCGACAAGAGCCTGGAGGCCGAAGGCAAGGCCGACCAGATGAAGGGAAAGGTCCGCGAGGTCGCCGAGAAGGCGCGCGAACGCGCCGAGAAGGCCCGCGACGACAGGAAGTGACCGGCTTCCGAGACGAAGCCGCATCCCGGGCCCCCGGCGGAACACCGCCGGGGGCCCGCGCGGATGCTCGACGTGATGGTCCCCGGGGCGGGCGGCGCCGGCGCGGTCACACCGCGTCGGCGCCGGCCCGCGGGAGTACGTCCATCAGTTCGAGCAGATAGAGGAAGGCGGCGGCCATCGGGGCGCCGTCGGCCTCCTCGCGGACCCGTGTCCAGTCGACGCGCTCGCGCAGGCCGCGCGCCACCGGCAGCAGCGCGCCGAAGTCGCAGTGGTGCTCGGAGAGCGCGAGGAGACGGCTCACCATGAGGTCGGTCGGGGCGAGCACCGGCATGTGGACGGAGTCGACCGGCAGGGTCGTGGCGCGCGCGAGGAGTTCGGCCGTCACGGGCCTTCCCGCGAGCGCGAAGATCAGGTCGATCTCCTCGCCGCCCGCCCGGGCCTTGACGAGCCAGTCCTCCGGCGGTTCGACGATGCGTATCCCGCGATCCCGCAGCGACCGCGTGACGACCTCGGCGTCCTCCCGGCGCACGGCGAAGTCCGTGTCGTGCTGCAGCCTGACCGGGATGCCGTGCGCGTACGCGGCGACGCTGCCGACCAGGGCGAACGGGCAGCCGGACGCCTTGAGCACGGCGCCGACCTCCTTCGTCGTCTCCAGGATCGCCTGTGTGTGGTCGGGAGGCAGCGCGCGCCCGTCGCCGGCAGCCTTCCGAGGCTCCGCCGCATCCCGGCGGCCGCCGGACGCCTGGGCCGGCCGCGGGGAGCTCGTCGCTCCGTCCGCCGCATGGCGCGGGGCCGGTCCCTCCGCGAGGTTCATGGCCTGCTCCTGTCGTCGTCGCCGGTCACGACGCCCCTTCCGGAAGGGGCGGACTTGCGTCTACCCCGCACGCCCCGCCCCATTCCGCGCCCGCCCCGACCCGCGCCGCCGGGGTTGCCGAGCAGCCGACGGGGCAGTCGCCGCGCACCCCCCTCGGCACCGGAGAAGGCACCGGGGACGGCACCGGCGGAAAGGGAACCGATGACAGACCACACCGGCGCGGGCACCGGCCTGGACCTCGGTGCCTTCGTGGAAGGCCTCTTCGTGATCCACACCCGCGCCCGTGCCAACGCCAGGGAGCGACGGAACCTGTCCGGCCGCTCCGTCGTCGTCACCGGCAGGGGCGCCGGAGTCGCCCGGGCCGTGGCCCTCCTCCTGTACCCGCTCGCGGCGCGGGCGCGAGCGGGGCTGAGGGCGGGGCTCAGCGGCCGGGCGGTGGCAGGGCGGGGCGGCCGTCGGAGGGGGTGCGCAGGGCGGTTTCGCCTCGGGACCATGCGTCCGTGACGTGGGCGCCCAGGCGGTCCTCGACCAGGGCGGTCGCGGCGATGCCGAAGGCGACGTCGGGGGCGAGTTCGGGCTCGTCGTCCAGGAGACCGCCCACCACCTCGTGGCGCACGAGCTGTTCGTGGACGGCGTCGGCCTCCACGTGTTCGTCG
Organism: Streptomyces sp. NPDC037273; assembly: GCF_055603625.1. NCBI lineage: Bacteria > Bacillati > Actinomycetota > Actinomycetes > Kitasatosporales > Streptomycetaceae > Streptomyces > Streptomyces sp. NPDC037273. The sequence continues at coordinate 317,817 of NZ_JBVJVO010000001.1, forward strand.
TAGTAACGGGCGGCGGCCGGGCCCGCGCCGCTTCTGCGCACCGCCTCGGAGAGGCGGGAGGCGGCGGGGGGCGAGGTGGTCTCCAGGAGGGCGAAGTGGCCGACGAGGGCGCCGCGCAGGCGGCGGTGGAGGCCGAGGAGGGACATCAGGTTCGAGGCCGCCAACGTCTCGGCTCCAGCCGCGTCGACGTACCGTCCGTAGGCCGGGTCGAGTCCGAGGTCGGTCATGAGGTCGGCGTAGAGCCGGGAGTGCATCCGTTCCGCCCGCCCGCACCCGTACTCGTCGTACTCGATCGCGACCATGGCCGCCTTCGCGCGGCCCCGCAGCCTGGGCACCACCCACAGCTGCGGGTCGGCCTCCCTGAGCTGGTGGACGGAGCGCAGCGCCACGTACTCGCGCAGCGGCCACGACTCGCCCGAGGCGAGGAGGTAGCGGGAGGCGCCGGTGCCGTCGGCCGGCTCCACGAGGAGCGCGGACAGGGCTTCGTCCACTCCGGGGGCGTCACGGCAGTCGTGCCGCAGCGCGCTCTCGAAGCGATGCTCCAGGAGGGCCCGGACCCGCAGCAGGCCCGGGTCCCACTCCAGGGTGTCGGGGACCCCCGAGAAGCCCCGGTAGTGGAGCTCGTAGCAGAGGTACAGGGCGAGTTGCAGATCCTCGCCGTACGGGGAGCAGCGCACGATCTCCGCTTCGTCGGGCAGCCGGCCGGGGCCGGCGAGCAGCCTGCCGCGCACCGCGTGGGACACGGTGCCGCGCGCCTCGGGCATCTCGGGCGCGGTCGTCACGCGCGCGTGGAGGAGGGTCATGACGGATCGGTCTCCGCGTCCTGGTCCTCGTTTTGGGCCTCGTCCTGGTCGTCTTCCTGGTTGTCTTCCGCCGAGGGCGGTGGCCGCCGGCCGGTGGCGCGGTCGGGGCGGGCGCGGCGTCTCAGGCGCGGGCGGTGGCTCGTGTCGCAGAACGGTGCTCGCAGGGTCCGCCGGCACGTGCAGAGGGCGATCACCGGCCGCTCGCAGAGAACCAGCGACCCGTCCGGCATGACGATCTCCACGGGGCCCTCGACGAGCAACGGCCCTTCGGGGAGCGGCCGGACCCGGACCGGCGCCGGGTGGAGCCCGGCGGGCCCGGGGCCCGTCGATCGGAGCGTGCCGGGGGAGTTCACGCCAGGGGAAGCGGACATCACACACCACCCATCGAATCCGGATGTCGCCGACACCGCGCGAGTGCCCGGCCGCGGCCGACCGCAATCACGGGCGGAACGCCCGGATGACCACGAGCTCCTCCGTACGCGTGCCCGGAGGGACCAGCCCCTGGGCCGCGAACCAGTCGGCACGGGCCGACATCACCGGCCCGAACGGCTGCGTGGCCCGGGCGACGACCCCGGCCCGCAGCCCGTCGCGGGCGAGCGCCTCCAGGGTGCCCGCGATGCCCGACAGCGAGGACTGGACGAGGAGCAGGACCCCGGAGGGCGTGAGGAGGCGGGGGACCCGGGCGCAGACGCGGTCGAGCAGCAGCCGTCCGTCCCTGCCCGCGTCCCAGCTCCGGCGCGCGCCGCGGGCCGGGACCTCGGGGTCCTCGCTCGGCACGTACGGTGGATTGACCGTGATCAGGTCGAAGCGCTCGTGCCGGACCGGGGCGTCCAGGTCGCCCCGGAGCGCCCGGACCCGGCAGCCGTGCAGCAGCGCGTTGAGCCGGGCGCTCGCGACGGCGGCGAGGGACACGTCGACGGCGGTCGCCCGCGCGCCGAGCAGCGCGGCCGTGACGGCGAGGACACCGGTGCCCGTGCACAGGTCGAGCGAGCAGGCGCCCGGCCGCAGGTCCTCGCGCCGCAGCTGCCCGAGCAGCAGCCCGGTGTCGCCCTGGGGCGCGTACACCCCGGGGAATCTGCACACCCGGGGCGCGTACGGCCCGCCGGGGCGTGCGGTGGCGGGGCGGGCGCCTCGGTCGCGGACCGGCGGCGGTCGGTCGAAGAGGGCGGGACGCATCGGATCAGCTCCCCATCGTCGCGGCGGCCAGCGCGTCCACGACCGCGCTCAGTCTGCCCTGCCGGCGGAAGACGGCTCGCTGGCGGGTCGCACCGCCGCCGTCCGTACGGATCCGCTCCCACCGCTCGCGTACCCACGCGAGGTCGCCGGCGGCGTCGAGGCCCGGCCGGGCCACGTCGATCAGCGTGTCCAGGAGCGCCGTGGCGGGCCGCTCGCGGCCGTCGACCGGATCGATGCCCACGCCGGTGAGGCCCTGGACGGCGGCCAGGCGGTGCGCCCGCAGGAGGCTCGCCAGGGGAACCGGGGGCGGCGGCACCGAGGCGTCGACGCGGTCGAGGAGGGTCGCCGCGAGGCCCCGGACGAGGACGGCGAGCAGCACCACCGTGTCGAGGTCCGCGTTGGCGTCGGCCAGCCGCACCTCAAGGGTCGGGACGTGCTCGGAGGGCCGGGCGTGCCAGTACACCATGCGGTTGTCGAGCAGGGTCCCCTCCTCGACGAGCCGTGCGACGTGGGCGAGGTACCGGGCCTCGTCGAGTACGGGCGTGGGGCCCACGGTGGGCCACCGCGCGTGTTCGACGGCGCGCCAGCTCTCGTACCCGGTGTCGCGGCGCCCGGCGAACGGCGAGTTCCCCGCCAGCGCCTGCACGAGCGGCAGCCAGGGCCGCATGTGCTGGGCCAGGGCGAGGGCCCGCTCCCTGTCCAGCGTCCCGATGTGCACGTGACAGCCGCACACGAGACCGTCGTCGCGGGGCGTCCCGTCCGCCCGGGTCACCAGCGGCGCGAAGCGCCGGGCCATCAGCCGGTACCGCTCGGTGTCCGTCACCGTCAGCGGAACCTCCGGCGGCAGTACGGGAGTGCCGCACGCGACGGGCATGCACCGCTCGTCCCGCGCCGCCGCCGCGACCACCCCGCGCAGCCAGGAGAGTTCCTCCCGCAGTTCCGCCCGGCCTGCGGTGGGCTCGGTGCAGATCTCGACCTGCGCGTTGAAGAACTCCGTCTGCACCTGCTCGCCGAGCTCGCGCGCGGCCCGTCGGATCACCTCGGGCGCCCGGTTCACGGGCGCCCGCGTCACCCTGTCCACCAGGACGAACTCTTCCTCGACGCCCATCGTCAGGATTTTCATCGCGGGCTCCTCGCCTCGGCACGCGCCTACCCTGCGTGCCTCGCCCCATGCCGCCGTTCCGGACGGCGCGCGGCGCGCGGCTGTTCGGCCGCCGAGCGGGTAGTGGCCCGCCGGAAGGTCCGACCGGGAGGAGGCCCGGAGATGCGTGGGAACGGCGAGGCCGGGGCGGTACGCGAGGGGCCCGGGCTCAGCGACGAGGAGTTCCGGACGCTGATGCGTGAGGCACGCGCCGAGGCCCGGCGCCGGTTCCTCGGCGAACCACCCCGGGGGAAGGCGGACTTCGCGCTGCGGACGCAGCACGCCGAGTTCGGGGGAGCCGCCCACTGACCGGGCGACCGGCCGATCCGCGAGGCGCCCCCACCCGGGGCGCCTCGCGGCGGGTGCGGGCCGGACGTGAATGAGCCGGGTCTCGCCGGGTACGCGCGGGTCGATCCCGCAGAGTGCGTGACGGCACGAGGAGGCAGACTCATGAGCAGGGTCGAGCAGATGATCGACGTGGACGTTCCGGTGCGGAGCGCCTACGACCAGTGGACGCAGTTCGAGGAGTTCCCGAACTTCATGGAGGGCGTCGAGGACGTCCGGCAGCTCGACGACCGGCACTGCCACTGGCAGACCAAGATCGCCGGCGTCCGGCGCGAGTTCGACACCGAGATCGTCGACCAGCTCCCCGACGAGCGGATCGCCTGGCGCAGCATGGGCGACGGCATCCGGCAGAAGGGCGTCGTCAGCTTCCAGCGCCTCGACGAGGACCACACCCGCGTGCGGCTCGCGATGGACGTGGAGCCCGACGGCATGGCGGAGAAGGCCGCCGACGCCCTCGGCATGCTCGACCGCCGCGTCAAGGGAGACCTCAAGCGCTTCAAGGGCTTCATCGAGGACCACACCCACGCCACCGGCGGCTGGCGCGGCCGCATCCGCCCGGAGGACGCCGACACGGCCGGTACGTCGACCGGGGTGCCGATGGGCGAGGAACAGGACGCGATGGGCGCCGACCCCATGGGCGAAGGGTCCCGAGGCATGGACGGGGGACCCGGCCCGATGAGGGAGGAGCCCGGAACGACCGGCGACCGCGACCGGAGCCGCAGGTGGTCGGGGACCGAGTCCTGGCCGCTGCCGCCCGGGCCCGGCGACCCCGGCATGCGCTGACCGCCCGAAACCGCGCACGCGTGGCCCGTTTCGGACACGGCGTTCCGGCAAGTCGCCGGTCATGATGCACATCGGGTACACCATGATGACCGAGCAGGCAGGCCCGCGTGAGCTGGTGGAGCACGTGGTGGAGGCCGAGCGGGTGGGCTTCGACTTCTCCGTGATCTCGGACCACTCCTTCCCGTGGCTCGAGGCGCAGGGGCACGCCCCGTACGCCTGGAGCGTCCTCGGCGCGGCGGCCCAGGCCACCTCCGAGATACCGCTCATGAGCTTCGTGACCTGCCCGACCTTCCGCTACCACCCCGCCGTGATCGCGCAGAAGGCCGCCACCGTCCAGCTGCTGTCCGAAGGCCGCTTCCGGCTGGGCCTCGGGTCGGGCGAGAACCTCAACGAACACGTCGTCGGCGGCGGCTGGCCCGCGGCACGGGTCAGGCTCGCCATGCTGGACGAGGCGGTAGAGATCATCCGCGCGCTGTTCGGCGGCGGCTACGTCACCCGCCAGGGCCGGTACTTCCCGGTGACCGGAGCCCGGCTCTGGGACCTCCCCGACACCCCGCCGCCCATCGGCATCGCGGTGTCGGGCCCCCGCTCCTGCGCGCTCGCCGGGCGCCACGGCGACCTGCTGATCGCCACGGAACCCGACCGTGAACTCCTGGACGCCTTCGACGCCCAGGGCGGGGCGGGCAAGCCCAGGGTCGGACAGCTTCCCGTCTGCTACGACCCCGACCGGGACGCGGCCGTCGCCCGCGCGCACGAGCAGTTCCGCTGGGCCCTCGGCGGGTGGCCGCTCAACGCCGAACTCCCGCTGCCGGCGGCCTTCGCGCAGGCCACCCGTCACATCCGCCCCGAGGACGTGGCGAAGAGCGTCCCCTGCGGCGACGACGTCGGGGCCGTCGTGGACGCGGTCCGGCCCTTCGCCGAGGCCGGATTCACCGACCTCGCCCTCCTCCAGATCGGCGGCGAGCACCAACTCCCCTTCCTCCACTGGGCGGAGACGACCCTCCTGCCCGCACTCCGCGACCTGTAGGGAGCCCCGCCATGGACCGCGCCGCGCTCTTCGACGTCGACGGAACCCTCGTCGACTCCAACCACCTGCACGTCGTGGCCTGGTGGGAAGCCCTCCGCCAGGGCGGCCACCGGGTGCCGGCCCACGCCGTGCACCGGGCGATCGGGCTACCGGGGGAGCAGCTCCTCGACCGGCTCCTCGACAGTGACCGCGACAGGTCGGACGACGACCGGATCAGCGCCGCCCACGACACCCTCTACGGCGCCTTCTTCGAACGCCTCCAGGCCTTCGACCGCGCCGCCGACCTCCTGCGCGCCCTCGCGGGCGACGGCTGGCGCGTCGTCCTCGTGACCTCCGCCAAGGACCGGGAACTCACCGCCCTGACCCGGGCCCTCGACGCCGACGACGCCATCACCGCCACCGCCACCTCGGACGACGTGGAACGGGGCAAGCCCGCCCCCGACCCGGTCCACCACGCCCTCTCGCTCGTCGACGTCCGCCCCGACCGCGCCGTGTTCGTCGGCGACAGCGTCTGGGACATGAAGGCCGCCCGCCACGCCCAGGTGGCCCGCGCCGCCCTGCTCTGCGGCGGCATCCCCCACGCCGACCTGACCGCCGCGGGCGCCCAGGCCGTCTACGCCGACCCCGACGACCTCCTCTCCCACCTGGCCGACAGCCCCTTCACCTCTGTCCCGGCCGAGGCCGCGACCCACTCCTAGCGGGGGCCCCGTGGAATCACGGCAGCAGCCGCAGCACCGCCCGCTCCACCGCGCCCTGGGTGGCCGGCTGCCCGAACGTGGCGTCCTCGCCGAGCCGGCCGAGCGCGGCGGCGACCGTGACGCCGTCCTCGAAGCGCTCGACGACGGCCGGGTCGATGTACGAGGCGCGGCAGACCGCGGGGGTGTTGCCGAGGTAGTCGCTGACCTCGCGGACGGCCCGCCGCACCGCCTTGGCCCGGGCCGTGCGGGACTCGTCGCTCACCGGGTCGGAGACCGCGAGGGCGACGGCGGCCAGCACGGTGGCGTGCCAGGTGCGGAAGTCCTTCGCGGTGACGTCGGTGCCCGCGCGCTCCCGCAGGTACGCGTTCAGCTCCTCGCCGCGCAGCTCGTGCCACGCCCGGCCCTCCCAGTACGCGAACAGCCGGTCCCCGCCGCCGCGCCGCCGCAGCAGCGCCCGTACGACCCGGTACGCCGGCTCGTCCACGAGCGTCCGGGTCTGCCGCCGTCCCGACTTGCCCGGGTAGTCCAGGCTGACCGCGCCGGCCGAGCAGCGGGCGTGCTCGCGCAGCAGGGTGGTGAGCCCGTAGGAGGCGTTGTCGCGCTGGTACCGCGGATCGCCGATGCGGAAGAAGCCCAGGTCGAGGAGGCGGGCCGCGCAGGCGAGCACGCGGTCCCGGCACAGCCCGCGCAGGGCCAGGTCCCGCTCGACGGCCGCCCGCAGCCGGGGCAGCCTGCGCGCGACCCGTCGTACGTGCGCGTGCTTCGCCTCCTCCTGGCGGCGCCGGAACTCCGAGTGGTACAGGTACTGCCGGCGCCCGGCCTCGTCCGTGCCGACCGCCTGGATGTGGCCGTTGGGCCACGGGCACACCCACACGTCCCGCCACGCGGGCGGGATGACGAGCGCGACGGCCCTGGCCCGGTCCTCGTCGGCCAGCGGATCACCGCCCGCGTCCAGGTAGCGGAAGCCGCGGCCGTGGCGCACGCGCCGCCAGCCCGGCCGGTCCGGGTCGCTCGTCCTGAGCCGCACCCCTCCACTGTGCCGTCGCACGGCGCCGGCCGCCTCCCGCGTGACTGGACGGCGGGCCCGCGGGTAGACGCCCGGCGGGTCGACCGCCGAGAGGAGCGATCATGCGCGTGTCCGGCAGCTCGTACTGGAGGGAGTCGGCACCGGCCGGCGACGCCCGGCCGGCGTTGCGGGGGGACCTCGGCGCCGATGTGGTCGTGGTGGGAGCCGGCATCGTCGGACTCTGCACGGCGCGGGAGCTGCTCCGTGCCGGGCGCGAGGTGGTGGTCGTCGAGGCCGGCCGGGTGGCGTCGGGGGTGACGGGCCACACCACCGGCAAGCTGACCTCGCTGCACGGCCTCTGCTACGAACGGCTGCGCGCCCGGCAGGGCGACGAGGCGGCGGGGCTGTACGCCGAGGCGCAGCGGGAGGCGCTGCGGTGGATGCCGGTGATCTGCGCGGACGCCGGCATCGACGCGGAGATCGAACGGCGGCCCGCGTACACGTACACCACCGACCCGACGCGCGTCCCCGAGATCAGGGCGGAGGCGGCGGCCGCCGCGTCGGCGGGGCTCGCGGCCACGGTCGTCACCGACACCGGGCTGCCTTATCCCGTCGAGGCGGCCGTGCGCGTCGAGGACCAGATCCAGTTCCACCCGGGGCGGTTCCTGCGCGGGCTCGCGGACGACGTGGTCGCCCACGGCGGGCGGTTGTACGAGGGGACCAGGGTCACCGACCTCAAGGAGCGCGCCGACTGCCGGCTGGCCATCGAGGGAGGCGGCACCGTCCACGCCCGTGACGTCGTGCTCGCCACCCACTTCCCGCTCCGCTGCCACACCAGCCTCCTCCTGCGGTTCTCGCTGCGGCGCGAGCTCGTCGTGGCGGCCGCCGTGGCGGAACGGCACGCCCCGTACGGCATGTACCTCACGCCCGAACACGACACGCGTTCGGTGCGCACGGCGCCGCTGGGCGAGGGGCGGCGGCTGGTGATCGTCGCGGGTGAGGCCTTCGAGCCGGGGAGCGACGGGGTGGGCGAGCGGTTCACCCGCCTGGAGGCCTGGGCCCGCGAACGGCTGCCGGGGTTCGGCGAGGCGACCACGGTCCACCGGTGGGCCGCGCAGGACGTCCACACGGCCGACTGCCTGCCCTGTGTCGGACACGAACACCCCGACACCGAGCACGTCTACCTGGCGACCGGCTTCGGCGGCTGGGGGCTGAGCAACGGCATCGCGGCCGCCCGGCTCCTGACCGCCCACCTGACCGGAGCCCCCCGCCCGGCCTGGACGGAGCTCTTCGACCCGCGCCGCCACCTCCCGGCCCGTGACGTGCCGGGCGTCGTCCGGCACCAGACCGCCGTCGCCCGCCACTACGTCACCGGGCTGCGTACCCGTCCCCGCTGTACGCACATGGGCTGCGAGCTCGGATTCAACGACGCCGAACAGACCTGGGAGTGCCCCTGCCACGGCTCCCGCTTCGCGCAGGACGGCGCGGTCCTCCAGGGCCCGGCCACCGAGCCCCTGACCCTGCCCGGCCGAGCAGTGCGACCCGAGTCCCTCGGGGCGGACGGAGGAACACGATGACAGCCGACGAGAGCGAATACCGCATCGCCCGCTTCAGGGACCGGCTCGCCCGCGAGGAGGCCGCCGAGCTCGGCGTACGCGTGGAAGTGCGCGGCGCGGCCGTCCTCCTGACGGGCACGGTCCCGACCGCGGACCGCCGCGACGAGATCCTCCGCATCGCCGACGCCGAGCTGGCGGGGCTCGCGATCCGGCAGGACCTCCTGGTGGCCTGCGTGGATCCGCCCGACCGGCCCGAGGAGCTCTCATGACGGCGAAGGGAGCTCCCGACGGGGCCGTGGTCCGGGTCGCCGCCGTGGGGGACATCCATCTGAGCGCGGACTGCCGGGGCCTGCTGCGCCCCTCGTTCGAGACGCTGCCGCGCTGCGCCGACGTCCTGCTCCTGGCCGGCGACCTCACCCGGCACGGCACCGTGCCCGAGGCCGAGGTGGTCGCGGAGGAGGTCCGCGACCTCGGGGTGCCGGTGGTGGCGGTGCTGGGGAACCACGACTACCACGCGGAACGGGAGGAGGACGTCACGCGCGTCCTCACCGCGGCGGGCGTCGCGGTCCTCGAAGGGGACGGCGTGATCCTGCCGGTGGAGGGCCGGAAGGTGGGCGTCGCCGGAGTGAAGGGTTTCTGCGGCGGCTTCGCGGGCCGCAGTGCCGGCGAGTTCGGGGAGCGCGAGATGAAGGAGTTCGTGCGCGCCGCGCGGCGCGGCGCCGAAGGCCTGCGGGTGGCCCTGGCCGGCCTGTCGGCCGACGGCTGCGGGGCGCGGATCGCCCTCACCCACTTCGCGCCGGTGCCCGACACCCTGGCGGGGGAACCGCCGGAGATCTACCCCTTCCTGGGGAGCTACCTCCTCGCCGAGGCCATCGACGAGGCGGGTGCCGATCTCGCCGTGCACGGCCACGCGCACCTCGGTACCGAGCACGGCATGACGGCGGGCGGCGTCCGGGTCCGCAACGTCGCCCAGCCCGTCATCGGCAGGGCGTTCGCGCTCTACCACCTGCCGATGGTCCGCCCGGGGGAGAGCCGCGAGCGGACCATCGGACGGGTCGGGGTCTGACCCGGGACCTACCGGAGGGCGGTCAGCTGACGGCCTGCTTCACGAGGGCGCCGATGCGCTTCTCGACCTCGGGCGTGACCTCGGTGAGGGCGAAGCCGGCGGCCCACATGGTGCCGTCGTCGAGTTTGGCCTGGTCGCTGAAGCCGAGGGTGGCGTAGCGGGCCTTGAACTTCTCGGCGCTCTGGAAGAAGCAGACGACCTTGCCGTCGAGGGCGTAGGAGGGCATGCCGTACCAGAGTTTGGGGGCGAGGACGGGGGCGTTGGCGGTGACGACGGCGTGGACGCGCTCGGCGAGCACGCGGTCCGACTCCTCCATCTCGGCGATCTTCGCGAGGACGTCGCGTTCCGCTTCCGCCGCCTTGTCCGCGCGGGAGCTGCGCTTGGCGGCCGCCTTCTGTTCCTTGGCGTGGTCCTTCATCGCGGCCCGCTCCTCGGCCGAGAATCCCTCGTACGTGCCGCTGTCGTTCTTGCCCATGGCGGAGTTCCCCCTTGAGGGTTGTGGCGAACGGGATCGTGACTCGAGCGGGACTGTAACCCGGCGAATCACCCATTCACCGTCATAACGCGCTGGTTTCACCACAGTTGTCTCAGCGAGCGTAGGGGGTGGAGCGGGCCGTCGGCTGAATCTCCGTCAGATTCCGTTCTCCTCAGGGATGTCGCCGGTCAGGGCCGCGACCTCGCGGAGGAGGGTCGCGCGGTCGACGGCGTCGGCCGCCGTCGCCGGGACGGTGCAGGCGTACGCTCCGGCCACCGCGCCGTAGAGGGCGCAGCGTTCGAGGTCCTCGCCGGTGAGGCGGCCGAAGAGGAAACCGGCGGCGAAGGCGTCGCCGGCGCCGTTGGAGTCGACGACCGGCCGGCGGGGGGTGACGGCCGGGATGTGCACGAGGCCGGAGGCGCTGAGCAGGTAGGCGCCTTCGGCGCCGGCGGTGGCGACGACGGCCTCGGCCCGGCCCCGCTCCAGGATGCGGCGCATGGTCTTCTCGTGGTCCGGGAGGGCGGTGGTGGAGACGAAGACGAGGTCGCAGCCGTAGGCGAAGGGCTCGTGGTACGGGTTCTCGCCGTCCCAGTCGTGCAGGTCCGTGGAGAGGGTGAGTCCCGCCGCGCGCAGCTGGGGGAGGGCGGAGGCGCAGGGGTGGGTGATCGACACGTGGGCGTGGCGGCTCGCCGCGGCGAGCGGGCCGACGAGGGCCTCGGGAAGGCGGTCGGACGCGCCGGCGCGGGTGTCGTCGTAGAGGGAGAGGCGGCGGCCGTCGGGGTCGACGAGGTTGACGGCCCGCTTCGTGCCGAGGGGCTGCGGGACTTCGGTGAAGTCGATGCCGTGTTCGCGGTGGAACGCCCGGACGAGCTCGCCCGACGGATCGTCACCGACCATGTCCAGGTGGTGTGTTCGCAGTCCGAGGGTGCTCAGGCCCAGTGCGACGAAGTCGCCGGTCTGCCCGGCGCGGGTCTCGATGCCCGGCCGGATCTTGTGGCTGTCGGCGTAGGGCAGGGGGAGTTCGGGGACGTACACGATCGTGTCGACGCCGGCGCCACCGAGGACGAGGACGTCGTATTCGCTGTTCATCGCTGTGCCTTCCGTGGGCCGACTGCCGCTGTTCGTAGGGGAGTCAAGCAGCCGGGCCCCCGGTCGGCAAGATCTTGCCGCAAGTTTCAGAAAGGAGTTGATGCTAGGAGATCGCGGGTGTACCGCCCCGGAAGGTGCGGCGGTACGCCAGCGGGGAGACGCCGATGGCGGCGTGCAGGTGCTGGCGCAGTGAGGTGCCGGTGCCGAAGCCGACTTGGCCGGCGATGTCGTCCACGGGGAGATCGGTGGATTCCAGGAGGTGCCGGGCCCGTGCCACCCGCTGCTGGATCAGCCAGCGGCCCGGGCTCATGCCGACCTCCTCGTCGAACCGACGGGCGAAGGTGCGCAGGCTCATCCGGGCGTGCGCGGCGAGTTCGTTGAGGGTGAGCGGGCCGTGCAGGTTCTCCAGGGCCCACTGCCGGGTCGCGGAGGTGTCGTTCGTGCCGGCCTCCGGCACGGGCTGTTCGATGTACTGCGCCTGCCCGCCGTCACGCCACGGCGGGACGACGCACATCCGCGCCACCCGGTTGGCGACGGCGGCGCCGTGGTCCTTCCGTACGAGGTGCAGGCAGGCGTCCACTCCGGAGGCGGCGCCCGCCGAGGTCAGCACGGAGCCGTCGTCGACGAAGAGGACGTCCGGGTCGAGCGCGATGTCGGGGAACCAGGAGCGGAACACCTCCGCGAGCGCCCAGTGCGTCGTGGCCGGCCGGCCGTCGAGCAGGCCCGCACTGGCGAGCACGAAGGCGCCCGTGCAGATGGACACCACCCGGGCCTCCGGCGGCAGCGTGCCGAGCGCGTGGGTGATCCCGGCGGGCAGCTCGCGGGAGAGGAAGTCGATGTCGAAGGGGGGCAGGACGACGGTGTCGGCGGTGGCGAGCACCTCGGGGCCGTGCTCGACGGTCACCGAGAAGTCGGAGTTCGTACGGACCGGCCCGCCGTCCACCGAGCAGGTCACGACCTCGTAGAACTCGCCGACGACGCCGAAGACGCGGCTGGGGATGCCCAGCTCGAAGGGGTACACCCCGTCCAGGGCGAGGACGACGACCCGGTGGCGCCGGCTCATGGCAGAATCCCTTCGAAAGATGGCATTCATGCCATGGTACGCCGCGGGGGCCTGCGGCGAGGCTGGTGACCATGACGAATCACCCCACCATGCGTGCCATCAGCCAGGACGTCCACGGAACCCCCGAGGTGCTCAAGGAGACCGTGCTGCCGCGGCCCGAGCCGGGCCCCAGCGAGATCCTCGTCGCCGTCCGCGCGGCCGGCGTCAACCCGACCGACTGGAAGCACCGCGCCGCCGGCTTCTTCCTCGGCGACCGCCTCCCGTTCGTCCTCGGCTGGGACGTCTCCGGTGTCGTCGAGGCCGTCGGCTTCGGCGTGACCCTCTTCAAGCCGGGCGACGAGGTCTTCGGGATGCTGCCCTACCCGTACGGTGTCGGCTCCCACGCCGAGTACGTGACCGGCCCCGCCCGCGCCTTCGCCCACAAGCCCGCAGCCATCGACCACGTCCAGGCCGGCGCCCTCCCGCTCGCCGCCCTCACCGCCTACCAGGCGATCGTCGACACCGCCCGGGTCGCCCCCGGTCAGCGCGTCCTCGTCCACGCCGCCGCCGGCGGGGTCGGCCACCTCGCCGTCCAGATCGCCAAGGAGCGCGGCGCGTACGTCATCGGCACCGCCAGCGCCCCCAAGCACGACTTCGTCCGCTCCCTCGGGGCCGACGAGGTCATCGACTACCGCACCACCGACTTCGCCGAGGCCGTCCAGGACGTCGACGTGGTCCTCGACACCGTCTCGGGCGACACCCGCGTCCGCTCGCTCGACGTCCTGCGCCCCGGCGGCACCCTCGTCTCCCTGCTGCCGAGCCCCGACCCCGACGAGCCCGCGAAGGCCGCCGCCCGCGGCGTCCGCGTCGAGACCCTCCTCGTGGAGGCCGACCACGCCGGTATGAACGCCATCGCCGCGCTCGCCGAGTCCGGCGCCCTCCGCGCCCACGTCGAAGCCGTCTTCCCCCTCGCCGAAGCCGCCAAGGCCCACGCCCTCGGCGAGACCGACCGCACCACCGGCAAGATCGTTCTCACCGTCTCGGACGCCGGTCGCGCCTGAGGGGGGCACCTCGCCCCTATTTCGGATACGCTGTATCCGTTAATAGGGAGGCCCCCTCACCCGGGCCCGAAGAGGGGAGCCCGAGCGGCATGAACGACACGGCCACTACCGGGGCCGACGCCGACGTGATCGTCGTCGGCGCCGGACCCGTCGGGCTCGCCCTCACCCTCGACCTGGCCCGCCGCGGCCTCGCCGTACGCCTCCTGGAACGCGACACCAGAGGATTCGAAGGCTCCCGCGCCAAGGGCGTCCAGCCGCGCACCCTCGAAGTCCTCGACGACTTCGGCCTCGCGGAAGCCGCGCTCGCGGCCGGGAGCCCGTACCCCCCGATGGGGCTGCACCTCGGCCCGTACACGAAGACATGGCGGATGCACGCCACCGCCCCGGACAGCGCAGGCACCCCGTACCCGGACATCCTCCTGCTCCCGCAGTACGCCACCGCCGACCTCCTCCGCCACGCCGTCGAACAGCTCGGCGTACGCGTCGACTTCGGCGCGCGGGCCCTCCGGATCACCCAGGACGACGAGACCTGCGCGGTGCGCTTCGCCGACGGGCGACGGCTCACCGCCCGGTACGTCGTCGGCGCCGACGGCGGAGCCAGTACCGTACGGAAAGCGGCGGGCATCGCGTTCGAGGGCAGCACCGACGAGGCCGACCGCATGATCCTCGTCGACGCCGCCGTCGACGGCCTCTCCCGCGACCGCTGGCACATCTGGCCCCGCGCCCGGGGCCGCTCCGTCGCCGCCTGCCCACTGCCCGGCGGCGACCGCTTCCAGATCATGATCAGGACCCGGCCCGGCGAGGCCACCGAGGCCCGCGACCTCACCCACACCGCCCTCGCCGACCTCTTCCGCCGCCGGGCCGGCCGCTCCCTCACCCTCCACGACATCGGCTGGACCTCGGTCTTCCGCCCCAACATCCGCCTCGCCGAGCGCTACCGCGACCGCCGCCTCCTGCTCTGCGGCGACGCCGCCCACGTCCACACGCCCGCCGGCGCACAGGGCCTCAACACCGGCGTCCAGGACGCCCACAACCTCGGCTGGAAACTCCAGCAGGTCCTCGCCGGCGCCGACGACACCCTCCTCGACAGTTACGAGGGCGAGCGCCGCCCCGTCGCCGCCCAGGTCCTCGGCCGCTCCACCGCCCTCTACGAAGGACTCCGCCGCACCCGGCCGGGCGGACTCACCCGCGGCCAGGACGAACACCAGCTCCACATCTCCTACTTCGGCGGCCCCCTCGCCCCCGCCGACGCGCCCCGCACCGCCACCCTCCGCCCCGGCGACCGCGCCCCCGACGCCCCCCTGCCCCACCCCACCCCCACCGCCCGCCGCCTCTTCGACCTCTACCGCGGCCCCCACTTCACCGCCCTCGCCTTCGGCTCCCGCGCCGTGTCCGCCCTGGCCCACCTCCCCTGGCCCACCACCGGCGCGCCCCTGCACCGCCACCCCGTGCTCCCCCGCACCACCCCCGGCACCCCGGCCGAAGCGGCGCTGCTCACCACCTACGGCATCCGCGAGGACACCGTGCTGCTCGTCCGCCCGGACGGCTACGTCGGCGCCGTCGCCCCGGTGGACGGGAACGGACCCGTCCGGCTCCCGGGCGCCCTCGGGCCACGGGCGGCAGCCGGGTAGCGTGGCCCTCCACCACCGACGGCCGCCGCCGGCCGCGTACGGCTCACGGCGCCACCCGCGCAGCGAGAGAGAGCCCCGCCCCATGGCCGCCACCCCGCCCCTTCCCGGCAGCCCCGCCTGGTGGGCCGCCCGGTCCACGCCCGAATCCGCGCCCGATTCCGTGCCCGGTGCCGCCGCCGCTCGGAAGCGCCGGCGAGGGCGGCCCGCGCTCGGCGGCGCGCACATCGTCCGCACGGCACTCCGGCTCGTCGACGAGCACGGCACCGAGGCGTTCTCGCTGCGGATGCTCGCCGAGGCGCTCGACTCCGGTACCGCGACGCTCTACCGGCACTTCGACGGCAAGGACGAGATCCTCGCGTACGTCGTCGACCGCGTCCTCGGTGAAACCAGGCTCGACGACCTCGCCGAGCGCGCGGACTGGCGGGACGTCCTCACCGCCACGGCCCACCGCCTCCACGACACCCTGCGCCGCCACCCGCGCACCCTGCCGCTGCTCATCGCCCAGGTGCCCGTCGGCCCCCACGGGCTCGCCCAGCGCGAACGCGTCCTCGCCGCGCTCCTCGCGCACGGCCTCCCGGCGGACCTCGCCGCACGCGCCTTCACGGCCGTCACCCACTACGTCATCGGCTTCACCGCCCAACAGCACGGCCCCGCCGCCGCCCCCGACGACGGCCCCGGACTCGCCGCCTTCTACCAGCGGCTCGACCCGGCCGCGTACCCCGCGACCGTCCGGACGGCCCGCACGCTGACCTCGGTCCCCGTGGACGAGGAGTTCGCCTTCGGGCTGGATCTCCTCGTGCACGGGCTGGCTCGACTCGACCCCTGACCCGTCAGGTCCCGCCCCCGCAACGGTCGCCACCCCGGCTCGTTGACCACGCCATGAACCATGTCATCGCGCGGCGGCGCTTCCGCCTCCTCGGCACCACCGTGGCCGCCCTGATGCTGTCCGTCGCGGGCGCGCAGAGCACGTACGCCACCGGCGAGGCGCAGGACTGCCCGGCGGCGGAGATCTTCGCCACGAACAACACCGCGATCATCACGGAGCCGGACGACCCCCGCCTCGACACCCGGCTGAAGCGCTTCGGCCGCGAGGTGCGCGAGATCATCCGGGCCAACGGGGCCCGCCCCGGCCCGTCGGAGCTCCTGGACGGCGTCTTCTGGTCCGGCGACCTCCAGCAGGCCACGTACGAGCGTTCGCGCGAGTTCGACGTCGAACGGGTGGGCCGCGACGGACTCCACCACATCGCCGGGGTCATCGCCAAGCGGTACGAGCAGGAGGCCGTCCTCACCTTCCGCTGCCTGCCCCGGACGTCCCCCGACACCGACGCCGTCGAGATCGACGCCCCCGGAGTCTCCGCCGGCGCCCTGCGCGACGCCCTGATCGCCGACCCCGAAGCCCGCGAACGCCTCGGCGGCGGATCCGTCACCCTCGACGGCCACCTCGTCCTCGTCGCCCCCAGCACGGACCTGCCACTCGCCCGCACCTTCGTGAACGGCCTCGGTGCCGACTGGTCGAAGGCCGAAGTGCGTTACGGCGACCGGGAGTTCGTGACCGGCTGAGGCCTCCTCCGGCGCCCGTGGGGTCAGTGGCCGCGGCGGATGCGGGCGGCCTGCCGGGCTTCGGCGGTCTTGCGGGCTTCGGCGCTGCGGCGGGACTCGTTCTTGGCGCGGCCGGGGCGGCCGGGGGTGGTGCCGATGCCGCGGAAGGCGGCGCCGCCGCGCTTGGTGCCTTCCTGGGAGGGGGCACTGCCGTCGACCGGGATGCCGGAGGGCTTGCGGGCGCCGGTGATGCGGGTGAGCTCGGCCTCGCCGGAGCGGACCCTGGTGATCTCGGGGCGGATGCCGGCGTCGGCCATGAGGCGGGCGACGTCGCGGCGCTCCTCGGAGGTGACGAGGGTGACGACGAGGCCGGACTCGCCGGCGCGGGCGGTGCGGCCGCCGCGGTGCAGGTAGTCCTTGTGGTCGGCGGGCGGGTCGACGTTGACGACGAGGTCGAGCTCGTCGACGTGGATGCCGCGGGCGGCGACGTTGGTCGCCACGAGGACCGGTACCTCGCCGCTGCGGAAGCGGGCGAGGGTACGGGTCCGCAGCGGCTGCGACTTGTCGCCGTGCAGGGCCGCCGCGTGGACGCCGCTGCCGAGCAGGTGGCGGGTGAAGCGGTCGACGGCCTGCTTGGTGCGCAGGAACATGATCACGCGCCCCTCGCGGGCCGCGATCTCGGTGGCGGTGGCGAACTTGTCGGCGCCGTGCACGTGCAGGACGTGGTGCTCCATGGTGGAGACGGTGGCGGCCGAGGGGTCGACGGAGTGGACGACCGGGTCGACGAGGTAGCGCTCGACGAGGGCGTCGACGTTGCGGTCGAGGGTGGCCGAGAACAGCATCCGCTGGCCGTCGGCGTTCACCCGGTCGAGGACCTCGGTGACCTGCGGCATGAAGCCCAGGTCGGCCATCTGGTCGGCCTCGTCGAGGACCGTGACGGTCACCCGCTCCAGGCGGCAGTCCTTGCGTTCCACCAGGTCCATCAGCCGGCCGGGCGTCGCGACGACGACCTCGGCCCCGTCCCGCAGCGCGGTGGCCTGGCGGCCTATCGACATGCCGCCGACGACGGTGGCCATGCGGAGCTTGAGCGCGCGGGCGTACGGGTCGAGCGCGTCGGCGACCTGCTGGGCCAGCTCGCGGGTGGGGACCAGGATCAGGGCCAGCGGCTTGCGGGCCTCGGCGCGGCGTCCGGCGGTGCGGGTGAGCAGCGGGAGGCCGAAGGCGAGGGTCTTGCCGGAGCCGGTGCGTCCGCGGCCGAGGACGTCGCGGCCGGCGAGGGCGTCGGGCAGCGTCGCGGCCTGGATCGGGAACGGCGTCGTGACGCCTTCGGCGGCCAGCACGTCCTGGATCGCGGCCGGCAGGTCGAGCTCGGCGAAGCCGGTGGCGGCGGGGAGCGCGGGGGTCACGGTGGCCGGCGCCGTGAATTCGTCCTTCGGCGCGGGGCCGCGGCGCGTCCTGTCGGTACGGGGGGTGTCGTTCATGGGGGACCTTCCTCGAAACGGTGCGTTTCGAGGGAATTCACGAAGGGCCGTGTCATGGGCCCTGAATTACCGGAACGTACCGAACACCAATTGCGTACGGATCCGGCCGCGCCGTCGCGAGGGGAGCGGCGCCCGGTCCGTGAAACGCCGGGAAAAGACAACGGGCCGAGGCCCTCACCGCGATGGTGAGGGCCCCGGCCGCGTCGGACGAGTCAACGTCAGGCGGGGAGGATGTTCTCCGCCTGCGGGCCCTTCTGGCCCTGCGTGACGTCGAAGGTCACCTTCTGGCCTTCCTGGAGCTCACGGAAGCCGGAGGTGGCGATGTTGGAGTAGTGGGCGAACACGTCCGGGCCGCCACCCTCCTGCTCGATGAAGCCGAAGCCCTTTTCCGAGTTGAACCACTTCACGGTGCCATTGGCCATGTCTAAATCTCCTTCGGGGCGTAACCCGGGACGCCGCACTGTGCGGATCCCGGCGTCGCCGTGATGATTGCCCCGTCCGGAAAACTGCACCGAAAACACATAAAGTGCCTGACGAAGTTTCCTTCGTCGAAGGCACTCATAAGTTCTTTGGGAACCACAACTGCAACTGCTCTCGACTGTAGCACGTCGTCCGCCCCGGTGCACGGAGCCCCGGTGTCGGGAATTGGCTATTCGGGTACCCGGCGGGTCGGCTGGAGATTTCCCGACCGATGTGCGGTCAGGACGAAGGTGACGCTGATGAGGAGGGCCCACGCGCCGAACTTGGCGAGGGAGACCGGCCGCCAGCCGTCGAGCTGGTCGGGATAGCTCCAGGCGCCGACGTAGGTGGCCGCGTTCTCCGCGACCCACAGGAAGAAGCCGATCAGGACGAACGACAGGGCGAGCGGCATCCGGTGGTCGCGCGCCCCCACCCGGAACCGCACCCAGGTGCCCGCGGTCGCGGCCAGCATCAGGGCGGCGAGCACCCAGCGGGCGTCGGGCAGCCAGTGGTGGCTGAGGAAGTTCACGTACACCGCGCCGGCGAGGACCGCCGTCAGCCGCGGCCGGTAGCCGGTGAGGCGCAGGTCGAAGAGGTGCCAGGCCCGGCAGACGTAGCTGCCGACCGCCGCGTACAGGAACCCGCCGTACAGCGGGACGCCGCCGAACTTGGTGAGCGCGTCCTCCGGGTAGGTCCACGAGCCCATCCGCACCTTGATCAGCTCGAAGAGCAGGCCGATGGCGTGGCAGCCGGCGATCACCGCGACGTCCCGGCCGGTGTCCCAGCCGGCCTTCCAGGACAGCAGCGTGAGCCCGACCCCGTACAGGAGGAGCAGGTCGTAGCGGGCGACGGGCAGCTCGGGGAGCAGGGTGGAGGCGGCGATGCCGCCGACGAGCGCGAAGGCGAAGGCGCAGCAGCGCACCTCGAGGACCGTGAAGCGGAGCAGCTGGCGTATCCCGTACGTGAGCTTCTTCATGGCGGGAGGGACGCGGGGGAGGCCCGGCCGGTTCGCGACCGGGTGGCCGGATACGGCGGCGCGCCGCACCTCCCGTCCGGGACGTGCGGCGCGCCGTGGTGCCGTGGGGCCGGGATCAGACCGCGGGCGCCGGGAAGGTCGGGTACTCGACGCCGGAGACGTGCTGGACGACCCGGATGACCTGGCACGAGTAGCCGAACTCGTTGTCGTACCACAGGTAGAGGATCGCGTTGTCGCCGTCGACCTTGGTCGCGCCGGCGTCGACGATGGACGCGTGGCGGGAGCCGACGAAGTCCATCGAGACGGCGTCGGGGGCCGTGGTGAAGTCGATCTGGCGCTTCAGCGGCGAGTGCAGCGAGACGTCGCGGAGGTACTCGAGGACCTCTTCGCGGGTGGTCTCGCGGCCCAGGCGCAGGCTCAGGATGGCGATCGAGACGTCCGGGACGGGGACGCGGATCGAGGAGCCGGTGATCGGGGCCTTGAGGTCCGGCAGCGCCTTGGCGACGGCCGAGGCGGCACCGGTCTCGGTGATGACCATGTTGAGCGGCGCGGAACGGCCGCGGCGGTCGGCCTTGTGGTAGTTGTCCAGGAGGTTCTGGTCGTTCGTGAACGAGTGGACCGTCTCCACGTGGCCGCGCAGCACGCCGTACTCGTCGTCCATCGCCTTCAGCGGCGGGACGATCGCGTTGGTGGTGCAGGAGGCGCAGGACAGGATCTGCTCGTCCGGCTTGACCGTGTCGTGGTTCACGCCGTGCACGATGTTCGGCACGTCGCCCTTGCCGGGGGCGGTGAGGACGACCTTGTCGATGCCGGGGCGCAGGTGCTTGGAGAGGCCCTCGCGGTCGCGCCACTTGCCGGTGTTGTCGATGAGGATGGCGTTCTCGATGCCGTACGCCGTGTAGTCGACCTCGGAGGGGTCGTTGGCGTAGATCACCTTGATGGTGTTGCCGTTGGCGACGATGGTGCTGTTCGCCTCGTCGACCGTGATGGTGCCCTGGAACTGGCCGTGGATGGAGTCGCGGCGCAGCAGCGAGGCGCGCTTCACGAGGTCCTGGTCGCCGCCGCCACGGACGACGATCGCGCGCAGGCGCAGACCGTTGCCGGAGCCGGCCTTCTCGATGAGGAGGCGGGCGACGAGGCGGCCGATGCGGCCGAAGCCGTAGAGGACGACGTCGCGGCCGTCACGGCGCTCGATCTTGTTCTCGCCGGTGGCGCCGGCGACGGCCTCGGCGGTGAACTCGGCCACGGTCAGACCGCGGTCGTCGGTCTTGTAGTCCGCGGCCAGCACGCCGATGTCGATCTGGCAGGGGCCGAGGTCGAGGGTCGTGAGCGTCTGGAGGAAGGGGAGCGTCTCGGTGACCGAGAGCTCCTCGCCGTCGATCTGCCGGGCGAAGCGGTGGGTCTTCAGGATGCTGACCACCGACTTGTTCACCAGGGAGCGGCTGTGGACCAGGACGGTGACGTCCTGCTCCCGGTGCAGCTTCCCGATGATCGGGATCATCGACTCCGCGATCTCCTCGCGGTTCTTCCAGCTGGTGAACGAGTCGTCATTGACAGTCACAGGATTATCTTTCGAGCTAGGCGGCGCTCATATGGTAACCCCCAATCAATTTGATCACCCAGGGGGTGTCGAACCGTACGATGGGGCCCTCGGGATCCGCCGCAGGCAGGCGGTCCGCCTACCTGATGCGGGGGCATGGTGGTGGTGAAGTTCGGGGTGCTCGGATCGCTCGTCGTCCACGACGGGACGGAGCCGCGGCCGGTGAGCGGTCCGAAGGTCCGCGTCCTGCTCGCCGCGCTCCTCCTCCAGGCCAACCGCACGGTCTCCCGGGACGCGCTCAAGGAAGCGCTCTGGGGCGCGTCCGTGCCCGCCAGCGCCGACGCCGCCCTCGCCAACCACCTCACCCGGCTCCGCAGAGTCCTCGCCGCCGCCGACGGCGGCGCCGAGGACCGCCTGCGGACCGTGGCCCCCGGCTACCGGCTGCTCGTCCACGACGGCGAACTCGACGCCGACGTCTTCGAGGAGCGGGTCCGCGCCGTGCACGACGCCCACCGCCGGGAGGACTGGGAGGAGGTACGGCGGCAGACCGCGCTCGCCATGCCGCTGTGGCGCGGCACGCCCCTGGCGGACCTGGCGCCCTTCTCCGACGCGGAGGCGCCCGCCCTCCGGGTCCACCAGCTCGCCGAGGCGCGCCTCCAGGCCCTGGAATGGAACTTCGACGCCGAGCTCCGCCTCGGCCTCCACCACGAGGCCGTCGGCCCGCTGACCGTCCTCGCGGCCGAGCACCCCCTGCGCGAGGAGTTCCACGGGCTCCTCATCCAGGCCCTGCACCGCTCCGGCCGCCAGGCCGAGGCCTTCTCCGCCTTCCAGCGGCTGCGCCGCAGCCTCGTCGACGAGCTCGGCACGGAACCCGGCGCCGCCGTCCAGCAGGCCCACCAGGAACTGCTGACCGGCGAGCCCGCGCCCCGCCCCGATCCCCGCCAGGCCACCGCCCCCGCTCCGGCCCGCCCGCCGTTCCAGCTGCCCTACGAAGGGGACGTGTTCACCGGCCGGGAGACCGAAGCCGCGCTGGTGCGGTCCCTGCTCGGCGTGGACGACACCGACACCGAGCCCGGATACGTCCGGCCCGTGGTCGTCTCCGGGATGGGCGGCGTCGGCAAGACCGCGCTCGCCGTCCACGTGGCGTACCGCGCCCGAGAGGCCTTCCCCGACGGCGCGCTCTACGCCGACCTGCGGGGGTACTGCAGTCACGGCGCGCGCACGGCCCACGAACTCCTCGCCCGCTTCCTGTCCGACCTGGGGGTACGGCACGAGGCGCTGCCCGACGACACCGACGACCGGGCCCTGCTGTTCCAGGCGGCGCTCGCCGAGCGGCGCGTCCTCCTCGTCCTCGACAACGCGCGGGACGCCGCCCACGTCGCCCCGCTCCTGCCGGCCGGCGGCCCCAGCGCCGTACTCATCACCAGCCGGCAGCTGCTCGCCGACCTCCCCGGCTCCGTGAGCGTGCCGCTGGCCCCGCTCCCGCCGACCGACCAGCACGCCCTGCTCGCCAAGCTCGCCGGCGCCGACCGGGTGCGGAGCGAGCCCGACGCGCTGGCCGACATCATGGCCGCCTGCGGAGGGCTGCCGCTCGCCCTGCACATCGTCGGCGGCCGCCTCGCCTCCCGCCCCCACTGGCCCCTCGCGCTCCTGGCCCGCCGCCTGACCCCGCACCAGGGCCGCCTGGAGACCCTCTCCATGGGCACCTTCGACGTCCAGCGGACCTTCGCCATGAGTTACGTGGCGATGCGCGACAGCCACCGCCCGCTGGAGCGCGAGGCCGCCCGCGCCTTCCGGACCCTGGGCCGGGTGTGGGGCGGGCACCCCGTCACCCCGCAGTCCGCCGCAGCCCTGCTCGACCTCACCGAGGCACGGGCCGCCGCCGTCCTCGACGTACTCGCCGACGCCCACCTCGTCCTCAACCCCGAACCCGACCGTTACGTGCTCCACGACCTGCTCGGCGAGTACGCCTCGCAGCGGGGCGACGAGGAGGACCCGGAGGAGGAGCGCACCGCCGCCGTCCTGCGGCTGATCGCCTGGTACGTCGCGGCCCTCTCGGAGGCGACCCGGATCGCCACCCGCGAGACGCAGTCCCCGCCGCCGCTCGACGGAGAACCCGCGACGCCCCGGTCGCTGCCCGCGTTCGCCGACGACGACGAGGCGATCCGCTGGACCGTCAAGGAACTCCCGGCCATCAGGGACGCCCTCGACCACGCGGCGGAGCTCGGCCGCTCCGACATGGCCTGGCGGCTGGCCGTCGGCCTCTTCGGCTACGGCAGCACGCACTGGTGGACGAAGGAATGGGACGCCTGCCTCGCCCAGGCGATGGAGATCGCCCGCGCCCACGACGACACGCTCGGCCAGGCCTGGCTGCACCGGCGGATGGCCGTCGCCCACGGCATGGCGTTCCGCAACGAGGCCTGCCTCGAACACCTCCGCATCGCCCTGGACTTCTTCACCGCCTTCGACGACAAGGCGGCCCAGGCCTCGATCCTCGGCAACATCGCGGCGCTCTACATCCAGATCGAGGACGCCGACCAGGCACTCGTCCACGCCGAACTCGCCCGCGACCTCCACCACAGCACCGGGAACACCCGCGGCGAGGCACTGCTGCTCAGCCGGATCGCGGACGTCCGCAAACTCCGCGGCGAACTCGACGTGGCGGCCGCGAACTACCGGCGGGTCATCGAGCTCCTGCAGGGCGCCGGCCACGGGGTGTTCCTCGCCACCGCCCTGACCAACCACGGTGACATCCTGCGCGCCCTCGGACGCCGCGACGAGGCCTTCGCCGCGCTCACCGAGGCCCTCGCCATCCGGCACCGCATGAACGACCACGGCGGCACCGCCGACTGCCTCGTCTTCACCGCCCGCGCCCACCACCACTTCGGCGAATGGGCCGCCGCCCGCGAGACCTGGGAGACCTGCCTGGAACTCGCGCGCAAGCACCACCTCCCCAAACGCGTCGAGGAATGCCTGGAGGGCCTCGCCGCCCTCCCCGAACCGGCGCACGCCCTCAAGGGCCCGCGCCCCGCACCCGCCGAGCCCGACACGGCCCGCCCGTGCGGGACGACAGGGGGACGCCGCTAGAACACGTCCGGAGCGCCGCGCCCCGCGCCGCTCTCCGGACGGCCCTCCGCCGGTGCTCCCCAACCGCCGCTCTCCACCACCGAGGTCCGAGGAGATCCATGGCCGACACCGTCCACTCACTGATCGACCGCCTGCACGAACTGCTCGTGGACCTCCTGACGCAGGGGCCCACCGGCGCCGCCAGCGTGGGCCTCCACGACGTCCTCGCGCGCGCCGCGCGGCTCGGTCCCGAAGGCAGCTGGCTCGCCGGCTCCGCCCACGCGAACCTCGGCGTCCTGGCGCTCGTCCAGGGACAGCGGGACCAGACCATCGCGCACCTGGACGCCGCGGTGACTGCCGGATTCAACGACTGCGTCGTCTTCCACGCGGCCCCGCTGCGCCCGCTGCACGACGACCCCCGCTTCCGCGCCCTGTACGCGCGGATGCGCATCACCCAGGGCGACCTCGACGAACTCTTCTGGCTGCACCGGGAGATGAAGCTCATGGCGGAGGACGCCCAGACCGCGTCCGTCGACAACATAGGCCGCCTCGACAACGGGGTGTCGCTGCTCCCGCAGGCCCCCATGCCCACCCGCGAACCGCACACCCACGGCGTCCTCATCACCCGCATCGACCTCGCCGCCACCCAGACCGCGCTCCGGCGGACCGCCGTCCGGATGGACCTCCAGCGCAGCTCCGGCAACACCAGCCTCAGCCTCATCGACGGGACCTGGGACTACCCCCGCGCCATGGAGGACGCCCGGCACGCCGACGAGCTGGACCTGATGCGGCAGCGGGCCGTGGACGCCCGCGCCTTCGTCGAACGCCCCGGCGTCGGAAACACGCTCCTGCCCTGTCCGCCGCTCGGCTCGATCACCTTCCCGGGCTGAGCGGTCGCCGAGCCCCTGCGCTCAGCCGGCTCTCCGCAGCCACCCGCCCGACACGGCGGCGCGCGTCAGCGCCGCCGTGAGGACACCGCCGACCACCATTCCGGCCGCCGACGCCAGGGCGACGGTGCAGAAGTCGGCCGGGGCGAGACGGGCGGGCGACGCCGTCCGCGGCGCCGGCCCGTGCTCCGGTCCCGCGGACGCCGGGGCCGGATGCCGGCCGGTCCGCTCGTCACGCAGGCACCGGTCGAGCTGTTCGAGGAGCGGCCGCGGGTCCTGCCCCGCCGCCGTGGCGAACTGCTCGATCACCAGCCGCGTCGGCAACTGCTTCCGGTTCAGGAACCGTTCCCACGAGGAGCGGCTGTAGTGCGTGCGCTGCGCGAGACCCGCGTAACTGAGCTCCGAGGTCTCCTTGATCTGCCGCATCTCCTCGGCCAGCCGATCCCACGAGCCCCGCTCGCCGACCGCGCACCGCATACCGCCGTCCGTCTTCATTACCCGCCCTCCGGTCACGAGTCCTCCTCGTCACCCACGATTCTGGAACCGCCCGCCAACGGATCGTCAACGAGCGCCCAACATCGTCCCGGGGCCCCGTTGCCCGGCCCCTTTCCGGTCAGCCCCGCTCGCGGGCGGCGGCCGCCCGGCGTTCCCGGACACGGGCGAGCTTCTCCTCCAGGGCCGCACGTCGCTCGGGCCATTCCTCGATGACGACCGAGAAGACGGCGGAGTCCCGGAGGCGGCCCTCCTCGCCCGGGACCCAGGAGCGGGACGAGTTCCGCAGGACGCCCTCGAAGGTCGCGCCGACGCCGGCGATGGCGGCGCGCGAGCGGGCGTTGCGGGCGTCGGTCTTGAGGTCCACCCGGGCCACGCCCCACGTCTCGAAGGCGTGCCGGAACAGCAGGTACTTGGCCTCGGCGTTGACGCCGGTGCCTTGCGCGGAGGCCGCGAGCCAGGTGAATCCGATCTCGACGGCGCACAGGCCGTCCCCGGACGGCCACGGGCGCGGCTCCCAGAAGGAGGTGGCGCCGACCACCCGGCCGGTCGTCGCGTCCACCTGGACGTAGGGAGCGAGCCGGCCGTCGGCGGCGCGGCCCAGCTGGGTGTCGATGTACGCCGTGACCTCCTCCCGGCGGGGCACCCAGGTGAAGGCGTACGAGTCCCGGTCCTCCTCCGCCGCTGCGGCGAGCCCGGCGGCGTGCTGGTGCCCCAGCGGCTCCAGGCGCACGAACGCGCCCTCCAGGAGAGGTCCTTCCGGCATGAAACCCATCGATCCGCACTCCTCGCGCGTCGCACCGTCGGAAGATCGCTTCCGCCGGTGTG
The DNA here is from genome assembly GCF_055603625.1 of Streptomyces sp. NPDC037273. Classification (NCBI taxonomy): domain Bacteria; kingdom Bacillati; phylum Actinomycetota; class Actinomycetes; order Kitasatosporales; family Streptomycetaceae; genus Streptomyces; species Streptomyces sp. NPDC037273. The sequence continues at coordinate 343,984 of NZ_JBVJVO010000001.1, forward strand.
CAGGGTGCCAGACACCCGTAGGTGCGGGCACCCCGTTTCCCGGGGACGGTCACGGGAAGGCGAGGGCGCGGAAGACGTCCCGGACGCGGGACAGAGGGGTGGGATCGCGGGTGAGGTAGAGGCGGTTGGTGAGGAGGACGGCCCAGCGGCCGCGGGTGGGGGAGACCCAGAGGCCGGTGCCGGTGAAGCCGAAGTGGGACCAGATGTCGTCGGGGGGTTCGGTGCCGGGTGCAGGGTGCCAGAAGAGGCCGCGGGGCGGGACGAGCGGGCCGGTGCGGACGCGGAGGGAGGCGGAGGTCCAGTCGGCGGAGAAGACGCCGGGCACGGGGGCGAGGACGTGGCGCAGGAAGCGGCCGATGTCGGCGGTGGTGGTGAAGACGCCGGCGATCCCGCAGGCGCCCCCGAGCAGCCGGGCCGAGAAGTCGTGGACGGTGCCCTTGAGGTGGGTGCCGCTCTCCTCGTCGTACTCGGTGGGCGCGCACCGCTCCCGTAACGCGGCGGGCAGCGGGCCGTACCGCGTCTCCGTCATGGCGAGGGGGTCCCAGATCCGCTCCTCGGCGAGGCGGGGGAGCGGCCGGCGGGTGAGGTGCTCGGCGAGGTAGCCGAGGATCAGGGCGGCCCGGTCGGTGTACGCGACGGCTTCGCCCGGCCGGTGCCTGAGGGGTTCGGCGAGGACGCCGTCGCGGACGTCCTGCGGGTCGGAGCCGTACAGATGGCGGAGGTTGGCGCGCAGCGGCAGTCCCGCGGTGTGGGTGAGGAGGTCCCGCGCCGTGGCCCCGGCCAGCGGCCTGCCGGCGGCCTCGGGCCAGTACGAGCCGAGCGGGGCGGCCAGGTCCAGTTTCCCGGCGTCGACGAGGGTGCCGACGACCGCCCAGACCGCGAGGATCTTGGTGAGGCTGGCGACGTCGAAGAGCGTGTCGTCACGGGTCGGGGCGTCGGGGCGCGCCGGGTCGAGCAGTCCGGCGGCCCCGTACGACAGGGTGGTCCGGGCGTCGCCGACGGCCCACGCCGCGCCGGGGACGACGCCCGCGCGCACGGCGTCGTCGAGGAGCCGCTCGAAGGGGTCGCTGCGCTGTGCCAAGGCCTGCCTCCGACGGGTCGGACGGGGCGGGTCCGTCGGAAGGGGCTGACGGGCCGCTCCGAAGTGATGCCCCGGCCGTACGGGAAGACACCCTTCCGGCGGCGCGGGTCGCGTGCCGCCGGGGTCCGTCGCGGAGGCGTCATCCGGGTGTCCCGGCGGCGCCTCCGGCAGGTCAGTCCGCGGCCACCTTGCAGGTGACCTCGTCGCGCGGGGTGTAGTGGGTCTTGAAGGCCTCCCGCTTCACCTCGGCGCCGCCGTTCTTGAAGACCCGGTCGACCGAGATGTCGAAGCCCTCCGCCGGGGGCTGCGGCACGCACGCCTTGTCGGTGCTCTCGGCCTTCTTGGGCTTCGTGACGTTGGTGCGCGGCCCCGCGACCGCCTCGACGCTGTCGTACTTCTTCGTCCCGAGGAAGCTCACGGTGACCGAGGAGTCCGTCGCGCTCGCCTTGATGTAGATCGGCTTGTCGGTGTCGTTGCGCCACTTCAGGTCCAGGCTGCCCCAGGCGACGGTGGCCTCGCGGCCGGCCGGGTAGCGCTCGATGTAGAAGGAGTGGGCGCCGTACTCGACGGGCTTGACGCCGGCGAAGAACATCGCGTTGAAGACGGTGGTGGCCATGGCGGACACGCCGCCGCCGGGGGCCGAGCGGTACTGGCCGTCGAGGATCATCGTGCCGTCGACGAAGCCGTTGTCCGGGGTGCGCTCGCCGACGGTCTTGTTGAAGCTCCACACCTCGCCGGGCCGCACGATCGACCCGTTGATGAGCTCGGCCGCCCGGCCGATGTTCGTCGTCCGGTACGGGGCGGTGGGGAAGTTCACGGTGAACGTCGACATCTGGTCGGTGATGCCGAGCCGGGCCAGCGAGCCGGCGGTCAGCTCGGGCTGGGTGACCGTGGTGGCCACCGGAGCCGTACGGGCCGTGGCGCCGGTCTTGGCGAGCAGCGGGCGCACGGCGTCGCCGAGGGCCTTCGCGGTCACCTCCTTGCCGGGCCTGCCCTCCGACTCCACGACGACCTTGCCGCCCCGCACCCCGAGGGAGGCCTCCACCGGGGCGCCGGTCATCGCGGCGAGCGGCCGGGCCACGTCGGGGTCGCGCAGCAGCGCGTCCTGGTCGAGGTCGGCGGTGAGCCGGCCGCCCTCGTTCTTCACGGTCAGGTGGTCGCCGAGGGTGGCGGGGGAGATACGGAGCCGCTCGTCGCCCGCGGTGAGGGTCACCGGGCCGGAGACGGCGGGCTTCGCGTACGTGTCGAGGAAGCGCGACACCTCGCCGGCGGGCAGCTTCGGGGCCGTCACCGAGACGGGCAGGTTCACCGCGGCGGCGCCGGTCGCGGCCGGGTAGGCCGCGCGCAGCGTCTCCACGGCGCGGCCGGTGTCCAGCTTCTGGCCGGTCACCGGCTGGGTCGCGACCGCCTTGCCGTCCCGGAAGGCGACCGAGCCCTCCCGGACCGCGCGGTCGTTCTGCTTCGCCAGCCCGGCCACGGCGGCCTTCGCCTTGGCGTCGTCGTAGGCGAGCACGGGGCGGATGTCCCGCTCGCCGGAGGAGAAGAGCCGGCCGATCACGGTGAAGGGGTCGCGGGCCGGGTCGGCGGCCAGGTCGGCGGTCTTCGCCACGTCCACGGTCAGGCCCGCGCCGGCGGGGGAGACGGTGGTCGTGCGGTCGCCGACCTTCACGGGTATCGGCTGGGTCCACGAGGCGGGCGCCTGGGCCGCGAGCTTCGCCTGCGCCTCGGCCCGGCTCATGCCGCCTATGTCGACGCCGCCCACCGTGGTGCCGGCCGATATGTCGTCCCCGGCGGTCAGCAGACCCGCCACGTACAGGCCACCCGCGGCGACGGCGACCACACCCGTCGCGATCGCCGCCGTACGGAGGCGAGGGCTGCGCCCCTGGCGGGGCGTCGGGACATGGTCGGTCCTGGAGCGGGGCACACGCTCTCCCGTGGCGTCGAGGATGGGGGATCCACACGACGGTACGCCGAAAGAGTGTCTTATGCACATAAAGACCCTTTGACCTGCGGCGATACGGAGCGCGTGGGCGCGTGTACGGAGTGTCCGAAACCGGCACCCGACGGCCCCGGGCCGCCCCGCGCAGCACCTAAGCTGGAACGATGCCCGCCACCCCCGGCCACACCCCCGGCCACCCCTCCGGGCCCCAGTCCGTCGACCGGGCCCTCGCCGTCCTCGACGCCGTCGCCGACGCGGACCGGCCCGTGGCGGCCAAGGCGCTGGCGCGCCGGCTCGGCTGCGCCCTGTCGACCGTCTACCACCTCACCGGGCCGCTGCTCGCCCGCGGCTACCTCGTCCGCACCGCCGAGGGGTACGCCCCCGGGCCCCGCGTCCCCGCCCTCCACCGCTCTCACCAGCGCCACCACGGGCTCGGTGCGGGGACCGGCGAGCTCCTCGGCCGGCTGCGGCGCGCGACGGGCGCGGAGGCGTACCACACGGCCTACCGCGACGGCCGGATCACCGTCGTCGACACCACCGCGCCCGTGACCGACGCGGCCCACCCCTTCGTGCCCGGCCCCGAGGACCGGGCACACGCCACCGCGCACGGCAAGGCGCTGCTCGCCGCGCTGCCGCGCCCGCTGCGCCGCCGCTACCTGGCCGAGCACGGCATGGCCCGCCTCACCGAGCGGACGATCACCAGCGCGGAACGCTTCGAGGCCGAGGCCGCCCGGGTACGCGCCCAGGGCTTCGCCGTGTCGGTGGGCGAGGCCGACCCCGCGTACACCTGTCTCGCCGTGGCCCTGCCCGAGCGCGGCGACGGGATCGTGCACGCCCTGTCGGTCTCCCTGCCCACCGCCGACTTCGCCCGCCGCCAGGGCGACCTCCGGGCCGCCCTCGTACGGGCCGCCCCCGACTTCCCGGCCCTGGACCTTCCGGCCCCGCCGACGGCCTGACGGGCGCTGGACGTACGGCCCCACCGGTGGCCCCGCCGGTCGCCCGACCGGCTCGGGACGTCCCGGCCCGGTGACCGGCCCCGGGGTTTTTCCGGCTCTGCCGGAAACGCGGGCGGTTCGCGCCGCGGAGGGGCGGAAGGTCGGCGCACAGTGGCGGCATGATCTTCATCGCCGTGCGATTCACCGCCCGCCCCGACCACGCCGACCGCTGGCTCGACCTGGTCGCCGACTTCACGCGCGCGACCCGCGAGGAGCCGGGCAACCTGTTCTTCGACTGGTCGCGGAGCGTCGACGATCCGCACGTCTTCGTGCTGCTCGAGGCGTTCGCCGACGCCGAGGCGGGGGCCGCGCACGTGGCCTCCGCGCACTTCGCCGCAGGCCTCGAAACGATGGCCGGGGCCATCGCGACCACGCCCGAGATCATCAACGTCGAGGTGCCGCAGCAGGGCTGGGGAGCCATGGCCGAGCTCGCGCCCACCGGCGCCTGAGGGCGCGCCGCACGGCCCCGGAGGCCCGCCGCCGCGCCTGATAGGTTCGCGTGCACAACGCAGGCGGGGCGGCGGCCCGAGGGGAGAAGCTGCACATGGCGGCGAGCGGACGGCAGACCGGCAGGCCCACCCTGGAGGAGGTCGCGGCCAGGGCCGGAGTCGGCCGCGGCACGGTCTCCCGGGTCATCAACGGCTCGCCCAAGGTGAGCGAGCAGGCCAAGGCCGCCGTGGAACAGGCCGTCGCCGAACTCGGCTACGTCCCCAACCGGGCCGCCCGCGCCCTCGCCGGCAGCCGCACCGACGCCGTCGCCCTGGTGATCCCCGAGACCGAGGCCCGGCTGTTCGCGGAGCCGTACTTCCTCGACATCATCCGCGGGGTCAGCAGCGAACTCGCCGACGCCGACAAGCAGTTGCTGCTCACCCTGATCCGCAGCGAGCAGGAGCGGCAGCGCTTCGAGCAGTACCTCGCCGCCCAGCGCGTCGACGGCGTCCTCCTCGTCTCCGTACACGCCGACGACCCGCTGCCCGACCAGGTCAGGGCCCTCGGCCTGCCGGCGGTCCTCAACGGACGCCGGACCGAGGACGAACGCGTCGCCTTCGTCGACTCCGACAACACCGGCGCGGGCCGCGCCGCCGTCGCCCACCTCGCCGCCCGCGGCCGCCGCTCCATCGCCACCATCACCGGCCCGCTCGACATGTACGTGGCCCGTTGCCGCCTCGACGGCTACCGCGAGGGCCTGACCGAGTCCGGCCTCGCCCCCGATCCGGACCTCGTCGCCACCGGGGACTTCACCGAGGAGGGCGGCCGCCGCGCCATGCGGCAACTCCTCGACCGCAGGCCCGGACTCGACGCCGTCTTCGCCGCCTCCGACGTGATGGCCGCCGGCGCCCGGAGCGTCCTGCGCGAGGCGGGCCGCCGCGTCCCCGAGGACGTCGCCCTCGTCGGCGTCGACGACTCCGCCGTCGCCCGGCACATGGACCCGCCCCTGACCAGCGTCCGGCAGCCCATCGAGGAGATGGGCCGCGCCATGGCCCGCGTACTCCTCCAGGAGATCGCCGACCCCAGCGGCCCCGACGAGCAGCCCCGCCGGATGCTGCCCACCGAACTCGTCGTCCGCGCCTCCACCTGACGGCACCACCGGGCACGGCACCCCCGACGGGTACGGGGGCGCCGAGATGCAGCCGCCCCTGGGGCCCCGGAGAATGGACACCGTACGGGGTCCGTACCCGCGACCTGGGCGCTGCCGAAGCGCCCGACCCGACAAGGGGGCGGTCGACGATGGCGCAGGGTCAGCGAGACCGGCCGCCCGGAATGAACGGGGCACTGCGCCGATGGACCCTGCTGTACCTCCTCGTCGTGACGCTCCTCACGATCGCCTACCTGAAGTACCCCGCCCGGCACACCACCCTGTGGGCGCTCATCGGGCTCAGCGGCGTCGCCGCCATCCTCGTCGGGGTCCACCTGCACCGGCCCTCACGCCGCTGGCCCTGGCTGGTGCTCGCCGCCGCCAACCTGGCGTTCGTCGGCGGCGACACCACCTACAACGCCCTGGAGTCCTTCTTCGGCCAGACCAGACCCTTCCCGTCCGCCGCCGACGCGCTGTACCTGGTCACCTACCCGCTGTTCGCCCTCGGCCTGTTCGGCTTCATCCGCTACCGGGCGGTCGGACGGGACCTCGGCGTGCTCCTCGACGCGCTGATCGTCACCTCGGGCGTCGCCCTGCTCTCCTGGGTCAACCTCATCACCCCGCTGGCCAGGAGCGAGGAGATGAGCTGGACCGAGAAGGCGATCTCCATCGCCTATCCGCTCGGCGACGTCCTGATGCTCGCGATGCTCGCCCGGCTCCTCGTCCCCGGCGGTCTGCGCTCCCGGTCCGTCCAGCTCCTCACCCTCGGCACCTGCGGCATCCTCGCCTCCGACGTCATCTACGGCACCCTCCAGCTCCAGGGCACCTGGATGGTCGGCACCCCCTGGGACCTCGGCTGGGTCGTCTTCTTCACCGCCTGGGGCCTCGCCGCCCTCCACCCCTCGATGACGGGCCTCACCGAACGCGCCCCCGAACCGGCGCCGCGGATGGCCGAGCGACGGCTCGCGCTGCTCGCCGGAGCCTCCCTCGTCGCCCCCGCCCTGCTGCTCCTCCAGTGGCTGCGGCACGACCGCGACCGGGACATCGCCGTCATCGCGATCTTCTCGGCCCTCATGTTCCTGCTGGTCCTCGTCCGGCTCTGGGGCATGATGAACGACCACGACCGGGCCGAGGCCCGCGAGCGCAGCCTCAGGAACGCCGCCGCCTCCCTCGTCGCCGCCCTCAGCCCCCGCGAGGTCGCCGGCGCCGTGGAGACGGCGTCCGCGACCCTCTTCGGCCAGGGCGCCGACCACCGCGTCCTGCTGTTCACCCGGGACCGCGGCGGCGGCCTCAGCGCCGTCGCGACGGCCGCCCGGCCGTGGAGCTGCCGCACCGACGAGCTGACCAGGCAGCCCGGCGCGGCCTGGCCCGACCTGGTCGCCGACGGCGCGCGCCTGCTGCCCCTCAGCCGCCTCGATCCCGCCGTCGCCGCCGAGGTCGCGCCCGAACCCTTCGTCCTGCTCTGCCCCCTGGAGCTGCAGACCCCGGCCGGCCGCGAACCGCTGCTCGGCGTCCTGCTGCTCGCCGGGCCCGAGAAGAAACTCGCCGAGATAGCGGCCCCCGCCCAGTCCCTCGCCTCCCAGGCCGCCCTGGCCCTCGAACGCTTCGGACTCAGCGAGGAGGTCAACCGCCGCACCAGCGAGGCCTACTTCCGCACCCTCGTGCACAACACATCGGACGTCATCCTCATCGTCGACGACGACGACACCGTCCGGTACGCGAGCCCCTCCGCCGAGACCATGTTCGGCCACTCCCTGCTCCCGGGGACCCCGCTCACCGACCTGCTCGCCCCCTCCGACGCCGCGGCCGCCCTGCGCGTCCTCGCCGACGCCCGCACCCGCGACACCGTCGACGCCCGCGACGACTGGAAGCTCCTGCACGGCGACTCCTCCGACCTGGAGGTCGAGGTCCGGTGCAGCAACCTGCGCGACGAACGCACCGTGCACGGACTCGTCCTCACCCTCAGGGACGTCACCGAGCAGCGGAAACTGGAGCGGGAGCTGACCCACCGGGCCTTCCACGACTCCCTCACCGGACTCCCCAACCGGGTCCTGCTCCTCGAACGGATCGAACGCGCCCTGCTCCGCGGCCGCCGCGAGTCCACCCTCACCTGCATGCTCTTCGTCGACCTCGACGACTTCAAGGTCGTCAACGACACCATGGGGCACTCGGTCGGCGACGAACTCCTCGTCGCCGTCGCCCGCCGCCTCACCGCCGTCCTGCGGCTGACCGACACGGCCGCCCGGCTCGGCGGCGACGAGTTCGCCGTCCTCATCGAAGGCGCCCGCGAACCCCGCGACGCCGAGGCCCTCGCCGCCGAGATCGTGCACACCCTCAGCCAGCCCTTCCACCTCACCGACGGCGCCGTCTCCGTCTCCACCAGCGTCGGCATCGCGACCGTCCTCGACAGCGCCCACGCCGAGGAACTCCTCGGCCACGCCGACCTCGCGCTGTACGCGGCGAAGGCGGCCGGCAAGAAGCGCTGGCGGCTCTTCCACCCCGAACTGCACTCCCGGCTCGTCGCCCGCCACGAACTCCAGGCCGGCATGGACACGGCCATCGCCGACCACGCCTTCGCACTGCGCTACCAGCCGATCGTCGAGGTCGACAGCGGCGCCCCGGCCGGCCTCGAAGCGCTCATCCGCTGGCCGCACGCCCGACGCGGCATGGTGCCGCCCGACCAGTTCATCACCCTGGCCGAGGAGAGCGGCCACATCATGCCGCTCGGCGCCTGGGTCCTCGAACACGCGGCGCTCGACATCGCCCGCTGGCAGCGCGCCCACCCCCGCCCGGCCCCGCTGTACGCCAACGTCAACGTCTCCGCCCGGCAGTTCCGCGACCCCGGGTTCCTCGACGAGGTGCGCGGCACCCTCCGCTCCTCCGGGCTCGCCCCCGACTCGCTCGTCCTGGAACTCACCGAGACCGTCCTCATGCGGCAGGACGCCCAGATCCGGACGACGATGGCCGCCCTCAAGGACCTCGGGGTCTCCATCGCCATCGACGACTTCGGCACCGGATTCTCCTCGCTCAGCTACCTCCGCGAGTTCCCCATCGACGTCCTGAAGGTCGACAAGTCGTTCATCGACGACATCACCACCGACCCGCAGCAGGTCGCCCTCGTCGAAGGCATCGTCCGCATCGCCGACGTCCTCGGGCTCCAGGTCGTCGCCGAGGGCATCGAGCACGAGGAACAGCGGGCGCTGCTCGCCCAGATGGGCTGCCGCTTCGGCCAGGGCTTCCTCTTCGCCCGCCCGATGACCGCGCACCAGGCGGAGTCGTATCTGCACCGCGCCCCGCACTCCGGCGAACGCCCGGCCGTCCGCCTCGCCCCCCGCCCGGCCGCCCGGATCACCGGACGCACCGCGCTCTCCGGCGTGCGGGCGAGCACCGGCCGGCCCCCGCGCCCGTCCCTCTGGCGGGACCTGGAGCACCTCCAGCGGACCAGCCGCATGTGCGACGCCGTCATCGACGAGGTCGCCGGCCGGCGCATCCGGGTCGGCGACGAGTGGCTCGTCGACTTCGCCTCCTGCAACTACCTCGGCCTCGACCTCGACCCCACCGTCATCGAGGCGATCGAACCGCAGGTCAGACAGTGGGGCACCCACCCCAGCTGGTCCCGGCTCATCGGCAGCCCCCGGCTCTACCCCCGGATCGAGGAACGCCTCACCGAACTCCTCGGCGCCTCCGACACCCTCCTGCTGCCGACCATCACCCTCATCCACCAGTCGGTCATCCCGCTGCTCGCCGGCTCGGGTCAGGTCTTCGTCGAGGCACAGGCCCACCGCACGGTGTACGACGGCTGCGTCGCCGCCCGCGGCCAGGGCGCCGAGATCCACCGCTTCCGCGCCGAACGGCCCGACGACCTGGACGCCCTGCTGCGCGGCGCGCCCGCCGACGCGGGCCGGCTCGTCTGCATGGACGGCGTCAACAGCATGACCGGCAACTTCCCCGACCTGCCCGCCCTGGCCCGGATCTGCCGCGAGAACGGCGCCCTCCTGTACATCGACGACGCCCACGGCTTCGGCGTCATCGGCGAGCGGACCGCCGACGAGACCAGCCCGTACGGCTCGCGCGGCAACAGCATCGTCCGCCACCTCGGCGAGAGCTACGACGACCTCGTCCTGGTCGGCGGCTTCTCCAAGGCCTTCTCCTCGCTGCTCGCCTTCCTCGCCGTACCGAAATGGCTGAAGGACCACCTCAAGGTGGCGGCCGCCCCGTACCTCTACTCGGGCCCCTCGCCGACCGCCTCCCTCGCCACCGCGCTCGCCGGGCTCGACGTCAACGAGGAACGCGGCGACGAGATCCGGGCCGACCTCTACCGCAAGACCGCCCGCGTCCTCGCCCACGTCCGCGGCCTCGGGATCGCCACCCCCAACACCGACGGGCTCCCTATCATCGAGATCCCCCTCGCCGACGCCGCCGACCTCGACGCCGTCGCCGCCTTCCTGTGGGAACACGGCATCTACGTCACCCTCGCCTCTTACCCGCTCGTCCCGCGCGACCGCGTGGGCTTCCGCGTCCAGATCACCGCCGCCAACACCGACGAGGAGATCGACGAACTCTGCGCGGCCCTCACACGCCTCGCCGGCCGCTTCCCCCTCCAGCCCGCCGCCCCCGCCGTCACGGCCGGCCGGCCGCCGGAGACGTGATGGACCGGACCGGCCCCCGCGCGCGATCGGGGACGCGGGCACGGCGCAACCGGGACGCCGACTGGAACGCCTGGCCCGTCGACGACTACCTCGCCGAGAACTACCGGCTGCTCCACCCCTGCGACATCGGCGTCATCCGGCACCACTCCGCCGTCTACCGGCGTCTCGCCCCCGCCGGCCTGGCCCGCACCCTCGAACTGGGCGCGGGCCCCAACCTCTACCCGCTGATGCTGGCGGGCGCCGCCAGCCGCCACGTCGACGCCCTGGAGCCCAGCGCCGCCAACGTCCGCTATCTGCGCCGGCAGCTCACCGAGGGGGCCGACGCCAGCTGGCTGCCCTTCTACGACCTGTGCCGCACGCTGGACCCCGCCCTCCCGCCGAGCCTCGCCGAGGCGCTCTCCCGGGTCCGGGTCGTGCCCGGCACCGCCGACGACCTCGGCACGGGCCGCTACGACCTCGCGTCGATGAACTTCGTCGCCGAGAGCGTCACCGAGGACTTCGACGAGTTCACCGCCCTGTGCACCGCCTTCGTGCGCTCGGTCCGCCCGGGCGGCCGGCTCCTCGCCTCCTTCATGGAGCGCATGCCCAGCTACCGCATCGGCACCGGACCCGTCTGGCCCGCCTGCCCCGTCGACGAGGCCGCCCTGCGGGGCGTGTTCGCCCCGCGCACCACCGGCCTGCGGATCGTCCGCCTCGCCAAGGACCGCACACTGCCCGAGTACGGGGACACGGGCGTCCTGCTCCTCACGGCACGGCGGCCGTGACCCGGCCCCGGCGCGCCGTCAGTCCAGCAACTCCCGGTAGAGCGCCGCGTACCGGGCGGCGAACCGCTCCGGGCCGAAGTGGTCCTCGACCAGCGCCCGCCCCCGTTCGGCGAGCATGTCCCAGGAGCGCGGCTGGCCGAGCAGCCACGCCAGCTGCTGGCCCGTCCGGCGGGCGTCACCGGCGGGCGCGCGGAGCACGGCATGACCGAAGTCGGCGAACTGGGGAAGGTCGCTGAGGATGGCCGGCCGGCCCGTCGCCAGCGCTTCGAGCACCGTGAACGGGATGTCCGTCCGATGACCGAGGGCGACCGGGGGGAAGAGCAGCACCTGGACGGAGGCGAGCAGCGCGTGCATGTCCTCGACATAGCCGCGCACCTCGACGTCGACGAGCCCCGCCGCCCCCGCCCGCTCCCGCAGCGCCTCGTTCAGCGCCTCGGGATCCTGACCGGGACGGCCGCGCATCGCGAGCACGAGCCGGAACTCGCTGCCCGCCCGCCGGGCCTCCGCCGCCGCGTCGATCGACGCCTCCGCACCGCCGTGCGGATCGTGATGGCCGGTGAAGAGCACGGTGGGGAAGCCTTCGGGACGCGGCAGATACGGCCACTCCTCCAGCGCGATCATCGGCGGGACGACCCGGACGTCCCCGAACTCGGCGGCCCGCAGCCGCCTCCCCATCGACTCCGACTGGGCGACCGTCGTCCCCAGCGGCCGGACCCGCGCCAGGAGCCCGGAGTCCACCACCCCGGGCACGGTGTGGACGACCGGCCGCCCGCCGAGCAGCAGCGGGCGCAGCCACGAGAACAGCGGGAAGCCGCGCCCGATGGCCAGGAACGCGTGCACCAGATCGACCCGCCGCGCGAACACCGCCCCCGTCAGCGCCGCCTGGACGCGTTCGGGCACGTGCGGAAGCCCGGAGCGGGAGAGCATCCGCACCGGACGCCCCTGCCGAGGCGTCTCCCGCCGCGGGGCGGGCCACTGGGTGAACCAGAAGAAGTCCACCTGGGGCAGCGCCGCGAGAACCGACCTGGCCAGCCGGATGTCGGAGCCGCCTGCCCCGTCCAGCGGACTTCCGGTCAGCAGGAGCACCCGGGGACGCCGCTCACCACCGGGCATCACGCACCCCCGCCGGTGCGCCCGCCACGACGGCGCCGGTGCGGGAAGCCGGATCCGGGACGCTCATGGCGCACGTCCGGCGGTACGGGACCCGGGGCGGCCGGGCACCCGGGCGGGCACGCGCTCAGGCCGGCGGTCGGGCAGCCGGTCGGCCACGCGGCCGGGCAGCCGGCGGGTGGCCGCCGTACGGGCCCCGCCCTCGCCCCACGCCCCGATCCCGGCCTCCGGCAGCAGGTACACCTCGGGGACGCGCGGGACGCCGCCGTCCGGGAACAGGGCCTCGGCCTGCGTCCGGTAGCCCCGGATCAGCTCGGTCTTGCGGTCGAGGCCGGACTCCCAGGCGCGGGCCACCAGACGGTGCCGGCCGGTGAACCCGGCGTCGGCGGACGCCCGCTGGTCGTACGGGAAGTCGCTGTAGTACACGATCCGGCGTCCGCTCCGCTCGGCGGCCGTGCGGACCAGCACGTGGTCGGGGTGACCGCCCACCCCGAGCGGGGCGAGCACGAGTCCGGCCGACGAGCGGGGCAGCAGCGCGTCCACGGTCTCCGCGACCGTCCGCAGGGTCTCCGTGTCGTGCGCGGAGACCCGGCCACGCGCCAGGTGCAGCCGCTCCGTGGGGTACACGTGGTCCACCTCGGGCAGCAGCCGGGCGAGCCGCGCCGTGCCCGGCCGGGTGCTCGGCAGACGCCGGAACAGGCCGTCGACCAGGCCGACATGGAGCAGGCCGACACCGAGCGCGCCGAGCACCCGCCGGTCCTCGGCGCGCCGCTCGGCGAAGAGTTCCGCCGCGTCACCGGCGTGGGTCAGCCGCAGGTACCGCCGGGCGGCCAGGGTGTACGGGGGCGGCCCGGCCTCCGTGAACAGCGTGGCCACCGTCACCGGGGCCCGCCTGCCCGGCCAGCCGAGCAGCGCTCCGCAGGACAGCACGGCGTCGTCCAGGTGCGGCGACAGCACGAGTACGGGGGCGCCGGAGCCGATGAGGGTCCGGACGAAGCCCGTCAGCGGGTCGTCTGCCATGACGCACCCCTCTTCCTCGGCCGCCGCGGGAAGGCGGGCGTGTCCAGGAGCCGGTGGGCCAGGGCCAGGTAACGGCCCGTCATCTCGTCCCACGTGTAGTGCCGGGCGGCCACCCCCGCGCGCCGTCCGAGGCCGCGGCGGAGCGCCGGGTCGCCGGCAAGCTCGGCCATCCGCTCCCCGAACGCGGCGACGTCGAACGGCGGCACCGCCACGTCCCCGCCGTCGCGCATCCAGCGCAGCGCGGGCAGGTCGAAGTGGAGCACGGGCTTGCCGTACGCCATGCCTTCGAGCGCCACGAGCCCGAAGGTCTCGTGGCGCGAAGGCAGCACCAGGAACGCGCAGTCGCGCAGGAGCCCGCTCCTGCGCTCCTCGTCGGCCGGGCCCACCCAGTGGATCCGGGGCCGCGCGCCGGGGGAGCGGGCGGCGAGGAGCGCGGCCAGGCACTCCTCCTCGTCGGGACTGCCGCTGCCCGCGAGCACCAGGTCGAGCGGAGGCCGGGCCCGGTCGTACGCGTCGAGCAGCAGGTCGAGCCCCGCGGCCCAGCTGTCGATCCGCCCCAGGAACAGGATGAACCGCCCGGCCCCGAGCCGTGTCTCGCCGGCGCCCTCGCGCTCGACCCCGTTCGCGATGACCTGCACGTCGGCCCGGGGGCTGAGCCGCCGGGCCAGCGCGCCGTCCGCCGTGCTCGTCACCACGATGTGCCGGTAGCAGCGCAGGCCGATCCGCTCCACCAGGAGGAACGGGACACGGGGGCGCCGCCGCGCTCCCGCCGGGCCGCGGCCGTGGTCGATCCCGATCACGGGGGCGGCCGTGGTCAGCGGCAGGAAGCCCGTCGAGAACGGGGGAGTGAAGCTCTCCAGCCACAGGTCGTGCCGGATGCGGCGGGCCACGAACGGCAGCATCGCCAGGAACAGCAGCCGCCCGGCACGCGGCCCCGCCCGGCACACCGGCAGCCGCACGTACCGGATGCCGTCCCGCTCCTCCGCGCCGCCGCGCAGCCCCGCCGTCACCACCGTCACCCGGAAGTCCTCGGCGAGCCGCCGGGCCACGGCCCCGGCCATCAGGGCTCCGCCGCCCCGGTGGCCGGGAGTGTCGTCCCCCTCGTACACCGACACCACCACGTGCCGCCGCCGCGCGCCGTCGCGCGGCGCCCGGACGTGCCCCCGCAGCGCGGAGGCACGCGCCTCCTCGGCGGCCCGCTCGCTCTCCCGTACGGCTTCGAGGATCCGCTCCGAGGCCGCCGCCGCGAGCAGGGACGGGGGCCGCTCGCCGTCGAGCCGGGCGATCCGCGGCAGCCGCCGTGCCCAGAGGCGGTAGCGGGGCCAGGAGGCGGCCGGGCGAGCGCCGGCCCGCGCGCGGTCGTGGCCGCGCCGTGTGTCGGGGCCGGTGTCCACCAGGAGCGTCAGGGCGTAGCGGGCGGCGAGGCGGCGGAAGAGTCGCGCGGGGCCCGAGGCGGCCGGCGGGTCGAAGGTCACGAGGCCGTCCAGCGGCCCCCGGTCGGTCAGCACGACCGCAGGCCCGCCGACCGCGCGCTCGCGTGCGAGAGTCCGGGCCACCGCGATCCTGGCCGCGAGTTCACCGGCCTCAAGGAACGCGTGGGCACGGCGCGGAGCGGATCCCCGGCGCTCGGGATCCGTCGCACGTCGTGCCCACCCGTCCCCGCCCGGTTCCCCCGCGTCCCTCACGCGGCGCGGAACCGGGAGCCCGCGGCACAAGAAACAGCCGTGTCCGTCCGTGGTGGCGACGGTGAGGCCGCGCTCACGCAGGAGCGCGGCGACCCTGCCGAGCAGCGCCGGCCCGTCCACGCCGGCGGGCCCGGAGAGGGCGACCAGAAGGGGACCTCGTACGGCGCTCATGGCAGCCGCCTCCGAGGTGACCCCGGCGTGCACGGGGCCGGGACGGGGCGGACCGGTACGAGGGCGGCGTCAGCGCCGTGCCGGGCGTCCGGGCCGGCTGGGCCGTCCGGACCCGCTGAACCGCGGCGCCGCGTCGCGTGGGTGCGGACCGTACGGGCGCGCCGGCGCCGGGCGGCGCCGCGCGGCCTGCACGCCCGGCTCGACGGGGGAGGGGCGGCGGTACGGATCCGGTCGGAGACCCGGCGTGTCGGGTGGGCGGTCGGCCGGTGCGGGGTGGGGCACAGCGAACGGCGGCGCGCCTCGGACAGGGGCCAGTCGGTCACCCGCCGCAGGGGGTGCGGCGCGGGTGCCGCCGGCGTTCGGCTGATGGGGAGGAAGGTCATGACGAGCCTCTTCCGGCAACCGACCCTACCGAGGGCCTGACGAGTCCTGAGCGGCGCGTCCCGAGACGGACGCCTCCGCCACGCTTGTCATGAAATAGCGCTGTATCCAGCCTTAGCTTCCCCGGGGTGATTCGTCAACCGGGAGAGGTGCGGGAGCGGCCGTGGGCGAGCCGGGACAGCGCGTTGTGCGGCCGTTCGTCGAGGAGCGTGCCGAGGATGCGGGCGCCGTCACGGACCGTGCGGAGGCGCGACGCCCCGTGGCGGCAGGGCAGTTCGCGGCTGGGCACCTCGGCCACGCGCAGCCCGTAGTGCAGCGCGTGCGCGACGAGTTCCGCGCCGAGTTCGACCCCGTCCTCGCGGAGTTCGAGGAGATCGACGAAGGAATGCCGGAAAGCGCAGAATCCGTACCAGAGATCGGTGAGCCGCTGGCCGTACAGCCTGCGCGCGACGCGCAGGAGCGCGCGGTGCCCCACGCGCCGCACCAGCGAAGAGGCGGCGACATCGCCGCCGGCGATGAAGCGCGATCCTTTGACGAAGTCGTAGCCGTTTTCCAGATAGTGCAGGAAATGCGGGATCTCGTGCGGCGACATACTGCCGTCGGCATTCATCAGGACGATCAGATCGCCGGTCGCCGCGAGCAGTCCCGCGTGCGGGGTGTCGCCCTTCTCGACGTCCCACGCCCCCAGGCTCCGCACGATCGGCCCGGGTCGCTTCCCGCCGTCGCCGAAACCGGCCGGGGCCCCGACGAGCACCACCTCCCGCACGCTCGACGGCACCTGATCGAGCAGGGCGTCGAGGTCGCGGCCCGCATCCCCGTGGCCGGGGCGGATCGTGAGGACGAGACTGACCGTCCGCCCGCCGGACCCGGGAGCGCGGTCGGTCGACCGGCGCAGGGGGTGCGATTCGCTACTCATGGGTACGGCCTTCCGCGCGGCGGACCCGCGTCTTCCAGAATCCTGCGCGGAGGGTGAAAGCGTCAAGAAGAGCGGAAGGATATGCGGTTCACCGCGAAGGAATTCCCGCGCTGAACAGCCTGGTCACCGCCGGTCATTCCCCGTGAATGCGCGGAAGTTTATGCATGCCGTCTCCGCCGGGCATACAATCCCGTCATGGCAGGGCGAATTGAGGACTACGCCCTCGTCGGTGACCTGGAGACCGCGGCGCTCGTGGGGACCGACGGGTCCGTCGACTGGTGGTGCGCCCCCCGCTTCGACTCGCCGGCCTGTCTCGCCGCCCTCCTCGGAACCCCCGGGCACGGCCGGTGGCTGCTCGCCCCCGCCGACGGATCCCGGTGCACGCGGCGGGGCTACCGGGGAGACACGCTCGTCCTCGACACCGTCTGGGAATCCGTCTCAGGATCGGTCCGCGTCACCGACTTCATGCCGCCGCGTTCCCTCGGCGAAGGCGCCCCGACGATCTTCCGGGTGGTCGAGGGCATCGCCGGACGGGTCCCGATGCGGGGGGAGTTGAGGGTCCGCTTCCATCACGGCAGCATCGTGCCCTGGACCCGTTCCGTGGACCGCCGTACCGTGGCCTCGATCGCCGGACCCGACGCCGCCTACCTGTCCTGCGGCCCCGGCGTCGACCCGGTCGTCACCCCGGACCGCACCACCTTCGACTTCACCGTCACACCCGGGCGCCGCGTCGCGTTCACCCTCGGCTGGCGGCCCTCGCACGCCGCCCCGCCCGCTCCCGTGGCGCCGGCGGGGATCGAGGCCGCGCTCACCCGAACCCTCGCGTTCTGGAACGACTGGGCCGCCGCGCTGCGTTACGACGGCCCGGCCAGGGAAGCCGTCATCCGCTCGCTGCTCACCCTGAAGGCGCTGACCTACGCGCCGACCGGCGGGGTCGTCGCCGCGGCCACCGCCTCGCTGCCCGAGTCCATCGGCGGGCAGCGCAACTGGGACTACCGCTTCTGCTGGCTGCGCGACTCCACCTTCACCTTGTCCTGTCTGCTGCGCGGCGGGTTCCGCAGGGAGGCGCTGGCGTGGACGGCGTGGCTGCTGCGGGCCGTCGCCGGCGACCCCGCCGACCTCCAGCCGCTGTACGGGGTCGAGGGTCAGCGCCGGCTGCCCGAGACCCACGCCGACTGGCTGCCGGGCTACGAGGATTCACGGCCCGTCAGATTCGGCAACGCGGCCGTCGACCAGTTCCAGCTCGACATCTACGGCGAGGTGCTCAACACCGTCTACTCGGCCGTCCGCGCCGGCGTCGTCCTCGACCCCGCCACCTGGGCCCTGGTCGCCGCGCTCCTCGAATACCTCGGCGAACGCTGGCGGGAACCCGACGAGGGCATCTGGGAAGTCCGGGGCCCGCGCCGCCACTTCGTCCACTCCAAGGTGATGGCCTGGGTGGCCGCCGACCGCGCCGTCCGCCTCGCCCGCGTCGCCGGACTGCGCGGTTCCGTCCACCGCTGGCAGGCGCTGCGCCGGGAACTGCACGAGGAGATCTGCACCCGGGGCTGGAGCGACGAACAGGACTCCTTCACCCAGTCCTACGGAAGCCACCAGGTCGACGCCACCGCCCTGCTGATCCCCCGCCTCGGCTTCCTGCCCGCCGGCGACCCGCGCGTCCTCGGCACCGTGCGCGCGATGGAACGCCTCGACGAGCACGGATTCCTGCGCCGGTACGGAGACGCGAGCGACGGCGGCACCCACGCCCTCGACGACCTCGGCGGCACCGAAGGGGCCTTCGTCGCCTGCACGTTCTGGTACGCCGACGCGCTCGCCATGACCGGCCGCCCCCACGAGGCCCGCACCGTCTTCGAGCGGGTCCTCGACGTCCGCAACGACGTCGGCCTCCTCGCCGAGGAATGGGACCCGGTCGCCGGCCGCCAGCTCGGCAACATGCCGCAGGCCCTCAGCCACGTGGCCCTGGTGAACACCGCGTTCACGCTCTACGGGACGCGCCGGCACGACCGCGACCGCTCCCGTCACCTCGCTGTGGCATGATCACGCGCACCCGGCAGGGGGCCGGGCTCCAGGGGGTGGCTCATGCACTGGTACGCCGTCGTCCCGGGCGCGCTCGCGCTCGTCCTCGCCATCGGCGGCGTCGCCGCCATCCGCAGCGGCTGGGTCTGGCCCTGGCTCCGGCACCGCGTCTTCCGCACGGGCCTCTACGGCCGAGGCCAGCTGCTCCTGGCCGCCGCCTTCGCCGTCCAGGCGGTCACACCCTTCTCCGACGACCCGGCCGTCCGCTCCGGCCTCGGCGTGTCCACCGTCCTCGGCCTGCTCATGGGCCTCATCCTCCTCGTCCTCGGTCAGCGCCCGCCCCGCGAGCGCTGACCAGGACACCCCTGGCGGCCCCCGGCGTGTCGTTCGGGTGAGTCCAGCGGGCGGGGCAGCCGCGCGTGGGTTCGAATCGGGGCATGGCTTCCTATGACAGGCTCCGCGCCGGCGGCACCCAGAGGCCGCTGGAGACCGGTGACACCTGGTGGTACGCCGCCGTGGCCGGCGAGGCCGCCGGCTCCTTCAGCACCCGGGTCCGCACCCGGACCCGGCGTGCCTGCCTCGGGGCGGTCCTCCTCCTCACGGTCGTCTACGCCGGCCTCGTGCTCACCGCGACCGGCCGCCGCTGGGGCGACGCCGCCGTCACCGGCCGGCGCGCCGACGGCACGGCCGTCACCCTGCTGCGCGAGCACCCCTCGCTCGCCGGCCTCACCACCTTCTCGCTCGCCGCCGGCTGCTTCCTCCTCCTCGCCGCGGGCCTGATACGCAAGCGCTACGCGCTCACCGGGGCCGCGGCGGGCGCTCTCGTCACGGCCCTCGCCGTCACCGGCCTGCTCCAGCGGTACGCCCCCCGCCCCCGCCTCCACGACACGGCGGGCGCCCTCCTCCCCAGCGGCTTCCCCAGCGCCCAGACCACGCTCGCCCTCGGCATCGCCTTCGGCCTGGTCCTCGTCGTCCCCTACCGGCTCCGGGGCATCGCCGTCGGCGCCGGCACCCTCTGGGCCGTCGCCGTCGGCGCCTACACCATCGCCTCGGGGCGGCACCGGCCCGGCGACGTCATCGCCGCCGCCCTCGTCGTCCTCGCCGTGGAATGCGGCCTCCTTGCCTTCCTCGCCCGCAAGGGCAAGGTCCGCCCCGGCCCCCGGCGCGGACCCCTCGTGCCCGGCCTGCCCCTGACCGTGCCGCTCGCGCTGCTCGCCGCGGCGGGCCTCGGCGCCGGCTTCTGGCTGCTCGGCGACACCCTCGCGCTGCCCGCCACCGCGCCCTACGACCCCGCCGAGCTCCGGCTCGCCCACCGCTGCGGCCAGGCCCTCGCCGCCGGTGTGACGGCCGCCACGGGCCTGATCCTGCTGGGGCTGCTGCGCCGCGTCGACGTCGACGGCGCCCCCGCCCCGTACCGCCTCGGCGGCCCCTTCGTGGAGGCCGCGGGGGTCCAGCGGGAGAGCGAGCCCGTGGGGCCCTTTACGGACGACCTCGATCACGAGATATCTTGATGTCGAGCAATCTCGCATACGCAGACGTGGAGCGGAGCACCCGGTGACTGACTCGACCATCATCTACACCCACACTGACGAGGCGCCCGCCCTGGCGACGTACTCGTTCCTGCCCGTGATCCAGGCGTACGCCTCGCAGGCCGGAGTCACGGTCGAGACGCGGGACATCTCCCTCGCGGGCCGCATCATCGCCCTCTTCCCCGAGTTCCTGGAGGAGGGCCAGCGCATCGCCGACGCCCTCACCGAGCTCGGCGAGCTGGCCAAGACGCCCGAAGCCAACATCATCAAGCTGCCGAACATCTCGGCGTCCATCCCGCAGCTGAAGGCCGCGATCGCCGAGCTCCAGGCGCAGGGCTACGCCCTCCCGGACTACCCGGACGACCCGCAGACGGACCAGGACAAGGACGTCCGCGCCCGCTACGACAAGGTCAAGGGCTCGGCCGTCAACCCGGTCCTGCGCGAGGGCAACTCCGACCGCCGCGCCCCCGGCTCGGTCAAGAACTACGCCAAGAACCACCCGCACCGCATGGGTGCCTGGACCCCCGAGTCCAAGACCAACGTCGCCACCATGAGCGAGAACGACTTCGCCTCCACGGAGAAGTCCGTCGTCATCGCCGCCGACGACACCCTTCGCTTCGAGTTCACCGCCGCCGACGGCACCGTCAGCGAGCTCCGCGCCCCGCTGAAGGTCATCGCCGGCGAGGTCGTCGACGCCGCCGTCATGCGCGCCGCCGCCCTCCGCACCTTCCTGAGCGAGCAGGTCGCCCGCGCCAAGGCCGAGGACGTCCTCTTCTCCGTGCACCTCAAGGCCACGATGATGAAGGTCTCCGACCCGATCGTCTTCGGCCACGTCGTCCGCGCCTTCTTCCCGAACACCTTCGCGAAGTACGGCGAGGTCCTCGCCGCCGCCGGCCTCTCCCCGAACGACGGCCTCGGCACCGTCCTCGGTGGCCTCGACGCCATCCCGCACGGCCTCGGCGCCGAGATCAAGGCCGCCTTCGAGGCCGAGCTCGCCGAGGGCCCGGCCCTCGCGATGGTCGACTCCGACAAGGGCATCACCAACCTGCACGTGCCGTCCGACGTCATCGTCGACGCCTCGATGCCGGCCATGATCCGCACCTCCGGCCACATGTGGGGCCCGGACGGCCAGGAGGCCGACACCCTCGCGGTCCTCCCGGACCACAGCTACTCGGGCGTTTACCAGGCCGTCATCGAGGACTGCCGCGCCCACGGCGCCTTCGACCCGTCCACCATGGGCTCCGTCCCGAACGTCGGCCTCATGGCGCAGAAGGCCGAGGAGTACGGCTCCCACGACAAGACCTTCGAGATCGCCGAGGCCGGCACCGTCCGCCTCGTCGACGCCGCGGGCAACGTCCTCCTGGAGCAGGAGGTCGCCGAGGGCGACATCTTCCGCGCCTGCCAGACCAAGGACCTGCCCATCCAGGACTGGGTCAAGCTCGCCGTCACCCGCGCCCGCGCCACCGGCGCCCCGGCCGTCTTCTGGCTGGACGAGAACCGCGCCCACGACGCGCAGCTGATCGCCAAGGTCAACGAGTACCTCGCGCAGCACGACACCGAGGGCCTGGACATCAAGATCCTGTCCCCGGTCGAGGCGACGAAGTTCTCCCTGGAGCGCATCCGCCGCGGCGAGGACACCATCTCCGTCACCGGCAACGTCCTGCGCGACTACCTGACCGACCTCTTCCCGATCCTGGAGCTGGGCACCAGCGCCAAGATGCTGTCTGTCGTCCCGCTGATGGCGGGCGGCGGCCTCTTCGAGACCGGCGCCGGCGGCTCCGCCCCGAAGCACGTCCAGCAGCTCGTCAAGGAGAACTACCTCCGCTGGGACAGCCTCGGCGAGTTCTTCGCCCTGGCCGCCTCCTTCGAGCACCTCGCGACCACCACGGGCAACGCCCGCGCCCAGGTCCTCGCCGACACCCTCGACCGCGCCACCGGCACCTTCCTCAACGAGGACAAGTCGCCGACCCGTCGCATCGGCGGCATCGACAACCGCGGCAGCCACTTCTACCTCGGCCTGTACTGGGCCCAGGAGCTGGCCGCCCAGACCGAGGACGCCGACCTGGCCAAGGCCTTCGCGCCGCTCGCCGAGACCCTCTCCGCCAACGAGCAGAAGATCGTCGACGAGCTGAACGCCGTCCAGGGCTCCCCGGCCGACATCGGCGGCTACTACCAGCCCGACCCGGCCAAGGCCGCGGCCGTGATGCGCCCGTCCGCCACGCTGAACGAGGCCATCGCGTCCCTCGCCTGAACGCCGTGACGCGGGAGTGACACCAGACCGCCCCGGCCGGAATCCCTCCGGCCGGGGCGGTTTCCGTAGACGGATCGGGGCGGTTTCGTGGGGTCTCCGCCCGTCGGTGGCGCATCCGCCGTCCGGGTGTGAACCTGGATGGATGAGCTGGGCATCTTGGACGACCGCCGGTGTCTACACCGGGCGAGGTGGGGTGCTGACCGACGAGGCGGGCGTCGTCACGGGCGATCTGACCGTGCACACGACGTTCGCCGAGCGGGAGGCACGCGTGGCCGTGCAGTACAGCGGCGCATCCGACTGGTTCACCATGTCGGGCAGTCCCGTTCCGTGCGCGACGGAGGAGGAGAGCCGCGACCTGCACGATGCCGTCGTGGCCGCCGTACGGGAAGGGAACGGGGCCACCGTCCCCACCCTGCCCGCGGCACCACCGGTGTAAGGTCACCGGGCACCACAGGAAGAAAAGTGTTATCCCTCCCGCTCCCACGGGTCTCCGAACGACGGGGGACTCGGACCAGGGAAGAGGGAGCAGACCCATGCACAGCGACGAGCGCCGCACCACCGCGCTGGTGGAAGCGGCCAGGGCCGGTGACGCGGACGCCAGGGACGCACTGGTCCGCGCTTACCTGCCCCTCGTCCACAACATCGTCGGCCGCGCCCTCGACGGCCACGCCGACACCGACGACATCGTCCAGGAGACGATGGTCCGCGCCCTTGACGGCCTCACCGGCCTCCGCGACCCCGAACGCTTCCGCTCCTGGCTCGTCGCCATCGCCATGAACGGCATACGGCGCCGCTGGCGCGAACGCCAGCAGGCACCCGAACCCGGCCTCGACCGGGCCGCCGACCTCGCCGACCCGGCCGGCGACTTCACAGAACTCACCATCCTCCGCCTCGGCCTCTCCGGGCAGCGCCGCGACGTGGCCCGCGCCACCCGCTGGCTCGACGAGGACGACCGCGAACTCCTCTCCCTGTGGTGGCTCGAAGCCGCCGGGGAACTCGACCGCGCCGAGGTCGCCGAAGGCCTCGGCGGCATCTCCCCGCAGCACGCCGCCGTCCGGATCCAGCGCATGAAGGAACGACTGGAGACCGGCCGCGCCGTGGTCCGCGCCCTGGACGCCGTCCCGCGCTGCCCCGAACTCGCCGACACCCTCACCCCCTGGGACGGCCGCCCCTCCCCGCTCTGGCGCAAACGCATAGCCCGGCACCTGCGCGGCTGCGCCGCCTGCACCGGCCGCGTCACCGGCCGCCGCGGACTCGCCCCCGTCGAGGGCCTGCTCGTCGGCATCGGCCTCGTACCCCCGCTCGCCGCCGGCGCCCTGCACGGCGCGGAACCCCTCGCCACCCAGCCCGTCGCCTTCGAGACCGCCTCCCAGCCGGTGACCTTCGATACCGGCACCCAGCCCGACTCCTTCGAGACCGCCTCCCGGTGGACGCCGGTCCGCCGCGCCTGCGTCGCCGGGGCCGCGGCCGTCGCCGTCCTCGGAGCCGCCGCCCTCCTCGTACCCCGGCAGCCCGAGACCCCGGTGACCCCCGCCCGGCCCGTCGCCGCGCCCCCGCCCTCCGCGACCCCGACCACCGCCCCCGCGGCGACCGTCGCCGCCCCGGCACCGACGACCCGGGCGCCGAAACCCCGCAGGACCACGCCGCCGCCCCCGCGGCCCACCGCCGAGGAGCGGCTCACGGCCCGGGTCAACCGGCTCCGGGCGGCGGCCGGTTGCGCCCCGCTGCACACCGATCCGCGACTCGTCGCGGCGGCCCGCTCGTACGCCCGGGACATGGCCGCGCGCGGCTACTACAGCCACAGCAGCCCGGAGGGCGACTTCGCGGACGTGCGCATCACCGCCGCCGGGTACGACTGGAGCGCCTGGGCCGAGAACCTGGCCCGCGGTCCGTCCGACCCGGCGGAGGTCGTCGACGACTGGACCGACGGCGCCATGCACGAGGAGAACATGCTGAACTGCCGGTACCGGGACACCGGCGTGGCGTCGGCGCCCGGTCCCGGCGGCACGATCTGGGTGCAGAAACTGGCCGCACCCGCCTCCTGACGCGCCGGTGTCCCGACGCGCCCGCGGGTCAGCGTCTGGCGCCGAAGTCCTGGACCCACCAGGGGCCGTTGGCGGTCAGCGTCACGCCGACGCCGATGTCCTTGAAGGCGCAGTTGAGGATGTTCGTCCGATGGCCCGGACTGTCCATCCAGTCCTCCATGGCGCGGGCCGGCGTCTTGGGCCCCCGGTGGATGTTCTCCCCCCACGTCGACCACGCGTACCCGGCGCCGGTGATCCGGTCGCCCGCGTCACGCCCCTCCGGGGTGTCGTGCTCGTAGTAGTCACGCGCCGCCATGTCGTCGGCATGCCCCTGCGCCGCCGCCCGCAGATGGCTCTCGGACCGCACCGGCCCGCAACCGGCCTTGTCCCGCTCGGCGTTCGCGAGCCTCACCACCTCCTGCACGAACTGCCCCGCCTTCCCGGCCGCCGCCCGGGCGCCGGCCGGCGACGCGGCCGGCGAGACCGCCGGGGCCGGGGACGCCACGTACATGCCGGTCACCACCGCGATCAGGGCGGCGGCCCCGCCGAGCACGACGGAGGTGCGGAAGGAGGGGCGGGCGGTGTCACGGCGCCGCACCCCGCCGCTCCTGCGGTGCCGGCCGCTCACGCGCGCCGGAGCCAACTCGTCGGTGACGTCGGTGACGTCAGTGACGTCGGGATGGTCGTGGTGGCCGGGACGGTCGTGGTGCCGCATGGAGCTCCGCTCTCTCGCCGAGGTCGCCGGAGGGTCCGGTGCCGTACGGGCCACCGGGGCGACGGCGGTAACACTTTCCGGCCCCGGCCGCCCCGACACTCTCCGTCAACACGACGAGTCAACCCACGTCCGAGCTTTTCAGCCCTGCGGGATCACCGCCACCGGGCAGGGCGCGAGGTGGAGCGCCGCGTGCGCCACGGAACCGATCCGCGGGCCGATCGCGCCACGCCGGGCCCTGCGGCCCACCACCAGGAGCTGGGCGGCCCCGGAGGCGGCGAGCAGCACCTGTCCCGCGCTGCCCAGTTCGACGTGCTCCGTCACCGGCACGTCAGGGAACCGCTCGCGCCACGGCGCCAGGGCCTCGCGCAGCGCCTTCTCCTCGTACGGGACGAGCCCGCCGGCCTCGTCGGCGAGCCGCATCGAGGCCGGGCTGTACGCGTAGAGGGGCGGCAGGCTCCAGGCGCGGACGGCCCGCACCGCCGCCCCGCGCGCGGCGGCGGTCTCGAACGCGAAGCCCAGGGCGGCGGCGCTGTCCTCGGGGTCGCCGAGCTGGCCGACCAGGACGTACCCGGCGGGCGGTTCGGCCTGCTCGCCGTCGCGGGAGCGGACGGCGACCACGGGGCCGGTGGCGCCGGCGATGATCTGCTGGCCGTACGAGCCGAGCAGGAAGCCGGCCACGGCGCCGTGCCCGCGCGAACCGATGACCAGCATCTCGGCGTTCTCCTCGGCGGCGAGCAGCGCGGCGACCGGGGTGTCGGGGACCAGCCGGGTGGTGAGCGCGAGTTCCGGGTGGCGTGCCGCGACCGTGGCCTCGGCCTCGTTCAGGACGCCGTACGCGGCGCGTTGCTGGGTCTCGGGGTCCTGGACGAGCGGGATGTCGAGGGGTTCCCAGCGCCAGGCGTGCGCGAGCCGTAGCGGCAGCCCCCGGCGGAGGGCCTCGCGGGCGGCCCAGTCGGCCGCCGCGAGGCTCTCCGGGGAACCGTCCACTCCTGCGACGATCTCACGACTCATCAGGCTGCCTCCGTCGGTGCGGTGACGGGCCCGCCGGCCGGCCGGCCCTGCTGAGTCCAGCTTGGGCCCATCGGCCGTTCGACGAGAGGGCCGGACGTCCCGACATGCCGGACCGTCCGTCCCTTCGTACGCCGCCGGGCCCCGCGGCGGGCGCGGTCAGGCCCGCAGGGTGAGCCGGGCGTGGGTGCCGTTCAGGTAGTGGTCCCCGATGTCCCGGAGCCGGTGGGCGGCCTGGGTGGGGGCGGTGAGGGCGCGGGCGTTGCGCCAGAAGCGGTCGAAGCCGGGGGCGGCGCCGAGCGTCTCGGCGGCCGCGGGGGCGTCGACGAGTTCGAGGACGCGGGTGGTGATGTGGACGGCCGCCCGGCCGGTGACGGCCTCGGCCGCCGCCACCAGGACCGCGATGTCGGCCCGCTCCTCCGGGCCGAGCGCCCGCCCGGCGAGCAGCCCGTGCGCCAGGGCGTCCGTCGCCCGCTCCACCACGGCCGCCGCCGCGTGCGCGGCCGTCGCCAGCTCCCCGTACGCGAGGAGGAGGTACGGGTCGTCCCCGGCCACGACCGGGGCGGCGCCGTCCGTGGGCGTCGGGACTCCCGCCGGGCCGGCCGGTGGCGGTGCGGCCTGCCCGGCGCGGCTGATGTCCCTGGCCTCGGCGAGCGCGCCCTCGGCGATGCCGAGCCCCACCTGCACGAGCAGCAGCCGCAGGGCCAGCGGCGCGAGGGCGGTGAACGGGGCCACGGCGTGCTCGTCGTGGGGGAGGGTGCCGAGGACCTGCCCGGGCTCCACCGGTACGCGCTCGAAGGTGACGGTCCCGGCACCGGCCAGGCGCTGCCCGACCCGGTCGGGGCCGGTCTCCGTGCGCACGCCCGGATGGTCCGGGTCCACCAGGACGACCAGCAGATCCCCGCCGTCGGCGGGGCGGGCGCCGACGACGAGCCGGTCGGCGACGGTCACCCCCGAGGCGAACGGGCGCCGGCCTTCGAGGAACCAGCCGCCGGCACCGGCGCCCTGGGCGGGCGTCAGCGTGAGCCCGGGGTCGGTGCCGCCGCGCGGCGGCTCGATGCCGCCGGCGAGCAGCCAGCGCTCCTCGGCCGTACACACGTCGAGGGGTGTCGGGTTCCCCGCAGGGTCGGGGCCGAAGAAGCGGCTGCTCCAGGACAACGCGTAGTGGTGGGCGAGGAGTTCGCCCACCGATCCGTCGGCCGCGGCTATCTCGCGTATGACGGCGCAGGCGGCGCGCCAGTCGGCGCCGCGCCGGTCCGGGCCCGGTGCGGTGAGCAGGGCGGGCAGCCCCGCCTCCTGGAGTCGGGCGACCTCGTCGAAGGGGGCTTTGCCGGCCCGGTCCCTGGCGAGGGCGTCGACGGCGAGGTCGTCGGCGAGTTCGCGGGTGACGCGCGGCCAGATCTCGTCGTCGGCGGCGCGACAGGCCGGTGCGGAGGCGTTGTGCGGGGCGGGTCTCTTCGGCGCTGTCCTCGGCGTACTCACGTCACCTCACCTGATCTCTCGTATCCCCACTGGAACACTAGGGATAGTGGCAGAGGAGAGGGGCAGGCCCCAAGAGGCGTCCGTAAGCTGGACAGGGGTGTCTTGGTGGATGAGATGACGTCAAGTCGCCGCAGGTCGGCGGCGGTTCGCCAAGCCGGTCAGGGGTTCGCCAGGCCGGTCAGGGGTTGGTCCAGGCCTCCGGGTCGTCCGCGAGCGCGACGACCCGGTCCGGCAGCTTGGCCCCCGCCACCTCGGCGAGCGAGACGCCGAGGACCTCACGGACACCGGCCCGGAGGGCGATCCAGAGGGTCAGCAGGGACTCGGCCGGCCCCGTGTAGGACAGCTCCGGAGGCCGCTCCCCGCGTACGGAGACCAGCGGGCCGTCCACGCAGCGGATCACGTCCGCGACGGAGATCGTCTCGGCGGGCCTGGCGAGCCAGTAGCCGCCGTTGCCGCCGCGCTGGCTCTCCACGAGACCGCCCTTGCGCATGTCGCCGAGGATCCCCTCCAGGAACTTGTGCGAGATGCCCTGCCCCTCGGCGATCGTCTCGGCCTTCAGCGGCCCCGAATCCTGGGAGGCGGCGAGCTGGAGGGCTGCCCGCACCGCGTAGTCGGCCCTGGCTGAAATGCGCATGCGGGCATTATTCCGCACCGGTGTGACGGCGGCCCGCGCACCCGCCCGCCGGGTCGCGGCCCTCGGGGCCCTCCGCGATCCGGGCGGGCCGGACCGCCGCGCCGCGACAGGCGGCCCGTACCGCACCCTTGACGCCGCCGGTGGGCGGCCCGAGACTCGACCACGGGAAATCCGAGCGAACGGGTAGGGAACCATGGGACGCAGCGGCCGGCGGGACACGAGACACGCCGAGCCCATCCCGCACTCCCTGCCCCTCACCTCCCGCCGCCACATCGACCTGCTCCGGGTCTGCAGCGCCGCTTAGAGCCGCCCGGCAATCCGGGCCGCCCGCCCGGAACCCTCCCGGCAGGCAGCGAACGGGGTGGTGGCGCCGCCCGGCACGGCGACACGCCGAGGCCCCGTCACCCGCCGCCGCTTCCCGCACGTCCTGTTCTTCCCGTACCTCCGCCGCCTCCGGGCCCCGCGCCGGTGCCGTTCGCCCTGCCCGCGACCGGCGCCGTCGGGCACCGCCCGGACCCGGCCCGAGCACCCCCAAGGGAGAAACATGTCCGTCGTCCCCTCCTCGCTCCTGCCCGCCTCCGCCACCCCCGTCTTCCGCGGCCGGATCGGCAGCGACGCCGCCAGCGGCCACTACGCCGTCCCGCACCGCTACCGCCTCCACGTGGCCCCCTCCACAGCCGGCTGTCTGAGGATCGCCGTGACCCACGCCCTGCTCGGACTCGACGACACGCTCCCGCTCACCGTCCTGCCCGAGACCCCCGACACGCCCGACGGCGGATACGACGCGCTCCGCCCGCTCTACGAGGCGAGCGCCCACCTCTACACCGGGCCCGCCGCCGGGCCCGTCCTCAGCGACGGCTGGACCGGACGGATCGTCAGCACCCACGCCCCCGACATCCTCCGCGACCTCGCGCTCCGCTTCCGCGGCGACGGCCCCGACCTGCTGCCGAGCGCGCGGCGACGCGAGATCGACGCCGTCGCCGACCTGTGCGAGCGCAGCGTCGAGCGGGCCGCGCAGCGGGCCGGCGAGCTCGGCATCGACGGCGAAGCCGCCCACCGCGACCCGCTGGCCGTCCTCTTCGCCGCACTCGCCCGCCTGGAACGCCGGCTCGCCCGCGGGCCGTACATGCTCGGCGAGGCGCCGAGCGCCGCCGACGTCCACGTCTGGGTCACCCTCGTCCAGCTCGACACCGTCCACCGCTGGCACCTGGACGCCGCCGCCATGGAACGCGTCGCCGCGCACCCCGCGCTCTGGGCCTACGCCCAACGCCTCGCCGCACAGCCCGAGTTCGGCCGCCACCTCGACATCGACGCCGTCCTGCGCCGCCACCGCGCGCACTGTCGCGGCCGCGAGGCCGCCGGCGCCGCCATCCGGATCGTCGACTGGGCGGCGGCGAACTGACGGCCGCCGCCACCGCGCGGCACGCGTCGGGGACGCGGACGCACAAGCGCCCGCGCCCCCGGGCTCAGCCGATCCGGTGCCCCGCCATCGGAGCCGTATCGTCGCCCGCGCCCACCCGCACACCGCGCAGGAACGCCGCCAGCGCCTCCTCGGCGGTCGCCGCAGGCTCCCACTCCAGCTCACGCCGCGCCCGTTCGGTGGCGAGCAGCGGGAGGTGCCGCAAGGCCTCGAAGAGCCCGGGGGAGGCCGGCACGAGACGGAGGCGCCAGGCGGCGGACAGGGCGCCGCGGACGGCTCCGGCCGGCACCTTCACGGGCCGCGCGTTCAGCAGGCGCCCCAGGGTGGGCCCGTCGAGCACCGGATCGGCGGCGAGGTTGAAGGCGCCGCGCACGTCCCGCAGGAGCGCCCGGCGGTACGCGTCGGCCGCGTCGTCCGTGTGGAGGACCTGGAACCGCAGCCCGTCGAACTCGGGCAGCAGCGGCAGCAGATCGGGGCGCATCAGCTGCCCGGGGAAGAAACGCCCGGCGAAGATCCGCCGCTGCCCGCTCGCGGACTCCTCCTTGAACAGGAAAGCGGGCCGCATCCGCACCACCCTGATCTGCGGATGGTCGCGCTCGAAGGTGTCGAGGACCCGCTCCAGATAGGACTTCTCGCGGGTGTACGCGGCGCCGGGCCAGCCGTGCGTCGGCCACGCCTCGGAGACCGGGGCGCCGCCCTCGGGCCCGGGGGAGTACGCGCCGACCGACGAGGCGTGGACCAGCACCGGCACCCGGGCCGCGGCGACCGCGTCGAAGACGCGCACCGCACCGAGCACGTTGGTGCGCCAGGTCTCCACCGGATCGTGGGTCGGCCCGAAGCGCCAGGCCAGGTGGATCACCGCGTCCGCGTCCGCCACGTACCGCTCCAGCCGGGGCTCGTCGCCGTCCCGGGAGAGGTCGACCTCGGCCCACTCGACGCCCGGCAGTTCGAGACCCGGCCTGCGCCGCGCGAGACCGAGGACCGAACCGACCCGCGGTTCGGCCGCCAGGGCCCGCACCAGACTCGTCCCCACATTGCCGGTGGCGCCGGTGACGACCACCCTCTGCATCGTGCTCGGGTTCATGCCCCCGACCCTCCGCCATGGGCGGCCCGCGCGCACCCGGAGCGGCCGGCCGCCCCACCCCGTCACTCAGCGTGTCCATGTCGGTCGCGAGGGTGGCCGACGGCCGGGAGGATGAGGGCAGGAGACAGGAGAAACGTCATGCTGCTGCCCGACCGGAACACGGTCGACCGGCTGCTCCGGCACTACCGCACCCAGGAGCGGACCGTGCTGGCCAGCCCGTGCGACCTGTCGGCCCGCCGGCGCTTCGAGGACACCGTGTACACGCTGTGCGTGCTGATGGGGGAGCGCACCGCCCACGAGGCGGTGCACGCGGCCGAGCGCTACGTGACCGGCTCCGCCCGGCCCCGGCCCTGGTACCGCTGACGGGGCCGCCGGCCCGGCGCCGACAAGCGCGCCCACCGGGCCGCGGTTAGCGTGGCGGGGTGCGTCGCGCGCCGGCCCCGCACCGGGCGCGCCGGCCCACGCTTCGGCCCGCCCGGCGGATGGAGACACGATGGCGACCAAGGCGCGCAGGACGGACAGCGCGAGGAAAGGGACCGCGAAGGCAGCCGGAGGGAGCCCGGCCCCGCACGCCGCCGACCGGCAGAACATGATCCGGGTGCACGGGGCGCGGGTGAACAACCTCAAGGACGTCAGCATCGAGATCCCCAAGCGCCGCCTCACCGTCTTCACCGGCGTCTCCGGATCGGGCAAGAGCTCCCTGGTGTTCGACACCATCGCCGCCGAGTCACAGCGGCTCATCAACGAGACGTACAGCGCCTTCGTCCAGGGCTTCATGCCGACGCTCGCCCGCCCCGAGGTCGACGTCCTCGAAGGCCTCACCACGGCGATCATCGTCGACCAGCAGCGCCTCGGCGCCGACCCCCGCTCCACCGTCGGCACCGCCACCGACGCCAACGCCATGCTCCGCATCCTCTTCAGCCGCCTCGGGAAGCCGCACATCGGCCCGCCCAGCGCCTACGCCTTCAACGTCCCCTCCGTCCGCGCCAGCGGCGCCATCACCGTCGAACGCGGCACCAAGAAGGCCGTCAAGGCGACCTTCAGCCGCACCGGCGGCATGTGCCCCCGTTGCGAGGGCCGCGGCACGGTCTCCGACATCGACCTCACCCAGCTGTACGACGACACCAAATCGCTCGCCGACGGCGCCCTCACCATCCCCGGCTACACCACGGGCGGCTGGAACTACCGCCTCTACAGCGAGTCGGGCCTCGTCGACCCCGACAAGCCCATCCGCCGGTACACCAAACGGGAACTCCACGACTTCCTCCACCACGAGCCGGAGAGAATGAAGATCGCCGGCATCAACATGACCTACGAGGGACTCGTCCCGCGCATCCAGAAGTCCTTCCTGGCCAAGGACAAGGAAGGCATGCAGCCGCACATCCGCGCCTTCGTCGAGCGCGCCGTCACCTTCACCACCTGCCCCGACTGCGACGGCACCCGCCTCGCAGAGGGAGCCAGGGCGTCCAAGATCAAGCGGAAGAGCATCGCCGACATCTGCGCGATGCAGATCAGCGACCTCGCCGACTGGGTCCGCGGCCTCGACGAACCCTCCGTCGCACCGCTGCTCACCGCGCTCCGCGAGACCCTCGACTCCTTCGTCGAGATCGGCCTCGGCTACCTCTCCCTCGACCGGCCCTCGGGCACGCTCTCCGGCGGCGAGGCCCAGCGCGTCAAGATGATCCGCCACCTCGGCTCCTCCCTCACCGACGTCACCTACGTCTTCGACGAACCCACCACCGGCCTGCACCCCCACGACATCAACCGCATGAACGACCTCCTCCTGCGGCTGCGCGACAAGGGCAACACGGTGCTCGTCGTCGAACACAAACCGCAGACCATCGCGATCGCCGACCACGTCGTCGACCTCGGCCCCGGCGCCGGCACGGCCGGCGGCACCGTCTGCTTCGAGGGGACCGTCGACGGCCTCCGCGACGGCGACACCGTCACCGGCCGCCACTTCGGCGACCGCGCCGCCCTCAAGGACACCGTGCGCGAACCCACCGGCGCGCTGGAGATCCGGGGCGCGACCGCCCACAACCTCCGCAAGGTCGACGTCGACATCCCGCTCGGCGTGCTCTGCGTGGTCACCGGCGTCGCCGGCTCCGGCAAGAGCTCCCTCGTCCACGGATCCGTCCCGGCCGGCGAGGAGGTCGTCTCGGTCGACCAGAGCCCGATCCGCGGCTCGCGCCGCAGCAACCCGGCGACGTACACCGGCCTGCTCGACCCCATCCGCAAGGCGTTCGCCAAGGCCAACGGCGTCAAGCCCGCCCTGTTCAGCGCCAACTCCGAAGGCGCCTGCCCCACCTGCAACGGCGCCGGCGTCATCTACACCGACCTCGCCATGATGGCCGGCGTCGCGAGCACCTGCGAGGACTGCGAGGGCAAGCGGTTCCAGGCCTCGGTGCTCGAATACCACCTGGGCGGCCGCGACATCAGCGAGGTCCTCGCGATGCCGGTCGACGAGGCCGAGGAGTTCTTCGGCGCCGGCGAGGCCCGCACCCCCGCCGCCCAGCGCATCCTGGAACGCCTCTCCGACGTCGGCCTCGGCTACGTCTCCCTCGGCCAACCGCTCACCACCCTCTCCGGCGGCGAACGGCAACGGCTCAAGCTGGCCACGCACATGGCCGAGAAGGGCGGCGTCTACGTCCTCGACGAGCCGACCACCGGCCTCCACCTCGCCGACGTCGAACAGCTCCTCGGCCTGCTCGACCGGCTCGTCGACTCCGGCAAGTCCGTCATCGTCGTCGAACACCACCCCGCCGTCATGGCCCACGCCGACTGGATCATCGACCTCGGCCCCGGCGCCGGCCACGACGGCGGCCGCGTCGTCTACCAGGGCCCGCCCGCCGACCTCGTCTCCCGCCGCTCCACCCTCACCGGCGAACACCTCGCCGAGTACGTCGGCGCCTGACCCGACGGCGGGCGCACCCCTCAACCCCGGTGCGCCGCCCTGCGCCGCCACCCCCACAGCCCGATCGCCGCCGCGCACGCCGAGGCGACCAGAGCCAGCGGCAGCCCGGCCGAGACACCCGACGGCGCCTCCTCGTCCCCCGGCGCCGCCACGGCCTCGGCACCGTGCGCCGGACCGGCCGCCGGCGCGCCGCCTCCCGCCACGGCGACGGCACGGGCGGCGCCCGGACCCGCGGCCTCCTTCGCCGGAGCCGGGAGCAGCGAGCCCACCGGCCGGACCTTCGACGCGGCGTCGAAGCCCCAGTCGAGGAGCGAGCGGGCCTCCTCGTACACGGCGAGGCCACCACCGTCCTGCGGGTTCATGACGGACACGACCAGCGTGCGGTCGCCCCGCTTGGCCGCCGAGATCAGGGTGTTGCCCGCGTTGCTGGTGTAGCCGTTCTTGATGCCGAGGAGGCCGGGGTAGCGGGCCACGCCGTCCGCGCCGGTGAGCAGCCGGTTGGTGTTGGCGATGCCGTACGACCACGACCCGGCCGGGAAGTCGGCGTACGGGGTCGAGCAGTACCGGGTGAACTCGGCGTCCTGGAGCCCGGCCCGCCCGAAGAGCGCCAGGTCGTACGCGGAGGACACCTGACCGGGGGCGTCGTAGCCGTCGGGGGAGACCACATGGGTGTCGCGGGCCCCGAGGGACCTGGCCTTCTCCTGCATCTGGCGGGCCATCGAGTCCCAGCCGCCGTTCATCGCGGCCAGCACGTGCACGGCGTCGTTCCCGGAGCTGAGGAAGACCCCGTTCCACAGGTCCGAGACCTTGTACGTGTACCCCTCCTTGACCCCGACCAGGCTGCTGCCGTCCCCGATCCCCGTCAGCTCGGCATCGGCCACCGTGTGCCGTTCGGAGGGTTCGTGGTGGGGGAGCGCGGTGAGGGCGAACAGCGTCTTCAGGGTGCTGGCCGGCGGCATCCGCCGGTGCGCGTTCCGCGCGGCGAGCACCTCGCCCGTCGAGGCGTCCGCCACCACCCACGACAGCGCCGACACCGAAGGGACCCGGGGCGCGCCCCGCAGCGGCTGCACCTGGGTACCCGGCCGGTCGAGCCGGGCGGGATCGACGTACTGCCGTGCGGGCGGGGTGGGTTCACCGATCCAGGCGCAGGAGGCGACGGCCGCCGAACTCGGCAGCAGGAGCAGCAGCGCCGCGGTCCCGGCGCAGACATGACGGACAGCTGACGTGACGATCATTCGGTCACCGTAGGAAGGCGGTGCCGAACCCGCAGACCGGAGTGCGCCGACCGGCGTAGCGAACGAGCCCTACGGCGGCGCGTCGTGCGTCCGCCCGGGTGGCGCAAGGCCGCCCGGACCGCTGTCGGTGGCGCAGGGCATTCTTGTGACGTGCCCTCACACCCGCAGCAGAGCAACGCCGTTCCGGCCGACGGCGAAGGAAGCGGCCCTACCGCGCCGCCCCCCAGGCCCCTGCCAGGACCCGCCCGGCCGCCCGCCCCCGGCGCCGCCGGGCCCCACGGCGTGCCCGCCCCCGCCCCGGGCGCAGCGGGCCCCTTCGGGGCGCCCGCCCTCCGGGGCGACCGGCAGCCGCGCGCCGCCGCCGGGCACATGCTCGTCTGCGGCGACGACGCCCTCGCCCACCGCCTCGCGCGCGAACTCCACGAGGTGTACGGCGAGCGGGTCACCCTCCTGGTGCCGGCACCGCCCGAAGCGCCCCGCGCGCCCGCCGCCCGGACCGGCCGCGCGCTGGCCCTGTTCGGCCGGGTGACCGCCGCCGTCACCCGCACCACCGCGGCCGGTCCGGCGACGGCCGGCGGCGACGGCGAAGCCCCGGGCACCCTGCGGATCGTGGAGGCCGCCGACGCGGACGACCGGGCCCTGACGGACGCCGGCGTGGAGCGGGCCGCCGCGCTCGCGCTCGTCCACGAGGACGACGAGACCAACATCCGGGCCGCGCTCACCGCCCGCCGCCTCAACCCCCGAGTGCGCCTGGTCATCCGGCTCTACAACCGCAAGCTGGGCCAGCACCTCGAAACGCTCCTCGACCAGGCGGCCGCCGTCGCCGAACCGGGCCTCGACCCCGAGAAGCTCGACGCCGCCACCACGGTCCTGTCCGACGTCGACACCGCCGCACCCGGGCTCGCCGCGGCCGCCGTCGCGGGAACCAGCAAGGTCGTGCAGGCGGGCGGGCTACTGTTCCACGCGGTCGACCGGCCGCCCCGCGCGGGCGAGGCGCCCGACCCCGGCCTCTGCACCCTGGCGCTGCTCTCGGCCACCGCCGGCGACCCGGCGGGCTGCGAGGGGTCCGAACGCAGCGGCGACGCCGGCCCCCGGCTCCTCCCCGACGACCGCACGGTGGCCGCCGCCGCCGGCCGCGCCGCCGTCACCCTCGAAGCCGTCACACCGGCGGCCCAGGCCCCGCCGACGGGCCGCCTGGCCGCCTCGGCCCTGCCCGTCGCCTCCCTCTTCTCCCGCCGCCTCCGCTGGTCGCTCGCCGGAGCCGCCGGCGCCGTCCTCGCGCTCGCCCTCGCCTCCACGTTCACCACCGGCGACCACCCCCTGCACGCCGCCTATCTGACGCTGCTCGACATCTTCGCCATCGGGGACCCGGCCGTCGGCGAGCCGACGAGCCGCCAGCTGCTCCAGATCCTCGCCGGGTTCGTCGGGCTGCTCCTGCTGCCGGTGATCGTCGCCGCCCTCCTCGAAGGCCTCGGCACCTTCCGCACGGCGACCACCCTGCGCCGCCCGCCCCGCGGCCTCTCCGGGCACGTCGTCCTCCTCGGCCTCGGCAAGGTCGGCACCCGGGTCCTGGCCCGGCTCCGCCGGCTCGGCATCCCCGTGGTCTGCGTCGAGTCCGACCCGGAGGCCCGCGGCATCGCCGTCGCCCGCCGGCTGCGCGTCCCCACCGTCATCGGCGACGTCACGGAGGAAGGCGTCCTCGAGGCAGCCCGAATCCACCGCGCCCACGCCCTGCTCGCCCTGACCAGCGTCGACATCACCAACCTGGAGGCCGCGCTCTCCGCCCGCTCCGTCACCCCGGACCTCCGGATCGTGCTGCGCCTCTACGACGACGACTTCTCCACCGCCGTCTTCCGCACCCTGCGCACCGCCCACCCCACCGCCGTCACCCGCAGCCGCAGCGTCTCCCACCTCGCCGCGCCCGCCTTCGCCGGCGCCATGATGGGCCGCCAGATCCTCGGCGCGGTCCCCGTCGAGCGCCGCGTCCTGCTCTTCGCCGCCGTGGACGTCGCCGCCCACCCCCTCCTCGACGGCCGCACGGTCGCCGACGCCTTCGTCCCCGGCGCCTGGCGGGTCATCGCCCTCGACGGCACCCAGGGGCGTACGAACCCCGGAGCGGCGGCCACGGACCAGAGCTGGCGGCTGCCACCGGAGCGGGTCCTCGTCCCCGGGGACCGGGTCGTCGTCGCCGCCACCCGCCGCGGCCTGGCCGAACTCCTCGGCCGAAGCGGCCCCGGCGGCCACAGCGACCCCGGCGGCCACAGCGGCCACAGCGGTCCGCCGGCTCGCGGCGAGGCGGGGCACAACTCCACACGAACGACCACCGGTTGACCGGTCGGCTCGTCGACCGGAGGCCCTAGGATCTGACCGCCCGCGAGCCGAACGGTCCGCATCCGCAGTCAGGAGTCCCTTCTTGAACACACCGCACAGCTCCGCCCCGGACCGCACCCCGTACCGCATGGACGCGGCGGGCGGCTGCCCGCACGCGGCGAACGCGCGGCTGCTCGCCGAGGGCGCCGTCACCCCGGTGATCCTGCCCGGCGAGATCGAGGGCATGGCGGTCCTCGGCCACGACGCCCTGCGGGACTTCCTCACCCACCCCGACGTCGCCAAGGCCCCGCACCACTTCACCGCGCTCGCCGAAGGACGCATACCCGAAGGCTGGCCGCTGCTGACCTTCGCCACCGTGCCCGGCATGACCACCGCCGACGGCGCCGACCACCGGCGACTGCGGACCCTGGTCAGCAGCGCGTTCACCGCCCGGCGGGTCGAGCGGCTCCGCCCGCGCGTGGAGGCGGTCACCGCGGGACTGCTCGACCGGCTCGCCGACGCCGCCCACGACGGTGACGGCGTCGCCGACCTGCGCCGCAACTACGCGCTTCCGCTGCCGCTCGGCGTCATCTGCGAACTCCTCGGCGTCGACCCCGTCCACCAGGACCGGCTGCACCAGCTGACCAGCCTGGTCGTCGCCACCGACACCGGGCCCGAGCAGTCCGTCGCCACCAACCGCGAACTCGCCGAGCTCCTCGGCTCCATCGCCGCGGCCAAGGCCGCCGCCCCCGGCGACGACCTCATCAGCGCCCTCATCGCCGCCCGGGACGAGGGCGGCGACAAGCTCAGCCAGCCCGAGCTCATCGGCACCCTGGTCCTGATGATCATCGCGGGCCACGAGACCACCCTGAACCTCGTCACCAACGCCGTCCGGGCGCTCTGCGCCCACCGGGACCAGCTCGCCCTCGTCGTCGAGGGCCGCGCCACCTGGGCGGACGTGGTGGAGGAGACCCTCCGCTGGGACAGCCCGGTCAGCTCCTTCCCGTTCCGCTACCCCACCCGCGACCTGACGGTCGACGGCACCCTCATCCCCCGGGGCACCCCCGTCCTCGCCGGATACTCGGCGGCCGGCCGTGACACGAAGGCGCACGGCCCGGACGCCGACCGCTTCGACATCACCCGCACCCCGACGGTGAAGCACCTCTCCCTCGGCCACGGCCCCCACTACTGCCTGGGCGCGCCGCTCGCCCGGATGGAGGCCGAGATCGCCCTGGAAGCGCTGTTCACCCGCTTCCCCGGCCTCGACCTCGCCGTCCCCGAGAGCGAGCTGACCCGCCACGCCGGCTTCGTCGGCAACAGCGTCCGCGCCCTCCCCGTCCGCCCGGGAGCCTGACGCCCGCCGGTGACTCCCCCGGGGGCGCCCCGGCTCAGCCGGTGCGCCCCCACACCGTCGCGGGGGAGGCCCGCAAGGAGGAGACGATCCGCAGGAGCCGGTCCTCGTTGCCGGAGAGGCCCGCGGCGCGCAGCGCCTCGTCCGCCTCCGCCATCGGATGGGTGAGCATCACCCCCGCGTACGGGGCGAGCTGCGGGTCGGTCAGCACGGCCTGGGTGGACTCCAGCAGACGCAGGTACGCCTGGGCCGCCGCGCGCTCGGTTGCGGTGAACGTGGTCATGTCGGGCTCCCTCTCGACAGTTCGGCGCTCACCACCCTCTCGCACGGGTCTGACAATCGGGCTCAGCCCCGCCCGTCGAGGTGCTCGCGCAGCCGTTCAAGAAAGACCCGCTGCCCTGTGACCAGCAGCGGAGCGGCCGTCTCGGGGGCGAACCAGCCCACCCGGTCGATCTCGGGGAACTCCGCCATGACACCCGACCGGGGCGGCCACTCCATCCTGAAGGTGCCCGGAACGACCCGCTCCAGGTCGATATCGCCCTCGACGGCCCAGATGGTGACGAGCTTTCCGTTCCGCTGCCTGGCCTCGCCGAGCGGCACCCACTCGCCGTCCGGCGCCGCGAGCCCCAGCTCCTCGAGGAACTCCCGCCGCGCCGCGTCCTCGGGCGTCTCGTCGGGCTCGTACTGCCCCTTGGGAATCGACCAGGCCTCCTCCTCGCGGGACTCCCAGAAGGGCCCGCCCATATGACCGATCAGTACCTCGACGCCCTCGTCCGCCGTGCGACGGAAGACCAGAAGACCCGCGCTGCGTTTGTCCGCCATGCGCCCCAGTGTGGCCGACCGCCGCGGCCGCCGCAGCGCCGCCCGCACCGGGGCGTTCACTCCTCGGCGGTCACCACCACCGCCCCGCCCCCGAGGTCCACCCCCTCGGTCCACCGCTCCCCGAGCCGCGTCGACCGCCACGGCACCAGCGTCCCCGCCACCCGTTCCCGCCGGAGCGGCACACCGTCCTGGCGCACGGTCAGCACCGGCCGCACCAGCCGCCGCTCCGGCCGTACGAGCAGGGGGACGGGCTCCGGGCCGAGCAGGCCGGGCGTCAGCCACCGCAGCGGCCCCGCGCCCGACACCGGGACCCCGTGGGCCGGCCAGGGGCGGCCGCCGAGCCAGGCCAGAACCGCGTCGGTCACCGCGCGCCCTTCGGCGGCGGCCCGCCGGGCGGACTCCCCGCCGTGCAGCAGGTTGCCGACGGCGAACACCCCGGGTTCGGCGGTGCGGAGGCCACCGTCCGTCACCGGGCCACGGCTGCCGGCCGCGAGCGGCACGCCCCGCAGCCTGGCCAGTTCGTGGTCGGGGATCCAGTCGCCGGTGAACACCACGGTGTCGCAGCGCAGGACGGCCGCGCGCCCGTCCGCTCCCCTGACCGCGACGCCGGTCAGCCGGCCGCGTCCGATCAGCTCCGTCACGACCGCGCCCCCGAGCACGGGCACACCGACCGTGAGCCGACCGCCGGTCCCGGGCGGTGCGACCACCGCCGCCACCGCCACCCCGGCCTCGCGCAGCGTACGGACCGCGTGCCCGGCCACCGGATCGCCGCCGACCACCACCGCCCGCCGCCCGACGCGCTCCGGCCGCGGCCCGAACCGGGCGACGGTCCGCTGGAGCTCACCGGTGGTCAGCACACCCGCGGGCCGCGTCCCCGGCACGAGACGGGCGCTGCGGGGCCGTTCGCGGGCCCCGGTCGCCAGGACGACCGCGCGGGCCCGGATCGTCTCGGGTCCGGTCGGCGCGGTGACCTCCAGGCTCAGGGGTCCGGCCCAGCCGGTGGCCGACACGCCGGTACGGACGGTGGCCCCCGCCCGGGAGGCCGCCCGGGCCGCGCGACGGGCGTAGGCCGGGCCGTCCAGCGGGCGCCCGAGGGCGTCGGCGCCGAAGCCGGGCCGGGCGCAGTGCCGGGGCACACCGCCCGGGGCCGCGTCCCGCTCCAGGACCTCGACGCGGCCCGCGCCCGCCGCCGCGAGCCCGGTGGCGGCGGCGAGCCCGGCGGGGCCCGCGCCCACCACGAGGACGTCGACCGTGCGGATCACCGGGCCCCCTCCCCGTACTCCTCGCTCAGCGCGCGCAGTTCGGCGCCGCAGTGGTGGCCCTGGCAGCGTCCGCCGCGGGCGCGGGTCCTGCGGCGGAGCCCGTCGGGGCCCGCAGGGGGGATCGTGGAGGCGTACGCGGCCCGGATCTCGCCGCGGGTCACCCGCTCGCAGTGACAGACGATCGCGCCGAACTCGGGGTCGCGGGCGATGAGCCGGGCGTCGCGGTAGGGGCGGGGGAAGGCCTCGCCGAGGTTCGGCATGCGGACCGGGGCGAGGGGCCGCTCGGGGCCCGGGTCGAGTCCGCCGTCGGCGAGCAGGCCGAGCACGTGGTCGGCGATGGCCAGGGAGGCGGTGAGGCCGGTGGAGCGGATGCCGCCCGCCGTCACGTACCGCAGAGCGGGGTGGGCGGCGATCCGGTAGTCCTCGCGGCCGGTGGCGGCCCGCAGCCCGGCGTACCCGGCCGTGACCTCCTCGTCGAGCAGCGCCGGGAGGATCCGGCCGCCCTGTTCGCGCAGCCCGGCGAGGCCTTCGGCGGTCGTGCCGGTGGCCGTCTTGTCGTCCAGCTCCTCGGCGGTGGGCCCGAGGATCACGTTCCCGTACACGGTCGGCGAGACGAGCACGCCCTTGCCGAGCGGTC
This sequence comes from Streptomyces sp. NPDC037273, assembly GCF_055603625.1. NCBI lineage: Bacteria > Bacillati > Actinomycetota > Actinomycetes > Kitasatosporales > Streptomycetaceae > Streptomyces > Streptomyces sp. NPDC037273. The sequence continues at coordinate 384,965 of NZ_JBVJVO010000001.1, forward strand.
CCGGGACGGGCAGCAGGATGTGCCGGACGAGGTCGCGGGCGAACTTGTCGAAGACGAGCAGCTGGCCCCTGCGCGGGGTGACCTCGAAGTCCGCGCGCCCGAGCAGCGCGTCGAAGCCGTCGGCGTACAGTCCGCAGGCGTTGACCAGGTGCCGGGCCCTGAGCACCCCGCGCCGGGTGACGAGCCGGTGGTACGGGTCCCCCGGACGCACCCTCTCCACGCGGGAGTTCAGATGCAGGTCCACTCCGGAGCGCACGGCCTGCGTCGCGTACGCCAGGGTCGTCGTCCACGGGCAGATGACCGACTCGCCTGGTACCTGGAGCGCGGCGAGCGCCCCGGCGGCCAAGTGCGGCTCCCGTACGGCGAGTTCCTTGGCCGAGAGCAGTCGGGTCGTGCGGTGGCCGTTGCGTTCGGCCTTCTCGCGCAGGCGGGGGAGGGCGGCGTGCTGTTCCTCGTCCCAGGCGATCAGGAGCGCGCCGAGCGGCTCCACGGCGATGCCCGCCTGTCGCGCGTACGCGTCGAGCAGCCGGTGGCCCTCGCGGACGAGCCGGGCCTCCAGGGTTCCGGGGGCCGCGTCGAAACCGGTGTGCAGGATGGCGGTGTTGGCCTTCGACGTACCGTCCCCGACGTCGTTCGAGGCCTCCACGAGCGCGACCCGCAGCGGGTGGCGGGCGAGCGCGCGGGCGATCGCGCAGCCGACGACGCCCGCGCCGACGACCACGACGTCGTACGCCGCGGCCTCGCCGCCCGGCAGCGGCCCCGTCCGCGTGACGCCCATCAGGCGGCGCCCGGGGCGTCGCCGGCTCCGTGCCGTGCGAGCAGCGTCGACACCTCCGTGCGGAACCGGGCGAGCCGCGCGGCCGCCTCGTCGCGCGAGATCCGCGGCTCGTACACGGCCGAGGGCTTCCACTCCGGCACGGCCTCCCCGAGCGTGAGTCCCGGGTGGCGGCCGAGCCTGGCCACCGCGCCCACGCCGAGCGCGGTGGCGTCCGGTGACGAGGAGACCTCGACGGGGAGCTGCAGCAGATCGGCCTGGGTCTGCATCAGCAGCGCGGACCGGGTCAGGCCCCCGTCGGCCCGCAGCGCGGACGGCGGCGCGCCCCGCTCGTCGGCGGCGGCCGAGGCCAGCTCCGCGACCTGGGCGGCGATCCCCTCGCACAGCGCGCGGACCAGGTGGCCCGGTCCGGTGTCGAGGCCGAGTCCGGTGAGCGAGCCGCGCACGTCACCGCGCCACCAGGGCGCGGCGAGTCCCGCGAAGGCAGGCACGAAGGTGACTCCACCGGCGTCCGGTACGGCCCCGCCGACGGCGTCGAGCTCCTCTGCGCCGGAGATGACGCCGAGGTCGGTGAGCCAGCGGACGGCCGAGGCGACCGTGTACACCTGGCCGTCCAGGCAGTGGGTCACGCTGCCGCGGAGCCGCCAGGCGACGCAGCTCACCAGGCCCGAGACGGCCGGCCGCGGCGCGGGTCCGGTCTGCGCGAGGAGGAAGGCCCCGGTGCCGTAGGTGCACTTGACGGCCGCCGGGTCGTCGGCGCTCTGGGCGAGCAGCGCCGCCTGCTGGTCGACGAGGAGGCCGGTGAGCGGCAGCGCGGGACCGAACGCGGTGGTGGTGCCGGCGGGGGAGTCGCAGTCCACGATCCGGGGCAGCCGCTCGCCGCCGAGGCCGTACAGGTCGAGGGCGGTGTCCGACCAGGCGAGCGTGGCGGGATCGAGGAGACCGGTCCGTCCCGCGGTCGCCGCGTCGGTGACGAACGCGCCCGTCAGCCGGTGGACGAGCCAGGAGTCGCTGGTGGTGACGACCCCCGCCCCGGTGGCGTGGCGGCGGATCCAGGCCATCTTCGGCGCGGCGAAGTACGGGTCGACCGGCAGGCCCGTCAGCTCCCGCAGCCGCTCGGCGTGCGGGGCGAGTCCGGCGCAGATCGGGGCCGCCCTGCGGTCCTGCCACACGAGGGCGTCGGTGAGCGGTTCACCGGTGGCCGGGTCCCACGCGAGGACCGTCTCGCCCTGGTTGGCGAGGCCCACCGCCTCGACGCCGGTGCCCGCGTCGGCGAGCGCCGCGCGCCCGGCGGCGACCACGGAGTCGTACAGCTCACGCGGGTCGACCTCGACCAGACCGTCCGGCAGGTAGCGGGGCCGCACGGGCGCCGTGCCGCTGCCGATGACGCCGCGCTCCGGGCAGAGGACGAGGGCCTTCGTGCCCGACGTCCCCTGGTCGACGGCGAGTACCGGGCCGCCTGTCATCGCGCTGCTCCCGTCCCTGGACCGAAGGTGACCGTCCGGTCACCGAAAGGGGTCAGGGTGTCCCGCCGCGGCCCGCTGGTCAAGCGCCGGGAGGAGAGCCCGTCAGGTCCGGCCGCCTACCTGACAGTAAGTCAAATTCAGTCGCTGGCCGGATAGTTACTGTCAGGAAAGAAGGTGGACCGGTCGCCTCCGTCGCCCTCTATAGTGATCGCCGATCACCGGCCGGGACGCCCGCCGTGGGACTGACCACCCCCGCCAGCCACCGAGGACCCATGTCATCCACACCACGCCCCACGCCCTGATGGCCGCGCACGGCTTCCGGCCCGTCTACCACCCCGCGGGCCACGACCACGCGCTCCGCGGCGCCGTCCAGGACTTACGCACCGGCCGCTGGGTGGCCATGGCCCGACTGCTCGACGAGACCACGGGCTGGGACGGCTGGACCCGGCGCACCCAGGTCCTCGCCGCCGTCGCCGCGGGCACCGACGTCGTCCGGACCTGGCGCGCGGAACAGCCCGAGAGCCCCGCCGCCGCCGTCATGCACAGCCGCGTCACCGTCGAACGGGCCGTACGCGCCCACCGCGCCGGCCACCCCCGCACCAGGGAACTCTGGCAGGAGGCCTGGTCCGCCTGCCGCGAGGCCGCCGAACGGTGCCCCGCCGACCCCGTGCCCTGGGTCGGCCTCATCGCCCTCGCCGCCCTCGACGAACGCCAGCGCATGGCCGAGCACCGGCTCACCCCGCCCGCCCCCATGCTGCCGCCCGGCCCCTGGGGCCTCCTCGCCGAGGTCGAGAAGCGCGCCCCGTACAACCGCGAAGCGCACCACCGCATGCTCCAGTTCGTCTACGCCCGGCGCCCCGGACCCCTCTCCGAGGCCGTCAACTACTCCTACTGGGCGTCCTCCGCGGCCCCCGTCGGCTCCGCCCTGCACGCGCTCCCGCTCTACGTCCGCGTCGAGCGCTACCGCCGCGAACGCGGCCACGAACGCGCCCTCGACCTCCACTGGGTCGCCGAGGACGCCGTACGCGACGCCCGCCGCGCCCTCGACGACTGGTTCCTCTTCTGCGCCACCGACGAGGCCTCGCTGCTCGACCTCAACCACCTCGCGCACGCCCTCTTCGGCGCCCTCCGCTTCCCCGACGCGGCCCGGGTCTTCGAGGCGCTCGGCCCCTACTACACCACCCTGCCCTGGGCCTACCGCACCGACCGGCCGGACGACCGCGACCTGGCCGAAGAGGTCTTCCTGCGCGCCCGGGCCCGCTGCCTCGGCGGCTGAACCCCGCCCCGCGCACGCCCCTCGTACACCCCCGCTCACCACCCCGTCCCCCGGAGGTCACCCATGTCCCGCACCGAAGCCCCCGCCGACCCGATACGCAAGCCACCCCCCGTCCAGGACGAGGAGACGCGCCTGAGAGAACTCGGCTACCAGCCGGTCCTCGCCCGCCGCATGAACGGCTTCGGCAACTTCGCCATCAGCTTCTCCGTCATCTCCGTCCTCTCCGGCTGCATGACCCTCTACGGCTTCGGCATGGGCACCGGCGGCCCCGCCGTCATGCTCTGGGGCTGGGCCGGCGTCGGCCTCTTCGTCCTGTGCGTCGGCCTCGCCCTCGCCGAGGTCACCAGCGCCTACCCCACCTCCGGCGCGCTCTACTACATGGCGGACCGGCTCGGCGGACGCCGCTGGGGCTGGTACACGGGCTGGCTCAACCTGCTCGGCCTGCTCGGGGCCATCGCCGGCATCGACTACGGCGCCGCCCTCTTCACCGGCGCCTTCCTCAACCTCCAGTGGGGCTTCGCACCCACCCCCGGCTCCACCTTCCTGATCTTCCTGGCGATCCTGCTGCTCCACGCCGTGCTCAACCTGTACGGCGTCCGCCTGGTCAGCGTGCTCAACTCGATCAGCGTCTGGTGGCACCTGGCCGGCGTGGCCGTCATCGTCGGCGCCCTCGCGATCGTCCCCGACCGCCACCAGTCCGTCGACTTCGTCTTCACCGAGTTCGTCAACGACACCGGCTGGGCCAACCCCTTCTACGTCGCCGCCATCGGCCTGCTCCTCGCCCAGTACACCTTCTCCGGCTACGACGCCTCGGCCCACCTCTCCGAGGAGACCTCCAACGCCTCCGTCACCGCCGCCAAGGGCATCGTGCGGGCCATCTGGGTCTCCTGGATCGCCGGCTTCGCCCTCCTCGCCGGACTGAGCTTCGCCATCCAGGACTACGCCGCCACGCAGAACAGCGCCACCGGCGTCCCGCCCGCCCAGATCCTCCTCGACGCCCTCGGCTCCGGCGGCGCCACCGCCCTGCTGCTCGTCGTCATCGTCGCCCAGCTCTTCTGCGGCAACGCCGAGGTCGCCGCCGCGAGCCGCATGGTCTTCGCCTTCAGTCGCGACAACGCCCTGCCCGGCTCCGCCCTCTGGCGCAAGGTCAGCGCCGGCACCCAGACGCCCGTCCCGGCCGTCTGGCTCGCCGTCGCCGTCGCCGCGCTCCTCGCCGTCCCCTCGCTCTTCTCGCCGACCGCGTACGGAGCCGTCACCGCCATCAACGTCATCGGCATCACGCCCGCCTACGCCATCCCGATCTACCTGCGGCTGCGCGCCGGCGACCGCTTCCCGACCGGCCCCTGGAGCCTCGGCCGCTGGAGCAAGCCGATCGGCTGGACCGCCGTCGTCTGGGTCGCCTTCGTGACCGTCCTCTTCTGCCTCCCGCAGAAGTCCCCGGTCACCGTCGACACCATGAACTACGCCGTGATCGCCCTCGCCGTCGTCCTCGTCCTCGCCACCGTCTGGTGGTACGCCGCCCGCCGCTCCTACGGCACCCCCACCGCCTACGGGACGGCCCGCGAGGAGGCGGAGATCGCGGAGGGCATCGTCTAGAGCCCGGCGCGTCCGCCCCGTGCCAGGTCGGCGAGGCACGGGGCGGCGCGGACGCCGGACGAGTCAGGCGCTGAACTCGTAGGTCCAGGCCGCCGACTGGGCCGAGAAGTCGATGTCGGTGATCTCCAGGGCGTGCCCGTGCTGGTCGCTGACCACCCGGTGCACGAGCAGCCGCGCCGCGCCGCCGGCCGTCGTGGTGGCGGGTCCCGGCGGCACGCCGACCGACTCCCGGTGGGTGATCCGCAGCCCCGCCTGGGCCATCCAGTGGTAGAGCAGGCGCAGATCGGGCTGCCGGTGGCAGTCCTTGCCCCGCCGGTAGCGGGCCAGTTGGGGGATCTCCGTCAGGGCCGGCCGGGAGAACCACGACACGGCCCGCTGGAGGGCCGCCCCGTGCGGTCCGAGCACCACGTGCCGGTGGACCAGCGTCGGCTCGCCGGGGGCGAGGAGCAGCCGGGACGTCAGCGGGGTGGGCGGCGGCTCCCAGGTCAGCGAGGCCCGCACCAGTGCCTCGGCCGCGCGCGGGCCGCCGGGGAAGCTCGGCCGGCGGGCCGTCAGGGCGGCCGGGGCCGGCTCGGCGTCGGCCGGGTCGGCGGACCCGGCGGCGGCGAACGTCCCGCGCCGGTCGGTGACCACAAGCCGCTCGTCCCGGAGCAGCTGGAGCGCGCTGCGGACGGTCTGCCGGTTGACGTGGTAGCGCTGGGCCAGGGAGCGCTCCGACGGAAGCCGGCTGCCCGGGTGGATGCGCCGGTCGGCGAGGTCCTCCCGCAGCGCGGCGGCGACCCGGAGATAGAGCGGTGCTTCCGCCGCCGCTCCGGAATCGGGCTCGGCCATGTTCAACCCTCTCTTCGCTCAACGTGACCACATGGGTCCTGTCGGTGATCAATTCCTATCATTGGTCTAAACCATTTAGCTAGAGTGGTCCGGCAGAGTGGCCGAAACGAGCACCGCGCCTTGTAATGAGGTACCAGGTGACGGGCACGGGACCGCTGCCGCGGAAGAAGGGGGGTGGGGCCGGATGACGACACCGTCGGAGCGCGCCGCACAGGGAAAGGCGGCCCGCAAGCGGGTCTCCCGCTCCTCCCACGGCCGCTGGATACCCAGCTCCCAGCGCCCCGACCCCCTCCATGTCCTGGAACGGCAGTCCGTGGACCGGCTCCCCGACCTCGTCCCCCTCCGCTACGGCAGGATGGCCGTCTCCCCGTTCGCCTTCCTCCGCGGCGCCGCCGCCGTCATGGCCGCCGACCTCGGCGCCCAGCGCCACACCGGACTCACCGTCCAGCTCTGCGGCGACGCCCACCTCCTCAACTTCGGCGTCTACGCCTCACCCGAACGGACGCTCCTCTTCGACGTGAACGACTTCGACGAGACGCTCCCCGGACCCTTCGAATGGGACGTCAAACGGCTCGCCGCCAGCGTCACCGTCGCCGCCCTCCAGAACGGCAGCACCCGACCGAAGGCCCACCGCGCCGCCCTCGTGACCGTCGAGTCCTACCGCACGACCATGCGCCGCCTCGCCGGCCTCGGCGAACTCCCGGTCTGGTACGAGCGGATCGCCGCCGACGACGTCCTCCCCGTCCTCCGCCGCGGCGAACGCGCCCGCTTCACCCGCGGCATCGCCCGCGCCCGCCGCCGCACCAGCCTCCAGGCCCTCGGCAAACTCACCGGCACGGACGACTCCGGCGCCCGCCGCTTCAACGAGGACCCGCCCCTGCTCGAACGGACCACGGACATCGACCGGGTCACCCTCGGCAAGATCTTCAGCGACTACCGCAGCTCGCTCGCCGAGGAACGCCGCGTCCTCCTCGACCGCTACCGCTACGTCGACGCGGCCCGCAAGGTCGTCGGCGTCGGCAGCGTCGGCACCCGCTGCTTCGTCCTCCTCCTCGAAGGACGCGACGCCACCGACCCCCTCATCCTCCAGGTCAAGGAAGCCGGCACCTCCGTCCTGGAGCCGTACCTCGCCCCCTCCGCGTACACCCACCAAGGCCGCCGCGTCGTCTGCGGACAACGCCTCACCCAGGCCGCCAGCGACATCTTCCTCGGCTGGATGACCGGCCCCCAGGAACGCCACTTCTACTGGCGCCAACTGCGCGACATGAAAGGCTCCGCCGAGGTCGAGACCATGTCCCCGGCCACCCTGCGGGACTACGCCCGGCTCTGCGGCCGCGCCCTCGCCCGCGCCCACGCCCGCTCCGGCGACCGCATCGCCATCGCCGCCTACCTCGGCTCCGGCGACGTCTTCGACCGCGCCATCGCCGACTTCTCCCTCGCCTACGCCGGCCAGAACGCCGACGACTACGCCACCCTCGGCGCCGCCATCGCCGCCGGCATGATCACCGCGGCCCCGGGCGCCTGAGGCACCCGGGGCCGCGACCCTCACCCGAACGGCGTCACGCGTCGCGCCGCAGCGGCGGTTCCGCAGGCGTCTCCCTGACCGGCCCGAAGAGCACCGCACGGGCCACCGCCGGGGCGAACAGGGCCGTCAGCGGGGCCGTCAGAGTCAGGGCCGCGCGGAACGGCGCGCCCACGACCGGGTCGCCCGCCGCACGCTCCTGCACCCGGCGCAAGTACCAGCCGACCACCTTGTCCGCCGGGCCCGGCCGCGCCGCGTCACCCGTGGCACCGGGCATCTTCTTGTCGGCGCCCGCCGAGATGTCCCAGGCCTGCTTGGAGGCGTCGAACAGCGCCCGCTGCACCCGCTGAGTCGTCGGCCGCCGCTTCGGATCGGCGAGCGCGCGACGCAGCGCCACCGCGCTCATCGCGGCGACCGCCATGCCCTGCCCGTAGATCGGGTTGAACGCGCAGAGCGCGTCACCCGTGGCCAGGAAACCGGCCGGCCTGCGGCCCGGACGGTCGTACCGGCGCCGGATGTTGGCCGTCCTGCGGAAGCCGTACACCGGCGACTCCGGCTCGGCCCGCGCCAGCCAGTCGCTCACCACCGGGTGCGGCAGCCGCTTCGCGTACTCCTCGAACGCGCCGTCCTCGGTGGGCGGTTCGTCGCCCCGCAGACCGGAGAGCGTCACCAGGTGCCGTCCGTCGCCGAGCGGCAGCACGACACCGCCGTACACCTGGGAGGGGTTGGGCACGAGGTAGTAGCCGACGGCGTCCGTGCCCGCCTCCGCGGCGGGCGAACGGTACACCCGCGTCGCGTACGCCAGACCCGTGTCGAGCGTCTCCTCGTGCGGGGCCTCCGCGCCGATCCCGGCCAGCCAGTCGGCCGCCTTCGTCGACCGCCCCGACGCGTCCACGACCAGATCGGCCTCCAGGACGCGGGCCTCCTTGTCCGCCCCCGCCCCGCGCTCCCGCAGCCGCACACCCCGCACCCGCGAGGAGTCACCGACCAGGCCCACCGTCTCGGTGCCCTCGACCAGCTCGATCCGCGGATCCGCGAGCACCCGCTGCCGCACCAGCCACTCCAGCTGCGGGCGCGGCCCCGTGTAGAAATGCGCGGTCGCCGGCGTCCGGCGGAACCACTGCCCGTTCTGCCACTGCACCATGTCCTCGGGCACCCCCACCTTCGGCGCCCCGAGCTCCCCCAGCTCCGCCATGAACCCCGGCAGCAACTCGTCCAGCGCCCGCTGCCCACCCGCGATCAGCACATGCAGATGCCGCCCCTGCGGCACCCCCGCCCGCGCCTCCTGCCCCTCCGGATACCGGTCCCTCTCCACGACCGTCACCCGCTCCGCGTGCTCCGCCAACACCCGCGCGGCGAGCAGCCCAGCGAGACTTCCCCCGATGACCACCGCATGCCTCATCCCGCGGCGCCCCAACTCGTCGGCCATACCCGCCCTTTCCTCTCGACCACCAACAACCCCCCAGTATCCACACCCCCACCCTCCCCGTCGCCCCTGCCTCACCCGGGCCGGCACCGCCGCGCCGCGCTCTGGCTGGCGTAGGGGGCCGGGCGGTCACTCGGGGGTGAGTTCCGTGAGGGCGTGGGTGAGCCATTCGACCCAGAAGCGCTCCATGTCGATGCCGCCGCGGAGGACGAGGTGGCGGAGGCGGTCGGGTTCGGTGTGGCGGCGGTCGGGGGGGAAGTCGCGGTGTTCGATGGCGAGGTATTCGTCCAGCTGCTCGCGGTGGAGGGCGAGGTGGCGGCGGAGTTCGGTGCGGAGGCCGGGGGCGCCGACGACGGCGGCGGCGCGCATGCGGAGGAGGAGGGCGGCGCGGAGGGGCTTCGGGTCCTCGGTGCGGGCGACCCAGGCGCTCAGCTCGTCGCGGCCGGCGGGGAGTACCTCGTACTCCTTCTTCTGTCCTCGGGCGGGGGCGGCGGAGGGGAGGGCGCGGATGTGTCCCGCCTGTTCGAGTTTGCCGAGCTCGCGGTAGATCTGCTGGTGGGTGGCCGACCAGAAGTAGCCGATCGACTTGTCGAAACGGCGGGTCAGTTCGAGCCCGGAGGACGGCTTCTCGAGCAGGGCGGTGAGGATCGCGTGCGGCAGGGACATGCTCGCATCCTAGGTTCGGCCGTGGACGGTGATCACGCGCGCGGCGGGGAGCCGCCCCGCCGCGCGCGCTTCACGACTCCGTCGGCGTCAGAGCGTCGCGGCCAGGCGGGTGCCCTGGTCGATGGCGCGCTTGGCGTCGAGTTCGGCGGCGACGTCGGCGCCGCCGATGAGGTGGGGGGCGCGGCCGGCGGCGACGAGGTCGTCGTACAGCTCGCGCTTGGGCTCCTGGCCGGAGCAGAGGACGACCGTGTCGACGGGGAGGAGCTGCGGCTCGCCGTCGATGGTGAGGTGAAGGCCCTCGTCGTCGATGCGCTCGTAGGAGACGCCGGCGACCATCGTGACGCCCCGGTGCTTGAGCTCGGTGCGGTGGATCCAGCCGGTCGTCTTGCCGAGGCCGGCGCCGACCTTGGTGGCCTTGCGCTGGAGCAGGTGCACCTGGCGCGGCGGGGCGTTGCGCTCGGGGGCGCGCAGGCCGCCGCGGTTCTCGTAGGAGGTGTCGACGCCCCACTGGCGGAAGTACGTCTCGGGGTCCTGGCTGGCGCCCTCGCCGCCGTCGGTGAGGAACTCGGCGACGTCGAAGCCGATGCCGCCGGCGCCGATGATCGCGACCCGGTCGCCGACGGGCGCGCCGTCGCGCAGGACGTCGAGGTAGCTGACGACGCTGGGGTGGTCGACGCCCGCGATGTCCGGCGTGCGCGGGGAGACGCCGGTGGCGACGACGACCTCGTCGTAGCCGTCGAGGTCGGCCGCGGCGACGCGGGTGCCGAGGCGGACCTCGATCCCGCGCTCGTCGAGCTGGACGCGGAAGTAGCGGAGCGTCTCGTCGAACTCCTCCTTGCCCGGCACGCGCTTGGCGACGTTGAGCTGGCCGCCGATCTCGGCGGCGGCGTCGAAGAGGGTGACGGTGTGGCCGCGTTCGGCGGCCGACACCGCGCAGGCGAGGCCGGCCGGGCCCGCGCCGACGACCGCGACGCGCTTGGCGAGGCGGGTGGGGGAGAGGACGAGCTCGGTCTCGTGGCAGGCGCGCGGGTTGACCAGGCAGGACGTGATCTTCAGGTTGAAGGTGTGGTCGAGGCAGGCCTGGTTGCAGCCGATGCAGGTGTTGATCGTGTCGGCGCGGCCGGCGGCGGCCTTGGCGACGAACGCGGGGTCGGCGAGGAACGGCCGGGCCAGCGACACGAGGTCGGCGCGCCCTTCGGCGAGGATCTCCTCGGCGACCTCGGGCGTGTTGATCCGGTTGCTGGTGACCAGCGGCACGGACACCGCGCCCATGAGCTTCTTCGTCACCCAGGTGTACGCGCCGCGCGGCACCGAGGTCGCGATGGTGGGGATGCGCGCCTCGTGCCAGCCGATGCCGGTGTTGATGATGGTCGCGCCGGCCGCCTCGATCTCCTTGGCGAGCTGGACGACCTCGTCGAGGGTCGAGCCGCCGGGAACGAGGTCCAGCATGGACAGGCGGTAGACGAGGATGAAGTCGGTGCCGACCCGCTCGCGGATCCGGCGGACGATCTCCAGCGGGAACCGCACGCGGTTCTCGTAGGACCCGCCCCAGCGGTCGGTCCGCTGGTTGGTCGCCGCGGCGATGAACTCGTTGATCAGGTAGCCCTCGGAGCCCATGACCTCGACGCCGTCGTACCCGGCCTCCTTGGCCAGTTCGGCGCAGCGCGCGTAGTCCTCGACGGTCTGCTCGACCTCGGCGTCCGTCAGCTCGTTCGGTACGAAGGGGCTGATCGGTGCCTTGATCGCGCTGGGTCCGACGAGGCCGGGGTGGTACGCGTACCGCCCGAAGTGCAGGATCTGCATCGCGATCCGGCCGCCCTCGGCGTGCACCGCGTCCGTGATCAGCCGGTGCTCCGCGACCTCCTCCGCCGTCGTCAGCTTCGCCCCGCCGTCCCACGGCCGCCCCGCCTCGTTCGGCGCGATGCCGCCCGTGACGATCAGCCCCGCCCCACCCCTCGCCCGCTCCGCGTAGAACGCCGCCATCCGCTCGAAGCCGCGCTCCGTCTCCTCAAGGCCGACATGCATCGACCCCATGATCACCCTGTTCGGCAGGGTCGTGAACCCCAGGTCGAGCGGGCTCAGCAGATGCGGGTACGGGGTCATGGGGGCGCCTCCTCGCGCAGGATCGTCCCCCCTTTCTAGGGGACCCCCACCCCCTTATGCAACTAGTTGCAGAACATCTGCGACGTGACCTCTACTACTCGGTAACGAAGACGTCGAGGTCCTCAGGGGTGCGGGGCTCGGGGGAGTCCGGGGGGAGGAGGCCGTGGGTGCGGAGGAGGCGGGTGACGGAGGTGGCCCAGGGGCGGCGGAGGCGGGCGGAGGAGAGGAGGGCGTCGTCGGAGAGGAGGTCGGCGACCGGGCCGGTGTGGAGGCCGGCGGGGGAGAGGACGGCCGCCTCGTCGGCCCAGCGCAGTGCGAGGTCCACGTCGTGCGTGGCCATCAGCACCGTCGTGCCCGAGGCCCGCAGCCGTTCGAGCGCGTCGAGGAGCCGCTCCTGCCCGTGCGGGTCGAGCCCCGCCGTCGGCTCGTCCATGATCAGCACCCGGGGGCGCATCGCCACCGCCCCCGCGATCGCGGCCCGCTTGCGCTGCCCGTAGGACAGCAGGTGCGTCGGCCGGTCCTCCAGCGCCACGATGTCCAGCGCCTCCAGCGCCTCGCGCACCCGGAGCCGTACCTCTTCCTCCGGCAGCCCCAGGTTCATCGGCCCGAACGACACGTCCTGACCGACCGAGGCAGCGAACAGCTGGTCGTCCGGATCCTGCGCGACCAGCTGGACCGTCGACCGCAGCCGGGTGAGCCCCTTCCGGTCGTACGCCACCGGCGCCCCGTCGAGGAGCAGCGACCCGCTCCCGCACCGCAGCCCCCCGCTCAGCAGCCGCAGCAGCGTCGTCTTGCCGCTGCCGTTGCGGCCGAGGAGCGCGACGGCCCGGCCCTCCGCCACCGCGAAGTCCACCCCGGACAGGACCGCCGGCCCGTCCTCGTAGGCGAAACCCGCCTTCACCAGCTCCACCACGGGCGTCGCGCCCTGAGCCGTCGCCGGGTGCTGAGACGTCACGGAAGAAACCTTTCCAGTACGAGAGTGAGGGCGACGAGCCCTCCGAGGAGCCCGCCCGTCGCCGCGAGGAACCCACGGGAGACCGGGCACACGGGCACCAGCACCCGCAGCGTCCCGTCGTACCCCCGCCCCGCGAGCCCCGACTGCAGGCGCTGCGCCCGGTCGAAGGCCCGCACGAAGGTGGTCGCGCCGAGCCCGGCCAGCGAACGCCAGGTCGCGGCCCGCGTGGTGTGGCCGAGCCGGGCCGCCTGCGCCTGCCGGATCTTGGACAGCGAGTCGAGCAGCAGGAAGATGATCCGGTACATCACGAGCGCCACGTCCACCACCGGCGCCGGCACCCCCGCCCGCACAAGCCGCGGCAGCACGTCCGACACCGGCGTCGTGAACGCGAACAGCAGCACCCCCAGCGAGGCCGCCGCCGTCCGCGACAACAACTCACCCGCGTGCACCGCACCACCGGGCGCCCACGCCACCATCCCGCGCGCCCCGCCCACCTCGAACAGCAGCGGCACCGCGCCCGTGACACAGAACCCCAGCGGCACCCGGAACGCCCGCCACAGCTGACGCCCCGCCACCCCCGCCGGTCCCAGCAGCACCCCCAGCGTCACCGCCGCCACCAGCACCGCCCCCGGCCACGGCGGCAGACACACCGCACACAACGTCAGCCCGAACCCGAGCAGCGCCTTCTCGGCCGGATGGCGAGAGCGCCAGCGACTGCTGTGCGCCGCCGCGTCGATCGGCAGCATGAACGCCTACGCCCCCGGCCCGCGGGTGTCACGACCGGCAGCGCGGTCGCCGTCGGCGGGCGCGTCGGGGCCGTCGGCCGCCGTCGTGGCGGAGCCGGGCCCCTCGGCCGGCACCTCACCCGCCCCATCCGCCTCAGCCGCCCCTCCGGCCTTCGCCGCCAGCGCCGTCCCCTGCCGCCGCCCGCGCCGCAGGCCGAAGTAGTACGCAAGGACCCCCGCGCCCAGCGCCGCCTGGAGGGCGAACAACGCGGACTCGATCTCGCCGGACGGCGGTTCGTACAGGGGGCTGAACCAGGGCTCGTAGTCGGGCTCGAGCTCGGTGATCGCGGTCTCGGCCTCCGCGTCGGAGCCGGTGAACGGGGCTTCCTTGTGGTCGCCCAGGCCGAGCACGAGCGGCAGGACCGCGAGCGCGACGACGACGAGCAGCAGCAGGCCGTTGATCTTCGCGTTGCGGCTGATCTTGCGGCTGATCTTGGGGCTCATCGGGTGGCCGCCTCGTCCTGGAGTTCCGTGCGCGGGCGGGGGAGCACGCCCAGGCGGGTCAGATCACCCTTGCTGGACTGGGTGAGGAGCCGCATCACGAGCACGGTGAGCAGGCCCTCGCTGACGGCGAGCGGAATCTGCGTCACCGCGAAGATCCCGCCGAACTTGGCGAGCGCGCCGGGCACGCCGCTGCCGGGGTCGGGGAAGGCGAGCGCCAGCTGCACGCTGGTGACGCAGTACGTGGAGAGGTCGGCGACGAACGCGCCGAAGAAGACGGCGACCATCAGGGGCGTACCGAACTTCCGCAGCAGCCGGTAGGTCCCGTAACCCGCCCAGGGCCCGACGATCGCCATCGAGAAGGCGTTCGCGCCGAGCGTGGTGAGGCCGCCGTGGGCGAGCAGCAGCGCCTGGAACAGCAGGGTGATCGTGCCGAGGACGGCCATGATCGGCGGCCGGAACAGGATCGCGCCCAGGCCCGTACCGGTCGGATGGGAGCAACTACCCGTCACCGAAGGCAACTTGAGCGCCGAGAGGACGAACGTGAAGGCGCCGGACGCGCCGAGCAGCAGGGTGGATTCGGGGTTCGACCGCACCTCGCGGGTCAGCGCGCGGACCCCGTGGACGACGAACGGGGCGGCCGCGACGCCCCAGGCGGCGGCGTGCGCAGGGGGAAGATACCCCTCGGCTATATGCATGGTCGGGAGACCTCTCCAGCACCTCGTGGATGGACAACGCACCCTGGCCGGTCTCCTGGCTGACGGTCATGCCGTCCGACTCCGCCTTCCCACACCCCGACGGTCTCCCGTCGCGGTCCAGTGGCTTCCCCGAGGGCGTTCCCGCGGGGGTGGAGCCGGACCTCCCGATCACAGTGGCGAGGGCCGCACCGGTACTTCACCGGTTTCCCGTACACCAAGGCCCTGCGACATTAGTGCGTTGACCAGGTACATCACAACACGGTCGCCACCCGGTGCGGCCTCTCCGTCACTCCGCGCACCCACCCCCGAGGCCCGTTCCCGGCGGTGTACGTACGCCTCCGCGCCTCATTCCTTGCGGTAGCCGTACGCCTCCGAAGCCGCCGCCACCACCGCCTCGATGTCCCCGCCGACACTCGCCGTCACCAGCGCCGCGACCGCCCCCTCGACGAACGGCGCGTCCACCAGACGCGCCCCTTCGGGCAGTTCGTCCCCCTCGGCCAGCAGGGCCTTCACGGTGAGCACGGCACTCCCCAGATCGACCAGGAGCGCCACCCCGGCCCCCCGGTCGACCTCCTTCGCCGCCTCCGCGATCAGCTCGGAACTCGTCCCGAGCCCCCCGTCGGCGGTCCCGCCCGCCGGCGCCACCGGCGCCAGCTCCCCACCGCCCGCGAGCCCCCGCGCCAACTCGGCCACCGCCCCCGCCACCGCCGCACTGTGCGACACGAGCACGATGCCGACATGCGCGGAACCGGCACCCGCCGGACCCCCGCGCGCCCCGCCCGCCTCCGGAGCCGTACAGCCGCCCTCCCCGCTCACGACACCCCCTCCGCGTCCGCGGTCTCCGCGAGCGTCGCGAACAGCAGCGCCGAGGACGTCGCACCCGGGTCCTGATGCCCGACGGACCGCTCGCCCAGGTAGCTCGCCCTGCCCTTGCGGGCCACCAGGGGTACGGTCCCCACGGCACCCTCATCGGCCGCCCGGCGCGCCGCGCCGAACGAGTCCCGCAGGGCCTCCACGGCCGGCGTCAGCGCGTCCAGCATCGTCTTGTCGCCGACCTGCGCGCCGCCGAGCTGGGACACCGCGGCGACGCCCGCGCCCAACGCGTCGGCGAGCCGCGCGCGGCCGATCCGCTCGTCCTCGCCGAGGGCCTTCCCGGCGCGGCGGAGGAGCGTCCCGTACAAGGGCCCCGACGCGCCGCCGACGGTGGAGATGAGCTGTCGCCCGGCGGCGGTGAGCACCGCTCCGGGCAAGGCCGGCGGTTCCTTGGCCAGCGTCTCGGTCACGGCGGCGAAGCCGCGCTTGAGGTTGGCGCCGTGGTCGGCGTCGCCGATCGCCGAGTCGAGCTCGGTCAGCCGGTCCGCCTCGCGCTCGACGGCCGCGGCGACCGCCGCGAGCCAGCGCACCAGGAACTCCGCACCGAAGGTCTCCGTCATGCCCCCACCATCTCCTTCTCCCTCTCCCCTTGCGACCTCGCCCGTGTCCCCACGGCCCGACTCACCGCCCCCAGCGCAGCGCGGGCGTCTCCACCGGAGCGTCCCAGAGCCGCAGCAGTTCCTCGTCCACCTGGCACAACGACACGGAGCAGCCGGCCATGTCGAGCGACGTCACATAGTTTCCGACGAGCGTCCGCGCCACGGGCACACGCCGCTCCGCGAGCACCCGCTGCACCTCCGCGTTGAAGCCGTACAGCTCCAGGAGCGGAGTGCCGCCCATCCCGTTCACGAGGACGAGCACCGGCCCCGTCGGGCGCAGGTCCTCGACGACCGCGTCCACCGCGAAGTCGGCGATCTCCCCCGACGTCATCATGGCCCGCCGCTCACGCCCCGGCTCGCCGTGGATCCCGACACCCAACTCCAGCTCCCCCTCGGGGAGATCGAACGTCGGACTGCCCTTCGCAGGCGTCGTGCACGCGCTCAGCGCCACCCCGAACGACCGCGACCGTTCGTTCACCCGTCGCGCGATCGCCTCCACCCGCTCCAGCGGCGCCCCCTCCTCGGCCGCCGCCCCCGCGATCTTCTCCACGAACAGAGTGCCCCCGGTACCCCGCCGCCCCGCCGTGTACAGGCTGTCCCGCACCGCCACGTCGTCGTCGACGAGCACCTTCGCGACCTGGATCCCCTCGTCCTCCGCGAGCTCCGCCGCCATCTCGAAGTTCAGCACGTCCCCGGTGTAGTTCTTCACCACGAACAACACCCCCGCCCCACTGTCCACCGCCGCCGCCGCCCTCACCATCTGGTCCGGCACCGGCGACGTGAACACCTCCCCAGGGCACGCCGCCGCCAACATCCCCGGCCCCACGAACCCCCCGTGCAACGGCTCATGCCCCGACCCACCCCCCGACACCAGCCCCACCTTCCCCGCCACCGGCGCGTCCCTCCGCACCACCACCCTCCGCTCCACATCCACCGTCAGCTCCGGATGAGCCGCCGCCATCCCCCGCAGCGCATCGGCCACGACGGTCTCCGGAACGTTGATCAGCATCCTCACGGGTATCTCCTCGGGAAACTATCGGGCAGCCTGGTGAGCCGGTTCTGTGCAGGTCAAGCCTGACGACAGATCAGTTCGGGTGCGAGCCGACGACCTTCGCGTGTGCGCAGCATGGAGGAAATTATCGACGCCTGACAGCGCGCCGCACAGAGAGCGTCAGTTCGATCAGCCGCCGCACCGCTCATCTTCGGAGGGTGGCGCTCCGGCCCTGCTCCGCGCTTCGGTGAGGGCGGCGTCGAGAGCGCCGAACAGTTCCCTCGTGGCGGGGACGATGCCGCTGTCGCCGAGTCGGTCGGCGAGGCCGGAGCGGACGAGGAGGCGGGCGAGCGGGGGTTGGACACCGCAGAGGACCAGGTGGCAGCCGTGGTCGGAGAGGTGTTCCGCGTACCGGTCGAGGAGCTTGAGCATGGCCGAGGACGGCACGTCGGGCAGGGCGCGGACGACCAGGACCAGGACCGCGCCGCGCGCCCCGTCGGGGCGGGGGAGCTGGGCCTCGATGCGGGGCAGTTCGGCGAAGAGGGAAGCGCCGGCGTAGTCGAGGACGGTGACCTGGCCGGGGGTGAGGGCGGCGGGGGGATCGGCGGTCTCCCAGCGGCCGTCGTCCGTGGGCACGAGGGCGACGAGACGCGCCTGACGGGCGGCCTGCGCGCAGTAGAGCAGAAGGGAGAGAACGGCGCCGAGGATGATGGCCTGCTGGAGGGGGAGCTGGGCGGTGGCGAGGAAGGTGAGGAGCATCGCGCCGGCCGACATCCACGAGGTGCGGAACACCAGCCGGATGTCGTGGCGCTTGCCCCAGATCAGCTCGCCGCCGACGACCAGGATCAGACCGCCGATGACCGGCATGGGGATGTGCTCGGCGAGCGAGCCGCACAGCAGGACGACCAGGGCGAGGAAGACGCCGGAGACGACACCCGCCCAGCGCGTACGGGCCCCCGCCGACACCGCGACACCTGTACGCGACATCGACCCGCCCGAAGGCAGCGCCTGGAACAGGCCGCCGGCGAGGTTGGCGTACCCCTGGGCACGGAAGTCACCGTCGATGTCGGAGCGCGAACCGTCCGGGTTGGGCATCGAGGGCGCGATGCCGGCGGCCTGGGCGAGCGCGACGAGGGCGACCGAGACCGCGCCCCAGACGAGGTCGGGCGCGGCCGAGAGGTCCGGGGCGGTGAAGGAGGGCAGCGCGGCGGGAATCGAGGCGATGTCCCGTACGAGTTCCACGTCCGGGGCCAGCAGCGCGACCACCACGGACAGGGTGACCATGGCGATCAGCAAGGCCACCGGTTCGAGACGCCTGACCGTGCGGGCCGCCGCCCAGACTCCGATGGTGGCGAGCGCGGTGATGGTCGCGGCGAGCTGCCAGTCGCCGATGTGCCACAGCCAGTTCCCCAGTTGGTAGAGCTTGTTGTGCCCCTCCGGCTCGTACCCGGTGGCGTCCTTCAGGACCCCGGTGATGATCTGGAGCGCGATACCGGTGGAGAAGCCGGTCATCACGGCGTTCGACACGAAGCTCATCACAGCGCCGAGCCGCAGCGCCCCCGTCAGCAGCATCACCGCCCCGACCATCACCGTCAGCAGCGCGATGTTCCCGGCGTCCTTCGGGTCGAGGCCCGCGTCCGACAGCACGCTCTGCGAGGTCAGCGCGATGGCGCTGGTGAGGGTGGTGACCATCAGGACGGTGCGGGAGGTGAGCGAGCCCACGATCGCGGGAACCACCCCCGCGTACAGTCCGGCGACCGGGTTGAACCCCGCGATCGCCGCGTACGCCATCCCCTCCGGGATCGAGAACAAGCCCGTCACCGCCCCCGAAGTCACGTCGGACGTCGTGGGTCGCCCCAGCCCCTTCAGCCTCACCCGCAACCCCGCACCCCTCTCACCCATCCCGTCACCCGCTCACCGAGCCTGACGGCGCGGTGGCCGGAGCACGAGCCGGAGTCACCCATCCGGGCGACGGCCGAAGGGCGGGCGCCACCGACACGGCCTGGGGGCCGGGGGGGAGCGTCCGCCCGGGACGTCTGGCGGGGGGGGGGTCGATTTCGGGGATTCCTTTTCGGGTGGAGGGGGGGGGGGGGGGGGGGGGGGCCCCTCTTGTTCCCCCCCC
>NZ_JBVJVO010000001.1:404099-423892 GCF_055603625.1 Streptomyces sp. NPDC037273
GCCTCAGACCCCCCCCCGTTCCACCCCCCCCCCCCGACCCCCACCCCCCCCCCCCCCCCCCCCCTCCCCCCCCCCCCCCCCCCCCCCCCCCCCCCCCCCCCCGGCCGGCGGTGGATCAGGTGCAGGCGCTTCCGTTGAGCGTGAAGGCGGCGGGGGAGGGGGTGGCGCCACTGTGGGTCCCCTGGACGCCGAAGCTCGCGGACGCACCCGGAGCGATCGCCTTGTTCCAGTCGGCGTCGCGGGCGCTGACGGCGGTGCCGTTCTGGGTGACGGTGGCGTTCCAGGCGCTGGTGACGCGCTGGCCGCCGGCGTAGGTCCAGGCCAGCTGCCATCCGTCGACGGCCGTCGGGCCGGTGTTCTTGACGGTGACGGTCGCGGTGAAGCCCGCGTTCCAGACGTTGTTCACCGTGTACGTCACCGCGCAGGCGGCTGTGGGCGGTTCGCCGCCGGTGGCGGTCCGCTCGGCGGCGTAGGCGGCGAGCCAGGCCAGCGGGGCGTTCCAGTTGACCGCCACCTCGTTGGTCGAGTACGAGTCGATGTGGTCGATGTAGCAGGCGGCGGGGGCGCAGCCGGTCAGCTTCTCCAGCGCCACCGGGTCCTGGAGTCCGCTGTTGGGCCCTCCTGCGAGCGAACCGGCCGGCGGGTTCGGCAGCGAGGCGTCCAACTGGTGGGCCCAGAACCGGTGGTGCTGGTTCTGCGAGGACCGCTCGCCGTAGCCCGTGACGTACGACTGGCCGAGGGCGTTGCGGCCGAGCAGGTAGTCCATGGTCTCCAGCGCCCCGGCCCGGTATCGCCCGTCGCCCGTCAGCTCGCCGGCGACGGCCATGACGATCGCGTTGTCGGCGATGTTGCCGTTCGAACCCCAGAAGTAGCCGTCCGCCGGGGTGGGCACGGCGTAGCCCTGGGCGGCCATCCGCGAGAGGTGGACGTCGGCCGCCGCGATCACCGAGGAACGGACGCGGGACACATCGGTGGCGGGCAGCCCGTTGGGGACGGTGGCCAGGACGAGCCTGCCGAGCGCGGCCGTGTCCGCCCAGCCGAAGCCGTGCGGGGTGAAGGCGTCGGCGGAGGTGTGCCAGGACGAGGAGGTCACCGCGTCCCGGTAGACGCTCTCGCCGGTCGTCGCGTACAGCTCGGCGGCCGCCCAGTAGAACTCGTCGGTCACCCGCGCGTCCTCGTAGGCACCGCCGCCCGTGCTGTCGGAAGCCGGCGCGTACACCGCCGGGTTGGCCCGGGCCGCCGTCCAGGCCCGGCGGGCGGCCGACAGGCAGCGGTCGGCGTACCCGGAGTCGTACGGACGGAAGACCCGGGCGCACTGCGCGGCGGCCGCCGCGAGGTTGAGCGTGGCCGCGGTGGACGGGCGGTGCAGCTCGCGGGGCTGCGCGTCCTGGTCGGGACGCAGCGGCATGCCGGTCCAGGCCGCGTCGTGGATCTTGTGGAACGCCATGCCCCCGTACGGTTTGCCTTCCGGCACCTGCATCCGCATCAGGAAGTCGAGCTCCCAGCGCGCCTCGTCGAGAACGTCGGGTACGCCGTTGCCGCGCTCGGGGACACGCAGGCTCGCATCGCCCAGCGCCGCGCCCTTCCCCGCCCGCTCGGCCCGCTCGAACGAGTTGACCACCAGCCAGGTGGAGATCCCGCCGTTCACCACGTACTTCCCCTGGTCGCCCGCGTCGTACCAGCCGCCCCTGACGTCCTGCGTGTAGTCGCACACCGTGGCCTGGCAGGGAACGGAGGTGTCGCCCTTATTGGGCGCCACCCCGAGGTGCCCGGCCGGACGGGCGTACGCGGAGCCCACCAGGGAGGCGTCGATCGCCATGCCGCTGCGCTGGTGGTGGAAGAAGGCCATCGCGTCGGAGCGCAGCGTGTCGTAGAGGTCCGCCCGGATGTCGAAAGGCACGCTGCCGGTCCCGTCCACCGTCAGGACGTATCCCGAACCCGCGCTCCGATACGAGGAGAAGTCGACCACCTGGACGGACTGCCCCGAGGGCGCGTCCGCGCCGCGCGGGACGGTCGACCCCGAGGCGACCACGGCCCCGGACGCGTTCCGCAACTGCCAGGCCAGCGCCTCCGTCGCCGTCGTCACGACGGTGGCGCGCTTGGGGCCGTCCGGCAGGTAGCCGACCTGGTTGACGCGCACGGCCGACACCGCCGCCGCGGCGGGAACGTCCGCGGCGGCCGGCCCGGTCATGAGACCGCCGAGCAGGAGGGCGCCTGTCAGCAAGGCGGCGGAGAGGCGTAACGGCTGGGAGGGTGTCATGAGCGGCTCCTGCGGGGGTCGGGGCGGGAGTACCAAGTGGGAGCGCTCCCACCGCGCGAAATATCGAACACCGTTCAACAGGTCTGGGATCTGCGGCGGACACTAGTGACGCCCGTCATCACCGTCAACGGGTTCGACAGCAGCGGCGCGAAGTCGGATGCCCGGCCGGTCGGGCTCGCCTCCCAGCGGGCGCCGGCGCGCGGGACCGGCGAGCCCTCGATCAGGCGAGGGGCGCCCGGGAGCCGGAGCCCGGCACGGACACCTCCGTCCTGGTCGCGACACTGCAGTCCGCGTTCACCGGCGCCGCCGCGCTGCGGGCCGCCGACCGGTAGGGCTCCCTCGCCGACCGGCAGCGTGCCGCCCTGGAAGCCGTACTCGCCCCCCATCGCCCCGCCCCGTCCTTCCTGGGCGAATGCTCGTCGACGAACTCTTCATCACCACCGCCCCGGTCCTCCTCGACGCGGGCGTCCCGCTGACGCACGGGGGAGGTCACGCGCTGACGTACGTCATGCCACGGGCCCGCGCGTGGCGCGGCCGCCCTTGGAGACCAGTGTCGTGACGTTCATCCGCTTGCTGTACCGGTACGTCATCAGAGGGCTGCCACTCACCAGCTCCTTGTACCGAACGGCGGCCCGCCCCGTGAGGTACATACGGACCGGAGTGAAGTCGGCCCTCGTGAACTGGATGACGGCGTCCTTGCGGCCGAGGCTCAACGGCTGATGGAAATAGCCGAAACGGAACGGCTTGACGCTCCTGCCACGCACCAGCCGGGCGATCGCGTCGGCGGTGTACTGCGCGGTCGGCAGCCCGCTCTGGCAGGAACCGTGCAGCGTCCCGAAGTCCATGTCCACGGCGGCGGCGTCACCGACCGCGTGGATCTCCGGATGCGAAACCGATCGCAGCGTCGCGTCGGTCACGATCCGCCCACGGTCGTCCGTCGCGATGCCCGCCTCGCCGGCGAGCGGCGAAACCCGGACCCCCGCCGTCCACAGACAGGCATCGGCCCGCACAACCCGCCCATCGGTGAGCTCGACCGCCCCGGGCAGCACCCTCGCGACCTTCACCCCGGCCTCCACCACGACCCCGAGCCGTCCCAGCGCCCGACGCAGGTACGCCCGCGCCTTCTCGCCCATCATGGAACCCGGCTCCTCCGCACTCACCAGCGTGACCTTCACCCCCGGATACGCCTCCGCCAGCTCCGTCGCCGCCTCGATGCCCGTAAGGCCGCCCCCACAGACGGCAACCGCACCGCCGACGCCCGACCCGGCGCCCGAATCGCCACCCGCACCGGCCCCCTCGCTCCCGCCACCGACGCCACGGCCGCTCCCGCCGGCCCCGGCGATCTCGGCGACCCGCGTGGCGAACCGCCCCGCGACCTCCGGGCTGTTCAGCGTGAACGCGTGCTCCTCCACACCAGGCACATGGCCGCTGTCCGTCGTACTCCCCAGCGCGTACACGAGCGTGTCGTAGGGGACTGCGGCCGTGACGCCGTCGAGCGTCACCCGCCGCGCCTCGGGATCGATTGCCGTCACCGTGCCCTGGACGAACGTCACCCCCGTACCGTCGAGCAGATCACCGATCCGCCGGACGGCCAACTCCTGCCCGGCCGCGATCTGGTGCATCCGCAACCGTTCCACGAACCGCCCCGAGGGATTGACGAGCGTGATCCTCACACCGCTCCCACGGGTGCGCCGCGCAAGCCTGATGGCGGTGAGCATTCCCGTATAGCCGGCGCCGAGGACGACGATCCGATGTTCCTTGATCACGGCGATCTCCCAGGTCCCGCACCGGCCTCCGTGCCGGCGACGCCCATGGGACGAGCGACGGCCGCCGGAACGTGACACGACCGACCCGAATGTGCCCCACGTCACCCCTGCCGGGGCGCGCGGGCAGGAGGCCCTGTCCCCTTCGACAGGCTGCTGGCAGACTGGCCCGCGATCTGCCGAAGGAGTACCCGTGTCGATGATCCACCGTCTGCGCAGTGCCGTCCGCCGGACGTACCGGCGTGCCGTCGACCTGAGTCATCCCGCGCGTTCGCCGCTCGGCACGGCGGTGGTGAACTGCGTCGTGTACCGGGACGGCGTGCGGCAGGAGGACGTGCGGTCGGCGGAGGAGGCCGTGCGGCGGGTGCGGAAGGCGGGGGACGGGTTCGTGTGGATCGGTCTGCACGAGCCGGAGGAGAAGGAGTTCGCGGGGCTCGCCGAACTCTTCGGACTGCATCCGCTCGCCGTGGAGGACGCCGTACACGCGCACCAGAGGCCGAAGTTGGAGCAGTACGACGACGTGCTGTTCGCCGTCTTCAAGACGGTCCGGTACGTGGAACACGACGAGCTCACCGCCACCAGCGAAGTGGTGGACACCGGCGAACTCATGGCCTTCGCGGGGCCCGACTTCGTCATCACCATCCGCCACGGCGGCCACGGCTCGCTCGGCCCGCTCCGCGAGGCCCTGGAATCGGAGCCGGAACAACTGGCCAAGGGCCCTTCAGCCGTCCTCCACGCGATAGCGGACCACGTCGTCGACGACTACCTCGCCGTCGTCGAGGCCGTCCAGGACGACCTCGACGCCATCGAGACCGCCGTCTTCTCCGAACAGGGCCACCGCGGCGACGTCGGCCGCATCTACCAGCTCAAGCGCGAACTCCTCGAACTCAAGCGCGCCGTCACACCCCTGTGCCGCCCCCTCCAACGCCTCGCCACCGAGCCCATGCCCGTGATCGCGAACGAGATCCGCGCCTACTTCCGCGACGTCGGCGACCACCTCGCCCGCGTCACCGAACAGGTCGCCGCCTTCGACGCCCTCCTCGACTCCATCCTCCAAGCCCACCTCGCCCAAGTCACCGTCGCCCAGAACGAGGACATGCGCAAAATCACCGCCTGGGCCGCCATCATCGCCGTCCCCACCATGGTCTGCGGCGTCTACGGCATGAACTTCGACCACATGCCCGAACTCCGCTGGACCTACTCCTACCCCGTCGTCCTCGCCGTCATGGCCCTCACCTGCCTCGTCATCCACCGAGGCTTCCGCCGCAACGGCTGGCTCTGACCACTCCCCGATCCGCCCCCGGCCGCCGGCTGGTGCCACCCCAAGAGCCCGACGTCCGCGCCCGAGGTCCCCGAAGGCCGTTCGGTCCGGGCGCATGTATCGCGCCACGCAGGGGAGTTACCGACGCGAGGCTGTTTCCGCGATCCGTTCGGGCGGCGATACAGTCCCGCAGAAGCAGGCGGCGGGAGCGGGGCCGGCGACCAGGGGGAGGGGCCGAGGTGTTGGAGGTCGTGGCGCTGAGTGCGCTGACTACGTTTCTGCTGGGGGTGGGGAACGGGGCGGCTGGGGAGGTCGGGAAGAACCTGACCCTGTCGGCGGGGGCGTTGGTGAGGCGGACGCTCGGGCGGGAGACGCCGTTGCCGGCCGGTTCGGAGGAGCGGCGGGCGTTGGCGGGGCGGGTGCACGCGCGGCTGGGTGGGGATCCTGGGCGGGCCGGTGAGTGGGCGCTTCTGGTGGAGGGTGGCCGCGAGGGGGCTGTCGAGGCATCGCAGGGAGCGATGCCTCCGGCGCCCTGGGCGTTCACCAACCAGGAGAAGGTGCTCAAGCAGCTGATGAGGGAGGCCGAGCGCCCTTGGGAGGGCCGGCCCCGGGTCGTGCTGCTGTCGGGGCCCGCCGGCAGTGGTTCCACTTCGGTGGCGCTGCGCTTGGGCGCCGAGGCCCGCGAGCGGTTTCCCGATGGGCGGTTCTACGTCGATCTGCGGGATGCCTCCGGGGACAACGGGCCCGAGGCGGCGGGCGTGTTGCTGCGGCTCTTGCGCGAGATGGACGTGGAGCCCGACGCGATCCCGGCTACCGAGGCGGGGCGGGAGCGGCTCTACCGGCAACTCACCGAGGAGCGGAAGGCGCTTGTCGTCATCGACCACACGACCTCGCTGGCGCAAGTGCGCGCCCTTGTGCCGTCGACCCCCGACGTCCTGCTGCTCGTGGTCGTCTCCGGCCCGCCGCTGCTCCTTGAAGCCGAGCGGGTCACCGTACCGCCGCTCAGCGACCGCCATGCGAAGCAGCTCGTACGGAAGGTAGCGGGGCCGGAGTACGCCGCGCGGGTCAAGGCGGCGCTGCCGGGGGTGCTGGAACGGTGCCGGGGGAACGCGTTCGCCTTGCATGCGGAGGCGCGGCTGTTGGTACGGGACGAGTCCGAGCCGCCGGTGTCCGGCGATGGGGATGGGGGCGGGGGTAGGTCTGGGGCTGGGTCTGGGGCTGGGGTTGAGGTTGGGGGCCGGGCGGTCGGGGTGTGGCCGGGTCACCCCGTACGTACCGCCGCACACGTGGCTTCGGTACGGCTCCGCCCGGAGGCGGTACGGCTGTGTCGGCTCGTCGCGCTCGGCGGCTGGCCGTCGCTCGGCGTCGTGATCGCGGCGGCCGCTGCTGAGGTCCACGAGGTGACGGCGGAGCGGATGCTCGACGAGGCCGTGGAGGTCGGGCTGTTGGAACCGCTGCCCGACCGGAGGTACCGCTTCCGGCCGGAGGTGAGACGGCAGTTGGCCGAGAGCGCCGCGGCCGAGTACGGGCTGGGGGCGTGCGAGGACGCCGTGGGGCGCATGCTCGAAGCGCTGCTGAAGCAGGTGCTGCCGGCGTCGCGCGCGGCGTTGCCGGAGAGTTGGCGGACCGAGGTGCCGGAGGAGTACGCGGCCGCATCGCGCACCGTGCCGGACGGAATTGCCGTGCTGGCGGCCGAGGTGGCGAACGTGGCGCGGGCGGTCGTCCTCGCCGAAGAGCATCAGAGGACGGAAACGGCCCTGTGGCTGGCGCGCTCGTTGTGGCCGCTGCAGCTCAAGGCGGGGTACTGGGACGAGGTCCTTCCGGCGTTGCGAGACGCGGCGCGGTGCGCCGAGGAGAGCCGGGCGGACGAGCGGATGGCGGCGGCGCTCCACTTCCAACTCGCGCACTGCCTGGGCGAGATCGGCCGTGGAGAACGTGCCGACCGCGCCGCCCGCGCCGCCGTCACCTACGAACGGGCGGCCGGCCACCTCCGCGGCGAGGCCTCCGCCGTCGAACTCCTCGGTCTGCTGAGCCTGAACCGCTGGTCGTACGAAGCGGCCTACGAACGGTTCGTCGAGGCGGAAGCCGTCTACCGTCGCATCCAAGACGGCCAGGAAGGCGCCGCCGACCTCCCCAGAGCCCTCGCCCTCATCGCCCGCCACCGAGGCCGAGCCCTCCGCGGCCTCGGCCGCCTCGGCGAATCCCGCCAATGCCTCGAAACCGCCGTCGCCTTCTTCGCCGGCCGCACCGGCGCCCCACCGGAGCCGTACAACCACGCCCGCGCCCTCACCGACCTCGCGGAAACCCTCCACGACAGCGGCGACGAGTCCGCCGCCCTGACCGCCATCGCCGAAGCCGAGCCCTTGTTGCCCTCCTCGGCCACCCCACACCTCGCCTACCTGGCCGGCTTGCGACGGCGGTGCGAGGCGGGGGTCGCCCGCTAGGCACGGACAGCGTTGCGCCGTCCAAGCGGCGGTGCTCGCAGAACCCTTGGCCGCGGGTGTGGGTAGGGGTGTGGGTATTCTCTGGCGATGTCGAATCAGTCAGTGGCGGCGGGAGTCAGTGTCGCCCGTGTGATGGCGCACTGCGGCGGAAGCCCGATGGCCGCCGTGGAGCTTCTGGTGCGGGCGATAGCCTCGGCACCCGCGGCTCCGGAGCCTTATGCGGCCCTTGCCGAGTTGTGGCGGGACCACCGCCCGGAACTGAAGGAGAGCCTCCAGGGAAGCGACTCCTTGAGCGCTGTCCTCGCGCACTCGTACTTCTTGTTCCTGGACGGAAACACGGACGACGCGGTGATGGCCCTCGGATCGGTCACGGGGGCGCGCCCCGACGTGGCATGGGGCGCCGCACCCTGGTTCGGCGACGCGCGCTGTCTCGGCGCGGTGAGTGCCGCAGCCCTGGCCGAGGCGTGCCTGCGCACGTTGGATTACGGCCATGACCTGGACACCGACGCGATGCGGGAGCGCTTCACGCCCTGGTTCCACGCCCTCGACGTCGTCTCCGAACGCGACCCCGTCCCCGAATCCCTGGCCGCGATGGCCCGGCTGCCCCGGGCCTGCGGCCGGTACGACCTGTCCTTCGC
Source organism: Streptomyces sp. NPDC037273 (assembly GCF_055603625.1). Classification (NCBI taxonomy): domain Bacteria; kingdom Bacillati; phylum Actinomycetota; class Actinomycetes; order Kitasatosporales; family Streptomycetaceae; genus Streptomyces; species Streptomyces sp. NPDC037273. The sequence goes on from NZ_JBVJVO010000001.1 coordinate 412,466, forward strand.
CCTCTGCGACCGCGCGGACGCCGTCGATCCCGTCATGTGGACCGCAGTCGCGCGAGCCGCCACCTGGCGCGCCATCGGCGACCTGGACCAGACGGCCGCGGCCTTCCAACGCGCCCTGCTCCTCGACCCCGCCAACTGGTCCCTCTACCTGGACCTGGCGGACGTACGCGCCACCCAAGGCGACTTCGCCGCCGCGGCCACCTTCGTCGACCAGGGCCTCACACACGAACCGCACGAACTCTCCCTCCGCGCCGCCGGCGCCGCCTACCGCACCCGCCTCTCCGGCTCCCCCGACGACCTGAACACCCTCCTCACCCTGGCCCCGAAGCTCACGAACACCGCCTACCGGAACCTGCTGATCGACTACGCGTGCGCAGGCCCGAATCTGCCTCCGGACCTCGTCGTCCAAGTCCACAGCGTGCGCAACAGCTGAAGGGGTTGTCGTACCGGCCGGTCTAACGCAGTTCCGTGCTCGGTTGGCGACGCCAGTCCCATTCCGGGAAGCGGTCCATCAGCGTCACGAACGCGTCCGCTCGCAGGATCTCGCCGTGGTTGGTGTCGACGAGGGCGTCGTCCACGTCGGGCAGGACGTCGCGGAGGAGGGCCCTGGCCGCGTCCATGGACTGGCAGGACAGGTAGACCGCGTAGGGGGTGCCGATGAGGGGGGTGATCTGCTCGATTTCGTCGGGTTCGTACTCCGAGAGGATCTCGCCCGAGAGGTCGGTGTAGTACGAGTAACCGTGCTGGTACAGCTTCTCCTGGCCTGTCGCAGGGTCCAGTGCGGGACCAAGAGCGCGGATGCGCCCTTCGAGTGAGGGGCGTTGCTCCGCGGCGACGAAGATGATCACCGATGGCCAGGACATGGGGGTACCTCTCTCGGAGACAAGCGCCGAGTCAGTCTGCCAGCGCCAGGTCGTCCGCCGGGTCCACGCGGAACGCGTGGGCACCACCTGCCGTGTGCATCCGCAGCACGACTCCGTGTGCGGGAACCGTGCCGCCGTAGGCCAGCCAGGCGTGCAGCGCGGAGGAGTACGCGGCCGGGTCGGCATCCGATGCGCCATCCGCCGCGCCATCCGATGCGGCAACCGCCTGGGCAATCGCCTCCCTGGAGGCGGAGAGGCGGAAGGTGCCGTGCCATCGGCTTCGTACGACGCAGGTGTGTGGGCCGGTGACGTACGCCGCGGTCGAGCAGTGCGGGTGGAGGCGTAGGACCTCGGCGGTCCAAGGGGCGGGGCCGCCCAGGCGGGGGTCGTCGGTCGCGCCGCCGCGGGTGATGACGTCGGCCACGTCGAGATCCTCTGGGCGGCGGGTTTCCTCGTGGACGGCGAGGTGGGCGTCGCCGGCGGCGCCGGGGGGATGCGCGGTGGAGCGTTCGAGGGCGATGTCCGTTCCTTCGACGCGCGTCCGTACGTGGAGTGGGGCCGTGACGTTCGCCGGCTGGTACGGGGGGAGGGGGAGCGGTTCCAGGGAGGCGGTGCCAGGGGGCTCGGGGAGGGCCATGAGGCGGTAAAAGTGCCGGCGGAGGAGCTGGGCGGCGCGGCCGGGGGTGGAGGTGACGGAGTCGGCGAGGGTCGGGTCCGGGCGGTGGGCGGTGATTCCGTGCTGGACCTGCGGGAGGAGTGGGGCGTGCGGGTCGAGGCGGGGGGCTTGGCGGACGAAGTCGGCGAGTGGGGTGCCGGGGGCGAGTACGTCGCTGCCGTCGGCGGTCAGGAGTACGGGGGTGCCGAGGGCGGCGGCGTAGTACGAGACCGCGCCGAAGTCGCCGAGGACGAGGTCGGAGGCGAGGAGCGCCTGCCGCCAGTCGTGCACGGGGTCGATGAGGGTGAGGCCGGCGCGGCGTGCGCGGTCCAGCCAGGCGCGGATCTGGCCGGGGCCGTGGCCGTGCCAGATGTTGGGGTGGAGGACGGCCGCCAGGCGGTAGTCGTCGGTGGGGAGTTCGGCGGCGAGGCGGGGGAGGAGGGCGGGGAGGAGGTCATGGCTGGTGCCCGTGCCCGTGCCCGTGCCCGTGCCCGTGCCCGCGCCGGTGGCGGTGGTGCTGCCGGCGCCGAAGAAGCCTTCCGGGTTCCAGGTGGAGTTCAGGATGACGAGTCGTTGGCCGCGGCGTACGCCCAGTGCCCGCCGGAAGCGCTCGCGGTACGGGCGTGCCGCAAGCATGCGGTCGAAGCAGGGGTCGCCGGCGAGTACGGCCGCGGGGACCGCTTCCTCGCAGGCACGTGCCAGCCGCTCCAGCTGCTCGGGGTGCGAGAGCACCAGACCGTCGACGAAGCTCCGCCCGTCCTCCGACACCAGCCACTCCGCCGACAACCCAAACGTCGGCCGATCCGCTCCCGGCTCCCGGCTCCCGGCTCCCGGCTCCCGGCTCCCGGCTCCCGGCTCCCGGCTCCCGGCTTGGCCAGCTTCTTAGTGTAGCCAATGCCGTGCGAGACGACGGTCAACTTGCCTTGGATCAGGTCCAGTTCACCGCCGAAGCTCGCTGAGATCGCCAGGTCCACCGGAGTGGAGAGTGCCTGTTTCCATGGCAGCTCGGGCAGCTCCAGCTCGCGGAAGACGTCGCGGATACCGCCCTGGAAGACGGATGAGCCCGTCGAGGTGACCAGCAGTTGGACGCGGAAGTCGTCGTGGAAGAGGGGGAGGAGGTCCATGAGGCGGACGGCGGAGGTGACGTTGTGTACGACGAGGAGGACGCGTCGCTGGGTCGTTCGGCTCGTCCACTGACCGGAACCTTCCCCGACCGGTACGTGGATCGCCGGGGATTCTGGCCCCACTCGTGACCTCCTGGACGAGCATGATGTCGTGGCGGACACCTTATCCGTGACGGAGCCGCTGCCGAGGGGATGAGGGGGACGGGCGGTGAGTGATCGGCCGACGGGGCGCTTTCTGTACGTGGTCGTGTGTGCCGCCGGGATCGCGGGATCCTGTTCCGGGTCCGCACAGGTGTCCCCGTGGCGGGACCTGCCGGAGCGGTTCGGGAGCTGGGAAACCGTGTACGAGCGCCACCGCCGGTGGTCGGCGGACGGCACCTGGGAAAGGATCCTCCAGGCCACTCCACCTCGTGCCGGGCCCCCTAGCACGCTGCCGGTGCACCGCGCAGAACACCCCATATACCGAAACGGAGATCAACGCCCGGGCAGCACTCGCCCCGACGAAGGGCCCGGCCGGTCCCGTGGCGGTCTGACCTCCAAAATCCACCTTGCTGGAGAGGGCGGCCGCCGTCCACTGGCCTTCCTGATCACGCCGGGTCAGTGGGGCGACAGCCCTCAGCTGGTACCCGTCTTCGAACGGATCCGGGTCAAGCGCCCCGGCGGTGGCCATCCGCGCACCCGCCCCGACCACCTGGGCGGCGATAAGGCGTACAGGTCTCACCGCAACCGCCACTACCTGCGCAGACGGCAGATCAAACACACGATCCCGGAACCGAAGGACCAGCGGGCCAACCGCCGGCGACGCGGCAGCCGAGGAGGCCGGCCAGCTGGCTTTGACAAAGAGCTGTACAAGCGCAGGAACGAGGTCGAGCGCACGATCAACCGACTCAAGCACTCCCGGGCTGTGGCAATACGGTATGACAAGCGCGCCTACGTCTTCCATGGCACCGTAACGGTTGCGTCGATCCGCCTTTGGCTCAGGCCGTGATTCAGCCGGCTTCCAGAGCGTCGGCCTGCTTCTTGAGGTCCTCTGCAATGTGGTCCCAGTCTGGGCCATGCATCCACAGATTCTCGGCAGCTTCCCGAAGCAGTGCCGGTTCGTCCGGCCGTTGCAAGAGCACCAGCCGATAGGCCAGATTCCGGATCCAGACCGGCAGGTGGCCGTCCACCAGGTGCGGACAGAGTTCACGAAGCATGGCAAGGATCGAACCCGCGTCGGCGAACGTCAGCTCCTCGACGAAGTAGTGCTCCCCGTGTTCGAGCCCGCACTCCGGCGTGGGTCGGTACTCGTCTCCGTAGAGACATCTGGCGTGCTCCGTCAGGGTGCTGTGCATGGCCTGGAGCCTATGCCGCCATGATCCGCCGGCCGGAACCTAGGGCTCGGTTTCCTCGACGTCGAGGCGATCGTGCGGGCAGTCGGGGCACCCGATCCGGTCCGCGAGGCGTACGGGTTGGGCATCCCGACGGTGGTGTTGCCGCGCGTGAACGCGGCCATGGCCGCGCACCCGGCGTACGGCGAGAGCCTGGCGCGGTTGCGGGAGATGGGCGTGCTGATCGGTTCGGGTGAGCGGGACCGGCCGAAGGGGGGGGGAGGAGGGGGAGAGGGTCGCTTTCGGTGGGAGGAGGCGTTGGAGCTCCTGGGTGGGGGCGAGTGATCTCGCGAGGGTGAGCAAGATCGTTTAGATTGGCGGGGGTTGGTCGCGTGATCGGCGCGGCGGTCGATCCGGCGGGGCGTCGGCATTGCCTTCGGGGGCATTCATTGCAACGTGGCGTTGCATTCGAGTTCACTGTCATTGCATCAATTTGGCATGGGTGGGCTGGGCGTACGTCATATAGGTCGTTGACGTCTCCTTGAACGCAACGTAGCTTTCGGTGTGCGTCAAATGTGTCGCGCCGTGAGATGAGGAAGTGTCATGACTGAAACCCCCCACACCGTCGAGGCGTTGCCGAGTGAGCGGGCGGCTGGGTGTCCGTTCGATCCGCCGGCGGAGCTGGTGGAGGCTCGGGAGCATGGGCCGATCAGCAGGTACACGCACCCTGGTGGGAAGCCGGGGTGGCTGATCACGGGGTACGAGCAGGTGAGGTCGGTGCTGGCCGATTCGCGGTTCAGTGCGCGCAAGGACCTGATGAACGTGGTGGATTTCCAGCTGCCGCCGGCGCCGCCCGGGGAGTTCCTGCTGATGGACGAGCCGGATCACGGGCGTTACCGGAAGCCGCTGGTGGGGAAGTTCACGGCGCGGCGGATGCGGATGCTCAGTGAGCGGATAGAGGAGGTCACGGCGGAGTGCCTGGACGCCATGGAGGCGGCCGGGCCGACGGCTGACCTGGTGAAGGCGTTCGCCAAGCCGATTCCCACGATCGTCATCTGCGAGATTCTGGGCGTGCCGTACGAGGACCGGGACTCCTTCCAGGAACAGATCGACAAGTTCATGGGCGGGGAGACGAGCGACGAGGAGCTGATCGCGGCCTACACCGCGACGCAGGAGTACCTCGCGCAGCTCGTGGTCGCCAAGCGGGCGAACCCGACCGATGACGTGCTCAGCGAGCTCACGGACAGTGACCTGACCGACGAGGAGCTGAAGGGGATCAGCCTGATCCTCCTCGCGGCCGGGTTCGACACGACGGCGAACATGCTGGCGCTGGGCACCTTCGCCCTCCTTGAGCACCCGGAGCAGCTGGCCGCGCTCCGCGACGACCCCTCGCTCACCGACCAGGCCGTCGAGGAGCTGCTGCGGTACCTGAGCGTCGCCAAGTCCTTCATGCGGACGGCGCTGGAGGACGTCGAGGTCGGTGGCCAGGTGATCGAGGCGGGTACGACCGTCGTCCTCTCGTACAACACCGCCAACCGCGACCCCGAGCGGTACGCCGACCCCCACGTCCTCGACATCCACCGCCAGAACGCCGGGCACGTCGCCTTCGGCCACGGCATCCACCTCTGCCTGGGCGCGCAGCTCGCCCGTATCGAGATGCGCGTCGCGTTCGCCGCGCTGCTCAAGCGCTTCCCGACGCTGCGCCTGGCCGTGCCCGCCGAAGAGGTCGCCCTGCGCCCGGAGACCGCCGACATCTACGGGGTGAAGAGCCTGCCGGTCACCTGGGACGTGTGACGGTTCGGCCCTGCCGCGACCTGAGGACATTCCCCGGCAGTCGGAGGAGCATCTATTGGTGTGGGGCCGGCACGGCGGGCCGCGCCGTCGGGCGGCCATGAGGAGGCGGCCATGATCGTCGACTGTGCGCATTACCGGGACGGGCGCCGGCAGCACGAGGGGGCGATGCCGTTGGAGCAGGCGGCCGCGCGGTGCAGGCAGGGCGGGTTCGTGTGGTTGGGGGTGTTCGAGCCGGGGCCGGAGGAGCTGAGGCGGGTCCGGGAGGTCTTCGGGCTGCACGAGCTGGCGGTGGAGGACGCCCGGACGTTCCATCTGAGGCCCAAGGCGGAGCAGTACGAGGACGGCACCGAGCTGATCATCCTGCGGACGGCGCGGTACGACGACGAGCGCGAGGAGATCGACACGGGGGAGATCAGCGTCTTCCTCGCCGAGCACTTCGTGATCACCGTGCGGCAGGGCGTGGCGAGCGAGTTGCACGGGGCGCGGAGCCGGCTGGAGAGCCGTCCGGAACTGCTGAAGACCGGGAGCGCGTCCACGCTGTGGGCGATCCTCGACCAGGTGGTGGACAGTTACGCGCCGGTCGTCGAGGAGTTGGAACGCGACATCGAGCAGATCGAGGCCACCGTGTTCTCGGGGGCCGTCGCCCCGACGCAGCGCATCTACTTCCTGCGCCGCGAGGCGACCGACTTCTACCGGGCCGTGCACCCGCTGCTCGCCGTGCTGGGGCGGCGCCTGCAGGCCGGCAAGTCGCCGGCGGCGCTCATGCCGTACATCCGCGACGTGCACGACCACCTACAGCTGGTGAACGAGGAGGTCGCGGCCCAGCGCGACCTCCTCACCACCGTCCTGGAGGCGAACATCGCGGTGATCTCCGTCGAGCAGAACAAGATCAACCTCCGCCAGAGCGCCACGATGGAGCGGCTCACCATCCTCGCGAGCGTGTTCCTGCCGCTGTCCTTCGTGGTCGGCTTCTTCGGACAGAACTTCGGCTGGCTGGTCGACCGCATCACCGGCTTCCCCGCCTTCCTCGCCCTCACCGCCGCCGGACTGCTGCTGCCGTGTCTGATGCTCTACGTGTGGCTGCGGCGGCGCAGGCACCTGCATCCCCCACCGGCGGTTCCGGAGGTGACGGATACCGTCCGGCGCGGCGCGGCCGCGCCCATGGAGTGACGGCGCCGCCTGGTCCCGGAACCCGCGTCCCGTGACCCGCTCCGTTCGTACCCGACGGGCGGCTCCGGCCCGCCGTCGGCGGCGCGTGGGCCCTTCGGGGCATGCGGTACGGGGGCGCAGCGCGGCGCCCGAGGGCGGCGCGGGGGTTCGGGGTATCAGTGGTCGGAGTCGGCGGTCGGCGTTGATCGCCACTGTCCGGAAGGCGGGGCACATGTCCGTCAAGCCCATTCCCGAGGGGTATCCGCGGATCACGCCGTACCTCTGTGTCGACGGAGCCGCGGCCGCGATCGACTTCTACGTCTCCGTGCTGGGGGCCACCGAGCGGATGCGGATGCCGGCGCCGGACGGCCGGATCGGCCACGCCGAGCTGGAGTTCGGGAACTCGGTCGTCATGCTCGCCGACGAGTTCCCCGAGATGAACTTCCGCTCGCCGAAGGCGGTGGGCGGTACGCCGATCACCCTGCACCTGTACGTGGAGGACGTGGACGCGGTCTTCGTGAAGGCCCTGGCCAAGGGCTCGAAGGAGCTGTCACCCGTCAAGAACGAGTTCTACGGCGACCGCACCGGCCAGCTGGAGGACCCGTTCGGCCACCGCTGGAACCTCGCCACGCACGTCGAGGACGTGTCCGACGACGAGATGGAGAAGCGGGCGGAGGAAGCCATGCGGTCCATGGAGTCCGGTTCGAAGGGCGACTGACGCGCCTGGCGGCGGTGTCGCCGCCGCCCCGCTCCGCCGTCAGCGTCGTATATGCGGGCGGCCCCGTGACGTCAGGGTCGCGTCAGGGGTCGGGCGGGAGGCGGCCGGGGGCGGTCTCCAGGGGGCAGCGTCACGTTCGGCACCCGGCACGACCGAGCCGGAGCCGTACGTTGCTTCCCTGGAGGACCCATGACAGACGCCCCGCACGGCGACGGATCGGAGCCCGGGGAGCGGCCCCCGGCCGGACGGCTCTGCGTACCCGTCCGGCCGGGCCCCCGCGGCTGCGCCGCCCGCGTCTTCCGCACCCCCGTCGGCGACCGGACCGCCGTCGCCTTCACCGACCCCGAGCGCCTCGCGGCCGTCCTGGGCACGGCCCACCCCTGGATCGCCCTCGCGGAACCTGCTCTCCGCGCCCTCATGGCGCCCCTCGGCGTCCACCGGCTGCGGATCGACCCGCTCCTCAGCGCACCGGCGCCGGAGAGCCGTCCGGCGGCCGTGTCCCTGACCGCGCCGGCCGCCGCGCGTACGGCTGTCGCCGTGCCTACGGCCGCTGTCGTACCCACGACCGCTGCCGCGCCTACGACCGCCGCCGCGTCCCCGACCGTCCCTCTTGCGGCCGCCGCCGCGCCCCCGACCGTCGCGCCCACGGCCCTCGCACCTGCGACGCCCACAGCGCCCACCGCCCGTCCGCGGCCCCTGTCCGTGCTCGCGTGCTGAAGGGAGCGACAGACGTGACCACTCTCGGAACGATCCACGAACTCCCGCCCAGCCAGGCCCTGTCCGTATGGCCCGCGACCACCCGACAGGGCCCGGACGGCGTCCTCAGCGTCGGAGGTGTCTCCCTCGCCGACGTCGCCGAGAGCCACGGCACGCCGGTGTACGTCCTGGACGAGGCGGAGGTGCGGGAGCGGTGCCGCACCTACCGGCACGCCTTTCCGGAGGCCGAAGTGCACTATGCGGCGAAGGCGTTCCTGTGTCGTGCGCTGTGCCGCTGGGTGCGGGAGGAGGGGCTGGGCCTCGATGTCTGTTCCGCCGGTGAGGTGGAACTGGCCGTGGCCGCGGGCTTTCCGGCGGAGAGGATTCTGCTGCACGGGAACGCGAAGTCCCCGCGGGACCTGGAGGCCGCGCTACGGCTGGGGGTCGGCCGGATCGTCATCGACAACGCGGCGGAGATCGCCCGGATCGCCGCCGCCGTGGGGGCGGGGCGGCGGCAGAAGGTGATGGTGCGGGTGGTGCCCGGGATCAGCGCGGGTGGGCATCGGAAGGTGCGGACGGGGGTGGAGGGGCAGAAGTTCGGGCTGTCGCTTCGTGATGGGCACGCACAGCACGCGATCGCGCGTGTGCTGGCGCTGCCGCAGCTGGAACTCACCGGCGTTCACTGTCACTTGGGATCGCAGATCACGGACGTGAAACCGTACGTGGTGGCGGTGCGGAGGATCGTCGGGCTGATGGCGAGGATCCGGGACGCGCACGGCGTGACGCTGCCGGAGCTCGACCTCGGGGGCGGGCACGGCATCGCGTACCGGCCGGGGGAACCGGCGCTGGACATCACGGCGTTCGCCCGCAAGGTGCGGGGCGCGCTGGCGGAGAGCTGCGGCGCGGCCGGGCTTCCGGTGCCGCGACTGATCATCGAGCCGGGGCGGGGGGTCACGGGCCCGGCCGGAGTGGTGCTCTACCGGGTGCTCGCGGTGAAGCGGTCGGCCGGGCGGACGTTCGTGGCGGTGGACGGCGGGATGAGCGACAACCCGCGCCCGGCGCTGTACGGGGTGCGGTACGCGCCGCGGATGGTCGGTCGGCGTTCCGGCGCCGAGGTGGAGTCGGTCACGGTCGTGGGCCGGCACTGCGAGGCCGGGGACATCGTCGCCGAGGATGTGCCGCTGCCTGCCGACACCCGCCCCGGCGACCTCCTCGCGGTGCCGGTGGCCGGTGCGTACCACCTCTCCATGGCCTCCACGTACAACCTCGTGGGCCGCCCGCCGGTCGTCGCCGTACGCGATGGCCGCGCACGGGTCCTGGTCCGCAGGGAGACGCTGGACGACCTGGGGGCCCGCGACGTGGGGTGGTAGCGGCGGGAGCGGACGATCGTAGGCCGTGCCAGGGCCCGGAGATCGTTGCCGAAACGAGCGGAACCGACCGGGCTACCCGCTGGTACGGTCCCTGACCTACCGGTACTCCAGGGGGAGCCGCCGGAGCCGAGGGAGGGGCGGATCCATGACGGGACGAACGGGCGGGGTGCTCCCCGGCGGGCTCGCCGAGGCGATACGGGGGACGGCCGAGGACATCGCCGCCGTCCTGCGGACAGCCGGAGCGGGCGGGACGGCCGGGGCCGGCGTCGTCGGGCACGGCGGTGGGCTCCCCGTGCCACGGTCCACCTGGACCGTGGGAGATGCCGCCGCGCACCTGGCGCAGGCGAACGCGCTGATGACGGACCTGGCCGCGGGGCGGGAACGGCCGTACGGGGACGGCACGCCCGGGAGTCTGGCGGAGGCCAACGAGCGGGCGCTCGCGGAGTTCGGGGAGCGGGCGCCCGGTCCGCTCGCGGAGATGATCGCGGAGCAGGCGCTCGCCTTTCTCGACTCCGTCGAGGAGCGCGACCCGGACGAGCTGGTGGTCACGCCGCTCGGGCCGATGACCCCGGCGGTCCTGGGGTCGTATCTGCTGACCCACATGCTCGGTCATGGCTACGACCTCGCCCTCGCCCTGGGGCGCCCGCACATGGTGGACGCGCGGCGGGTGGGGCTGTGCATGCCGTTCATGATCCGGGTGATGCCGGCGGTCGCGGACCCGGAGGCCGTCGCCGGGCTCACCGCGCGTTTCGCGGTACGGCTCAAGGGCGGGCGCGGATTCGGGGTGACGGTCGCCGGCGGCCGGGTCGAGGTCGCGGAGGAGCCGCCCGTGCGGCCGGACTGCACGATCCTCACGGAGCCGGTCACGTTCCTGCTGCTCGCCCTCGGCAGGATCGACCCCTGGCCCGCGATCGCGCGCGGCAGGGCGCTCGGCTGGGGGCGCAAGCCGTGGCTCGCCCCGCGGTTTCCCCGGCTCTTCCGCGCGCCCTGAGCCGGCCTGGTGGATCCTTGGAGTATCGGACGGGTCCGTGCCTCGACCGCGCGCGGCCCGACGGTGCGAGGAGGCAGACCATGAGCCGCACTCTGGAGTGGACGGTCGGCGTGGAAGTCGTGGAGGACGGCGGCAGGACCAAGGCCGAGGCCCGGCTCAGCACCGGCACCACGACCCTCACCGGCCACGGCTCCGCCCGGTGCAACCCGGCGGACGTCGACGTACCGGCGATCGGCGACGAACTCGCCGCCGGCCGCGCGATGAAGGACCTCGCGGGCAAGCTGATGCGGGAGGCCAACCGCGACATGGAGGCGGTCGGCGCCGGCACCGTACCCCAGCGCACCGGCCCCGGCTACGGCTGGCCGGAGGCGGTCTCCTGACGGAACCGCCACGCGGGCCGGGACCCCGGCGGGGCGCAGCCGCCCCGGCCGGGCCCCGGTCATGAGGTGCTGCCCTGGGGGCGGCCGCAATGGGCGCGGGCGGTGACGCCGAAGGCCCTTCGCCCGGCCACCCCCGCCGGCTACGCCCGGGGCCGGTGCCATGCCCTCCGGCTACGCCCTGCGGCCCGCGCTACGCCCTCCGGCTACGCCCCGGGGCCGGCCCCCCGGCCCGCGCTACGCCCCCGGACCCGCGCTACGCCTCCCCGGACCCGCGCTACGCTCCCCGGACCCGCGCTACGCTCCCCGGACCCGCGCTACGCTCCCCGGACCCGCGCTACGCTCCCCGGACCCGCGCTACGCTCCCCGGACCCGCGTAC
>NZ_JBVJVO010000001.1:423986-617828 GCF_055603625.1 Streptomyces sp. NPDC037273
GCGCTAGGCCCCCCGGCCCCGCGCTAGGCCCCCCGGCCCCGCGCTAGGCCCCCCGGCCCCGCGCTAGGCCCCCCGGCCCCGCGCTACGCCTCCCCAGACCCGCCCCCGCCCGTTCCCCCGTCCCCCTCCTCGTACCTCAGCCGGTCCACGACTTCCACGACGCCGTCCACCGTCTCGCACAGGTTGACCAGGATCGGGCCGAGGCCGCGCCGTTCGAGGGTGCCGCTGAGGGTGACGCGGCCTTCGTCGACGTCGATGTGGACGGCGGAGGGGGAGAGGCGGAGGATGCGGACGAGGACGTCCTCGCGGATCTCCTCCTGGATGGAGCGGTCGCGGCGGAGGAAGAGCTGGAGGAGGTCGCTGCGGCTGAGGACGCCGATGAGGCGGCCCTCCGCGTCGACTACGGGGAGGCGCTTGACCCGGTGGCGCTCCATCAGGCGGGCGGCCTCGACGGCGGTCCAGGACGGGCGGGCGGTGATGACGGGGCTGGACATCATGGCCTCGGCGGTGCTGGGGCCGTCCTTGGCGGCGTGGCGCCGGAGGAGGTCGGCCTCGGAGACGACACCCACGGGCCGGTGGTCGTCGTCGACGACCGGGACGGCGGTGATGCCGTACTCGTCGAGGAGTCTCGCGATCTCCTTGAACGAGGTCCCGCGCTGCACCGCGACCGCGGTCGGCGTCATCAGGTCCGCGACACTGCGGTGCCTCATCGTCCGTTCCGTCCCTTCTGCGTTCCGGATTCCATGGTCCCGCACGGTGGCGGGGGCTCGCGCGAGGGGGGCCGGAAGAGTGGTGTGAAGGGGGGCGCGACAGGGGCTTGTGAGCCCGACCCGTCCGTGGTTACCTCCGGTAAGTCATCGTCGCGCCACGGAAGAAGGACCCCCATGCCCTCTCCCCGTACGTCCGGTTCCCGACGCCTTCTCGGGGCCGTCGCCGCCTCCCTGGCACTCGTCACGGCTTCCGCGGGCGCCGGTTCCGCATCCGCTCCCGGGCCGGCCGCGGCGAAGGCCTCGGCCGCCTCCGCCGGGCTGCGCGAGGTGATGTTCGTCGGCAACAACTGGGACGGCACCGCCGACGTCATCGCCTCCCACGGCGACTTCGGCCGGATCGGCCGGGTGAACGTCATCCCCGACAAGGAACAGCGGCTCCGCGAGATCTACCTCAACCCGGTCAAGCTCGCCTTCTTTCTCGGCGTCCGCAGTGGTCCGGGCGAGGGTCACGACCAGTACGTCGACGACATGTACGCCACGCCCGACGGCTCCGCCATGGTCGTCTCGCGGCCCAGCTTCGCCGACGTCGTCTCCATCGACCTGCGGACCGGGCGGATCAACTGGCGCTTCCCCGTGGCCGGTTACCGCGCCGACCACATGGCCGTCTCGCCCGACGGCACCCGGGTCGCGGTCTCCGCGTCGACGGCGAACACCGTGCACGTCCTGGACATCGCCACCGGTGCCGAAGCCGGCTCCTTCAAGACGGGCGACAAGCCGCACGAGAACGTCTTCACCTCCGACGGCATGCTCTGGAACATGTCCATCGGCGAGGTCACCACCGCCCTCGACGCCCCCTGGCTCGACTGGTCCAAGGGGGACAGGAAGATCACCGTCGTGGACGCCCGCACCTTCAGGACGGTACGGGTCATCGACATGCGCGACCGCCTCGACGCCTTCGGGCGCGGGGACCTCTCCGACGCCGTCCGCCCGCTCGTCTTCACGCCGGACGAGAAGAAGATCTACTTCCAGGTCTCCTTCTTCAACGGCTTCCTGGAGTACGACGTCGAGTCCGACCGCATCACCCGCCTCAAGAACCTCCCCGGCAACCCGGCCACCGACCCCGACCGCACCAAGTGGGTCAACGACTCCCGCCACCACGGCCTTTCGATCAGCCCCGACGGCGACAAGCTCTGCGTCGCCGGAACGATGGACGACTACGCCACGGTCGTCGACCGGGAGTCCCTCGCTCAGGGTCCGCTCGTTCAGGCCTCCAAGCCGTACTGGGCGACCGTGAGCGGCGACGGCCGTTCCTGCGTCATCTCCGAGAGCGGCGCCGACCGCGTCACCGCCATCGACTTCGCCACCGGGCAGCGCGTGGCCTCCGTGGACGTCGGCGACCACCCCCAGCGCGTGCGGCTCGCCCGTGTCCCCGCCGACTGGACCGGCCCCACGGCCGGCTGAGAGACCACCGAAGAGGACACCGAAGAAGCCAGCGAAGAGCCCACCGAAGAGGGGCCCGCCGGAACGCGTCCGGCGGGCCCCTCCGTCGTACCTCGTCGTGCCTCGCCCTACCTCCTCGGGCAACCTTCCCGTGGTCAGGACCGGTTGACCGACACCTCGTAGAGCGAGTAGCCCCACTGGGTGGCCCGTCGCACGCCGTGGATGCGGACGTAGCGGGCGGACTGGGAGGCGAACTCGGCCGTGTCGAAGCCGCCGTCGCCGCTGTCGGTGGACCAGACGTCACGCCATTCCGATCCGTCGTCGGACAGCTCGATCCGGTACGCGCGCGCGTAGGCACGCTCCCAGTCGAGCGTGACCCGGCCGACCCGGCGTTCGGAGCCCAGGTCGATCCGGAGCCACTGGTCGTCCGACCACTCGCTGGCCCAGCGGGTGCCGGTGTCACCGTCGACCGTGAGCCCCGGCGAGTAGTTGACGAAGGGGTTCCACCACTCGGTGGTGGAGGCGGCGGCGGGGCGGCCGGCCGCGAGGTTCACTCCCGGCTCGTGGTCCTCGGTCCGCTTCCAGGTCGTCAGGTACGACTCCGCGCCACGGGAGAGCTCGTCCACGACGGCCGGGCCGCCGTTGCTGAGCCGGATCTGCTCGATCCAGTCGGGGACGAGGCCGTTGTGGGCGGCGCCGTCCGTGTTGAGGTCCCAGGTGCGCTCGCCGGTGACCTGACGGTCGATCACCGAGCCGCCGTCGAAGCTGCGGAAGGGGTACTTGACGGCGTTCGGGGCGTCGTTGCCGACCGGGCCGGGCCAGCCGCCGACACCGTTCATGTCGGTGCCGTAACCGAAGCCGACGCCGTACTTCTTGCGCAGCTCGGCCTTCTGGCCGGCCTCGCCGACGAAGCCCTCGGCGCCGTGCATGTACGAGGCCGCGAAACCGCCGAGGCGGTAGAGGCGCTCGGTCCAGTCCAGGTCCATCCAGCTGTGGCTGGAGAGGACGCCGGGGTACTCCTCGGCCTCCAGCATGTCGAGCGCGCGCCCGGCGGCCTTCACGCTCATGTGGTCGAGTTCGAGCATCATGCCGCGCTGCATCATGCCCTTGAGGGCGTACTCCCCGAGCCTCGTCAGACCGCGGGTGTTGCACTTGGCGTCGGAGGCGTACGAGGGCACGCTCACCCCGGCCGGGAGCTTCTCGGCCATCGCGGCGGGCGCGGCGGCGAGACCGATCGGGTTGTCGTGCTGCGGGCCCGCGCACTTCTCGGTGGTCCAGAAGGTGCCCGTGGACAGGAACTGGCCGATGTTGACGGCCACGCCCGTCGTGCCGCTGTCGAAGCGGACCCCGCACAGCGCGTTGTCGAACTTGTGGCAGAGGAACATGCTGCGCACACCGAGCGAGTACAGCTCGTCCAGGCCCTTGTCGATGTCGGCCTGGCCGCACTGCGCGACGTCGAGGATCTGCTTGCAGCCGAAGGGCTCCGAGGTCTCCACGCCGAGGACGACGGCGAGCTTGCCCTGCTCGATCACCGAGCGCGCCTGCGCGGCGCTGGTGACGATCCGGAACCAGCCCTTGCCGGGACCGCCGTACATCCCGTCGATGTAGTCCTGCATCTCGTACGTCTTGCGGGCTTCCAGGCGGATCGCGGTCATCTCGTCGCAGCTGCGGTCACGCGGCAGCAGCGAGCAGATCAGGCCGTTGGTCACCAGGTCGTTGACGAGCACCCGCTGGCCACCGCGCCAGGCGCGCTCCACCCAGGCGTAGTAGTTCTGCTGGTGGCTGAGCGAGTTGTTGGCGGGCCAGTCCTTGAACGTGGGCCAGCCGACCGGGTCGTGCTTGCCGTTGTCGCCACCGGTGAGGTGCTCGAAGAGGGCGCCCGAGCCGTCGGGGTAGTGCTCGGGACAGTCCTTCAGGGCGTCGGCGATGCCCGCCGTCGAGAACGTCTGGCCGCAGATCATGCGGCCGCCGAAGCCCTCGTTGGACATCAGGTGGTTGTGCGCGTCGACGAAGCCGCGCACCTTGCCCTGCGCGTCCGTTCCCTTGAACGGCGCGCCGGTCACGTTGATCTGGGAGTCGACCGCGGGCCGTGCCGTGGGCTCCCACCAGGTGCCGCCGGCGTCCGCGGCGGGCACGGGAGCGGAGCCGAAGAGCACGGCGGCCAGGGCGATGAGCAGCGCGAGGAGGGCGGATCTGCCGCCCGTACCGCGCGAATGGGTTCTGGTCATGATCAGCGATGCCTCCGGACGGTGGGGGTGTACCGGGCGCCCCGAGGATCGCGGTGTGGAGGGAGTGAGTCAATAGTCCGGGTCAAACGACCTACTGAATGTGATCGAAACTAATTCGGCGTCATCCCGCGATCAGCGGGACCAGTTGGTCTGCCAGCACGTCGAGCTGCCCCTCGGCCGCCTCGGGGTCGCCGAGGACGAGGAACTGGAGGGTCAGTCCGTCGATCGCCGCCGCCAGATACCGCGCGACGACCTCCACCGGCGCCCCCGGCGCCCCGCCGTACCCGTCCCGCACCTGTTCGATCAGCGCGGCGGCCGACGCCAGGTACTGCTCGTACTGCGCCCGCGCCAGATGCTCGAACCCCGGCTCCCGCAGGGCGTACTGGGTGAGGTCGTAGGTCAGCATGTGCTCGCCCGGATGCGCCGTCACATGGTCCCAGTACGTCCGCAGGGCACCCCGTACGGTCTCCCGCAGCGTCGCGCCCGGCTCGACCGCCGACCGCACCCGCGCCACGTAGTTGCCGGTGATCGTCTCTATGGCGGCTTCGAGCAGCGCCTGCTTCGACTCGAAGCAGTAGTGGAAGACGCTCAGCGACACACCGGCCTCGGCGCAGATCGACCGCGTCGTCGTCTTCGCCACCCCGTCCCTGGTCATCGCCCTGATCGCCGCGTCGACCAGCTGTCTGCGTCGTTCGGCCGACGACATCCGCGCCATGGTTCCTCCTCGCGTCCGGCGCACAGGGTAACCGCAGCCTCTGTGGCCTCCCCCCGGCCGGTCCCGTCCGCGACGGGACCGGCGGAGCACGACGTCAGGGGGTGTACGGGGCGTCGCTGTGGTGCAGTTCGACCATGGCCGGTTCCACCACGCGGTACGCGGCGGTGCGCCGGAGCGTCACGACGGCCGCCGGATCGGCGTCGCCCCGGGTGAGGTAGACGACGGTGGCCTGACGCGCGGCCGGGGAGGACACGACGATCGACTGCACCGGCGTACGGTCGCCGAGCGAGGCAGCCGCGACCGGGACCGGGGAACCCGCGTCGTTGCGCCAGGTGACCAGACCCCAGAACTTGCCCGTGCCGCCCGTGGTCACCTTGACGGCGGCCACGGCGTCCGCCGCCGCGTCGCCCGTCATGTCACCGATCGCGCACTGCGGCTGAAGCTCGATGACCACGCCGTCGCCCTCCCAGCGCCCGTCGGTGAAGGCGACGGTTCCCTCCGGGGCGTCCGGGAAGCGGAAGGACGAGGTCTGCAGCGGGGCGTCGCGGAGCCGGTCGCACGTCAGCGCCTTCGACGGCGTGTCCTTGCCGGGCTTCTTGGTCTCCGAAGGCTTCCCGGGCTTCTTCGACTCCGTCGGCTCCTTGGGCTCCGTCGGCTTCTTCGACTCCGTCGGCTTCTTGGACTCCGTCGGCGACGGCGTGGCCGATTCCTTGCCCTCGCCCGCGCCGGGGGACTTCGAAGCGGTGCCGGACGTCCCCGGCTTGGGGCCGGCGCCGCCCGCACCGCCGTCCGTGTCCTGGCAGCCGACCGTGACCGAGGCCAGAGCCAGGGCGGTGATCAGCAACATCGCCCGTGCCGACCGGTTTCTCTTCGCGTTCACCGCAAGACCCCCTTGTGTCCGTCCCCGCCGGCCGTCCACCGTCCGGCAGGGCCGAAGACGCACCATTTCGCCCCGCGGTTGCGGGTGCGGAGAGCGTGAGGAGAGCACGGGCCCGTGGCCTGTACTCGCCCTCGCCGCCGGAGATAATAGGGCTTTCCCCGCCACCGTTCTCCACGCCCCGAAGAGCCGCCGTGATCGACAGCACCACCGCACTCCCGACCACCGACCCGGCCGGGATACGCGCCGAACGACGCCGCCTCGTCGAATCGGTCATGGCCCACCGGCGTCTCCTCGCCGGGCGCCGCCCCTTCGAACTCGCCGACCGGCGACGGCTGAACCGCGAGGCCGGGCTGCGGACCCGGGAGGAGGACCGCCTCGGCAAGGCCCTCCAGCGGATCCACGAGAAGCGGACCAGGAACGAACGCTCCCTCACCCGCAAGCTCGACGGCCTGGACGGGAAGCGGGAGAGCCGCGAGCGCCAGGCCCTCGCCGTGCTGCGGCGCGAGTCCATCGAACGCTCCCTGCGAGGCACCCGCCTGACCACCAGCCAGGTCAACGGCATCGGCGGCGGCCTCGTCCGCGACCTCGCCGCCCAGGGCATCACCACCGCCGCCGACTTCCGACGGGTCAGCTGGGGCAAGGCCCCCAACGGCCGGGGCGGCGAGGTGCTCTACATCCACCGCACCGAGGGCCGCAAGGTCCACATCAACGGCATCGGAGAACACCGCGGCCGACCCCTCATGGAGTGGCGCCGGGCCGCCGTCGCCCGCGCCGAGGCCCGCGCCCCCGAGGAACTCCCCGCCGACGAACGGCACCGCATCGAGGAGATCATCGAGAACGAACGGCTCCGCCTCCAGGACGAACTCGCCCAGGTCCCGAAGGCCGCCGAGACCGCACGCGCCGAGGCCGAACAGCTCCACGCCGAGCGCCTGTCGGCCCTCGCCGACAGCGAGCGCGAGGCCCAGGAGGAGGCCGACCGGCGCCGCGCCGAGTTCGACGAGACGGCGGAACGCCTGCTCGCCCTCCGGGCCGAACTGGCCGCCCACGTCGACCTCCACGGCGACCTGGGCCTCCGCGACCGGCGCGCCCGCTCGAAGGCGCTGCGCCCGGTGGCGGACGCGCCTCCGGCGATCCCCGGGCCGCGCGCTCCGCGGCCCCGGCGGGAGGCGGATGCGGTGGCGGATGCGGTGGCGATGGCGGACCGGGAACCCGACTTCGGCGGCCGGGAACCCGACTTCGATGTCCGGAAGCCCGGCTTCGGTGTCCGGACCGGGCTCGGGTGGCTCGTACCGGTCGCTCTGTTCGGCGCGACGGCGGTGCTGGGCGCGGGGGAGACGGAGGCGACGCCGCTGTGGTTCTCCGTGGCGGCCCGGGTCGTCTCGCTGGCCGTGGTCGTGGACCTGCTGAGGCTGTGGATCCCGCGTCGGCGTTGGCGGACGGCGGGCGCCATGCCCGCGGGCAGCGGCCTGGTCGCCGCGGGCGCGTTCCTGGGGCTCGCAGCCGCGAGCATGTTCGTCGACCCGGAGCACGGCGCCGGAGGTGCGCCGTGGGCCGTGACGGTGGTGTCGACGGTCCTGCTCGTGGCCGGCGCGGTCCGACGTACGGGCGGCGGCGCGACCGGGGCGACCGGGGCGGCCGGGGCGGCCGACTAGGCCGGCTCCGGGCCCAGGACCTCCCGCAGGGCAGCCACGGCGTGCGCGCGGTGGGTGTCGAGGTGGTGGACGACGGTGTCCTCGTCGCGGGCGTGGAGGGCGGCGAGGACGGCGCGGTGTTCGGCGACGGCCTGCCGGCGGTGCGGGGTGTCGGTGTAGTAGAGGGAGCGGTAGGCGTCGGTGGCGTCCCACAGGGTGGTGACGAGGCGGACGAGGCGGGGCATGCCGGAGGCCTCGATGAGGGTGAAGTGGAAGCGGCGGTTGGCGGCGGCCATGCCGGGGATGTCGCCGGCGTCGGCGGCGCGTTCCACCTCGTCCTGGATGTGTTCGAGCGTGGTGACGGTGCCGTCGGGCAGGTGGCGCACGGCGATGCGTACCGCCTCGGTCTCCAGGAGTTCCCGGATGCGGTAGATCTCCTCCAGGTCGGCGAGCGACAGCTCGGCGACGAAGTAGCCCCTGTGTATGTGGTGGACGACGAGGCCCTCGGCCTCCAGGGCCTTGAGGGCCTCGCGCAGCGGTACCCGGCTGACCTCGTAGCGGGCGGCGAGGGCGTCCTGGCGGATCTGGTCGCCGGGCCTGAGCTCGCCGGTGGTGATGGCGCGCCGCAGTTCCTCGAGGACGAACTGCTGGGCGGTCTGCGGCCGCCTCTTCTGCACCGCGCTGCTCATCGCCTGTGACCTTCCGTTCCTTCGTGTCGCCACCGCCGGGAGCCTGCCCGCCGGTGGGCCCATCTTCCTATGGATCAGGGCGTGCGCGGGGGTCGTCCCAGCGTGGCCAGCAGGTCGTCGGTGTGCTGGCCGAGGCGTGGGGGAGCGGCCCGGTAGGTGGGTGGGGTGGCGTCGAGCCGGAGGGGGTTCGCGACCTGGCCGGGGCCGGCGGCGGACTCGGGCACGCGCGGGGCGAGGCCGAGGCGGTCGGCGAGGTCGAAGGCGGCGGCGAGGTCGTTGATGGGGCCGCAGGGCACGCCGGCCGCGGTGAGGTCCTCGAACCAGGAGTCGGCGGTACGGGTGGCCAGCGGCGCGGCGAGGGCCGTGACGAGTTCCTCGCGGTGGGCGACCCGGGCGGTGTTGGTGGCGAACCGGGGGTCGTCGGCGAGCTCCGGCAGGCCGAGCCGGCCGCAGAGGTTCCGGAACTGGCGGTCGTTGCCGACCGCGAGGACCAGGGGCCGGTCCTGGGCGTCGAAGACCTCGTAGGGGGCGATGCTCGGGTGCCGGTTGCCCATGGCGCGCGGGACGACGCCGGCCCCGAGGTGGGCGGCGGCCTGGTTGGTGAGCGCGGAGAGCAGGGAGGTGAGCAGGGAGACCTCGACGCGCTGTCCCCGGCCGGTGAGGTCACGGTGCCGGAGGGCGGCGAGGACGCCGAGGCCCGCGTGGAGGCCGGTGATGACGTCGACGAGGGCGACGCCGGCCTTCGTACCGGGTCCTTCCGGTTCGCCGGTGACGCTCATGAGGCCGCCCATGGCCTGGACGAGGAGGTCGTAGCCGGGCAGTGCGGCGCCTTCGGCGGTGCCGAAGCCGGTCACCGAGCAGTAGACGAGCCCGGGGTTGGCCGCGCGCACGTCCTCGTATCCGAGGCCGAGCTTCTCCATGGTGCCGGGGCGGAAGTTCTCGACCAGGACGTCCGCGCGGTCCACGATCGCGCGGGCCGTGGCCAGGTCCTCGGGGTCGGTGAGGTCGAGGCAGACGGAGCGCTTGTTGCGGTTGACGCCGAGGAAGTAGGTGGCCTCGCCGTCGGCGAACGGCGGGCCCCACGCGCGCGTGTCGTCGCCGGAGCCCGGCCGCTCGATCTTGATCACGTCGGCGCCGAGGTCGGCGAGGAGCATCGTCATGTACGGCCCGGCGAGCACCCGGCCGAAGTCGGCGACGACGATCCCGGACAGGGCGCCGGCCGTTCCGGGGAGGCCGGGAAGGTCGGGAAGGTCGGAGAGCCCGGGGAGGCCGGGGAGGTCGGGAAGCTCGGGAAGGCCGGGCCCGTCGGCCGCGGCAGGGGTGCCCGGCTGGTCTGCGCGCATTCCGCGTTCCCTCGCTCTCGCTGTGCTGCGGCGATCCGGATATTGGATCCAATCGCGCCGACGGTAGGGCTTCGCCGTGGCGATTTCAAGACTGGATCCAATATTCGATCGGGGGCTACGCTTCGCCTCGCCGCGTTGCCACAGTCGCCAGGAGGCCGTCCGTGAAGTCCTCGTCCACTCCCGTCCACCCCTTCGATCTGCTCGCCGTCGACGGGCTGCTGACCGACGAGGAGCGCGAGATCCGCCGCACGGTCCGCGCCGTCGCCGACCGCGACCTGCGGCCGCACGTCGCCGGCTGGTTCGAGAAGGGCGAGATCCCCGCCCGCGAGCTCGCCCGCACCCTCGGCGGCGTCGGCGTGCTCGGCATGCACCTGGAGGGCTACGGCTGCGCGGGCACCAACTCCGTCGCGTACGGCCTTGCCTGCCTCGAACTGGAGGCGGTCGACTCCGGACTGCGCTCGCTCGTCTCCGTACAGGGCTCGCTCGCGATGTACGCGATCTGGAAGTACGGCTCCGAGGAGCAGAAGCAGCGCTGGCTGCCGAAGATGGCGGCCGGCGAGTACATCGGCTGCTTCGGCCTCACCGAGCCCGACGCGGGCTCCGACCCCGGTTCCATGCGGACCAACGCCAAGCGGGACGGCTCCGACTGGGTGCTCAACGGCACCAAGATGTGGATCACCAACGGCTCCGTCGCCGACGTCGCCGTCGTCTGGGCCCGGACCGAGGACGGCGTCCGCGGCTTCCTCGTCCCGGCCGGCACCCCCGGCTTCAGCGCCCCCGAGATCAAGATGAAGCTCTCGCTGCGCGCCAGCGTCACCAGCGAGCTCGTCCTCGAGGACGTCCGCCTTCCCGCCGACGCGATGCTGCCGGAGGCCCGCGGCCTCTCCGGCCCGCTCGGCTGCCTCAACGAGGCCCGTTTCGGCATCGTCTTCGGCGCGCTCGGCGCCGCGCGCGACTGTCTGGAGACGGCCATCTCGTACGCCAAGGACCGGGTCGTCTTCGCCCGCTCCCTCGCCTCGTACCAGCTGACGCAGCAGAAGCTCGCCGACATGTCCGTCGAACTCGGCAAGGGCATGCTGCTCGCCCTCCACCTCGGCCGCCTCAAGGACGCCGGGCAGCTCACCGCCGAGCAGGTCAGCGTGGGCAAGCTCAACAACGTGCGCGAGGCCATCGCCATCGCCCGCGAGTGCCGCACGATCCTGGGCGCCAACGGCATCACCCTGGAGTACCCGGTGCTGCGCCACGCCAACAACCTGGAGTCGGTGCTCACCTACGAGGGGACGAGCGAGGTCCACTCCCTGGTCATCGGCAAGGCGCTCACCGGCGAGCAGGCCTTCCGCTGACCGCTGACCGGTGCCGCCCACCGGGTGACGGTCAGCCCGCCGTCACCCGGTCCACGAAGGCGTCCAGGTTGCCCGTGAGGCGGGCGACCTGTTCGTCGAGGGTGAGGGACTCCTCGTGGCGCCGGCCGCGGAGCTTCGGCTGCCGCTTGCCCCGTACGTAGAGGGAGCAGGCCAGGTCGGCGCAGAGGTAGATCCCGACCGTGTTCCCCTCGCGGCCCCGGCTCCCGGCCAGCGGCGCCACGAGCAGCGTGACGCCCGAGGACGCGTGCCCGGTCAGACAGACCTGGCACATGCTCGACTTCACCGCACTGGTCCGTCCGGCCGCCGGCACCCGCAGGGTCACGCCGAGGGGCCCGTCCTCCCGGGGCAGCACCAGATGGGCGCGGAGCGGCGCTCCCGGGTCGACCCAGCCGAGGAAGTCCAGGTCCTCCCAAGGGAGTTCGGCGAAGTCGAGCGGCAGCTTGAGGCGGGCCGCCTCGCCCTTGGTGCAGTTCACGAAGGACGCGCGGATCTCTTTGTCGGTCAGCGGTTTCACCCGTTGGACCGTACACGGACCCGGTGCGCCGGGCATCCGAATATGGGGCGGTGCGGGGCCGCCGTCGGGGCCGTACCGGCTCAGGCGACCCAGTCCGGCAGCGCCGGGTCGGCGAACCGGCCCGGGGCCCCGTCCAGGGCCGCGGCGAGCCGCTCGGCGGCGGAGTCGTACACGTCCTCGGGCAGGGTGTACGGGATGCGCAGCCGGTGCTCGTGGGTGCCGGGGTCGACGCCGAAGCGGGCGCCGCCCTCCACCCGCACGCCGTGCCGCAGGGCGCGCGAGGCGAGGGCGGAGGCCACCGGGCGGCCCAGGTCGATCCACAGGCACATGCCGCCGGGCGGAACCGTCCAGCGCCACTCGGGCACGTGCCGGGCGAGGGCATCGGCGAGCGCGGCGCGGCGCCGGCGCAGCTCCTCGACGCGCCGGGGCAGGATCGCGTCGATGCGGTCGAGCAGGGCCACGGCCACCAGCTGGTCCAGGACCGACCCGGACAGGTCGGCGGTGATGCGGACCCGGGCCAGCTCCGTCACTATCCGGGAGGAGGCGCGCACCCAGCCGACCCGCAGCCCGCCCCAGCAGCTCTTGCTGAGCGAGCCGACGGAGACGATCTGTTCCGCCTCGCCCCCGCCCGCCGCCGACGCGAAGGGCGCGGGGGCCGGCACGTCCAGCGCCATGTCGGTGAGCGTCTCGTCCACGACCAGCCAGGTCCCGGTGGCCCGCGCGGCCCGCGCGAGGTCCCGGCGCTGCTCCTGCGGCATGAGCTGCCCGGTCGGGTTGTGGAAGTCGGGGATCAGATAGGCCAGGCGCGGCGCGGTCTGCCGGAGCGCCGCGTCGACGAGCCCGGTGTCCCAGCCGTTCTCGGTCACCGGCACGGGCGTCACCCGGAGCATGCGGGTGCGCATGGCGTCGAGGGCGTTGGTGTACGAGGGGTTCTCGGCGAGCACGCGGTCGCCCGCCCGGCCCAGCAGCGTGAGCACCAGCGAGAGGGCCTGCTGCGCGCCGCTGGTGACGAGGATCTGCTCGGGGCGGGTCGGCAGGCCGCGGGCCGTGTACCGCTCGGCGACGGCGGCGCGCAGGGCGGGCAGACCGTAGGGGTGGTAGCCCTGGGCGCCGGCGTAGCGCGGCAGTTCGAGGGCGGCGGCCGCCAGCGCGGCGGTCAGTTCCTCCACGGGTGCCTGCGGCGCGGCGAGGGCGAGGTCGATGCTCGCGCCCGTCTCGTCGTGGAACCCGCCGAGGGCGGTCGGCGCCTGCCCGTCGGGCAGCGCGGTCCAGGTGCCCGCGCCCCGGCGGCTGTGCGCGTACCCGCTCTCCCTGAGCAGGTCGTACGCCCCCGTCACCGTCGTCCGGCTGACCTGGAGCGCCGTCGCGAGCTCCCGCTCGGCCGGCAGCCGCAGGCGCAGCGCCACCCGCCCGTCGAGCAGCGCCTCGCGCACGGCCCGCGCGAGCTCCCGATACCCGAACCGGCCCTCCGGAGGCGGCGTCAGGAGCGAGGCGAGCTGGCGGCCCGTCAGGGTCCGGTCCGCGGTATGGACCACACGTGCCACCGCCATGCCAATCACTCCTCATTGGCTCTGCTGTCAGGTCCAATAAGACTACAGACTCCTTTCCAGTGGCCTGGTGGCCATCTTCCGAAAAGGGATCCGCCGAGGAACCAAGGAACCCGGGAAAGGGGACGACCGATGTCCGGACACTTCACCGACCGCGACGAGCGGATGTGGCAGCGGCGAGCCGAGGAGCGCGCGACCCGGCCCCTGCCGGTCCGGGCCTGGCTGCGTGGCCTGCGGGGTCCCGCGAAGCGCGGAGGTGCGCCGCGTACCGCCCGCCGCCGCGCGGTCGTGCCCACCGCCTGCGAACAGGCGTGACCCGCGGGCACACCGGCGGGTTCGCGCGCGCCTCCGGCCGGGTCGTGGACGGCGTCAGCGGCTCGCTCGCCTCGCTGGCGGCCCTCCGGCACGCGACCGTCGTCGCCCGGCGCGAGGGCGTGCCGCTGCTCGCCGTGCTGGCCTGGGAACCCCCGGAGGGGGAAGCGCTGTACGCCCGGATGCCGGACCGTGCCTGGGCGCGCACCTGGGTCGACGAGGCCCGTCGGCGTCTGGCGGACGCCGTCCTCGACGGCCTCGGGGGCGTCCCCGCCGACGTGGCCTTCGAGGCCAGGGTCGTCCGGGGCGCGCCGGCGGACTCGCTGTGCGCGGCGGCCGGCCGGCCGGGCGATCTGCTGGTCGTCGGCTCGGCGCCGGGCCGGGGACGGCTCGCCCGGCTGCGCCGGCGGCCGGTCCTGCGGGCCGTCCTGGCCCGTGCGGCCTGCCCCGTGCTCACCGTGCCGGGTCCGGCCCTGCTCCCCGGGGAGGCGCGCGTCCTGCGCCGGAACGCGCGTGCCTCCGCGCCGGGGGGAACCGGGGCGGAGGCACGGGGTGGGGGCGGCGTCAGGACTTCGCCGGGTCGACCTTGAAGACGTGGGCCATGTCGTCGAGGACCAGGTGGGCGCCCTGGAGGGAGACGGAGGTCATCCAGATCTCGTCCTTGACCTCGTGGACGTTGCCCTTCTGGACGGCCTTGAGGCGCTTCCAGAGGGGGTTGGCGAGGAACTTGGCCTTGCGCTCCTCACCGCCCGAGTTGGTGGTGTAGAAGATCACGTCGGCGTCGGCCTGGGCGATCTGCTCCTCGCTGATCTCGATGTTGAACTCTTCGGGGTTCCGCTGGTTGGCGGGCCGGGCGATCCCCATGTCCGACAGGATGATGCCGCTGAAGGTCTTCGGCAGGTAGACGCGGGTGGGGCCGTCGAGGAAGCGGACCACGGAGGCGGTGGGCTTGCCGGCCTTGGCGTTGACGGCGTCGCCGATCTTCTTGGCGCGCGCCTCGTAGGCGGCGACCTGGTCGGTCGCCGACTTCTCCTCGCCGAGCGCCTTGCCGAGGAGGGCGATGTTCTCCTTCCAGGTCGGGCCGGTCGTCTTCACAAAGACGGTGGGCGCGATCTGGCTGAGCTTCTCGTAGAGGTCGTCGTGGCGGACGGTCGCCGAGACGATGAGGTCGGGCTTGAGCAGGGCGATCTGCTCCAGGTTCGGGCTCTCCAGGGGGCCGACGTCCGTGGTGTCCTTCACGGCGTCGCCGAGCCGGGCGGGGAAGGTCTTCTGGTCGCGGTACGAGCCGATGCCGCCGACGAGCGGCCGGTCGAGCGCCACGACGGCCTCGACCAGGCTGTTGTCGAGGGCGACGATCCGCTTCGGCTTGGCCTTGAGCTCCGTCGTGCCCTTGTCGTGCTCGATCGTCCGGGGGAAGCCCGCCTCGGCCTTGGCGTCGGTGGAGGCCGAACCGGCCGGCTTCCCGCCCGACTCGCCGCCGCACGCGGTGAGTCCGGCGGTGAGGGCCGCCGCGAGGGCGAGCACGCCGAGCCGCTGGGTCCAGCGGCCGCGGTTGAGGGTGGTCACGGGTTCCTCCACGATCGGGCGGTGTCTCGGGGTGGTGCTGACGGACAGACAAAATCAACTTAGGGAAGGCTTGCCTTCCTAAATCCTGTGTGAGGATAACGGCATTCCGCCACCGCGTGAACACGGGGGGTGGGGTGCAAGTGAGGTAAGGCATCCCTTAGCTTGTGGCGGTGCCTGTGAAGTCCTCGGCCCCGTCGGCCGCCACACCGCCCGGCCCGCCCCCGCCGACCCCGTCGCCCCGCCCCGCCAGGGCGCGCCGCGGCGCCCTCCTCGCCCCGCCGGTCCTCCTCGCCCTCCTGGTGCTCGCCCTCGCCGCCTCCCTCGCCATCGGCACCAAGTCCGTGCCGCTCGGCGACGTCCTGGCCGCGCTCGGCGGCTCGACCGACGGAGACGCCGTCGTCGTCAGCGAGTTGCGCATGCCGCGCACCCTGCTCGGGCTGCTCGCCGGACTCGCGCTCGGCGCCGCCGGAGCCGTCGCGCAGGACATCACCCGCAACCCGCTCGGCGACCCCGGACTCATCGGCGTCAGCGCCGGAGCGGCCTTCGCCGTCGCCGCCGGCATCGGCGTCCTCGGCCTCACCAGCTCCTCCGCGTACGTGTGGTTCGCCTTCGCCGGGGGAGCGCTCGCCGGACTGCTCGCCTACCTCGTCGGCGGTACGGGGACGGGCGGCGCCACCCCCGCCAAACTGGCCCTCGCCGGCGCCGCCGTGACCGTCCTCCTGGAGGCCGGCACCAACGCCCTCGTCCTGCTCGACGTCCGCACCCTCGACCAGTACCGCTCCTGGGCCGTCGGCTCCCTCGCCGGACGCGACGCCGAACTCGGCCTCCAGCTCCTGCCGTTCATCGCCGCCGGACTCCTCCTCGCCCTCGCCCTCAGCGGCCGGCTCAACGCCCTGGCCCTCGGCGACGACCTCGCCGCCACCCTCGGCACCAAAGTCGCCGCCACCCGGGCCCTCGGCGCGCTCGCCGTCGTCCTCCTCACCGGCTCGGCCGTCGCCGCCTGCGGCCTCGTCACCTTCGTCGGCCTCGTCGTCCCGCACGTCGTCCGCGCCTTCACCGGCCCCGACGCCCGTCTCCTGGTGCCCTGTTCGGCGCTCGGCGGGGCCGTCCTGCTGCTCGGCGCCGACGTCGTCGGCCGGGTCGTCGTCCGCCCCGGCGAACTCCAGGCCGGAGTCGTCACGGCGCTCGTCGGCGCCCCGTTCCTGGCGTACCTCGTCAAGCGCGGCAAGCTCAAGGAGCACACCCGATGAGCGGCAAGCCCACGGCGGTCCGCTCCGCGCGCGGCCTCCGCGTCGAACTCGGCCCCGTCGGCGTACGGTTGCGTCCCCGGGTCGCCGCCGCCGCCACCGGACTCGCCCTCGCCTCCTTCGCGGCCCTGGTCGCCTCCATATCCCTCGGTACGTTCGCGATCCCCGTCCCCGACGTGCTCGGCGCGCTGTTCGGCGGCGGCTCCGGCGACGCCGACCTCATCGTCCACGAACTACGGCTCCCCAGGGCCCTCACCGCCCTGCTCGTCGGCACCGCCTTCGGCATCGCCGGCGCCGTCTACCAGGCCGTCACCCGCAACCAGCTCGCGAGCCCCGACCTCATCGGCATCTCCGCCGGAGCCGGCGCGGGCGCCGTCGGCACCATCCTCGTCGGCGGCGTCACCGCAGCGGGCGCGGGAACCTTCGGCGCCGTACCCTTCGGCGCGCTCGCCGGCGCCCTCGCCACCGCCGCCGTCATCTACCTGCTCGCCTACCGGGGCGGCACCGTCACCGGCTACCGCTTCGTCCTCGTCGGCATCGCCGCGAACGGCGCGCTCGCCGCCGTCACCCGCTGGATGCTCGCCCAGGCCGACATCGACCAGGCGTCGCGGGCGATGGTCTGGCTCACCGGCAGCCTCAACGGCCGCGGATACGAACACGTCGGCTGGGTCGGCACCGCCCTCCTCGTGCTCGTCCCCCTCACCCTCGCCCTGGCCAGGCCCTACCAGCTCCTCCAGTTCGACGACGACACCGCCCGCGGACTCGGCGTCCCGCTGGGCCGGGCCCGCGTCGGCCTCCTCGTCCTCGCCACCTGCCTCGCCGCGCTCGCCACCGCGGCCGCCGGACCGATCGCCTTCATCGCCCTCGGAGCCCCGCAGATCGCCCGCCGCCTCGCCGGCACCGCCGGGGTCCCGCTCGTCCTCAGCGGCCTCACCGGCGCCGCCCTGCTCCTCCTCGCCGACCTCGCGGGACGACTCGTCTTCTCGCCCGTCGAACTGCCCGTCGGCATCATCACCGGCGCCGTCGGCGCCCCGTACCTGCTGCTACTGCTCGCCCGCGCCAACCGCTCGGGACAGGGAGGCTGACATGACCGCCACCACCACCGCGACGGCCGGAGCGTCCCTCAAGGGCACCGGACTGCGCCTCGGATACGGCGAGCGGACCGTCGCCGAGGAACTCGACCTCGACATCCCCGCCGGCCGGGTCACCGCCCTCGTCGGCCCCAACGCCTGCGGCAAGTCCACCGCCCTGCGCGCCCTCGCCCGGCTCCTCAAGCCCGCCGCCGGCGCCGTGCACCTCGGCGGCGAGGACATCGCCGGACTCGCCGCCCGCGACCTCGCCCTCAAGCTCTCCCTGCTCCCGCAGAGCCCGGCCGCCCCCGACGGCATCACCGTCCGCGACCTCGTCGCCCGGGGCCGTACCCCGCACCAGCGCTGGTGGCGGCAGTGGTCGTCGGCGGACGACGCCGTTGTCGACCGCGCCCTGGACGCCACCGGCACCACCGAACTCGCCGACCGCGGCCTCGACGAGCTCTCCGGCGGGCAGCGGCAGCGCGTCTGGATCGCCATGGCCCTCGCCCAGGACACCCCGGTCCTCCTCCTGGACGAACCCACGACCTACCTCGACCTCGCGCACCAGGTGGACGTCCTCGAACTCGTCGCCGCCCTCAACCGCGACGAAGGCCGCACCGTCGTCATGGTCCTGCACGAGCTCAACCTCGCCTGCCGCTACGCCGACCACCTCGTCGCGATGCGCGCCGGCCGGGTCGTCGCGGCGGGCCCGCCCGGCGAGATCGTCACCCCCGCACTCGTCCGCGAGGTCTTCGACCTGCCGGCCACCGTCATCACCTGTCCGGTGGCCGGCACGCCCCTGGTCATCCCGGAAGGGGGCCGACGCCCGCGCGTCCCGGGCCCCAAGGCCGGCGGAACGGCCTGACGGGACCCGGGACGGCCTGACGGGGCCCGGGACGGTCGCACGGACCCGGGACGGCCGTACCGACCGGGTCAGACGACGGGTGCCGCCTGCGGACCCGGCGCGGGCAGCGACGCCGAGCTCGACGCCGAGCCCGAAGGCAGCAGCGGGGAGGCCGACGGGGAGAGCGAGGACGGCGAGGTCAGGGACGACAGCGGCGTCACCGGCTGGACGGCCGAGGACGACGACTGATCGGGCGACTGGTCAGCCGACTCGCTCGTCACGCTCGCCGACTCGTCCGTCGCGGGCCCGGACTCGGGTCCCGAGGACTCGTCCGAAGGCGAGGTGTCGGGGGAACTCGACGAATCGGACGGGGACACCGACGACGTCGACGCGGAAGGCGACAGCGTCGAGGGACACGGCGACGGCGTGATCCCGTTCACCGGCGACGGCGTCTGCGTACCCGTCAGCGTCACGCAGGGCAGCGGCGACGACGGCGAGACCGACGGCGACGTGCTGGACGTGGACGGTGAGGCGGACGTGGACGGCGACACCGTCGGGGAGAGCGTGTGCGGCGGCGGAGGCGGCGGGGTCGGCTTGTCGTGCCGGCCGGTGTCGCCGTGCTTGCGCGCGAACCAGCCGTCGTCCTGGGGGTCGTACACGATGAAGACGTTCACGACCGTCACCGAGGGCGCCACCACGACCACCTGGGAGGAGTTGTACCCCTGCCAGGGCGTGCCCGTCGTACGCGGCTGCTTCTGCGCGACCGGTTCGGTGAGCGGGTTGCCACAGGCGCACCGCACCCGGGGCACCCCGCGCCCGTCGACCATGACCGCGGTGCCGGACTGGAGCACCGCCTGGTACGTGGTGGCGGAGCCGTCACGGAAGCCGTGGTTGGTCACCCGGGTGTCGACCCGGAGCTGGAGCGGGGTCAGGGAGCGCAGATAGCCGGCGACGTCGTTCGTGGGGATGCCGAGGACCTTGGCGAAGGCCGCGTTCTTCGCGGGCGCGCCGGAGAGGAAGCGGACCTGCTGCTCCACGTCGCAGCTGGCGACCGACTGCGTGCCGCCGTAGAGACCCGGCGTCGAGCCGCGCACCTCGGGGGTGGCCGACGCGGTACGCGGCGGCAGCGAGGCCGCCGAGGGGGAGGCACCGTTCGTGCGGGCGGTGGACTGGGTGAAGGGGTCGGGGCCCGAAGCCGCGGCGTTCTGCAGGAATACCTCGCCGCCACCGCCGCCGGCCGAGCCGCCGCCGTCGTCGGGGCGGTTGGTGAGGACGACGGCGAGCGCCGCCGCCGCCACCAGGACCGCGGTGACCGAGGCGACCTTCGGGACGGAGCGCCACCAAGGGCCCTTGCCGTCGCCCTTGCCCGCTCCGCCGTCACCGGCCCCGCCGCCGCCCGGGCCGCCGCCACCTCCCCCCGAACCACCGTGCGGGGGACCTGGGGGCGGCGGAGGCCCGCCGGTACCCGGGCGTGTGCTCGGGCCCGAGAGAGGGCCGGAGGGGGGACCTGAAGGGGGTACCGACGGAGGGCCGGACGGCGGGTGGGAAGTCACTGTATTTCCCTTTCTTCCGTTCCGGGGCCATTGTGTGCGCCGATCCGGCCCGCACGCCAACGGAAGCGTCACGCTCCGCCGAACCCGCGGCTACGGACCGCCGCCGCCGGTACTGCGGACCGCCGCCACCGGTACTAGCGTGGGGAGGGTGAGCAGTCGGCTCCCCACCTCCACACGGCCCGCCGCGACCGGCGGGCTCGTCGCCCGCATCGCGCTCCAGGCCCTCGCGGCCGTGGTCGCCGGATACGTCGCGATGGCCCTCACCGCCGGCCTCGGCCTCTGGGCCGCCGGCGCCGGAGACCTGCCGGGCGGCTTCACCGCCGTCCTCGCCGCCGTCGTCGTCATGGCCGCCGGCGGCAAGGTCGAACTCGCCGGCGACGCCGGCTCCCTCGCCGGCACCCAGGCCGAACTCACCGCCATGCCCCTCACCGTCACCCTGGTGGGCGCACTGGTCACCGGCTACTGCTTCCTGCGCCCGCTGCGCCACCACGCCGTGGCCGGCACCCGCGAACTCCTGCTCCGCGCGACCGGCACCGTCGTCCTCTGGCTGGCCGCCCTCGCGGGGCTCTCCGCCCTCGCGCGGCACGACTTCCGGATCACCATCGGAGGCGGCGGAGACGAACAGAGCTCCCTCGCCGACCTCTTCGGCGACCTGCTCGACGCCGTCAACCCCACCGTGGGCTTCCGCACCGACCTGGGCCCCACCCTCTTCTACGGCCTCCTGTGGATCCTCGGCGTCCTCGCCGTCGCCCTCCTCGTCTCCCGCCGCACCCCCCTGCCGCCACGGCTCGTCCGCTTCCACGAACCCGTCCGCCCCGCCGCCCACGCCATGCTCCTGCTGCTCCTCGCGTACGTGGCCGTCGGCCTCGTCATCGGCGTGGTCGTCGCCGCCACCAAGGGCCACGCCCCCGAGACCCTCGCCGTCCTCCTCCTCGGCCTGCCGAACGTCTCCTGGCTCGCCCTCGGCGTCGGCGTCGGCGGCTCCTGGGAAGGCAAGGTCGAAGGCCCCTTCGGCCTGCCCATGCCGCAGATCCTCGACGCCGTCCTGCGAGGCGGCGGCGACAGCCCCGACCTCTCGGCCGTCGACCTCTCCACCCTCACCGACCAGGACGCGCGCGCGTGGTGGCTGCTCCCCATCGCCGCCGTCCTGCTCCTCGCCGCGGCCTTCGCCGCCGCCGTACGCTCCCCGGCCCGCGTACGGCTCTGGCAGCACTCCCTGCACCTGGGCGTCGCGTTCGCGCTGACCATGCTCGTCGTCATGCCGCTCACCCTCGTCGAGGCCCGCTTCGGCCTCTCGATCCTCGGCATCGGCGAACTGGACTCACTCGGCGGGGAGGTCGTCCTGCGCCCCGACATCTGGAAGACGGTCGGCCTCGCCCTCCTCTGGGGCCTGGTCTTCGGCTTCCTCGGCGGCCTGCTCGCCTCCCGCGTCCGCCGCAAGGGCGAAGTCGTGGACGAGACGCATACGAAGTGACGCACGGGGCGGCCTACCAGCCGGCGCCCGACCCCAGTTCCCGGAACACCGGCCGTGCCCAGGCGGGCGGGGCCGGAGGCGGCCCGAGGACGCGCGGGCCGCCGGTCACCACAGGACCCGGGCCGCCCGTCGTCAGCGCGGCGCGCAGCGCGGACACGAACTCCAGGCACGTCCCGTACCGCTCCTCGGGCGTCTTCGCCAGCGCCTTCGCGAACACGGCGTCGGCCGCGTCCGGCAACCCCGGGCGCACCTCGGACAGCGGGGGAGGCGGGTCGTACTGCTGCGCCCAGAGCACGGCCCAGTCGGTGTCACGGCGGAAGGGCGGCGCCCCCACCAGCGTCTCGAACACCACGCACGCGAGGCTGTACACGTCACACCGGCCGTCGACCGGCTTGCCGGAGATCTGCTCCGGCGCCACGTAGTCCAGCGTGCCGACGAACTCGCCGACCGTCGTGAAGCCGGTCAGCGACAGGGACTTCTTCGTCAGCCCGAAGTCCGTGAGGTACACGTGCTCGGGATGGTCGCGGTCGGTGCCCTCGGCGACCAGGATGTTGCCGGGCTTCACGTCCCGGTGCACCAGGTCGTGCGCGTGCGCCGCGTCCAGGGCGGAGGCGACCTGGAGCGCGATCCGGCAGGCCGTCACGGGCGGCAGCGGCCCCTCCCGGTCGAGGAGGGCCACCAGGTCCTGCCCCGCCACGTACCGCATCGCGATGTACAGCACGCCCTCGGTCTCGCCCGCCTCGAAGACCGGCACGATGTGCGGGTGGTCGATCGAGGCCGCGACCCGCGACTCGTGCGCGAAGCGCTTGCGGAAGGTGTCGTTGCGGGCCAGCTCGGGGGCGAGCAGCTTGAGCGCCACCGTGCGGTCGAGCCGCAGGTCCCGCGCCCGGTAGACGACGGCCATGCCGCCGCGCCCGATCTCGCCCTCCACGCGGTAGCCCGCGATCTCCTTGCCGAGCAGCCCAGAGGGCCGCCCCGCCGGAAGCTCGGCGTCGCCCCGCGTACCGCCCGCCATCACTCCTCACCCGCCCTCTCCGCCGGCCGCACCACCTGCGTCGGCGGCGGCCCCGCCGCCACGGCCGGGTCGACCTGCGGCACCACCTGCGTCGGCTCGTACCCGGCGGGCGCCGCGGCGGGCCGCTCGGCCTCGGCGCCGGCGTCCGGCGGGACGTCCGCGGGCGGGGGGCCGGCCGCGGGTACGGCCGAGGGCGCCGCCGAGGTGGCGTACGTACTGAGGCCGAGCCCGTCGCAGTACACCCAGCGCTCGTGCTCGGCGTCGTACAGCCACACGGACTCGCCGTCGACGACCATGCCGACCCGCAGGCCGCGGGTCCGCAGCCGGAAGTTCTCGCCGTCGAGTCGGCCCGCGCCCAGCTCCTCCGCCGCCCGCCGGTACCGGCCGAGGGCGTCCTCGGCGCGGGCGATCAGCGGCCTCGGATCGGCGGTCCTGGCCAGCGGCCGGCCCGCCGCCGGCGGATCCTCCGGCACGCTCACGAGCAGCCGCGCGTCCACCCACGCCGTCCAGCCGTTGGAGCACAGCACCCGCCCCCAGTCCCCCCTGCGCTCCTCGAGGCGCACCGGCAGGAACGCGTCGAGCGGCGCCGTCGGCAGCCCCGGGTCCGGCGCCTCCCAGGCGTCGAGCCCGTCGCGCGGCACGACATGGCTGGGCCGGAAGTCCGGCACGAACTCCGGTACGGGAAAACTCACGGACCCACCTCCGGTACGGGGACGCTCACGGGCCTACCTCCGGTACGGGGACGCTCACGGCCTTCCTCCGGTACGGGACGCTCACGGCCTACCTCCGCATCACGACCGGCTCGTGGCGGCGCAGCAGGCGGGCCACGACCAGGCCGAGGACGAGACAGATGACCAGCAGCATGCCCATGTCGAAGAGCCAGACGTCGGCGGTGTGCCGCATCAACGGGTCGGTGGTCTTGTCGCTCGGCGCGACCTTCCCGATGTCGATGGTCGCCCCCATGGCGGCGAACGCCCACCGCGACGGCACGAGCCACGCCAGCTGTTCGAGGACGGGCGTGCCGCGCACGGTCAGGAGCGCGCCGCAGAACACCACCTGGACGATCGCGAGGAGGACGAGCAGCGGCATCGTCACCTCCTCCTTGCGCACGACCGCCGAGACGAGCAGGCCGAGCATCATCGCCGTGAAGGCCAGCAGCGCGACGGCGAGGGTGATCTCCACGAGCGGCGGCATCAGCACGCCCTTGCCGCCGGGCACGTTCAGGGGCACGCCGATCAGGGCCACCAGGGTCAGGACCACGGCCTGCACGACCGTGATGAGACCGAGGACCACGACCTTCGAGGCGAGATAGGCGGAGCGGGACAGGCCGACGGCTCTCTCGCGCCGGTAGATCGAGCGCTCCTTCACCAGTTCGCGGACCGCGTTCGCCGCGCCGGTCAGGACGCCGCCGACGCAGAGGATGAGCAGGACGTTCAGCGTCGACTCGGGGTTCAGGCTGCCCTCGGACAGGGCCCGGGCCATCGCACCCATCACGAACGGCAGCGCGATCATGATGGCGAGGAACGTGCGGTCGGCGGCGAGCGCCGCCGCGTACCGGCGTACGAGCGTCCGCAGCTGGGAGCCCCAGCTCTGCGCCTTCGGGGGCGGGCCGGGTTCGGGGGCCGGCGGGGCGCCCGCGCCGCCGAGGGGGACGGGGACGTCCGGGCGGGCCGTGGCGTCGGCGATGTACCGGCGGTGGAAGCGCGAGGACCGGTACTGCCCGGCCCAGTCGCGGTCCCGCTCGTTCTCGAAGGCCTCGAAGGCCTCCGGCCACTGGTCGAACCCGAAGAAGCCGAGGGTGTCGGCGGGCGGCCCGTAGTAGGCGACCCGGCCGCCCGGCGCGAGGACCAGCAGCCGGTCGCACACGTCGAGGCTGAGCACGCTGTGGGTGACCACGACGACCGTCCGGCCGTCGTCGGCGAGCCCGCGCAGCATGTGCATCACGGACCGGTCCATGCCCGGGTCGAGACCCGAGGTCGGCTCGTCGAGGAAGAGCAGCGAGGGCTTGGTGAGCAGTTCGAGGGCGACGCTCACCCGCTTGCGCTGGCCGCCGGAGAGGCTGTGGATCGGCTGCTCGGCACGCTCCACGAGACCCAGCTCCCGGATCACCTCGTCCACCCGGTCCCGCCGCTCGGCCGGCACCGTGTCCTCGGGGAAGCGCAGCTCGGCCGCGTACCCGAGGGCCCGGCGGACGGTGAGCTGGAGGTGCAGGATGTCGTCCTGCGGCACGAGCCCGATGCGCTGGCGCAGCTCGGCGTAGTCCCGGTACAGATCGCGCCCGTCGTAGAGGACCGAGCCCCGGTCGGCGGGCCGCTGCCCGGTCAGCGCGCCGAGCAGCGTCGACTTCCCGGCCCCGGACGGCCCGACCACCGCCAGCAGGGACTTCTCGCCCACCGGGAACGACACCTCGTCGAGCAGCGTCTTGCGCCCGTGGTCCACGGTCACCGCCAGCGACCGGACGTCAAGCGACACCTCGCCGGTGTCCGTGAACTCGACCAGCTGCCCCCCGATCAGGCAGAACGCCGACCGCCCCACGCCCACGATGTCGTCCGCCGTCACCCGCGCGTCCACCACCCGCCGCCCGTTGAGGAACGTGCCGTTGTGGCTGCCCAGGTCATGGATCCAGTACGTGCCGTCCGGATGCGCCCGCAGCTCCGCGTGCCGCCGCGACACCACCAGGTCCGCCACCACCACGTCGTTGTCCGGCGCCCTCCCGATCCGCACACTGTGCGCGGGCAGCGGCCGCACGGACGTCGGCTGCCGAAACGTCCCGGTCGCCGCCGGATGCGAAACGGACGGCGGGCGCAGCGGCGTGTCCGGGGGGTGTACGGGTACGGGCGCGGGCACGGGCTGTGGCGGGGGCGCGGGCTCCCGGAGAGGTGCCGGTGCCGGGGCCACGTGCGGGGCCGGAGGCGGCGGGGGCGCCGGGGCCGGCTCCACGGACGGGGTGGGAGGCGGGGTCGGCTCCACGAGCTGGGCCGGAGGCGGCGGGGGAGGCGGCACGGGTACGGGCGGTGGCGCGCCCGCCGAGAGCACCGCGCGCGGCCCGTCCTCCGGGTGCCCGAACCGTACGACCGTGCCGGGGCCGACCGCGCGGGGACCGGTGACGCGCAGGCCGTCCGCGAAGGTGCCGTTCGTGCTGTGCTCGTCCGCGAGGACCCAGTGGCCGCCGTCGGCGCGCAGCTCCGCGTGGTGCCAGGACGCCCGGGCGTCCGAAAGCACCACGTCGCTGGTCGGGTCGCGCCCCACGCGGTAGACGCGGCTCGGGTTCATGCGCGTCGCGTCCCCGTCGATCTCGAGGACCAGATCGGGCGCCGCGGGCGCGACGGGCCGCTCTCCCATGCCTCGA
This sequence comes from Streptomyces sp. NPDC037273, assembly GCF_055603625.1. Classification (NCBI taxonomy): domain Bacteria; kingdom Bacillati; phylum Actinomycetota; class Actinomycetes; order Kitasatosporales; family Streptomycetaceae; genus Streptomyces; species Streptomyces sp. NPDC037273. The sequence continues at coordinate 449,478 of NZ_JBVJVO010000001.1, forward strand.
ATTTTATCCGCCGGTGCCGCACCCCGCCCCTGAGGGAGGCGCCGGTAGGGTGGGCGTCCGCCGCGGGCAGCGGCCAGGACCGAGGAGGAAGCACCCGTGCCGAAAGGTGTCACCAGGAGGCGGCCCCGCACCCGCGCGGCGCTCCTGAAGGCCGCCCTGGAGACCTTCGCCGAGCACGGCTTCCACGCGACGACGATCGAGCAGGTCTGCGAGCGCGCCGGATACACGCGGGGCGCGTACTACTCGAACTTCGCCAGCAAGGAGGAGCTCTTCCTCGCCCTCTTCGACGAGCACAGCGACCGGATCGTCCGGCGGCTCGCCGAGTCGATCGACGCGCTGACCGCCGAGGAGTACACCCTCGACCGGCTCGCGGAGCTGGCCGCCCGCGTCGAACCGGACGAGCGCGACTGGTACCTCGTCACCACCGAGTTCACCCTGCACGCCATCCGCGACCCGCAGGCCGCCTGGGTGCTCGCCCGCCACGACGAGCGGCTGCGGGCCGAGATCGCCCGCGGCCTCACGCTCGTCCTGCGCCGCGCCGGGCGCGAACTGACCGTGGACGCCGACCGGTTCGCGCGGCTCCTCATCGCCCTGCGCGAGGGCGGCCTCGCGCAGAGCTACGTCGAGCCGGCCGAACTGCCGCCGGGCAGCCTGGAACGGCAGTTCCTCGTCCCGCTCCTCGAAGCGTCCACCCGGGAGATCCCCGGTCCGTCCGGTCCGTCCGGTCCGTCCGGTCCGTCCGGTCCGTCCGGTCTGAACGGTCCGTCCGGTCCGACCGGTTCTTCCGGTCAGTCGAAGAGGTCGGGGTCGGACGCGGTGATCTGATCCCACAGCGGGCGCGCCTGGAACCAGCCGGCCAGATGACCGCCGATCTGCCCGCGCGTGAGCAGGGCCGTCTCACGGTCGATGAGCTGCGGGGTGCCCGCCGCCATCGCCAGGAGCTGCGCCTGGCAGGAGCGTTCCATCGTGACGAACCACCACACCGCCTCGGCGACCGACTGGCCCACCGTGAGCAGCCCGTGGTTCTTGAGGATGACCGCCTTGTGGCCGCCGAGGGCCTTGGCGACCCGTTCGCCCTCCTCGGCCTCGTTCACCACGCCCCGGTAGTCGTCGTAGATCCCGTGGTCCTCGAAGAACGCGCAGGCGTCCTGCGTGATCGGGTCGAGCGGGATGCCGAGGCTGGAGAAGGCCTTGCCGTGCAGGGAGTGCGAGTGCGCGGCGGCGATCGCGTCGGGCCGCGCGGCGTGCACCTTCGAGTGGATGACGAACGCCGCCCGGTTCACCGGCCTGCGGCCCTCGATGACCGTCCCCTCGTGGTCGACCAGGATCAGGTCGGACGCCTTGATCTGGCCGAAGCTCATCCCGAACGGGTTGACCCAGAAGGCGTCCGGGTCGCCCGGGTCCCGCACGGTGATGTGCCCCGCGACCCCCTCCGAGAAGCCGAACCGCCCGAAGATCCGGAACCCCGCGGCGAGTTGCTCCTTGCGGTAGCGGCGCTCCTCCTCGACGGAGTCGAAGGTGGGCGGCAGCGGCAGCACCACCCCCTCGGGCAGCGGACCTACGGCGGCGGCGAGCGCGGGCGGCACGGTACTCATGACGGCTCCTCGGCGGGCGGGCGAGAGGGGGAGAGGCGCGGGCGCGCCAAAAGATACAGAGACGTATCCGTTGCGACAACGGGCCGGGAAAGAGGCGGATCTCACGCCACCGGGGCGCCGAACCGGGCCAGGCAGTGCCAGACCCGCTTGACGTCCTGCGGGTCGTACAGCCCCGAACCGGCCGCCTCCTGCACGATCCTGGCGTCCAGCCACCCGTCGACGGCGATGCGGGCGCCGAGTTCCACGTACTCCGGCCCACGGAACTCCGGGTGCCGCCGCAGCTCCTCCACCGAAAGGCGGAAGCCGCCGTGCCACTCGACCTCGCAGCCCAGCCGCCGGGCCGCCTCCTCCACCTCCGTACCCCGGTGGCTCGGGTCCAGGACCAGCGCCTCCACATCCCGGCCGATCACCACCGGGCCGTGGACGTGCGACTCGATGTAGTCGTCGATCAGGTCCTTCTCGTCGGCCTCCGCGAGCTCGATCAACCGCATCCGGGCCGCGGTGCCGAAGTCGGCGGGCTCCAGGAAGCTGTCCGGATAGCAGAAGGTCGCCCGCTCCAGGGTGGCGGCCGTCAGGCGCAGATGAGCGGAGCCGAACCGGGGCGCCGCGCCGTAGGGACGCCGGCGGAAGTCGAGCGCCCCGTACACCGGACGGCTCTCCGCGGGGGCCTCGTCGTACGCGCCCCCGAAGATCCGGCTCTCCCAGCGGTGCCGGTCGCCGCCGGGATGCGCGGTCAGGCCGCCGTTGCTGGTGCCGGTCACGAACTGGGACCGGTAGACGCCGTCGTCGGCGAGCCGGTGGAGGAAGTGCGGGTGGAAGTTGAGCGTGACCCGGAGGCTGGGGTCGAGCGCCCCGCCGGTGGAGAGACCCTCCACATGCGCGAGGGCGCGCCGGGCGGGGGAGTCGACGAGGAGAGCGGTCTTCGAATCCATTCGGGCAGTCTGGCGTCAGGGCGGGGCTTGCGGCGCGGTGTTTTCCGTGACTACGGTCGGAGGGCACGGTTAGAAAGCGCTTTCCGTCCTCCGTCGTATCTTAACGGCCCTCCCCGCCCCCTGGAGCCCACCGCGTGCCCACCGCCACCGCCGACGTCCTCATCTACACCCGCACCACCGGCTACCGCCACGACTCCATCCCCGACGCGGCCACCGCGCTCACCGAGCTCGCCGCGGAACTCGGACGCCCCGCCGAGGTCACCGAGGACCCCGCCGCCTTCACCCCCGAGCGGCTCGCCCGCTGCGCCGCCGTCGTCCTCGTCTCCACCACAGGCAACGTCCTGACCCCCGAAGGCCGCACCGCCTTCGAGACCTACCTCAGGAGCGGCGGCGCCCTCCTCGCCCTCCACGCCGCCGCCAACGCCGAACCCGACTGGCCCTTCTACGGCGAACTCCTCGGCACCCGCTTCGACGGCCACCCGGAACTCCAGCCCGGCGTCGTCGTCATCGACGCCCCCGACCACCCCGCCACCGCCCCCCTCCCGGCCCGCTGGACCCACACCGACGAGTGGTACAACTTCACCTCCCACCCGCGCGCCGGCGACCCGAACGACCTCCGCGTCCTCGCACGCGCCGACGAGTCCACCTACCACGGCGGCACCCACGGCAACGACCACCCGCTCGTCTGGTGCCGCGACGGCGACCTCGGCCGCCTCTTCTTCACCGCACTCGGCCACTCCCCGGAGGCATACCGCGACCCCACCTTCCGCGCCCACCTCGCGGGCGCCCTGGCGTGGCTGACGGCTTGAGGGGCGGAGGGGCAGGCGGACCTTGTCCGCCTGGGGGCCTGGGGGCCTGGGGGCCTGGGGGCCTGGGGGGCTGAGAGGCTGAGAGGCTGAGGGCCGGTGGGCCTTGTCGGGCTGACGGCCTGGGGGCTGGTGGGACTTGCCCGGCTGACGGACTGGGGGCCGGTCGGCCTTGTCCGGCCTACGGCCTGCGTGTCTGTGGGCTTTGTCCGGCCGGCGGTCTGAGGGTCTGGTGGCTTGAGGGCCCGGTCGGCCGTGTCCGGCTGACGGCGGGAAGGGCCGAAGCCCACCAGGCCCGAAGGCCTGGTGGGCTTCGCCGACCTCGCCGACCTCGCCGACCTCGCGGACCTCGCCGACCTCGCGGACCTCGCGGACCTCGCGGACCTCGCCGACCTCGCCGGGGGCTGGTCCCCCTGGCGGTCCGAGGGCCCGGTGCGGCCTCGTCCCGCTCACCGGGGGCGGTCACCCCACCGCACCGCCCCTGTTGCGCCGCCGCCCAGGGAGCGGGAGGTTGCAGGGAGGGGCCGATGGCACGAGGAGGCAGGTCATGGGCATCGCCACCGTGAATCCCGCGACCGGCGAGACACTGCGCACCTACGAGGCCCACGGGCCCGAGGAGGTGGAGCGGCGGATCGCCGCCGCGCACGAGGCGTACCGGCAGTACCGCACCACCTCGTTCGCCGAGCGCGCCCGGCTGATGCGGGCCGCGGCCACGCTCCTCGACGAGGACACCGAGGACATCGCCCGCACCATGACGCTGGAGATGGGCAAGCCGATCGCCGCCGCGCGCGCGGAGGCGGGCAAGTGCGCCAAGACCATGCGCTGGTACGCCACCCACGCGGCCGAGCTGCTCGGCGACGAGCACCCGGCCGAGAGCGACGTACAGGACTCCGGCGCGGACCTGGCCCGCGTCCACTACCGGCCGCTCGGCCCGATCCTCGCCGTCATGCCGTGGAACTTCCCGCTCTGGCAGGTGATCCGCTTCGCCGCGCCCGCCCTCATGGCGGGCAACACCGGCCTCCTCAAACACGCCTCGAACGTGCCGAGGACCGCGCTCTACCTCGGCGACCTCTTCCGCCGCGCCGGCTACCCCGAAGGCTGCTTCCAGGCGCTCCTGATCGGCTCCCGCGACGTCGAGGGAGTGCTCCGTGACCCCAGGGTCGTCGCCGCCACCCTGACCGGCAGCGAACCCGCGGGGCGGGCCGTCGCCGCCGTCGCCGGGGACGAGGTGAAGAAGACCGTTCTGGAGCTCGGCGGCAGCGACCCCTTCATCGTCATGCCCTCCGCCGACATCGTGCGGGCCGTGAAGACGGCCGTCACCGCGCGCGTGCAGAACAACGGCCAGTCCTGCATCGCCGCCAAGCGCTTCATCATCCACCAGGACGTGTACGACGACTTCTCCGAGCGCTTCACCGCCGCCATGAACGCCCTCACCGTCGGCGACCCCCTCGACGAGTCCACCGACGTCGGTCCCCTCGCCACCGAACAGGGCAGGACCGACCTCGAAGAACTCGTCGACGACGCCGTACGCCGCGGCGCCACCGCCCTCTGCGGCGGCCACCGGCCCGAGGACCCCGCGCTCCGCAACGGCTGGTACTACCGGCCCACCGTCCTCACCGGCATCACCCCGGCGATGCGGATCCACCACGAAGAGGCCTTCGGCCCGGTCGCCACCGTCTACCCCGTCCGCGACATCGACGAAGCCGTCGCCGTCGCCAACGACTCGCCCTTCGGCCTGAGCTCCAACGTGTGGACCCGCTCCCCCGACGAGATCGCCTTCTTCGTCCGCGACCTCGAGGCCGGCGGCGTCTTCGTCAACGGCATGACCGCCTCCCACCCCGCCCTCCCCTTCGGCGGCATCAAACGCTCCGGCTACGGTCGAGAACTCTCCGGCCACGGCATCCGCGAGTTCTGCAACACCACGACAATCTGGCAACGCGCCTGACCCCGGTGCGGCCAGCCGCCGCCCGGCCCGCCTGCGCCGATCCGCCTCGGCGGCGCGCCTGAACCCGGCGCCCGGGCCTCCCGAGCCGATCCGGCCTCGGCGGCGGGCCTGAGCCCGCGGTGCGGGGTGGCTCGTGCCGAGTCGCCTTGGCGGCGCGCCCGGTCTCGGTCCTGGGGCGGCCTGTGCCGGGTCGTCTCGCCGTGGCGCCTGCGCCGACCCGCCTCGGCGGCGTGGTCGCCCCCGGAGTAGGGGCAGCCTGCACCGATCTGCCTCGGCAGCGCGTCTGAGCCCGCGGTGCGGGGTCGCCCGCGCCGAGTCGCCTTGGCGGCGCGCCTGAGCCCGGCGCCCGGGCCTCCCGCGCCGAGTCGCCTTGGCGGCGCGCCTGAGCCCGGCGCCCGGGCCTCCCGCGCGGAGTCGCCTTGGCGGCGCGCCTGAGCCCGGCGCCCGGGCCTCCCGCGCGGAGTCGCCTTGGCGGCGCGCCTGAGCCCGGCGCCCGGGCCTCCCGCGCGGAGTCGCCTTGGCGGCGCGCCTGAGCCCGGCGCCCGGGCCACCCGCGCCGCCCCGCCTCAGCAGCGCGTCCACTCCGAAAGCCGGTCCGCCGGCCAGGTGTTGATGACCCGGTCTTCCGGCACGCCGCACTCCTCGGCGCGGGCGCAGCCCAGGATTTGCCACTCGAGTTGGCCGGGGGCGTGGGCGTCTGTGTCGACGGCGAAGTACGTGCCGGCGTCGACGGCGAGGCGGAGGAGGCGCAAGGGTGGATCGAGGCGTTCTGGGCGGCTGTTGATTTCGACGGCTGTGCCGGACTCGGCGCAGGCGGTGAAGACGCGCTCGGCGTCGAAGGCGGACTCGGGGCGGAGGCGGCCGCCGGCAACGAGGCGGCCTGTGCAGTGCCCGAGGACGTGCATGAGGGGGTCGCGTACGGCTCGTTCGAGGCGGCGGGTCATGGCGGGGGCGTCCATGCGGAGTTTGGAGTGGACGGAGCCGACGACGAGGTCGAGGCGGGCAAGGAGGTCCGGTTCCTGGTCGAGCGAGCCGTCGTCGAGGATGTCGCATTCGATGCCGGTCAGGAGACGGAACGGTGCCCATTGCTCGTTCAGTCGCGCCACGACGTCGAGTTGCTCCCGGAGCCGTTCAGGGGACAGGCCGCGCGCGACGGTCAGGCGGGGGGAGTGGTCGGTGAGGACGGCCCATTCGTGGCCGAGGGCGGCGGCAGCGCGGCCCATGTCTTCGATGGTGGCGCCGCCGTCCGACCAGTCGGAGTGGAGGTGGCAGTCGCCGCGGAGGGCGGCGCGCAGGGCCTCGCCGCCGGTCCCGGACCCGGCGGCGAGGGAGTCCTGGAGCTCGCGTTCCAGCCGGGCGAGGTACTCCGGCACCTGGCCGGCGAGCGCCTCGCGGACGACGGCGGCGGTTTTGGGCCCGATGCCCTTGACCGCTTCCAGGGTGCCCGCGGCGGCGCGCCGGTCGGCCTCGCCCTCGGGGAGGGCGGCGAGCGCGGCGGAGGCCGTGCGGAAGGCCTTCGAGCGGTAGCCGGGCTCCTGGGCGCGTTCCAGGAGGAACGCGATCCGGTTCAGTGCGGCCACAGGGTCCATGTCGTCCCTCCGCGGTGTCTCAGGAGCCGTTCGCCGTGGCGTCGGCCGGCAGCGCCGCCGGATCGATCTCGCACCACACGGCCTTGCCCTCGCCGCGCGGCTCGACCCCCCAGCGGGAGGCCAGCGCGTCGAGCAGGAGCAGCCCGCGTCCGGAGGTGGCGGCCTCCCCGGGGGTACGCCGCCGGGGCCAGGCGCTCGACCGGTCCTGCACCGAGAGCCGTACCCGCCGTACCGGCTCGGGCAGCACCTCGAGGGTGAGCACGGCGCCGCCCTCGGTGTGGAGCAGCACGTTGACGAGGAGCTCGCCGGTCAGGAGCTCGGCGTCGTCGGAGAGCTCCGGCATGCCCCAGTCCCTGAGCGCCTGCCCGACGGCGGCCCGCGCGTCGGAGAGGCCCTGCGGGTCGGCCTGGTGGATGTACTGGTGGATGCGGGGTGCCCGGGGCGTGCCGGGGTCGGGGCTGCGGCGCAGCACCAGGAGCGCCACGTCGTCGCCCGAACCCCACCGCTCCCAGAGCCGCTCGGACAGGTGGTCGGCGAGCGCTTCCGCCTGCGGCGGGCCGCTGCTGATCGCCTCGGAGAGCGCGGCGAGCCCCGTGTCGATGTCCGAGTCGGGCTGCTCGACGAGCCCGTCCGTGCAGAGCACGAGCGTCTCCCCGGGCACCAGGTCAAGGCGGGTCTCCGGGAACTCCTCGTCGCCGAAGACGGTCGCAAGGCCGAGTGGCAGGCCGCCCCGCAGCTTGGGCTGCCCGACCCGGCCGTCGGTGTGCCGGATCAGCGGACCGAGGTGCCCGGCCCGTACGGCCCGTAGCGTCCCGCTCGCCAGGTCGACCTGCGCGTACGTGCACGTCGCGAATCGGTCGGTGTCGAGATCCGCGAGAAACCGGGAGGCGCGGGCCAGCACGGTCGACGGGGCGTGACCCTCGCCCGCGTAGGCGCGCAGGGCGATCCGCAGCTGCCCCATGATGGCCGCGGCGTGGGTGTCGTGGCCCTGGACGTCGCCCACCACGACCCCGACCCGGCCCCGGGGCAGCGCGATCACGTCGTACCAGTCGCCGCCGACCTGCCGGCCGCTCCACGCCGCGTGGTAGCGCACCGCGATCTCGCCGCCGGTGATCTCCGGAATCCGGCGCGGCAGCATCGTCGACTGGAGACCCGTCGCGAGCTCCCGCTCCTCGTCGAACAGGATCGCCCGCTGCAGCGACTGCGCCACGATCGCCGCGAGCCCGAGCGCGAGGTTGCGCTCGTCCGGGTTGAAGGCCGTACGGCCCCGGTAGAACAGCGCCATGCCGCCCAGCGAACGGGCCTGCGCCACCAGCGGCAGATAGCAGGCGGCGCGGAACGGCAGCCGCTCCACGTACGGGCCCAGCTCCGGGAAGTCCCGTCCCAGCGTCTGAAACGACGACACGAACCGCGGCCGCCCGCTCAGTACCGCCTCGGCGAGCGGAAGTCCCCGGTCGAGGCGCCGGGTGCGGAAGTCGTTCAGCACGTCCAGGGAGTCGCCGCTGAGCGCGATGACGTTCAGCGAGCCGTTCTCCACGAGCCCCAGCGCCAGACCGTCCGCACCCAGCCGGGCGAGCCCGCCTGGCCCCGTCAGCGCGGCCGTCACATCGTCCACCGTCACCGCCCGCGACAGCGCGTTCGTCGTCCGCTCGACGATGCTCGTCTGCACCTCCCGCCGCTTCTCCATCTCCCGTACGAACGCGAAGTTCGTGACCTCCGCCGTCGTGTCCCGCACCACGCCCACGATCCGCCGCGCCCTGCCGTCCGGAGAACGCAGGATCCGCGCCTGCACATGCGTCCAGTGGGGTGACCCGTCCGCCTGCGGGATCGGGAAGTGCGCCGTGTACGACACCGCCCCGCCCCGCACCGCCTCCCTGACCACGCCCTCCAGCCGCTCCCGCTCCTCCGGGTCCAGCCGCTCCACCAACGTCACCGGACGCCCGTCATAGCCCTCTCGGCCCAGCCCGAAGACCAGCAGCCCCGACTCGTCGACATCGATCGTGCCCGTATCGAGATCCCAGTCGAAGCTGCCGGTCCTGTTCATGGCAAGCCACTCGGCGGGCCCGATCTCGCCGTTGTGCGCAGGCCGGTCATCGTCCGTCATCCCCCTCATTGTCGAACCCCCACCCCGCCGACGCCATGGCTCCGACACGGCGTGGCGCCACTTCGCCGCCCCAAACCCAACCAAACCCCCCACCCACCCCCAGCCCCTCCCCGAACCCAGCCCGCACCTGCCCCCTGCCGGCGGCCGCTTCACCGGGACGCGGCGCCTCCGTGTCACGGGGACTCGCTGGGGCCGCCGCCGCCCCCGCGGGCGGGAAGTTTCCGGGGCTGCTGCTGCCGCCGTGGCGCGGCCCCCCGGGTCCGCCGCCCCGCCGGGCGGAAGCCCCCGCATTCGCCGCCCCGCCGGGCGGAAGCCCCTGCATTCGCCGCCCCGCGGCGCGAAGCCCCCGAGCCCGCCGCCCCGCCGGGCGGAGACTCGCCGGAGCTGCGGCCGTTGCGGCGTGGCAGCGTCGTGGAGCTGCCCATGCCGAGGCGCGGAAACTCGCCGGGCCGCTGCCTTTATGGCGCGGACGACTGCCGGGTCCGCTGATCCCGTGGCACGGAAAGGCCCTGGGACCGCCGCCCGCCTGGCGGAATCTCCGGATCTGCCGCCCCGCGGCGCGGAACCCCCCGGATCCGCCGCCCCGCCGGGCCGAGGCTGTCAGGGGCTGCCGCCCTGACAGCGCGGGAGCGTCCTGGAGCTGCCACCTCTGTGGCTGGGAAAGCCGCCGGACGCGCTGTCTTCGCCGCGTGGAAACCTGCCGGGTTCGCTGCCTGCGGCGCCGAAAGGCCCCGGGTCGGTCGCCTCCGCCGACCGGAGGCTCCTTGGGGCTGGCGCCCCTCGCGGCCGGAGCCTCCCTCCGGCTGGCGACCCTCCCGGCCGGAGCCTCCCTGCGGCTGGCGACCCTCCCGGCCGGAGACTCCCCGCGGGCTGGCGCCCCGCCGGGACGGAAACCCCCGGGTCTGCCGCACCGCCGCGCGGAAACCCCCTGGGGCCTCCGCCTCCGCCGGGGCAGAATGGGCCGGTGCAGCTGCTCTACCGCGTTCTCGGCCCCTGCCGGGCCTTCCGTATCGACGATGGCACGGAGGCCGCCCTCGGGGGCGCCAGGCTGCGGGCGTTGCTTGCCGCGCTCGCGGCTGCGGGCGGCAGGGCGGTGGGCCCTGGTGCGCTGATTGAGCAGGTGTGGGGTGATGTCGCCGACGGGGCGGACCGGACGGCGGCGCTGCAGGCCCTTGTGGGACGCCTGCGTAAGGCGCTGGGGAGTGAGGCGCTCCTGTCCACGCCGGGCGGCGGGTACCGGCTCGCTGCCGCGCCCGACGCGGTCGACCTCCATCGTTTCGAGCGCCTCGCCGCTGAAGGCGCGGCTGTGCTCGCGGACGATCCTGGGCACGCGGCCGTACTGCTCGATGAGGCTCTCGCTCTGTGGCATGGGCCTGCTCTCGTCGACCTGCCAGGACGCGAGGCAGATCCCCTGGTTGTACGGGTCTCCCAGCGCCACGGCCAGGCCCGCCGCGACCGGTTCGCCGCCGATGTCGCGCTCGGCCGTGCCGCCTCGGCGCTGGCCCCTCTCACTGCGCTCGCCGCCACAGAGCCCCTCGACGAACCCCTTCAGGCCCTCCGTATCCGCGCTCTCCGCGCCGCTGGCCGCCCGGCCGAGGCGCTGGCGGCTTACGAGGAGGTCAGGGCGACGCTCGCGGACCGGTTGGGTACGGACCCGGGGCCGGAACTGAGGGGGCTGTACGCGGAGCTGCTGTCGGCGGAGACGGAGACGGGGGCGGGGGCGGGGGTGGGGGCGGGGGCCGGGGCCGGGGATCGCGTGACGGGGCGGCAGACAGACGCTGCGGGATCGGCCGAGGTGGTGAGGCCGGTGGGTGACGCCGGTGCGGACGCCGGTGCCGCTGGTTCCGTGGACCGTTCCGGGCCACTCGCGGCCGCGTCCCTGCCCGCCCGTCTGACCTCCTTCATCGGGCGTGACGACGAGCTGGACGCCCTCGCGGGCGCCTGGGGGCACCGGCGGCTGGTCACTCTCACCGGCCCCGGGGGCGTAGGGAAGACGCGGCTCGCTCTGGAGGCGGCCGAGACGTATCCGGGCCGGGCCCACCTGGCCGAACTGGCCGCGGTGCGCGACGGGACGACGGTCGCCGCGGCCGTCCTCACGGCGCTCGGTGCGCGGGACACGCAGCTGTGGCACAGCGCTGCCGCCGGCGAGGCGGCGGCCAGGGACCCGTACGCCTCGCTGGTCGAGCACTGTGCGGGCCGTCGGCTGCTTCTTGTCCTCGACAACTGCGAGCACGTGGTCGACGCGGCTGCCGAGCTCACCCAGGCGCTGCTCACGCGCTGCCCCGGTGTGACGGTGCTCGCGACGAGCCGCGAGCCGCTCGGTGTGCCGGGGGAGGCCGTGCACCCGCTGGGGCCGTTGCCCAGGGAAGCGGCGCTGCGGCTGCTCGGCGAGCGGGGTGCGGCGGCGCGTCCCGGCTTCACGGTGGGGGAGGACGAGGAGGCGGCGGAAGAGGTCTGCCGCCGATTGGACGGGCTTCCGCTGGCGATCGAACTGGCGGCGGCCCGGCTGAGGATGCTGTCCCTGCGCCAGATCGCGGAACGGCTCGACGACCGTTTCCGGCTGCTGACGTCCGGGGCGCGGACCGTACTGCCTCGGCAGCAGACACTGCGGGCGGTCGTCGACTGGTCGTGGGACCTCCTGGACGGCGCTGAGCGGGCGGTCCTGCGGCGGCTGGCGGTGTTCGCGGGCGGGTGTGACCCGGCGGCGGTGGAGGCGGTGTGCGCCGGGACCGATGGCTCTTCGCCGAGTGGCGTCGGAGACCGCGGGACGCCCCGCGAGGCCCCCGCGTACTCCTCCCACCCCGACGTCCTCCACACCCTCGGCGCACTGGTCGACAAGTCGCTGGTCGTCGCCGCGCCCGGGGAGGCCGGGATGCGGTACCGGCTGCTGGAGACGGTCGGGGAGTACGCGGGGGAGCGGCTCGATGAGGCGGGGGAGCGGGAGGAGACCGAGCGGCGGCATCTGAGGTACTACCGGGAGTTGGCGCGGTGGACCGATGCGGAGATGCGTGGGGTCGGGCAGGTGGAGGCGATCGCGAGGTTCGAGAGGGAGCACGACAACCTGCGGGGTGCGCTGAGGGTGGCGCTGGGGCTCGGCGAGGAGCAGGAGGCGCTGTGTCTGGTGCACTGTCTGAGCTGGTTCTGGCAGTTGCGCAGTCATACGGTCGACGCGCGGACGTGGGCGGTCGCGGCGGCGCGGCTGGGGCCTGATCCGTTCGGGGAGCCGGTACGGGCGGCGGAGCCGTTCGAGGGGCGGTGTGTGGATGTGCCGCCGCCGTGGACGGGGGAGCGGCTGAGGGAGGCGCGGCGCGGCGGGCATCTGTACGCGCTCGCGACGCAGGGCGGGGAGGGGGCCACGGCGTTCGAGGAGCCGGGGGCTCGTGCGCGGCTCGCCGCGGTCGTCGCCGCGTACCGGCCGGGTCTGCCGCAGCTGTGCCGTCAGCCGGGGACGATGTGGTTCTTCGCGCGGTTGATGCTCGGAGAGCTGCGGAGCCTGGACGAGACGTTCGCGCTGACGGTGGAGGCCTGTCGTGAGCGGGGTACCGGCTGGGACCTGGCGTTCGCGCTGCTGATGCGGGCCAAGCTCCTGGGGCATGGGCCCGGGGACGCCGACGAGGCGCTGGCCCTGTTCGAGGTCGCCGGGGACTCCTGGGGGATCGCGGAGTCCCTCTCGGCCCGGGGTGAGGCGTACGAGCGGGAAGGGCGGCTCGCCGAGGCCGCCGCCGACTTCGAGCGCGCCGCCGACGCGGCCGCGCGGGTCGGGGCCCGCTCCCAGGTGCCGGTCATCACGGCCCGCCTGGGGGCCGTACGGCTGCGCCTCAGTCCGGAGGGCGATCCGGCGGCGGAACGGCTCCTGGCGAAGGCCGCCGACGAGGCGGGCCGGTGGGGCGCGGAGGCGGCGGGCACGGCCAGGCTGCTGCTCGCCCAGTACTACGCCCACACCGAGCGCGTGCCTCTCGCCCGTACCCAGCTGGATCTCCTGGAGACCGAGTTCGGGGAGATCACGCCGGGGCTGTTCTGGGGCCTCGTCGGCGGGGTACGGGCGTGGCTCGACTGTCTGGACGGCGCGTACGGCGCGGCTCTGGACCGGCTGGCCGGCGCCGTCGCGGACGTCGAGACGCTGGCCCGGCTCGTCGCCCCGTATCTGCTCGTGGCCCAGTTCGCGACGGCCGCCTGGGCCAGGGGCGGTCGGGGCGGGCCCGGTGACGCCGAGGCCGGCGCGCGGCTCCTGGGGGCGTACGACGCGCACGCCGTCACCCACGGCGGCGGGTTCCGGCCCTTCACCGAGCCGACCGAGACCGCGATCCGCGCCCGCGCCGAGGAGACCCTCCGCGCGGCCCTCGACCCGGCGGCGTACACCCGCCACCACGACGCGGGCGCCGGGCTCCCGCTCACCGCCGCCACCGCCCTCGTACGGAATCCACGGGAGACCTCGCATGCCTGACCGCTACCTCCTTCGCGTCGCCGCCCGCAGGGGCGATCTCCATCTGATCTGGCGGCGCGGCGAGGGGGACGAACACGACACCCTGGCCGTCGACGACCGGCGCAGGCTGCTCGCCTTCCACGACGCCGAGGCCCTGCGGGACCACTGCGCACGGAACGGCTGGGACTTCGTGCCGGACGGCGAGTCGGACGTCGACCTCGAAGCCGTACGGGAGTCCGCGGCGGAGTCCGTCCGCGACGCCCGCATACGCACGGCCCCGACAGGGCTGCTCCTGGACGCCTGGAACTTCTTCGAGGACCTCGCGCGCAGCGTCGACACGGCCACGGCGCTGCCCGGCCGGGAGCCGGTCCAGGACGCCGCCTACGAGCGTTTCTTCGACGCCGCCGACGGCGGAGTCTGGTCGGAGGAGGAGGCGGCGGCCGCGTGGGCGCTGCTGCGCGCCGGTCTCGGCGCCTGGGAGGAGGCGGCCCGCGGGGCACGCGTACCGGACGGCTGGTGACGGGAGCGCCGACCCCGTGTCGAACGGCCGGTGACCTGCCCGTTTCCGCCCCCGTCACGTCTTTCCGGTCACCGCCCCGGATGCGGTCACGGGGGCCGGACCCGACAATGGCCAGTGCCGGAAGAAACGTAGGAGGCGGCATGAACGCAGAGCCCGACAAGACGTCCCTGGGGGAAGGTCCGACCCCCGACCGGCTGCTGCACGCCGGGTCGGAAGGCATGATCACGGCGGAGGACATGGTCCTCGCGTCCGGCCGTGACGTGAACCCGAAGACCCTCGCCTGGGCGGAGCGCCGCATGGCGGAGAAGGGGCCACGCGCCTCCATGGACGAGCTGCTCCCCTAGCCTCGTCAGGCACGGGCCCAGGGCCTGTGCGCGATTCCCGTGATTCCCCTCGGGCCCGGATCCGTCCCACGGATCCGGGCCCGAGGGCGAATGGCTTCCGACGATTGGCTTCCGCCGAGCGGCCTCCGACAAGTGGCTTCCGCCGAGAGGCTTCCGCATTACTGGAACACGTTCTACCGTGGCCGCCGTCGCGCGTCGCACCACGCTCGGACGCGCCCCGCACCGAGGACGGCGCACGGCGCCGCCGCAGGACGCCGCCACGGGAGGCACGGATGCACCTCGAGTACACGCCCGAGCAGAACCGTCTGCGGGCCGAACTCCGCGCGTACTTCGCCGAGCTGGTCCCGGAGGACTTCCACACCCGGTACGCGGACCCGGCCGCGCAGAAGCGCTTCTACCGGGAGACCGTGCGCCGGCTCGGCACCGACGGGTGGCTGGGGGTGGGGTGGCCGGCCGAGTACGGGGGCCGGGGGCTGACCCCGATGGAGCAGTTCATCTTCTTCGACGAGGCCGCGCAGGCGGGCGTACCGCTGCCGCTCATGGCGCTGAACACGGTCGGGCCGACGATCATGCGGTACGGCAGCGACGAGCAGAAGGCCTACTTCCTGCCCCGCATCCTCTCCGGCGAGATCGACTTCGCCATCGGCTACAGCGAGCCCGACGCGGGCACCGACCTCGCCGCCCTGAAGACCCGGGCGGTGCGGGAGGGGGACACGGCCACCGGCCACTACACGGTCAACGGCCAGAAGATCTGGACGACCAACGGCGACACCGCCGACTGGGTCTGGCTCGCGGTCCGCACCGACCCGGACGCCCCGCCGCACAAGGGCATCACCATGCTCCTGGTCCCGACCAGCGACCCCGGCTACTCCTGCACCATCATCAACACCCTCGCCTCGCACGACACCACGGCCAGCTACTACGACAACGTCCGCGTCCCCGCCTCCCAGCGCGTCGGCGAGGAGAACAAGGGCTGGCGGCTCATCACCAACCAGCTCAACCACGAGCGCGTCACCCTCGCCGCCCACGGCACGATGGCGATCCGCGCCCTCCACGACGTCCAGCGCTGGGCCGCCGGTACCCGGCTCGCCGACGGCCGCCGCGTCATCGACCTCCCCTGGGTACGCCGCACCCTCGCCCGCACCCACGCCCGCCTCGACGCGATGAAACTCCTCAACTGGCAGATGGTGAACGCCGTCCAGCACGGCACCCTCACCCCCCAGGACGCCTCCGCCGTCAAGGTCTACGGCTCCGAGGCCCGCCGCGACGCCTACGCCGCCCTCATGGAGGTCGTCGCCGCCGCCGGCGCCCTCAAGGAAGGCTCCACCGGCGCCGTCCTCCACGGCGAACTCGAACGCGGCTACCGCTCCGCCGTCATCTTCACCTTCGGCGGCGGCAACAACGAGATCCAGCGCGAGATCATCTCCTGGATCGGCCTCGGCATGCCCCGCGTCCGCCGCTAGCCGAGAGGGACGCGGCCCCGCTCGCGTTCGCGTGCCGCCCGGTCAGCTCCGGACGTTGAGGACGGGGTGGAGCATGAGGTGGTGGGTGGGGCGGGTGGGGTCTTCGAGTCTTCTGACGAGGAGTTCGACGGCTTCGGTGCCGACGGCGCGGCGGGGTGGGGCGACGGCGGTGAGCGGGGGGTCGGCGAGGGTGGCCAGTTCGTCGTCGTAGGTGACGACGGCGAGGTCGTCGGGGACGCGGACGCCGGATTCCTGGAGGCGGCTGACCAGGGGGAGGGCGATCGAGTCGTTGTGGACGAGGATCGCGTCGACCTGGCCGCTCCGCACGCAGCGGACCAGCCGGGCGCACTTGTCGTCGAGGTCCGCGAGGTCGTTCTCCTGGAGGACGGTGGGGACTTCGGGGGAGCAGGGTTCCAGCTTGAGCGCGGTGAGGGCCTGTTCGTAGCCGGTGCGGAGCATGGGCGCGGTCATGGTCTGGAACTGCAGGAGCGCGATGCGGCTGCGGCCCAGCGCGGCCAGATGACGCAGGGCGAGGTGGGCGCCGTACTCGTGGCTGGTGGCGACGTGCTCGACGGGGCCCGTGTCGAGGCCGACGCGGCGCTCGGCGAGGACGACGGGGACGGGGAGTTCCCTCAGCCAGGTCTCGGTGGCGGGTGAGGTGCGGGGGTCCTCCGCGGTCGTCACCAGGAGACCGTCCACGCCGCCCTGGAGCATCTTGGCCACCAGGGCCTTCTCGGTGAAGGCGTTCTGCGACACCTCGACGGACAGCGTCGCGCCGAACGCCTCGGCGGCCGCCTTCGCGCCGCTGACGACCTCCGGGTAGTAGTACGAGGAGTGCGGGACCACCATGCCGAGGCTGTAGGTCCGGGGCGTCCGCCGCGCCGCCGTGGTCCCGGCGGACCCGGGTACCGCGTCCGCGTCGGCCGCGGGCACGGAGGGCGATTCCCCCGGCTCCTCGGAGGGCCAGGCGACTCCGCCGTGGACGCGGACGACCTTGCCGCGCCGCGCCAGCTCGCGCACGTCGCCGCGCACCGTGACGGCGGCGACGTTCAGCTCCTCGGCGAGCGTGCCGATCCTGACCGAACCCCGTTCCCGCACCGCGGCGATGATCGCGCGCTGCCGGTCTTCCGCAAGCATCCCGTGCTCCCCTCTCCCCTCCAGTGATCGCCATCAAACGATATCACTTCCCTTCTCCGAGGGGTGCCGCTGACCCACTTCCGACCTTCACGTGATATCGAAAGGAGCGAAAAGTATTGACGTGATGTTCGCTCTGTCGAATGATGCCGTTCGACATCACATCGAACGATCGGTGAATCCCATGCTTCGCAAAACCGCGGTCACGCTGGCCGGATCGGCCACGGCGCTCGCCCTGCTCGTCACCGGCTGCGGCGACGGGGGACAGGACGCCGCCACCACCACCTCCGGCGCGGCGAAGACCGGAGAGGTCACCTTCTGGTCCTTCCTGAAGGGATCCGAGGGCGTGGCCGCGGCCTTCAACAGGACCCACCCCGGGATCAAGGTGAAGTTCGAGACGGTGCCGTCGGGTCAGGAGTACTACTCCAAGCTCACGAACGCCGTGAAGGCCGGCACGGCACCGGACGTGGCGGTCGTCGAGTACCCCTATCTGCCGGAGTTCGCGGCGCAGGGCAAGGTCGAGGACCTGAGCGGGTCGCTCGGCGCGACCGTGCGGGACGAGTTCCCGGAGGCGGTGCGGCAGCTGGTCGAACTCGGCGGCAGCACGTGGGGTGTGCCGCGTGACGCGGCCCCGCTGACGCTGATGTACCGGAAGGACTTCTTCGACCGGCACAAGATCGCGGTGCCCGCCACGTGGGACGCCTACCGGACCATGACCGAGCAGGTGAAGAAGGCCGACGCCGACGCTCGTGGCGGGGTCCTCTACACCAACAACCCCGGGCAGCTCACCGCCCTCGCCTGGCAGGCCGGCGGGCAGTGGTTCGCCGCCGACAAGGACGCGTGGAAGGTCGGCGTCGACGACGCCCCCTCGAACAAGGTCGCGGCCTTCTGGGGGGACCTCGCCCGCGAGGACCTCGTCCGCTCGGTGACCGACGCCGACCCGTTCTGGACGAGCGTGCAGAAGTCCCGGACCGTCGCCTACGTGTGCGCCAGCTGGTGTGCGGGGGCGCTGCAGGCCACCGTGCCCGACCAGAAGGGCAAGTGGGCCGTGGCGCCCGCTCCCAGCTGGGACGGCAAGCCCGCCTCGGCGATGTTCGGCGGCTCCTCCTTCGTGATTCCGAAGGGCTCCGACAACACCGGGGCCGCCGCCGAGTTCATCAAGTGGATCACCACCGACCCCGAGGGCATGAAGGCGTGGGTGGCCTCGGGAACCAGCAGCATGCTCCCCGCCGCTCCGGACCTCGTGCCGGTCGCCCGAGCGGCGTTCAAGACGGACTACTACGGCGGCCAGGACGTGTACGCGGTCGGCGTGGAGTCGTACAACGCGATCCGGAACGGCTGGACGTGGGGCCCGGTCATGGGCACCACCAACGCGGCCATCTCCGACGAACTGCCCGACGTCGCCGAAGGCAAGACCTCCCTGCCCGCCGTCCTCACCCAGGCCGAGCGGGCCACGGTCAAGCAGATGGAACAGCGCGGCATGAAGGTCTCCGCTCCCTGACCCACCGCGCGGCACGCCCGGCCCGGTGGCCCGCCCCCCGCCGCGGCGCACACGGTCTGGTGGCCCGCCCCCGCCGCGGCGCACCCGGACTGGTGGCCCGCGCCCCCGCGGCACGCCCGGCCCGGTGCCCGCCCGCCGCCCATCGCCGCACACCCGGCCCGGTGGCCCGCCCCTCGCGGGCCCCCGGCCCCCGCCCCGCCCACCTCGGAAGGCCGTCATGGCAAGCATCTCCACACGCGGACAGCGCGGCGCGGCCGCGCTGCTCCTGACACCGTTCCTCGGCCTCTTCGCGGCCGTCACCCTCGCACCGCTCGTGTACGCGGGATGGCTCAGCCTCTTCACCACCCGCACGTCCGGGCTCGGATTCGGCGGCGCCGAGGACGTCTTCGCCGGCTGGGACAACTATGTACGGGCCCTGTCCGACCCCGCGTTCCGCGACGGTTTCCTCGTCGTCGCCGCGTACTGCGCGATCTACATCCCCGTGATGATCGGCGGCGCGCTGGCCCTGGCCCTGCTGCTCGACTCCGGACTCGCCAAGGCCAGGTCCTTCTTCCAGCTGACGCTGTTCCTGCCTCACGCCGTACCGGGCCTCATCGCCGCGCTGATCTGGGTGTACCTCTACACGCCCGGCCTCAGCCCGGTCATCGACGTCCTTGAGGCCGGCGGCTTCGGGGTCAGCTTCCTGTCGGCCGACAACGCGGTGTTCTCCACGGCCAACATCGCCGTGTGGGAGTGGACCGGCTACAACATGGTCATCTTCTACGCCGCCCTCCAGGCCGTACCGCGCGAGACGCTGGACGCCGCGAAGGTCGACGGGGCCGGCGCCCTGCGGACCGCCCTTTCGATCAAGGTCCCGATGATCCGCCCCGCGGTGGCGCTCGCCGTCCTGTTCACCGTCATCGGGTCGATCCAGCTCTTCACCGAACCCCGGGTCGTCTACAGCGCGTCCACCGCCATCGGCAGCAGCTGGACGCCGAACATGTACGTACAGACAGCGGCGTTCCAGGACAACGACTTCGGACTCGCCGCCGCGGGCTCGCTGCTCATCGCCCTGTTCGCCGCTCTCCTCTCTTTCGCCGTCACCCGTATCTCACGCCGCGGGAGCAAGTCGTGACCACCTCCGTCCGTCCCCCCGAAACCACGGCCGCACCCGCACCCGGCGCCACTGTCCGGCCACCGCGCGGCAGCCGGCGCGCCCCGAAGCGGCCCTCGGCCCTGCTGTCCAAGGCGGGGGTCACCGCGCTCCTCGCCCTCGCCGCCGTCTACACCCTGGCGCCCCTGACCTGGCTGCTGCTCTCCTCCACCAAGAGCCGCAAGGACCTGTTCGGCACGAACGGGTTCGCGCTGGGCGACGAGTTCCACCTGACGCGGAACCTGAGGCACCTGTTCACCGCCCAGGACGGCGTCTTCCTGCGCTGGATGGTCAACACCGTGCTGTACGCGGGTGTCGGCGCCCTCCTCGCGGCGGTGTTCAGCGTCGCGGCCGGCTACGCCTTCGACAAGCTGGCGTTCCCGGGCAAGGAGCGCCTGTTCGCGCTCGTCCTCCTCGGCGTGATGGTGCCCGCCACCGCGCTCGCCGTCCCCCTCTACCTGCTCGCCGCCGAAGCCGGCCTGGTCAACACCTTCTGGGGCGTCTTCCTGCCCGGCCTGGTCTTCCCGTTCGGCGTCTACCTGGCGCGCGTCTTCAGCGCCGCCTACGTGCCCGACGAGGTCCTGGAAGCGGCCCGGATGGACGGCGCCGGCGAGTTCCGCACCTTCTGCCGGATCGCCTTCCCGATGATCGCGCCCGGTTTCGTCACCATCTTCCTCTTCCAGTTCACCCAGATCTGGAACAGCTTCTTCCTGCCCCTGGTGATGCTGTCCGACCAGGACCTGTACCCCGTCAACCTCGGTCTGTACGTGTGGTACTCGTCGGCGCTCTCCCAAGGACACCCTGAGGACTACCTCCTGGCCGTCGTCGGCTCGCTCGTCTCCGTCGCCCCGCTCATCGCCGTGTTCCTGATGCTCCAGCGGTTCTGGAAGTCCGGCATGACCGCCGGCGCCGTCAAGTAGCCGCACTCCCCAGGCCGTCACAGTGAGGAACCCCCGCATGGCCCCGCCCACGACCACCCGCCCGCGCGCCCTGTTCGCCATGGGCCGGCACCACCACGGCCTGATGTTCCCGCCGGCCGCGATCCGGCGCCTCCAGGAGTACGTCGAGCTCGACCCCGACCATGTGGTGGAGGACTTCGCCGGCGAGTCCGCGCTGGAGGACGTCGAGATCCTGATCACCTCCTGGGGCTGCCCCGTCCTCGATGAGGACGTGCTGGCCAGGCTGCCCGCGCTCAAGGCCGTCGTGCACGCGGCGGGCAGCGTCAAGCACCATGTGACGCGGGCGTGCTGGGACCGGGGGATCGCGGTGTCCTCCGCGCCCGCGGCCAACGCCGTACCCGTCGCCGAGTACACCGTCGGCGCGATCCTCTTCGCCAACAAGCGCGTCCTGGAGATCGCGGAGCTCTACCGCCGGCACCGCGCACCGCTCGACTGGTCCCGCCGCTTCCCCGGTTTCGGCAACTACCGGCGGACCGTGGGGATCGTCGGAGCCTCCCTCGTCGGGCGCAAGGTCATCGAACTGCTGCGCCCCTACGACCTCGAACTCCTCCTCGCCGACCCGTACGTCGACGCCGGGCAGGCGGACGCGCTCGGCGTCCGCCTGGTGGAGCTCGACGAGCTGGTGAGCGTGTCGGACGTCGTGTCGCTGCACGCGCCCGAACTGCCCGAGACCCGGCATCTGCTGGACGCCCGCAGGCTGGGCCTGATGCGGGACGGCGCCACCCTCGTCAACACGGCGCGTGGTGCGCTCGTCGACACCGACGCCCTCACGGCCGAGGCAGTGACCGGCCGCGTCCACGCCGTCATCGACGTCACCGAACCCGAGGTGCTGCCGGCCGGCTCACCGCTCTACTCCCTGCCGAACGTCCTGCTCACCCCGCACATCGCGGGCTCCCTCGGCGGCGAGCTCGACCGCATCACCACGAGCGCCATCGACGAGGTCGAGCGCTACCGCGCCGCGAGACCGTTCGCGCACGCCGTGCACCGCGCGGCCCTCGCGACCTCCGCCTGACCGGCGCGGGTCACAGCGTCTCGGTGACCTTGCTCAGCCCGCGCGGCCGGTCGGGGTCCTCGCCCCGCGCCAGCGCCAGATGCCGCGCCAGGCTCTGGAACGGCAGGATCTCCACCAGCGGGGACAGCGCCTCGGGTACGCCCTCCGGAAGCGCGATCCCCGCGTCCGCGCGGTCGACGGCCTCGGTACGGCCGACGACGACGAGATCCGCGCCCGAGCCCGTCAGCCGGTCGAGGACCGGGAGCATCGCGTCGCCGCCGCGGCCCTCGGCGACGACGGCCATGACCGGGACCTGGGGATCGAGCATGGCCAGCGGCCCGTGCAGGAGGTCCGCCCCGGAGAACGCCTGCGCCGCGACGTACGAGGTCTCCATCAGCTTGAGCGCCGCTTCCCGCGCCGTCGGGTACGAGTAGCCGCGGCCGGTGCAGACGAGCCGCGAGGCGAACCGGTAGCGGCCGGCCAGCTCGGCGATCCGCGGCTCCTGCCCGAGCACCCGCGCACCGGCCTCGGGCAGGCCCGCGGCGAGCGCGCCCGTGCCGCCGCGCAGCCGGTCCACGAGCAGGTACAGCGCGAGGAGCTGGGCGGTGTACGACTTGGTGGCCGCGACCGCGAGCTCGGGGCCGGCGAGGACGTCGACATGGCACTCGGCGGCCCGCGCGAGAGCCGAGTCGGCGCGGTTGGTGACCGCCAGGGTCAACGCGCCCCGGGCCCGGCCCACTTCGAGCGAGCGCACGAGGTCGGGCGACCCGCCGGACTGGCTGACCGCCACCATGAGCACGTCGCGCGAGACCGGAGCGGCGTCGTAGGTGGTCATCGTGGACGGCGAGACCAGCCCGCAGGGCAGCCCGCACAGGACCTCGAAGAGGTACTTCGCGTACAGCGCCGCGTGGTCGGAGGTCCCGCGCGCGACGAGCAGGACGAACCGGGGGCGGTGCGCCAGGACGAGGGAGACGGCGTGGGCGAGCTCCGAGTCCGGGGCGCGGTACCGGTCCAGCAGCCGCTGCCACAGGAGCGGCTGCTCGGCCACTTCCGCGGCCATGGCAGCGCCGGCCGTCCGGGGCGACTGCGCGAGTTCTGTCATGGGTTCCGCTCCTGTTCAGGTGGGTGGTGCGGCGGCGGCGAGGTCGATCGCCAGCTCCGCCGCGCCGATGAGCTGGGCGTCTTCGAGTGCGGCGCCGGTGATGGCGGGCAGCAGGGGGACACGGCCCTGGAGGCGCCGCCGGACGGCGGGTACGAGCAGGCCGGCCGCGGCGCGGCCGAAGCCGCCGCCGAGCACCACCAGTTCGGGGTCGAGCAGCGTGGCGGCGTTGCCGATGGTCAGGGACAGGTCGTCGACGACCTCCGCGAGGACGGCCGTGGCGGCCTCGTCGCCGGAGCGGGCGAGGCGCAGGAAGTCCTCGGAGCCGAAGCCGTCCGGCAGGCCGTCCTTCCGCTCGCGCATCCGCGCGAGCATCCCGGCCGTGCCCACCCGCGATTCGAGGTCGCCGAAGCCCGGCCACGGCGTGGCCAGGGACGCGCGGCCGAGCAGCGTGTAGCCGATCTCGCCCGAGGCGCCGGAACCGCCGCCGTACAGCTCGCCGTTGAGGACGAGCGACGCGCCGACGCCGGTGCCGAGGGCGATCGTCAGCACGTCGCGCCGGCCGCGCGCCGCCCCGTGGCGGAGCTCGGCCAGGGCGAGCAGGTTCACGTCGTTGGCCACGCGCACGGGCAGGCCGAGACGCTCTTCGAGGAGCGCGCCGAGCGGCAGGTCGTGCCAGTGCAGCGAGGGCGCGAACTCGACCCGCCCGCTGTCCCGCCTGACCACGCCCGGCACGCTCACGGCCACCGCGGCCACCGGCGCGGGCCCGCTCGCCGCCTCCCTGACCAGCGAGGCCGCGAGTTCGGCCAACGCCTCGAAGAAGTACAGGCCGGGGCGCCCGTCGTCGCCGGCGGCGAGGGAGCTCCTGCTGCGCCGGGTCATGCGGGCGTCGAGGTCCGCGACCGCTCCGGCGATCTTGTGGCTGCCGATGTCGAGGGCGAGCACCGACCGGGCCTGCGCGTTGAACCTCACCAGACGTGCCGGCCGCCCGCCCGTCGGCACCGTCTGCCCCGCTTCCAGCACGAGCCCGTCGTCGATCAGCCGGTCGACGAGCCGGTTGACCGTCGCCGTGCTGAGCCCCGTGTGCCGGACGAGCTCGGACAGCGACTGCGGGCCCGCCGCCCGCAGCTGGTCGAGCAGGGCCGTGCTGTTGACCCGGGCCGCCGTGCGGTTCGTCGCCGTGGGTCGCTTCGGCCGGTCGTGGTGCGCGGGCGTGCCTGTGGTCATGGACGGCCTTCCGGGTGGTCCCCGTGAGTGCGCGCCGACAGGGCTTCCGCCGGCCGCGAACCACTTTTCATCAAGTTGAGACGAAGGGAAGCATGCGCGGGATGAGGCGTGCGGTCAAGGGCGCCGGGCAGCCGAACGCCGCTCGGGGCACGCCCCGGCGGCCGACATGCCGTCGGGCCGGGGAGAGGGCAAGGTGGTGTCCCGGAGCGGACCGGGACACGTGGTGCCGAGGACGGGAGGTCGGGGATGACGGGCGCCGACGGGGGTGCGGCGGCACGGCTGCTCGCGCGCGTGGCCCTGCTCGCGGGTCTCGGTTCCCTGGTCGTGCTGGGCCTCACCGTCGGGAACGGCGGACTGCTCGTCCTCGGGGCCGGACTCCTCGGGCTCGTCCTCGGCGCGGCCGGAGTGTGGTGGTTCCTGGCACACCGGGGGCTGCTCCGGCTGACCGGGGCGTGCGTGGCCGTGGCCGCTCCGGTCGGAGTCGTCGTCTTCTACGCCCTGGACGGACTGTGGCGCACGGCGCTGCTCCTCGTCCTGTGCTGGGGCGCGGCGTTCGCCTGCGCGCGGGCCGCGCTGCGCAAGGCACGCCCCGAGCGGACCAAGCGGGCGGTGGCGGCGGCCAGGCCGCAGCGGCCGTTCCTCATCATGAACCCGAAGTCGGGCGGCGGGAAGGTCGGCCGCTTCGGTCTGGTGGAGAAGGCGGAGGCCCTGGGCGCGCGGGTGGTCGTGCTCGATCCCGAAGCGCCCGCCGACGTGGCCGAACTGGCCCGTGAGGCGGTCGACCAGGGTGCCGACCTGCTCGGTGTGGCGGGCGGCGACGGCACCCAGGCGCTGGTGGCGGCGGTCGCCGCCGATCACGACCTGCCGTTCCTCGTCATCTCCGCCGGCACCCGCAACCACTTCGCCATGGACCTCGGCCTCGACCGCTCCGACCCGGCCCGCTGCCTCGACGCGCTGACCGACGGCGAGGAACTCCGCATCGACCTCGGCGACGTCGACGGGCGCCCCTTCGTCAACACGGTCTCCTTCGGCGTGTACGCGGATGTCGTCCAGCGCCCCGAATACCGCGACGACAAGGCGGGCACCGCCCTCGCCCTCATGCCGGACCTGCTGGTCGGCGACGACGCGCGCCGCCTCGACGCCCGCGTCGACGACGGGGAACTGACCGCCCAGCAGGCGGTGCTCGTCAGCAACAACGCCTACGAGTCACCCGACGAGCTCAGCGCGGGCCCCCGGCGCCCCAGCCTCGACGACGGCGAGCTGGGCGTCCTCGGCATCAAGGTGGAGGGCGCGGCGGAGGCCGCCGACCTGGCCGTACGCGGCTCCGAGTCGACCGGGCTGACGGTCCTCACCGCACGCCGGGTCGAGATCACCGCCGACGCGGAGGAGATCCCGGTGGCGGTCGACGGCGAGGCGCTGCGCATGCCCACGCCCGTCGTCTGCACCCTGCGCGCCGGCGCCCTGCGGGTCCTCGTGCCCCGCGACCGGCCGGGCGTCCCGGCGCCCGCCCCGCGCGTGAGGTGGCGGCAGGTCGTCGACCTCGCGCTCGGCCGCGGGTGACGGGGCCCGGGAGCCCGTCGCGGGTGCCGGGTCGGATCAGGGGTCGGGCCCCGGTCGGACCAGCGGTCGGGCCCCGGTCGGGTCAGCGATGTGGTCCCGGTCGGGTCAGCGGTCGGATCCGCGGTCGGGTCAGCGGTATTCGCAGAGGTACGCGGTGTCCACGGCGACCTTGAGCTGGAAGCGGCTGTCGCCGGGGACCTTGAAGTGCTCGCCGGCGGCGAAGGTCTCCCAGTCGGCGGCACCGGGCAGCAGGACCGTGAGGGCGCCGCTGACTACGTGCATGATCTCGGGAGCGGCCGTGCCGAACTCGTACTCGCCGGCGGCCATGACGCCGATGGTCGCGGGGCCTTGCTCCTGGGTGAACGCGATCGACTTGACCGTGCCGTCGAAGTACTCGTTGACCGTAAACATGGGCATCCTCGGGAGAATCGGGCGAAGGGGCGGCCGGAGTGCCGACGCCGGAGCGTCGAGAACCGGCCACGGGTAGGGGCACCCTAACCGGGCGCCGACGGGCCCCTTCGGCCCTTCTCACGTGCTGGACGGTCAGGTCGTCGGACGGCCGCCGAAGGACCAGTCGTGGACCTCGATCTGCGCGTACCGGCCCGGAGTCCGCAGGACGGATGCGGCCGCCGCCGCGTCCGCGGCACGGACCAGGGCCGCCGTGCCCACCCAGGTGGCGCCGTCGTCGGACAGCAGCGGACCGTAGGCGATCAGGTCGTCGC
Organism: Streptomyces sp. NPDC037273; assembly: GCF_055603625.1. Lineage (NCBI taxonomy): Bacteria > Bacillati > Actinomycetota > Actinomycetes > Kitasatosporales > Streptomycetaceae > Streptomyces > Streptomyces sp. NPDC037273. Next base: position 475,524 of record NZ_JBVJVO010000001.1, read on the forward strand.
GGTCCGCCGGGCCGTCCGGGGCCGTGAGGTCGACGGCCTCGCCCTCGCCGAAGCCCAGGACCAGGAAGCGGTCGCCGCCCTCACGGCCGCCGGGGAACTCCCACATCGTCCGCCCCAGCACGTTCCGCCACCGCCGCAGCAGGACGTCCCGGTACACGCCCGCCTGGTAGTTGGGCTCGTCGAAGGCGAACGCCCGGGCCGCGGCCGCGTCGGGCAGGTCGATTATGTGGATGCTGCCGGTGCACGCCTCGCCCGCCGCGTCGAAGGTCGGCCCGCGCGCGATCAGCTGCTTCGCGAAGCCGTCCATGTACGCCCAGTGGGCCTCGATCAGTTCCTGCCGCAGGGGCATCGATCCGGCGCGGTCGCGGTGGTAGCAGAGGTATTCCATGGCGCTCAGGATGGGCCACCCGTGACGATCATGTCGAGGGCAGCGGTTCCCGGGCCGCGTGCCAGGCGGCCGGAAGCTTGGCCACGCCCGTACGGGCCGCGATCACCCCGCCCGCGATGGCACACGTGGTGTCGATGTCACCCAGCCCGCCGACCGTCACCCACAGGCCCTCCTCCAGGTCGTCGAGGTGCCCCGCCGCACACCAGAGGGCGTACGGGACCGTGTCGGGACCCGACATCCGGTAGCCGGAACCGAGCACCTCCGCCGCGTGCCGCACCGACGTGCGCTCCGGCATCCGGGCCGCGATCCGCACCCCCGACCGCACGTCGCTCTCGGGCAGCCGCTCGGCCACCTCCCGCAGGAACTCCGGCCGGGCGGGCGCCGCCCCACCGCGGCTCCGCGTCGCCAGCGCCGCGGCGAGAGCCACCGCCACCGCCCCCGCGACCGCCTCCGGATGGTGGTGCGAGACCACGCTCTGCGCGGCCGCGCCCTCGGCCACCGCGTCGAGGTCCCCGGCGAGCCACGCGCCGAGCGGGGCCACCCGCATCGCCGCGCCGTTCCCCCACGACCCTTGGCCCCCGAACTGCCCGGCCACCACCTCGCGCCACGGCTCGCCCGCCCCGATCCTCCGCAGGACGTCGTGCATCGACGCCCCGTACCCGCGATGCGTGTCCTCCGCGTACGCCTCCGCAAGCCGCACGGCCAGCCGGTCCTGGTCGACCGCCCCGCCGCCCTCGGCGAGCTCCCGCACCAGCACCACCGCCTGCGCCGTGTCGTCGCTCCACTGCCACAACGGCTCCGGCGGCGGCACCCGCGCCTCCAGGGCCCCCGGCCCCTCACGGCGCAGAATGCCGAACCAGCGGTCACCGAAGGCATCACCGAACGCGAGCCCGGACAAGGAGTCGAGAACCGGGACAGGGACCGGGACCGGGACGGGGCCGGGGCCGGGGTCGGGGACGGAGGCGGGGTCGGGGACGGAGGCGGGGTCGGGAAGGCTGGTCATCGGAGCAGTATCGCCAGGCGGCGGAACTCCCGGCACCCGCATTTCTGGGCGGGCGTTCGCGGAGCCGTGACGGCCGGCCGCCGTCAGCGCCCGTGGTCCGCCGCGTACGCCGCGAACACCCCCTCGGGGGGCCGGCCCGTGCGCAGGAAGCGCTCGTCGAGGACGGCGGCCAGGTCGTCGAGCGCCGTGCGGAGGACCGAGGCGGAGAGGCGGACGTCCGGGTGGCGGGCCCGCTCGGCGTTCTCCGTCAGGGTGACGGCGTGGCCGAGCCGGGCGGCCAGGGAGATCTTCTCGTCGACGTCGTAGAAGTAGTAGGACTCGGCGTACTGGAGGAAGTCGACGGTCACGGTGGACAGCGCCGAGGCGAGCCCGTCGAGGAGCGCCGCACCACCGGCGGAGTCGATCGCCCCGGCCGTGACGGAGCTGCGGCGCAGGTGGGAGAGGCGCAGGGCGAGCGCTCTGCGGCGGGCGAGCGCCGGGTAGATCCCGAGGACCCAGGCGACGGTCGCCGACAGGAGGGCGAAGCCCACCAGGGCCTCCATCGGCGCGAGGACGCGCAGCCACCCCGACGTCGGCGCGATGTCGCCGAGGCCGAGGGTGGCCAGGGTCACCAGCGACACGTACAGGGCGTCGACCGGGCCCGCGTGCTCGCCGGGGGTGAGCCCCGTGGCGTACGAGAAGTCGTCCGGCATGTGGGGCCAGTAGATCAGCGCCCAGCCGACCGCGAGGACCACCGCCCACACGGCGACGACCGCCATCATGCCCACCGGCCCCGCCAGACCGACCGGCCGCCACCGCGCCCCGCGATGCGCCGACAGCCGCCAGAGGACCCGCATCACCAGCCTGCTCAGCCCGCCGTGCCGGGTGGGGTGCCAGATCGTGTGGAACACGTCCCGCAGGATGAACCCGATCAGCACCGCGCCCGCGGCGACGCACAGCCACGTCATGCCGGCACCGCGGGCCTGAGCGCACCCTCGCTGACCATGCTTCGAGCATGCGCGGCCGAAGGCCGCCCCGCACGCCACGGCCCGCACGCCACGGCCCGCCCGCACGCCCTGCCGCGCGGTACGCGGAGAGCCGCCGCGCGCCGCACGGGCGCCGCCCGTCCGCCTCCGCCCCGGCCCTCCGCCCCGAAGTCGGCGCGTACCGATCGGTTTGCCGGGGCGCGTTCCGGCGTAGCCTGAGCGCCATGAGGCAGGACGCCGATCCCGGGCTTTTCGGGCCCCGTTCCGTGACGTGGCAGGTGCACTCGGACCCGGTGATGTGGATCGCGGGGGTCCGGGCCCTGTGGCTGCAGGCCTTGCATCCGGTCGCCGTGCGGGGCGTGATGATCAACAGCGGCTTCCGGGAGGATCCCTGGGGGCGGTTGATGCGGACGGCGAACTTCGTGGGGACGCTGAGCTACGGGACCACCGAGGCCGCGGAGGCGGCGGGCGCGCGGGTGCGGAAGATCCACCGGCTGCTCGGGGTCGACGACCCCGAACTGCTCCTGTGGGTGCACTGCGCGGAGACGGACTCGTACCTGTCGGTGGCCCGCCGCTCCGGCATCCCGGTGACCGACGCGCAGGCCGACCGGTACGTGGACGAGCACCGGACCTCGGCCCGGCTCGTCGGGCTCGACCCGCGGGGCGTGCCGGGGTCGACCGCCGGGCTCGCCGCCTACTTCGAGGCGATACGGCCCCGCCTCGCGGCCGGCGAGGACGCGCGGACCGTCGAGGACTTCCTGCGCCGCCCGCCGGTGAAACCCGTCCTGGTACCGGCGCGCGAGGTGATCTGGCGGCGCGTCACCGCACTCGCGTACGACACGCTGCCTCCTTACGCCCACGAGCTCTACGGCCGCCCCGCCCCGCCCGCGGAGACGGTCACCCGCCGGCTGGTCGCCACGGCCGGACTCCTCCGCCGCATCCCGGCCGGCCTGCGGTGGCGGCTGCCGCCCCGGCACATCATCCGGGCCGTCGAACGCCTCGGCCCCGAGACCAGGCCCGACCCGTACGTCCGGCTGGCGGCCCGGCTGCCGTCCGGGGGAACGGAACCGGACACCCGCTAGCCGTACCCCGCCCCGTATTCACTGTCCGACCCGGCGGCCATACTGGAGGAGCCGGGCAGGCAGGACGAATCGACGGGGGCGACGGCACGCGATGGGGGACTCGAGACTGATCCACGGCCGGTACCGGCTGCAGGAGGTCATCGGCCGCGGCGGCATGGGCGAGGTCTGGCGCGCCACCGACGAGGCGCTCGGGCGCCGCGTCGCCGTGAAGTGCCTCAAGCCGCTCGGCCCGCAGCAGGACCCGCAGGTCCTCACCGTCGTGCGCGAGCGGTTCCGGCGCGAGGCGCGGGTGGCCGCGGCGCTCCAGCACCGGGGCATCACCGTCGTGCACGACTTCGGCGAGTACGACGGGGTCCTCTTCCTCGTCATGGAGCTCCTGGAGGGGCGCAACCTCAGCCAGCTCCTCGCGGCCAACGCCCAGCAGCCGCTGCCCGTCCAGGACGTCGTCGAGATCGCCGACCAGGTCGCCGACGCCCTCGCCTACACGCACGGCCAGGGCATCGTCCACCGCGACCTCAAGCCGGCGAACATCATGCGGCTGCGGGACGGCACCGTGAAGATCTGCGACTTCGGGATCGCGCGCCTCGGCGCCGACATGGGCTTCACCTCGAAGCTCACCGGGACCGGGATCGCCATGGGCACCCCCCACTACATGTCGCCCGAGCAGATCGGCGGCAGCGAGGTCGACCACCGCAGCGACCTCTACTCCCTCGGCTGTGTGCTCTACGAACTGGCCACCGGCGCCCCGCCCTTCGACCTCGGCGACTCCTGGGCCATCCTCATCGGCCACCGCGACACCGTGCCGCGCCCGCCGCGCACCCTCCGCGCCGAGCTCCCGCCCTTCTTCGACCGCCTCGTCGTCGACCTGCTCGCCAAGGCCCCCGAGGAGCGCCCCCCGCATGCCGCGGACCTGCGCCGCCACATCGCCCTGGGCCGCGTGTCGACCGTCCTCCAGCCCGGCTCCACGCCTCCTCCGCCCGGCCCGTGGCCCGGCGACACCGCCCCCTACCCGGTCCCGGGTCAGCCCCCGGTCGGCCCGGACCCGGTGACACCCGCGCCGGTGCCCGCGCCCGTGCCCGCGTGGGCGCGGGGGATCGGCGGCGGACACCGTCCGGCCGCCGACGCCCCCCACGAGGCCGCCGCCGGCGCCCCACCCCGGCCGGTGGCCCACGACCCCGCCGCCGCCGTCCTCACCACCGAGTGGACCACCGCCGGCCCCCCGTCGGACGTCCCCGCACCCGCGCCGCACGCCGCCGCGAGCACCCCTCACGCGCCCGCCGCTCCCGCGCCCGCCGAGCTCGTCGCCGTGCTCGCCGGCCGTCACCGCGCGGGCATGGGACTCGGCAGGCTCGGCCGCTGGGAGGAGGCCGAGTCCGTGCACCGGTCCGTCGCCGATGACCGTTCGCGGGCGCTCGGCGACGACCATCCGGACACCCTGGCCAGCCAGTACGAGGTCGGGTTCGCGCTGGCCAGACTCGACCGCCCGGCGGAGGCGCTGGGCGTCTTCGGCCGGGTCGCCGACGTGCGCGCCAGGGTCCTGGGCGATGACCACGCCGACACGCTGGCGGCGCGGCAGGAACGGGCTTACGCGCTGGGCCGGTTGGGGCGCCACGGGGAGGCGTACGAGCTGTACGCGGAGGTGCTTGCGGCCCGTGAGCGGACGGTGGGCCCCGACCACCCGGACACCCTGCGGTGCCGTCACAACCTGGCGTTCACGCTGGGCAGGCTCGGCCGCCTCGAGGAGTCGTACCGTACGGCGCACGAGGTCGCGGAGGCGCGGGCCCGGCTGCTGGGCGAGGGTCATCCCGACACCCTGGTGACCCGTCACGAAGTGGCGTACACGCTGGGGAAGCTGGGGCGCGGGCAGGAGGCGCTCACCGAGTACCGGGCGGTGGCCGACGCGCGCGCCGCGGCCCTCGGCCCCGACCATCCGGACACCCTCGCCGCCCGGTACGAGACCGGCGTCCACCTCGGCCGTCTCGGCCAGGCCGCGGACGCGCTCGACGTCTGCCGGGACCTCGTCGCCGCCCGTACCCGCGCACAGGGCGCCGACGCGCCCGAGACGCTGCGGGTCCGCCACGCCCTCGCGGTCAACCTCGGCCGGCTGGGCCGCTGGCCGGAGGCCCTCGCGGAGTCGGAGACCGTGTACGCGGACCGGGCGCGGGTCCTGGGCGCGGAGCACTCCGACACCCTGCTCAGCCGCCGGGAGGCCGCCGTCGCCCTCGGCCGGCTGGGCCGCTGGGAGGAGGCACGGGAGTCGCACGGGGCGATCGCCGCGGCCCGCACGCGGCTCCTCGGCCCCGCCCACCCCGACACCCTCGCCGCCCTCGACGACGAGGCCCACTGCCTGGAGCGCCTCGGCCGCCACGCCGAAGCCGCCGCGCTCCACCTGCGCGCGGCCACCCCGCCCCCGTCCTGACCGGCACTCCCCAAGGCTGTTCAGGCCACTGACCGGTTCCCGCCAGGTCCTCTTCCGCGCGCCGCCGGCCGCGTGTGAGCATGAGCCATGACCGACCTCGACGCGCCGCAGGGCGCCCCGGCCGCAGCCCGTCCGTACGACGCCGTGATCGTCGGGGCGGGCCACAACGGCCTTGTCGCCGCCGCCTATCTGGCGCGAGCCGGAAAGAGCGTTCTGGTGCTGGAGCGGCTCGGCTCCACGGGTGGGGCGGCGGTGTCGACGCGGCCGTTCGCGGGGGTGGACGCGCGGCTCTCCCGGTACTCGTACCTGGTGTCGCTGCTGCCGGAGAAGATCGTGCGGGAGCTGGGGCTGCGGTTCGAGGTGCGGAAGCGGTCGGTGTCCTCGTACACGCCGAAGGGCGACGGGGGGCTGCTCGTCGGGGGAGGGGCCGAGCGGACGCGGGCCTCGTTCGCGGCGCTGACGGGTTCGGACCGGGAGTACGAGGCCTGGGAGGCCTTCTACGGCCGTACGGCCCGGGCGGCGCGGCGGATCTTCCCCACGCTGACCGAGCCGCTGCCCACGCGTGCGGCGCTGCGCGCCCGGGTCGACGACGAGGAGACCTGGCGGATGCTCTTCGAGGAGCCGCTGGGCGTCGCCGTGGAGCGGAGTTTCGCCGACGACCTGGTGCGCGGTGTCGTCCTCACCGACGCCCTCATCGGCACGTTCGCCGACGCCCACGACCCGGCGCTGCCGCAGAACCGGTGCTTCCTCTACCACGTCATCGGCGGCGGCACCGGGGACTGGGACGTGCCCGTCGGCGGCATGGGCGCCCTGACGGACGCGCTCGCCGACGCGGCCCGGGCGGCCGGGGCCCGGATCGTCACGGGCCACGAGGCCACCCGGATCGAGACCGACGGGCGGCGCGCCGAGATCACGTACCGCACCGCCGACGGCGAGGGCACCGTCCAGGCGGGGCACGTCCTCGTCAACGCCTCGCCGAGGGAGCTCGCGGTCCTGCTCGGCGAGACGGCGCCGCCCGCCGCGGAAGGCGCGCAGCTGAAGGTCAACATGCTGCTGACGCGGCTGCCGAGGCTCCGCGACCGCTCCGTCGACCCGCGCGAGGCGTTCGCCGGGACGTTCCACATCGCCGAGGGGTACGGGCAGCTGGCCACCGCGTACGAGGAGGCGGCCGCCGGCAACCTGCCCAGCGCGCCACCCTCCGAGATCTACTGCCACTCCCTCACCGACCCGACGATCCTCGGCCCCGAGCTCGCGGCCCGGGGGCACCAGACCCTGACCCTGTTCGGCCTGTACACCCCCGCCCGGCTCTTCGCCGCGGACAACGACGGCGCGCGTGCCGCCCTCCTGAAGGCGACCCTCGACCAGCTCGACGCGCACCTCGACGAGCCGATCGCCGACTGTCTGGCCCTCGACGCGGAGGGCCGGCCGTGCGTCGAGGCGAAGACCCCGCTCGACCTCGAACGGGAGCTGCGGCTCCCCGGCGGCCACATCTTCCACCGCGACCTGTCCTTCCCGTACGAGGCGGACGGCGCGGGCCGCTGGGGAGTGGAGACCGGGCACGCCAACCTGCTGCTCTGCGGGGCGGGCGCGATCCGGGGCGGCGGGGTGAGCGGCATCCCGGGCCACAACGCGGCGATGGCGGTGCTGGGACGTTGACGCGTGGCGGCCTTCCGGCGGGGGTGTGAAGCTGATCTGCGAGCGCGCTTAAGAAATCCTCGATGGACCGGGAGCGCGACGTACGGAAGATTCTCTTCCAGGGATCTTGGGCACGCAGCCGTGCCCGCAACCCCACATCACAGGAACACGCACGTCGGGAGCCGTTGCATTGAAGGCGCTGGTCAAGCTGAAGGCGGAGCCGGGACTCTGGCTCACGGACGTGCCCGAGCCGGAGACCGGCCCGGGGGACGTGCTCATCAAGGTCAAGCGGACCGGCATCTGCGGCACCGACCTGCACATCCGCTCGTGGGACGGCTGGGCGCAGAAGACCATCGCCACCCCGCTGACGATCGGCCACGAGTTCGTCGGCGAGGTCGTCTCCGTCGGCCGTGACGTCGCCGACATCGCCATCGGCGACCTGGTGAGCGGCGAGGGCCACCTCGTCTGCGGCAAGTGCCGCAACTGTCTGGCCGGCCGCCGCCACCTCTGCCGCGCCACCATCGGTCTCGGCGTCGGCCGCGACGGCGCCTTCGCCGAGTACGTCGCGCTGCCCGCCTCCAACGTGTGGGTGCACCGCGTCCCCGTCGACCTCGACGTCGCCGCGATCTTCGACCCGTTCGGCAACGCCGTGCACACCGCGCTCTCCTTCCCGCTCGTCGGCGAGGACGTCCTGGTCACCGGCGCGGGCCCGATCGGCATCATGGCCGCCGCCGTCGCCAAGCACGCCGGCGCCCGCAACGTCGTCATCACCGACGTCAGCGAGGAGCGCCTCGCCCTGGCCCGCAAGACGGGCGTCTCCCTCGCCCTCAACGTCGCCGAGCAGACCATCGCCGACGGCCAGCGCACCCTCGGGCTCAAGGAGGGCTTCGACGTCGGCCTGGAGATGTCCGGCAACCCGCACGCGATGCGTGACATGGTCGCCAACATGACCAACGGCGGAAAGATCGCCATGCTCGGCCTGCCCGCCGAGGACTTCGCCGTCGACTGGGCGAAGATCGTCACGTCCATGATCACGGTCAAGGGCATCTACGGCCGCGAGATGTTCGAGACCTGGTACGCGATGTCGGTGCTTCTGGAGGCGGGTCTCGACCTCAGCCCCGTCATCACCGGCCGCTACGACTTCACCGACTTCGAGGCCGCCTTCGACGACGCGGCCTCCGGCAAGAGCGGCAAGATCATCCTCGACTGGACTGCGGGAGCCTGATTCATGTTCGATTCCGTACGCGACGACATCCGTACCACCCTCGACGAGATCCGCGAGGCCGGGCTGCACAAGCCCGAGCGCGTCATCGGCACCCCGCAGTCGGCCACCGTCGCCGTCACCGCGGGCGGCCGCCCCGGCGAGGTCCTGAACTTCTGCGCCAACAACTACCTCGGCCTCGCCGACAACCCCGAGATCATCGCGGCCGCCCACGAGGCGCTCGACCGCTGGGGCTACGGCATGGCGTCCGTCCGCTTCATCTGCGGCACCCAGGAGGTCCACAAGGAGCTGGAGGCGCGGCTTTCCTCGTTCCTCGGCCAGGAGGACACGATCCTCTACTCCTCCTGCTTCGACGCCAACGGCGGCGTCTTCGAGACGATCCTCGGCCCCGAGGACGCCGTCATCTCCGACGCCCTCAACCACGCCTCGATCATCGACGGCATCCGCCTCTCCAAGGCCCGCCGCTTCCGCTACGCCAACCGCGACATGGCCGACCTGGAGCAGCAGCTCAAGGCCGCCGTCGAGGGCGGCGCCCGCCGCAAGCTGATCGTCACCGACGGCGTCTTCTCCATGGACGGCTACGTCGCCCCGCTCGACGAGATCTGCGACCTCGCCGAGCAGTACGACGCCATGGTCATGGTCGACGACTCGCACGCCGTCGGCTTCGTCGGCCCCGGCGGCCGCGGCACCCCCGAGCTGCACGGCGTCATGGACCGCGTCGACATCATCACCGGCACCCTCGGCAAGGCCCTCGGCGGTGCCTCCGGCGGCTACGTCGCGGCCCGCGCCGAGATCGTCGCCCTGCTGCGCCAGCGCTCGCGCCCGTACCTCTTCTCGAACACCCTCGCCCCGGTCATCGCCGCCGCCTCCCTCAAGGTCCTCGACCTCCTGGAGTCCGCCGGCGACCTGCGCGAGCGCCTGAACGCCAACACGGCGCTCTTCCGCTCCCGCATGACCGAGGAGGGCTTCGACATCCTCCCCGGCGACCACGCCATCGCCCCCGTCATGATCGGCGACGCCGCCGTCGCCGGCCGCATGGCCGAGCTGCTCCTGGAGCGCGGCGTGTACGTGATCGGCTTCTCGTACCCGGTCGTGCCGCAGGGCCAGGCGCGCATCCGCGTGCAGCTGTCCGCCGCGCACTCGACGGAGGACGTGAACCGGGCCGTCGACGCCTTCGTGGACGCCCGCGCGGCCCTCGACGTCTGAGCGGGGCGCGGCAGGGCCCCGCGAGGGGCCTGAGCAGGGCTCCGGCCCTGCGAAAATAGGAACATGATCGAAGCGCGGCGGTTGCACATCCTCCGTGCGGTGGCAGACCACCGCACGGTCACGGCGGCGGCCGCCGCGCTCTATCTCACCCCCTCCGCGGTCTCCCAGCAGCTCGCCGCCCTCGAGCAGGAGACCGGTCACCGCCTGGTCGACCGCAACGCCCGCGGCGCGCGGCTCACCCCGGCCGGCGAGATCCTGCTCAGCCACGCCAACGCCGTCCTGGCCCAGCTGGAGCGCGCCGAGTCCGAACTCGCCGCCTACGGCTCGGGCGAGGCCGGTACGGTCACGGTCGCGGCCTTCGCCACCGGCATCGGCCTCGTGGTGGCCCCCGCCATCGCCGCCCTCTCCCGCACCGCGCCCGGCATCCGGGTCCGGGTGCGGGACGCCGAGGGCGACGAGAGCCTGATGATGGTCCTCGACCGGCAGGTCGACGTGGCCGTCGCCGTCGAGTACCGGGGCGCCCCCGGCGAGGACGACGCCCGGCTCACCCGCGTCCCCCTCTACGCGGAACCCTTCGACGCGGTCCTGCCGCCGGGCCACCCGCTGGCCGCCGGCGAGCGCGTCGCGCTCGGGGACCTCGCCAAGGACGCCTGGATCGGCCAGTCCGTCGGCAACCCCTGCCGCGATGTGACGGTCCTGGCCTGCGAGTTCGCCGGATTCGCACCGCGCCTCGAACACGCCTCCGACGACTTCCGCGCCGTCGTCGCCCTCGCCTCCGCCGCGGCCGGCGTGGCGCTCGTGCCGCGCTCCGCCCTGCGCGGCGTGGAGCTCACCGGTGTGGAGGTCCGCCCCGTCGACGGCGTCGCGCCGACGCGCCGGGTCTTCGCCGCGGTGCGGCGTGGCGCCGAGGACCACCCGCTGATCAGCCCGGTCCTCGCGGCGCTCGGTGACGCGGCAGGACCCCGGAGCTGACGGCAGACTTCCGGACGATCAAGCGCTCGTACGATTGCTCCAATCTCGAACTTTTCCCGCGTCCGCGCAGGTGAGGGGGTCGTGCAAGCTTGTACAGCCCTCCGGTCGCACGGGCCTCTGACCGCTCGTGACCCGTCCCGCACCCCTCCCCAGCTCCCCGAACGACCAATCGGTCGGGATCGATACGTGCATACGGCCGGAAAATGCGGACGGATGTGCGATCACTCTTCGCGTCGACAAGACTCCTCTCCGCAGCCGACCGGCTCGCACCCCCGAACCCACGCGAAGGGACACCCCCGTGCTTTACTTCCGTACCCTCGGCGCCACCGCGCTCGCCACCCTCACCGGCCTCGCCCTCATCGGCACCGCGATCACCGGCACCGCCGAGGCCGCGCCCGCCGGCCTCTACCCGCCGTCGGCCCTCGTCCTCACCCTCGGCGAGGGCGACGACCCCGCCACCGCCAGGATCGTCCGCGCCGTCACCCTGAGCTGCGCCCCCACCCCCGGCGGCACCTACCCCAGCCCCGCGACCGCCTGCGCCGAACTCGCCGCGTCCGAAGGCGACCTGGGCGCCCTGACGGCCTTAGCGGGCCGCCGCCCCTGTACCCGCGAGTGGGCCCCCGTGACGATCACCGGCGACGGCGTCTGGCAGGGCCGCCGCGTCTCCTGGTCGGAGACCTACTCCAACGCCTGTGACCTGCGCGCCCGCACGGCCAGGACGACGGCCCTCACCTTCTGACCCACCCATCCGCCCGGCCTCGGCCGGCTTCCGCGCGAGGCCCCGACCGCCTCCCCGTACGGCCCGCCCCGCGCGGGGCTCAGTCGGCCGAGCGGTCCCAGCCCCGGGCCTCGATCCGCGCCCCGTCCGCCGGCCGGGCGTCGTCGAACACCGGCCGCCCCGCCGCGTCCAGGAGCCTCAGCCCGTCCACGTACACGCCCCGCCCCACGTACCGCCGGTCCGTGGTGTACCGCCAGCGAAGCAGTACCGGGGCTCCGGGCAGCGGCGCGGACACGGTGTGCCAGCGGCGGCCCGACCAGCCGCCGACCGCGCCCGTCGGCCGCGGGAGCCCGCGGTCGACGGTGAAGGGCACGGGCCGCCAGCTCGTGCCGCCGTCGGCGGAGGACTCCAGGACGACGGGGTCGGCGCCCGGCTCGGTGTCCCACCACAGCGCGCACCGCAGGGACGTGGCGCCCGGGGCGGAAGGGAGCGTCAGTGTCGCGGTCGTGGCGCTCGCCATGCCGGCGAACCAGGGGGCGTGCCGGCCGGGCGAGGTGCGGTTCCGGGCGGGGCGCACCGGGACCGCGCGGGCCAGGGCGTCCGCCGTGGCGACGCGCGGGGCGGAGCCGGAGCGCCAGGAGCGGACGGGGTGGACGGAGTTGCCGAGGACGATCAGGAAGGAGTCGGTCGTCGGGTCGAGGACGAGGCTGGTGCCGGTGAAGCCGGTGTGGCCGGCCGTGTGGGGCGTGGCCATCGCGCCCATGTACCAGTGCTGGTAGAGCTCGAAGCCGAGACCGTGCTCGTCGCCGGGGAAAGCGGTGTTGAAGTCGGTGAACATCAGCTCCACGGAGGCGGGGGAGAGGATGCGGGCCCGGCCGTAGGCCCCGCCGTTGAGGAGCGTGCGGGCGAGGACGGCGAGGTCCCAGGCGCACGAGAAGATCCCGGCGTGGCCGGCGATCCCGCCGAGACCGTAGGCGTTCTCGTCGTGGACCTCGCCCCACACCATGCCCCGGTCGAGGCCGGACCACGGCGGTCGGGCGTCCTCGGTGGCGGCGATGTCGGGCCGCCACGAGAGCGGCGGGTTGAAACGCGTGCGGTGCATCCCGAGCGGAGCGGTGATCTCGTCGTGGAGCAGTGTCTCCAGACCGCGAGCGGTGATCTCCTCCAGGATCAGCTGGAGCGTGACCAGATTCAGATCCGAGTAGAGGTACGTGGATCCCGGCGGGCTCACCGGCTTCTCCGCCCACAGCAGCCGCAGCTTCCCCTCCCGCGTCGGTTCCCGGTACAGCGGGATCCAGGACCTGAACCCCGAGGTGTGGGTGAGCAGCTGACGGACTGTGATGTCCCCCTTCCCGCCGCCCCCGAACTCCGGCAGATACGTCGTGACCCTCGCCTCCAGGTCCAGGGCCCCGCGCTCGATCTGCTGCACCGCCAGGATCGAGGTGAACAGCTTGGTGACCGACGCCAGGTCGAAGACGGTGTCCTCGGTCATCGGCCGCCGCTCCTCGGGCGGCAGCTCGACCCCGGTGCCGGTCTTCTCGTCGTACGCCGCGTACCGCACGGCCCAACCGATCGCCCGGTGCAGGGCGACGGTCCCGCCGCGCCCGGCGAGCAGCACCGCGCCCGCGTACCAGGGATGGTCCGGGGACGGCCCCAGGAAGGACTCGGCCTCCGTGACCAGCCGGTCCAGGTGAGGGGCGAGCAGCCCCGCCCGCTCGGCCGACCCCCGGCGCAGGGTGGTCCGCCGCGCCGCGGAGAAGCCACCGGACCCGGAACCGAACCCGCCCTCGGGCCCGAACCCGCCCTCGGGCCCCACGGCGCTCCCGGACCCGGCCGAGGGCGTGCCCCCCGCCCCCGTACCCCGCTCCGGGGACGCCGCCGCCCCTGGCACCGCACCGATCATCAGCGCACCTCCGAGGGCCAGGATGCCGCCGCCGAAGGCGCGGCGGCTCGGCCCTCCCTCTCGCTTCGCGTGCTCCGTCATGCCCACCCTCTCCCACGGGGGCCGACGGCGAAACCCGGGCGCGCCGCCAACCGTCCGACCGCAAAGAATCTGACGATGCATCAGAAAACCTCTTCCCTCCGTCGCACGGCTGGGGCATCCTGCCGCCCATGAAGACGGAGCTGAGTCGCACCCTGGGGATCGAGCACGCCATCTTCGGCTTCACGCCCTTCCCCGCGGTGGCCGCCGCACTGACCAGAGCGGGCGGGTTCGGCGTCCTGGGCGCGGTCCGCTACACCGCCCCCGACGACCTCGCCCGCGACCTCGACTGGATGCAGGAGCACACCGACGGGCTGCCCTACGGCCTCGACGTCGTGATGCCCGCGAAGAAGGCGGTCGAAGGGGTCACCGAGGCCGAGATCGAGGCCATGATCCCCGAGGAGCACCGGGCGTTCGTCCGCGCGACCCTCGCCAAGCACGGCGTGCCCGAACTCGCCGAGGGCGAGGCCTCCGGCTGGCGGATCACCGGCTGGATGGAGCAGGTCGCCCGCAGCCAGCTGGACGTGGCCTTCGACTACCCCATCAAGCTGCTCGCCAACGCCCTCGGCTCGCCGCCGCCGGACGTCGTCGCCCGCGCCCACGAACACGGCGTGCTCGTCGCCGCCCTCGCCGGCAGCGCCCGGCACGCCCGGCACCACGCCGAGGCGGGCATCGACGTCGTCGTCGCCCAGGGCTACGAAGCCGGCGGCCACACCGGCGAGATCGCCTCCATGGTCCTCACCCCCGAGGTCGTCGACGCCGTCTCCCCGCTCCCCGTGCTCGCCGCCGGAGGCATCGGCAGCGGCGAACAGATCGCCGCAGGACTCGCGCTCGGCGCCCAGGGCGTCTGGCTCGGCTCGATCTGGCTCACCACCACCGAGGCCGAGCTGCACTCCCGCGCCCTCACCGAGAAGCTCCTCGCCGCCGGTTCCGGCGACACGGTCCGCTCCCGCGCCCTGACCGGCAAGCCCGCCCGTCAGCTCCGTACCGAATGGACCGACGCCTGGGACGACCCGGCGGGCCCCGGCCCGCTCCCCATGCCGCTCCAAGGGCTCTTGGTCGCCGAGGCCGTCTCCCGTATCCAGAAGTACGAGGTCGAGCCGCTCCTCGGCACCCCCGTCGGCCAGATCGTCGGCCGGATGAACTCCGAGCGCAGCGTCCAGCAGGTCGTCGACGAGCTCACCCGCGGCTTCGAGAAGGCCGTCGACCGCATCAACCGCATCGCCGGACGGAGCGCCCAGTGAGCAACGGTCCCACCGGATTCTGGTCCCAGGCGGCCGCCGACCCCGGCCGCACGGTGCTCGTCGCGCCCGACGGCGAGGAGTGGAGCGCCGGGCAGCTGCACGCGGCGGCCAACCGTCTCGTGCACGGGCTGCGCGCCGCGGGCCTGGAGCGCGGCGACGCCTTCGCCGTCGTGCTGCCCAACGGTCCCGAGTTCTTCACGGCCCATCTGGCCGCCACCCAGGCCGGCTTCTACCTCGTGCCGGTCAACCACCACTTCGTCGGCCCCGAGATCGCCTGGATCGTCGCCGACTCCGGCGCCAAGGTCCTCATCGCCCACGAGCGGTTCGCCGACGCGGTCACCCTCGCCGCCGACGAGGCCGGACTCGCCGCCACGCACCGGTACGCGGTCGGCGCCGTCCCCGGCTTCCGGCCGTACGCCGAACTCCTCGACGGCCAGGACGAGGCGGCCCCCGCCGACCGCACCCTCGGCTGGGTCATGAACTACACCTCCGGCACCACCGGACGCCCCCGCGGCATCCGCCGGCCCCTCCCCGGAAAGCTCCCCGAGGAGACCCACCTCGGCGGCTTCCTCGGCATCTTCGGCATCCGGCCCGCCGAAGGGAACGTCCACCTCGTCTGCTCCCCGCTCTACCACACGGCCGTGCTCCAGTTCGCCGCGGCCGCCCTCCACATCGGACACCCGCTCGTCCTGATGGACCGCTGGACACCGGAGGAGATGCTCCGCCTCATCGACCGGTACGCCTGCACCCACACGCACATGGTCCCCACCCAGTTCCACCGGCTGCTCGCCCTCCCGCAGGACGTACGGGGGCGCTACGACGTCTCCTCGATGCGCCACGCCATCCACGGCGCCGCGCCCTGCCCCGAGCACGTCAAGCGGGCGATGATCGACTGGTGGGGGCGCTGCGTCGAGGAGTACTACGCGGCCAGCGAGGGCGGCGGCGCCTTCGCCACCGCCGAGGAGTGGCTGAAGCGCCCCGGCACGGTCGGCAGGGCCTGGCCCATCAGCGAACTCGCCGTCTTCGACGACGACGGGAAGCGGCTGCCGGCCGGCGAAGTCGGCACCGTCTACCTCAAGATGAACACCGGCGGCTTCCAGTACCACAAGGACGAGGCCAAGACCGCGAAGAACCGCATCGGCGACTTCTTCACCGTCGGCGACCTCGGCGTCCTCGACGAGGACGGCTACCTCTACCTCCGCGACCGCAAGATCGACATGATCATCTCCGGCGGCGTCAACATCTACCCCGCCGAGATCGAGGCCGCCCTCCTCTCCCACCCCGCCGTCGCCGACGCCGCCGCCTTCGGCATCCCCCACGCCGACTGGGGCGAAGAGGTCAAGGCCGTCGTCGAGGCCGCCGAAGGCCACCACCCGGGACCCGACCTCGCCGCTGCCATCCTCGCCCACTGCGCCGACCGCCTCGCCGGCTTCAAACGCCCCAAATCCGTCGACTTCATCCCCGCCATGCCCCGCGACCCCAACGGCAAGCTCTACAAGCGCCGCCTCCGCGACCCGTACTGGGAGGGCCACGACCGGCCCCTGTGATCTCCCGCGCCCCGCACCCGGAACCGATCGGGGTGCGGGGTGCGGCCGTTCCGACCCGCCGCCGCCGGGTTCAGCCCGTCGTGCCGCGGGCCTGCGCGCGCAGGGCGCGGGGGGAGAGGCCGAACTCGGCGCGGAAGACGCGGCTGAAGTGGCTGGCCTCACCGAGGCCGCTGCGGGCGGCGAGGGAGTAGGCGGGGAGGTGGGAGAGGGCGGGGTCGAGGAGGTCGCGGCGGATGCGTTCGAGACGGCGACGGCGGACGTGGTCGCCGACGGTCGTGCCCGACTCGCGGAACAGGGCGTGGAGATGGCGGACCGAGATGTGGTGGGCCGCGGCGATCGCGCCCGGTGAGAGGTCCTCGGCCAGTCGGTCGTCGATGTAGCCGAGGACGCGGTCCAGGACGCCCGCCGCGCCGGTGGCGGGCGCGGCGCCCGTGCCGGACGTCTCGCGGAGCAGGGTGCGGAGGATCGCCGACACGTGCTCGCCCATGTCGCGGCGCGCCAGCGGGCCGAACCCCTGGGCGCGCTCGGCGAGTTCGCCGACCATCGCCGCGAGGACCCGGCCGCTGGGCGAGCGGGGCAGGGCGGCGTTTGCGGTCACCGGGCCGCCGGCACTGGCCAGGTGCCCGGCCGTGGCGGCGTCGAGAGCCAGGACGAAGTACCGGTGGGACGAGCCCAGTTCCAGGCGGAACGGACGGGCGCCGGTGTAGAGCACGAAGTCGCCCGGCGCGAGCTCCGCGAGCCGCCCGTCCTGCTCCAGCTCGCCGCGACCCGAGACGAGCAGGCCGAGGAGATGGCCCGGCCGGGGCGCCGCGGGGGAGCGGCGGGGCATGACCCTGATCTCCTGCTCGCCGCTGATGTCACAGCCGCTCAGCGCCCCGAAACGGCTGGGCCGCATGTCGGCCGCGTACCCCTCGTCGCCCGCCCGTGCCCGGACGAGCACCGTGTCGGAGGCGCCCGACAGGTCCGCCGACGCGGTGTCGAGGTAGCCGAAGACCAGGTTGCCGTCGTCGCGTCGTTCCACCGGCATGTCGTTCTCCCCCCAGCCCGCACCGCCGCGCCCTTCGCGCCGTGCGGTCCCCGCGCTGCGGGCACAGAACCGTGCGCTGCCGGGCCAGTGGCCTTCGCGGGATTGCCAGATGCTCGCAGAGTCCCCGCTGCACCCGGAAGCACAGAGGCGGTAACAGATGGATGTACTTCTGGCCATCCTTGGCCAGTTCGGCCTCTACGGCCTGCTCACGGTCGGCATCGCGGTGATCTTCGCCGCGACCCGGGTGGTCAACCTCGCCCAGGGGGACCTGGCCATGGCGGGCGCGTACGTCGCGGCGACCGCGACCGCCGCCCCCTTCGGCCTCCGCACCCTGCTCGCCCTCGCGGCGGGAGTGCCGCTGCTCCTGGCCATCGAGCGGCTGCTGCTGCGGCGCCCCGGCTCCGACGGGCTCGCCGCCATGCTGGTCACCTGGGGTCTGGGCATGGCGCTGCGGCAGGGCGCGGAACTCCTCTTCACCGGCACCTCCCGCACGGTCGCCGTACCCGTGGACGGCACCCTGGACGTCCTCGGCACCCCGTACCCGGCCTACCGGCTGGTCTGCGCGCTGACCGCGGTCGCCGTCATCGGGCTCGTCCTGTTCGCCGCCCACCGCACCGACTGGGGCCTGAGGCTGCGCGCCGTGGCCGACAACCCTTCCATGGCGGCGCTGCTCGGCACCGACCCGCGCCGGATGCGCGCCACCGCGTTCACGATCGGCGGCCTGCTCGCGATCCTCGCCGGGGCGCTCTACAGCCCCGTGCTCGCCGTCAACCCCGGCATGGGCTTCGGCCTGCTCGTCCCCGTCTTCTTCGGCCTGCTGCTCAGCCGCCCGGGAGCCCTGGCCACCGCCGCCGGCGCCGCCCTGCTGATCTCCGCCCTGTCGGTGCTGCTGCGCACCTGGCTCTCCGACACCCTCGCCGAAGCCCTCTTCTACGCCGTCGTCGTAGCGATCGCCGCCCTGCGCTCGCGCCCCTGGATCGGAAGGTTCTCCGCATGGTTCCGTCGTACCCCCGCGCCCGCGAGCGCCGCGTGACGCCCGCACCCCGCCCCACCGCGCCGGCGGTCGCGGCCCTCCTCGCCCTCGCGCTCACCGGCTGTCAGGGCGCCGCCGTCTCCGGCGACGACACCCCGGCCGCCGGCGGCCCGGTGAAGATCGGTGTGATCGTCCCGCTCACCGGACCGGTCTCCCAGGTCGGCACCGCCCTGCGCAACGGCCTGGAACTCGCCGTCAGGAAGGTCAACGCCGACGGCGGCGTGCACGGCCGACCCGTGGAGTACGTCGTCGTCGACGACGCCGGAGACCCCGCCAACTCCACCCAGCTCGCCCGCCGTCTGGTCCGCCAGGACAAGGTGACGATGCTGTTCGGCACCATCACCGGCGACACCGCCGAAGCGGTCGGCCGGGTCGCCGACGAGGCACACGTGCCCTTCGGCACCGCCATCCTCGGCGACACCGAGCACTGCTACTCCTACCAGTGGGGCTTCGGCGAGTCAGCCCGCCAGATGCTCGCCCCCACCGTCCCCGGCCTCCTCGCGAAGTACGGCACCAAGGTCGCCCTCGTCGGCTCCGACTACAACTACCCGCACTTCTACGCCGGCGTCGCCAAGGACCTGGTGGGGAAGGCGGGCGGCACCGTCGTCGCCGAGGAGTACAGCCCCCTCGGCCAGACCGACTGGCAGCCGGTCATCGGCCGCCTCAAGGCCGCCCGGCCCGACGCGGTCCTCTCCATGGTCGTCGGCGCTGACGCCGTCACCTTCGGCAATCAGGGCCGGCAGTTCGGCCTCCTCAAGCCCGAGCTCGGCTTCGAGGGCGCGTCCCTGGACGCCGACTTCCAGCCCGCTCTCGCCGACCTCGTGGCCGGCCGCACCCACACCGTGCGCTGGAGCGACCGGCTCGACGACCCCGAGAGCCTCGCCTTCGCGAAGGACTACCGGGCCGCCCACCAGTGGAAGGCCCCGATCCCCGAGGTGGCGGGCAACGCCTACTTCGGCGTCAAGTTCTTCCTCGCCGCCGCCGAGAAGGCCGGATCCAACGACCCCGCCGCCGTGAACAAGGCGATCGGCGCCCTGTCCTTCGACAGCCCCCTGGGCAAGGGCACCCGCTTCGAAGCCCGCAACCACGTCCTCCAGGCCGACATGCGGGAGGTCACCATCGGCCGCGACGGCGCCTACACCGTCACCGCGACGCGCCCGATGGTCGCCGACACCACCCCGAAGAAGGGCTGCTCGTGACCGTGACCGTGCCCGTGGCGCCGGGCGCCCCGGCCGCGTCCACGGTCCGCCGCCTCCTGCGCCTCGCCCTCCCGGCCCTCACCGCGGCCGGTCTGCTCGCCGCGCCCTTCGGCCTCGACGCCTTCGCCGTCGCCACCCTCACCCTCGGCCTCTGCCACGGCCTGTTCGCCTACGGCCTCGACCTGAGCTGGGGCCGGGCCGGACTGCTGAGCGTCGGACACGCAGCCTTCTTCGGACTCGGCGCGTACGCCGTCGCCCTCGGCCAGGAGCACCGGCTGCCCCAGGCCCTGACGGTGACCGCGGCCGTCGCCGCCGCCGTGATCATCGCCGTGCCCGTCGTCCGCATCGGCCTGGCCGCCGTGGTGCCCGACGCGCCGCTGATCCTGCTGACCATCGGCGTCGGCCTCCTGCTCCAGCGGGCCGCGACCGCCCTCGCCTCCGTCACCGGCGGGACCAACGGCCTCTCCGTCTCGGGAACCGACGTGGTGACGTCGTACTACGTCACCCTCGGGGCCGTCGCGGCCGTGGTCGCCGTCTGCGGAGTCCTGGTGGTGCGCGGCAGGTTCGGCGCCCGTCTGGTGGCCGCCGCCCGCAACCCGGAGCGGGCCGCGCAGAGCGGCGTCGACGGAACGCGGGTGCGCACCACGGCGTTCGCCGCGAGCGCGGCCGTCGCGGCCCTCGCCGGAGCGCTGTACGCGCCGGTGGCGGGCCTTGTGTCACCGCAGGTGTTCGGCCTCGGCCTGTCGACGTCCGTGCTGATCTGGCTGGCACTCGGGGGCCGCGGGTCGACGGTGGGACCCTTCGTCGGCGCCGTCGCCGTCACCGTCGGCCAGCAGTACCTGGGCTCCACCTGGCAGGGCTGGTACCTTCTCGCGCTCGCCGCCCTGTTCCTGCTCGTCGTCCAGGTGGCACCGGCCGGCCTGACCGCCGCACCCCGCCGGTGGCTCGCCGGGCCCGGGCCCGACGTACGGCTGCCTGCCGCGGCGCGCCGCACTCGGGGGCGTACCACCGCCGAGGCGCCCGACGGCGGGGTCCCGCTCGCCGTCACCGGCGTGCGGAAGTCCTTCGGTCCCGTCGAGGTGCTCGCCGGGGTGGACCTGAGCGTCGAGGCGGGCCGGTGCGTGTGCCTGATCGGGCCGAACGGCGCGGGGAAGAGCACCTTCCTCAACGTCGTCGCCGGACAGCTCGCCCCCGACGCCGGGACCCTGCGGCTCTTCGGGACGGACGCGGCCGGCCTTCCGGTGCACCGGCGGGTGGGGCTCGGCGTCGGGAGGATGTTCCAGATCCCCAGCGTCGTCGCCGAACTCTCCCCGGCCGACAACCTCCGCCTCGCCCGGATCGAGGCACCCGAACCCACCGAACCCCCCGACGCGTTCCGCGACCTCGCCGAGGACGGACTCCGGCCGGCCGGCACCCTGCCGCTCGCCGACCGCAGACGCCTCGAACTCGCCATGGTCCTCGTCGCCGCGCCCCGGCTGCTGCTCCTCGACGAACCCGCCGCCGGACTCGGACCCGACGACGCCCGCTGCCTCACCCGCGAACTCCGCGAGGTCAACCGGCGCACCGGCTGCGCCCTGCTCGTGGTCGAACACGACATGGACATCGTGCGGGAACTCGCCGACGAGGTCGTCGTCCTCGCCGGCGGCCGGGTCCTCGCCCGCGGCCCGCTCGACGAGGTCGCCGCCGACCCGGAGGTCCGCGCCGCCTACCTGGGAGCACGCTGATGCTCGAACTGACCGACCTCGCCGGCGGATACGGGCAGGCCGCCGTCGTCCGCCCCACCGGTCTCACCGTGCGCGGCGGCGAGATCACCGCCCTGATCGGCCGCAACGGCGCCGGCAAGACGACCCTCCTGCGGACCGTCTTCGGCCTCGCCGACCGGCACGGCGGCCGGGTGAGCCTCGACGGACGGGACCTGCCCCCGGGCCGTCCCGAGCTGCTCGCCCGGGCCGGCGCCACGCTGATGCCCGAGGACCGGGGGGTGTTCCCGTCCCTGACGGTCGCCGACAACCTCCGCCTCGCACGCCGCCGTGACGTGGTCCCCGTCGTCGACCCGTACACCGTCTTCCCGCTCCTCACCGACCGCGCGGGCCAGCAGGCCGGCACGCTCTCCGGCGGGCAGAAGCAGCAACTGGGCATCGCACGCGCGATGCTGGCCGGCCGCACCCTGATCGCCGTCGACGAACTGACCCAGGGGCTCCAGCCCTCCGTGGTCTCCGACGTCCTGGAGGCCCTCGGCACGATCGCCGCCGCGGGCGTGGCCGTCCTCCTCGTCGACCAGCACGCCGGCGCCCTCCTCGAACACAGCCGGCACGTCGTGGTCATGGAGGCCGGGCGGGTCGTCCTCGACGCGCCGAACGGGCCGGGTCTGCGCGACCGCCTCGACGACATCCTCGCGGTCCGCTGACCGCCCCCACCCCGCTTGGAGCCACCTCCCATGGACCCCTTCTCCTCGGCCACCGACCTCGCGGCGGCCGTACGCAGGCGCGAACTCAGCCCGGTCGAGATCGCCGAGACCTACCTCCGCAGGATCAAGGAGTACGACGGCGAGCTCGCCGCGTTCACCTGGCTCGACGAGGAAGCCGTCATCGCCGCCGCCCGCCGCGCCGAACAGGCCGTCACCGACGGGCTCCCGCTGGCGCCCTTCCACGGCGTCCCCATCCCCGTCAAGGAGTTGACGCAGGTCGAGGGACAGCCCGCCACCTACGGCTCCTACGGAGTCGACGACCGGCCCCGCACCCTCACCGAACCGGTGGTCCGCCGCCTGCTCGACGCCGGATTCCTCCTCATGGGCCGTACCAACTCGCCCGAGATGGGCCTGCTCTCGACCACCGACAACAGCCGCTTCGGCAGCACCCGCAACCCCTGGGACCACGCCTACTCCGCGGGCGGCTCCAGCGGCGGCGCCGCGGCGGCCGTCGCGGCCGGCCTCGCGCCCGTGGCCCACGCCAACGACGGCGGCGGCTCGATCCGGATGCCGTCCTCCGCCTGTGGACTGCTCGGACTCAAGCCCAGCCGCGGCCGCGTCCCCCAGCAGGTACCCGGCTGGGAACACGCCACCGTCGAAGGCGCCATCACCCGCACGACCCGCGACGCCGCGGCGCTGCTCGACGCCATGTCCGTACCCGACCGGCTCGCCATGTACCAGGCGCCCGCCCCCGAGCGGCCCTACGCCGACGAGATCGGCCGTGACGCCGGACGCCTCCGGATCGGCCTGCTCACCAAGGCGCCCACCGGACTCCCCGTCGATCCGCAGTGCGTCGCGGCCGCCGAGCACACCGCCCGGCTGCTCGTCTCCCTCGGCCACCACGTCGCCCCGGCCTCCCCGCGCTTCTTCAGCGAGGAGGCGATCACCGGGTACGCGCAGACGGTCCTGGACGCCGCCCTCTGGGCCGCCCCCTACGAGCGGCCGGAGCGCGCCGAGCCGCACCTGCGGTTCCGGATGGACCGGGCCGCGCGCCGGCACTCGGGGGAGTACACCCGGGCCGCGGGCCTCCTCGCCGAGGAGGCGCGGGCGGTCCGCGCCCAGTGGGGCGAGGACTTCGACCTGCTCCTCACCCCCACCATGGCCTGCCTGCCGCCGCCGGTCGACGCGCTCCTGGAGGAGGCCAACGCCGACCCGGGCGGCCCGCGCACCACCGAGACCCGGATGATCTCCTTCACCGCGATCTGCAACATCACCGGACAGCCCGCCATCAGCCTGCCGACCCACACCTCGGCCGAGGGCCTCCCCGTCGGCAGCCAGCTGATCGCCGGCCCCTGGGACGAAGCCGCCCTCATCCGCGTCGCCGCCGAACTGGAATTCCTCGACGGCTGGCCGCACCGCCGCCCCGCGCGCCACCTCGGCTGATCCCCGGGACCCGCGCGCAGGCCTCCCTTCGTCGGCGGTGACACCACGCCACCGCCGTCTCCCGGTTCCCGTCCCCAGGGAACCGGCCCCCCTTTGGAAGGAGCCGTACATGGCACGCACCGCACCGGCCCGCATGCTGCGCCGGATCGTCGCCGAACACTCCACCGACACCGGCGGCCAGGCCCCCGGGGGCCCCTCCCGCCGTACCGTCCTCGGCGGCCTCGCCGCCGGCGCCGGCCTGGCCGCCGTCTCCGCCGTCGGCGCGGCCGGCACCGCCCGCGCCGAGACCGCGCAGCCCGTCATCGCGATCGTCGGCGCGGGCATCGCGGGACTGAACGCGGCCCTGCGCCTCGCCGACCACGGCATCGGCAGCGCCGTCTACGAGGCCGACACACGGGTCGGCGGCCGCATGTACTCCAACCCGGCCGGCTCCTACTGGGGCGACGGCCAGTCCTCCGAATGGGGCGGCGAGATGATCGACACCGGTCACGCCCTGATGCAGAGCCTGGCCGCCCGCTTCAACCTGCCCCTCGACGACCTGCGCGCCGCCGAACCCGCCGGCGCCACCGAGGTCTACCGCTTCGACGGCGCCTACTACACCTATGCCCAGGCGAGCGCCGACTTCAAGAAGATCAGGCCGGCGCTCCAGCAGGACCTCTCGACCTTCGAGTGGCCGGTCGCCTGGAACGCCGCCAACAGCCCCGGCGCGGTGGCCCTGTCGAACCTGTCCATCCACGACTGGATCGCCACCCGTGTCCCCGGCGGACACGCCTCGCCGTTCGGGCAGCTCCTCGACGTCGCCTACACCACCGAGTTCGGCCGCGACACCACGTCCTCGTCCGCCCTCGGCATCATCGGCATGCTCGCCTACCAGCCCAGCCCCAACGGCTTCGCGCTGTTCGGCGAGAGCGACACCCGCTACCGCGTCCGCGGCGGCAACCAGCGCCTCCCGCAGGCCATCGCCGCCGCCCTGCCCCCGGGCACGGTCCGCCACGGATGGCGGCTCGAATCGGTCGCCGCCGCGCCCGGCGGCCGCCAGCTGCTCACCTTCACCGCCGCGGGCTGTACGAGGACGGTCCTGGCCGACCACACCGTCCTCGCCCTGCCGGCCGGCGTCCTGCAGCGGCTCGACCTGTCCGCCGCCGGATTCGACAGCCGCAAGCTCGCCGGCATCGCCGCGGCGCGCATGGGCAGGAACTGCAAGCTCTCCCTGCAGTTCGACACCCGCCACTGGAACGGCTCAGGCCCGTGGGGCACGGCCAGCGGCAGCACCATGACCGACACCGGCTACCAGACCTCCTGGGACTCCAGCAGGGCCCAGCCCGGCGGCAAGGGCATCCTCACGGTCTACGCCGGCGGCAGCCGCACCGCGGACTTCACCCCCTCCTCGCCCTTCCGCACCGCGTCCGACCCCCAGATCACCAGCTACGCCCTGGCGGCGCTCGCCCAGCTCGAACCGGTCTTCCCGGGCCTCACCGCCCACTGGACCGGCAAGGCCACGCTCGCCGCCTGGCCGCTCAACCCGAACGCGTACGGCTCGTACGCCGCCATGCCCCTCGGCTACGCCCACCAGTACGGCGGCTACGAGGGCGTCCGCCAGGGCAACACCCACTTCGCGGGCGAGCACACCTCCGAAATGGCCCAGGGCTACATGGAGGGCGGCGCCGAGTCCGGGCAGCGCGCGGCCGACGAGGTCCTCGCCGACCTCGGCGTCCTGTAGCCGCCCAGGGCCGTGCCGCCGGAGCGACACCGGTGGCACGGCCCGCCGGCCGCTGGGGCAGAATGCTCCACCGGAACGGCAGGCAGCGCGGAGGAAGACCGAGATGGCGGGACAGCACGTCGACGTGCTCATCATCGGCGCGGGCCTGTCCGGCATCAGTGCCGGCTGCCACCTGCTCGCCGGGAACCCCGGGTCCACCTTCCTGGTCCTGGAGCGGCGTGCCGGGG
Organism: Streptomyces sp. NPDC037273; assembly: GCF_055603625.1. Lineage (NCBI taxonomy): Bacteria > Bacillati > Actinomycetota > Actinomycetes > Kitasatosporales > Streptomycetaceae > Streptomyces > Streptomyces sp. NPDC037273. The sequence continues at coordinate 500,962 of NZ_JBVJVO010000001.1, forward strand.
TCGGCGGCACCTGGGACCTGTTCCGTTACCCCGGCGTGCGCTCGGACTCGGACATGTACACCTTCGGATACCGCTTCCGGCCCTGGCGCGGCACCAAGGTCCTCGCGGCCGGCGCGGACATCCGCGGCTACCTGCGGACCACGGCCGACGCCTACGGGGTCTCGGACCGGATCCGCTTCGGGCGGAGGGCGGTCCGGGCGGACTGGTCGAGTGAGCGGGGGAGGTGGACGGTGGAGGCGGTGGACGAGGCCACCGGCGAGACCGAGATCCACACCGCTCGCTTCCTGGTCGGCGCGACCGGCTACTACGACTACGACGCGGGACACCGCCCCGAGTTTCCCGGGGAGGAACGCTTCACCGGGACCTTCGTGCACCCTCAGCACTGGCCCGAGGACCTGGACCACGCCGGAAAGCGGGTGGTGGTCATCGGCAGCGGTGCGACCGCCGTCACGCTGGTGCCCGCGCTGGCCGCGGAGGCCGCGCACGTCACCATGCTCCAGCGCTCGCCCACGTACCTGGTCAGCCTCCCGGCCGACGACCCCTTCACGCTCCTGCTGCGCCGGCTGCGGCTGCCGGCCGGGCTCGCCCATCGGCTGGGGCGCGCCCGCAACATCGCCATGCAGCGGTTCCTGTACGTGCTCTGCCGCCGGGCGCCGCGCCTCACGCGGAGGGTGCTGCTGAACCGGGTGCGGGCGCAGCTCGGCGGGCGGGTGGACATGCGGCACTTCACCCCGGCGTACCGGCCGTGGGACCAGCGGATCTGCGCGGTGCCGGGCGGGGACCTGTTCGCGGCGCTCAGGGGCGGGCGGGCGTCGGTGGTGACCGACCACGTCGAGACGTTCACCGAGACGGGCGTCCGGGTCAGGTCGGGGGAGGAGATCCCGGCGGACCTCGTCGTGACGGCGACCGGTCTGCGGCTGCGGCTGGCCGGGGGGATGGAGCTCGCGGTCGACGGGGAGCCGGTCGTCCTGAGCGAACGCCTGCTCCACAAGGGCGTGATGGTCGACGGCGTGCCCAATCTGGCGATGGTCATCGGCTACACCAACGCGTCCTGGACGCTCAAGGCCGACCTGGCCGCCGGGTATGTCAGCCGGTTGCTCGCGCATCTGGACCGGCGCGGGCTCACCAGCGTGACCCCGGTCGCCGCCGATGCGGACCGTTCGTCGGTGTCCGTCCTCGGTGAGTCGCTGACGTCGGGTTACGTGGCGCGCGGCGACGCGATCATGCCGCGTCAGGGCACCCGGGACCCCTGGCGGCTCCGTAACGACTACTTCCGTGACCGGCGGGCGCTGCGGCGCGGCCCGGTCGAGGACTCCGCCCTCCGCTTCCGGTGACCGATTGATCCCGATGCGGGGGTAGGCGGGGGCCCGGCGGCGTAAGTCAAGGCCGCAGAGGGGTTGTCAGTGCAATTTCACATTACTATGTTACACCGCACACGGTTCGATGAACGCCTGTCATACGCCGTGCGAACCACCCCAGTTCGCGTACCCATCCCCGCCCCACCCCCCTCATCAGCAGGAGTTCCGTTGTCCCTCCACCGACGTGCGCGCTCGTCCCTGCTCGCCTCCGCCATCACGGTGACCCTCCTGGCCTCCGCCGGTCAGTCCGCCGTGTCGGCGGCGGAAACCGAGAACCGGCCGGCCCCGGTCGCGGGCCCCGCGGCACCCCAGGCCGCCACCGCGGACACGACCAACCCCTTCCTCCAGGGCGACGAGGTCGACCACCTCGCCGACGCCACACCCAAGACCTTCGGGCCCGCCCCCGCCCCGGGCGGCCTCGCCGCCGGCCGCGTCGCCGGAAAGGCCAAGGCCACCGGCCGGACCAAGGCCCAGACCCAGACCCAGACCCAGGCCCAGAACCAGAGCCAGGCCAAGTCCGGTGCCACCGACGGCGCCAGGAGCCTCACCGCGGCCGCCGAAACCACCGCGGCGGGCGTGCCCTGCACCCTCGACGGCATCACCGGCCTCAGCGCCGACCAGTTCGCCGCCTTCCTCGCGGACCCCGCCGTCACCACCGACTGCGTCAACAAGCTCGTCTGGACCTGGGACGCCCGCCTCGTCCCCGTGATGTCCGACGCCCACGTACAGGCCGTCTCCCGCCGCATATCGAGCCTGGCGGCCACCCACGACGGCAAGAACTCCTCCGGCCTGGAGGGGATGTTCACCTATCTCCACGCCGTCGCCTACCACGACTACTCACGCACCGAGATCGACACCACCGACGCGCCCACCGTGGACGCGATACGCCAGGCCGTCGCCGACTTCGGCGCCGCCCCGCGCACCTTCGACGTCACGACGAGCAACGCGAACACCCTCCGCGAGGCGCTCTACGCCGCCAGCGCCCCCGGACTGCGCCAGCACCAACTCGGCCTCATCAAGCGGGTCCTCGCCACCATGGACCCGTCCCACACCGCGACCAACCTCGACCCCGCCTGGGCGGGGGCCGCGCTCGCCGGCCTCTCCGTCAACTACCTCGGCGTCTACCCGGGCAACCAGGACGCCGCCTTCCACGCGGCCGTCACCGCCGACCCCGCCTACCGCGCCCTCTTCAAGGCCTTCGCCGGCTACAGCCACCTCAAGGGCACCGCCAACTCCTGGGTCGCCCGCGACGCCCTCAGCGAGTACGGCCGCTTCGGCCAGGTCGACGCCCTCAGGACCCAGATCGTCGCCGACCTCGGCCCCCTCCTCGACCAGACCGTCACCACCTTCGGCCGCGGCAGCGAGCAGTGGGCGCAGATCGTCTCCTGGCTCAACCACTACGACGCCTGCAAGCCCTACGGCGTGTGCAAGGCGGACATCGAGAAGCAGCTCTTCCCGTACACGTACACCTACGACAACGGCGCCATCCGGGTCCGCACCGCGCTCGACCGCGCCACCGTCGACCAGCTGTACTACGCGAGCAAGCAGGTCAAGGCGCAGTACCACCGCGTCCTCGGCACCGAACAGCCCCTCGCCGGCGACACCAACACGACGCTGAACATCGTCCTCTACGCCTCCCGCGCGGACTACGTGAACTACCACCCGATCCTCACCGGGTACAGCACCAACAACGGCGGCATCTACATCGAGAACGGCGCCACCTTCTACACGTACCAGCGCCGCGTCCCCCAGGACTCCAGCCTCACCCTCGAAGAGCTCTTCCGGCACGAGTACGTCCACTACCTCAACGGCCGCTTCGCCGTCCCCGGCACCTTCGGACAGGGCCCCTGGTACCAGGGCGACCGCACCACCGCCATGGACGAGGGCACCGCCGAGTTCTTCGACGGCGCCACCCGCGACAACGGCATCGCCGTCCGCAAGTCCCTGGTCCGCGGCATCATCAACGACACCGCCGGCGGCGGCCCGCGGATGACCGTGAACCGGCTCCTGCACGCCACCTACGACGGCGACGGCTTCCGCTTCTACAACTACGCGGGCACCTTCTTCGAGTTCCTGTGGACCGAACGCCCCTCGCTGCTCCGCGAGATGTACACCCACCTGCGGAACAACGACGTCAGCGGCTACGACGCCTGGCGCGACCGGCTCGGCGCCGACCCCGGCCTCCAGCAGGCCTACGACCGCTTCCTCGACGCTCAGATCGCCAAGGTCGACACGCTGTTCGTCCCGAACACCACCTACACGGCCAACGGCTCCCTGCGCGACGCGGACGTCTCCGCCGTCCGCACCGCCTTCGCCAACGCCACCCAGAACACCCCCGACTGCCGCGAGGCCGGCGAGTACGGCAAGCGCCGCTTCGTCTGTACCGGCCGGATCACCGCCAACCTCTCGGACGCGAACAACGCCGACAAGGTCTTCAAGGACATGTCCGAGACCGTCGACTACTTCATCCTCGACCGGGCGGGCGCCGCCTCCAACAACCTCGCCGACATGAACTGCTCCTTCGGCACCGTCGACATCTGGTCCAACCGGGTCGCCGGCACGTCGACCTTCAACTGCGAGGGCCCCCTGCGCAGCTGACCCGCCCACCCGTCCGGGCCGGCCACTCCACGGGGGGAGTGGCCGGCCCGGCACCCGTTTCCCCCGACACCGTTCCCCGGAGGACGCACGTGAGCACCACCCCGCACCAGATCCGCACCACCGACTACCACACCGCAGGCGAACCCTTCAGGATCGTCGACCAGGACCTCCCCCCGATCCCGGGCGACACCGTCGCCGAGCGCCGCGCCCTCGCCCTGCGGCTCGGCCCCCTCGACGAAGTGCGCCGCCTCCTCGTCCGGGAACCCCGCGGCCACTCCGGCATGTACGGGGGCTTCATCGTGCCGCCCGACGACGACGGCGCCCACTTCGGCGTGCTGTTCTGGCACAAGGACGGCTACTCCACCGCCTGCGGCCACGGCACCATGGCCCTCGGCGCCTGGGCCGTCGACACCGGCCGCGTCCCCGCGCCCGACGACGGCGACGTCCCCGTCCGCATCGACGTCCCCTCCGGCCGCGTCACCGCCACCGTCCACCGCGCCGGCGGCCGCACCACCGGCGTCACCTTCCGCAACGTCCCGACCCGCGTCCTCGCCCGCAAGACCGCGGTGACCACCGGCTTCGGCACCGTCGAGGCCGACATCGCCGACTCCGGAGCCGTCTACGTCTCCGTCCCCGCGCGCGAGCTCGGCCTCGACACCAGCAAGGCCGCGCTGCCCGAACTCGTCCGCGCCGGACGGGAGATCCGCGCCGCCCTCCCCGAGTACGACGTCTACGGCGTCATCCTCCACGACGAGCTCCCCGACACCCCCGAAGGACCGCGCCAGCGGAACGTCACCGTCTTCGCCGACGGCCAGATCGACCGCTCGCCCTGCGGATCGGGCACCTCCGCCCGGCTCGCCCTGCTCGGCGAGGACGGCCGGCTCGACGGCGGGGCCACCCTCACCCACGAGTCCGTCGCCGACACCGTCTTCACCGGCCGGCTGCTGCCCGGCGGGATCACGGAGGTGACCGGCGCCACCCACCGCACCGGCACCCATACCTTCGTCCTCGACCCCCACGACGAGCTGGGTACGGGATTCCTGCTGTGACCGAACCGCTCCGGATCGACGCCGCGGCCATGACCCGGGTGTTCACCCCGGGAGCGACGGCCCGCGTCCTCGCCGACGTGCTGCTCTCCGGATTCGACCCCGAGACCGCCCCGCACCGGACCTCCGTCCACGTCCCCGCCGGTGAACTCCTCCTCATGCCGGCGGCCTTCGGTCCGCTCGCCGGAGTGAAGATCGCGGGCGTGGCCGCCGGCAACCCGGCCCTCGGCCTGCCCCGCATCACCGGCTCCTACCTGCTGCTCGACGGGGCGAACCTGCAGCCCCTCGCCCTCCTCGACGGAGCGGCCCTCACCGAACTCCGCACCCCCGCCGTCTCCGCGCTCGCCGTCCACCACCTGACACCGGACGACAGGCCCCTGCGCCTGGTGCTCTTCGGCACCGGACCCCAGGCCTACGGCCACCTGGAGGCGGTCCTCGCCGTCCGCCGGGTCGCCGAGGCGATCGTCGTCGGACGCAACCCGATCGGCGCGCGGGCCCTCGCCGGATACGCCCGCACGCTCGGCGCCACCGCCCGTACCGGCACGCCCGGGGACGTCGAGAAGGCCGACCTCGTCGTCTGCTGCACCACGGCCCGCGAACCCCTCTTCGACGGCACCCTGGTGGCGCCCGGCGCCACCGTCGTCGCGGTCGGCTCGCACGAGCCGGAGGCCCGGGAGACCGACACCGCGCTCGTCACCCGCGCCGACGTGTACGTGGAGGCCCGCGCGGCCGCGCTCCGGGAGGCCGGCGACCTGCTCGTCCCGATGGCCGAGGGCGCGATCGGCCCGGACCACATCGCCGGCACCCTCGCCGACCTGGTGCGCGGCCACCGCGCCCCGACGGCGGAACGCCCGATGTTCTTCAAGAGCGTCGGCATGGCCTGGCAGGACCTCGCGGTCGCGGGGGCCCTCTACCAGGCCCTCCGCAGACCCTGACCGCATCGCGAACGCCCCGGCCCCGCACCAGCGGGACCGGGGCGTTCGCCGTGTGCGCTCAGCCCTCCTCGGGGAAGTGACAGGCGACCTCCCGCGCCTCACCCGGGACGGCGATCCGCAGCAGCGGCGCCTCCGTCCGGCAGATCTCCCGCGCCTTCGGGCAGCGCGGGTGGAAGGTGCAGCCCGGCGGGGGAGCGGCCGGGCTCGGGGGATCGCCGAGCAGCGTGATCCGCTCCCGGGCCCGCTCGGCCGCCGGATCGGGCAGCGGTACGGCCGACAGCAGCGCCCGGGTGTAGGGGTGGGCGGGGGCCGCGTACACCCGTTCCTTCACGCCGATCTCGACGATCCGGCCGAGGTACATCACCGCGACCCGGTCGCAGACCCGCTTCACCACCGACAGGTCGTGGGCGACGAAGAGGTAGGCGAGGCCCAGTTCGCGCTGGAGCCGTTCCATCAGATTGACGATCTGCGCCTGCACGGAGACGTCGAGCGCGGAGACCGGCTCGTCGGCGACCACGAGCCGGGGGCTCGTGGCGAGCGCCCGGGCGATGCCGATGCGCTGGGCCTGGCCGCCGGAGAACTCGTGCGGGTAGCGGTCGATGTGCTCCGGGATGAGCCCGACCAGATCCATCAGCTCCACGGCCCGCCTGCGGGCGTCGGCCGCCGAACTCCCCTGCACCATCAGCGGGTCGGAGATGATCCGGGCCACCGACTGCCGCGGGTTGAGCGAGGAGTGCGGGTCCTGGAACACCATCTGGAGGTCCCGGCGCAGCGGCTTGAGCTGCCGCTGGGACAGATGGCTGATGTCCCTCCCGTCGTACGAGACCGAGCCTGCGGTCGGCTCAAGGAGCCGCACGATCATGCGGCCGGTGGTCGACTTGCCGCAGCCGGACTCGCCGACCAGGCCGAGCGTCTCGCCCGCCGCCACGTCGAAGGAGACCCCGTCGACGGCCCGGACCGGCGCCGAACGGCGCCGCCCGGGAAAGGTCATGGTCAGATCGCGCACCCGCAGCAGCGGCGGCGCGGAGGTGTCGTCGGGCGCGGGCGCCGGGTGCGGCAGCGCCGCCTGGGCGGTGGTCATGAGTCGACCCCTTCGTGCGGGGAAGGCGCGGCGGACAGCGCCGGGAACGACGGGAAGTGACAGGCGGCGGCGTGGCCTCCGGGGCCGTCGAGCCGGGGGCGCTCGCTCGCGCAGCACTCCCGCTCCTCGTCGGTGCCGGCGGCGGCCCGCGCGCAGCGCGCGGCGAAGGCGCAGCCGGGCGCCGGTTCGAGCAGCGACGGCGGGCTGCCGGGGATCGCCCGCAGCGGTGTGTCGTCGGGGTCGTCGAGCCGGGGCAGCGAGTCGAGCAGCCCGCGCGTGTACGGGTGCGCGGGCTCGGCGAACAGTGTGTCCACCGGGGCCTGTTCGGCGGCCCGCCCGCCGTACATCACCAGGACCTCGTGGGCGACCCGGGCGACCACGCCCAGGTCGTGCGTGATCATCACGACGGAGAGCCGCCGCTCCTGCTGGAGCCGGGCGAGCAGGTCGAGGATCTGGGCCTGCACGGTGACGTCGAGGGCGGTGGTCGGCTCGTCGGCGATGAGCAGGTCCGGTTCGCAGACCAGCGCCATCGCGATCATCACCCGCTGCCGCATGCCGCCGGAGAACTGGTGCGGGTACTCGCCGGCCCGGCGCTTCGGCTCGGGTATGCCGACCTCGGCGAGCGCCTCGACGGCCCGCGCCCGGGCGGCGGCCCGCCGGGAGCCGAAGTGCACCCGGTGGTGCTCGGCGATCTGCTCGCCGACCGTGTAGTAGGGGTGGAGGCTGGACAGCGGGTCCTGGAAGATCATCGCCATCCGGCGGCCGCGCAGCCTGTTCAGGTCCCGGTCCGGCAGGCCGACGAGCTCGCGCCCGCCGAGCGCGACGGAGCCGGAGACCTCGGCGCCGGTGTGCAGCCCCATCACGGCGAGCGAGGTCACGGACTTGCCGGAGCCGGACTCGCCGACGATGCCGAGGGTGCGCCCGTGCGGCACGTCGAAGGAGAGGGAGTCCACGGCCCGGACGGGGCCGCGCGGGGTCGGGAAGGTGACCGTGAGGTCGCGGACCCGCAGCAGGGGTTCCGGTGCGGCCATCAGTACCTCACTCGCGGGTCGACGACGGCGTACAGCAGGTCGACGGCCAGGTTGGCGACGACGATGAAGGTGGCGGCGAGCAGGGTCACGCCGAGGATGACGGGCTGGTCGCCGGTGGTGAGGGCGCCGTAGAAGAGGCGTCCGATGCCGGGCAGCCCGAAGAGGGACTCGGTGATGACGGCGCCCGCGAGCAGCCCGCCGAGGTCCATGCCGAAGATGGTCAGGACCGGCGTCATGCCGGCCCGCAGACCGTGCTTCACGACGACCGTGCGCCGGGGCAGGCCCTTGGCGCGGGCGGTGCGGATGTACGGCTCCGCCATGGACTCGATCATCGAACCGCGGCTCTGCCGCGCGTACATGGCGGCGTAGAGCACGGCGAGCGCCAGCCAGGGCAGCAGCAGGTTGGAGGCCCAGGACAGCGGGTCGGTGGTGAAGGGGACGTACTGCGGGTAGGGCAGCAGTCCGGTGAGCCGGATGAATCCGTAGATGAGCAGCACCGAGGTGAAGTACACCGGCAGGGAGGCGGCGGCGACCGCGCCGACCATGAGGACCCGGTCGGTGAGGGTGTCCTTGCGGAGGGCGGCGGTGACGCCCGCGCTCAGGCCGAGGACGAGCCACAGGACGGCGGCGCCGACGGCGAGCGAGGCGGAGACCGGCAGGCGGTCGACGAGCAGGTCCCAGACGCCCTCGCTGTTCTCGTAGGAGTAGCCGAGACAGGGGAAGTCGCAGCGCAGGGCGTACTGGCCGCTGCCCATGGTGCGGCCGGTGAAGATGCCGGTGACGAAGTCGGCGAACTGGCTCCACAGCGGGGCGTCCAGGCCCATGTGGGCGCGGATCGCCTCCAGGCGTTCGTCGCTGCAGGCCTTGCCGCAGGCGGCGGCGGCCGGGTCGGAGGGCAGCACGTAGAAGATGACGAAGGTGACGGCGGCGATCGCGAGGAGGACGCCGATCACGCCGAGCAGCCGGCGGCCGAGGTAGAGGATCACGAACGGCCCCCTCGCGGGTCGAGGATGTCGCGCAGGGCGTCGCCGAGGAGGGTGAACGCGAGCACGGTGAGGAAGAGGCAGAGGCTGGGGACGAGGAAGTACATCGGGTCGGTGTCGTAGTAGGCGACGCTCTCCGCGATCATCTGCCCCCAGGACGGGGTCGGCGGGCGCACCCCGACGCCGAGGTAGCTGAGCGCGGCCTCGGTGGCGATCATGCCGGGGATCATCAGCGTGGTGTACGCGATGACGGGTCCCGCGACGCCCGGGAGGACGTCCCGGGCGAGGATCCGCCAGGGCCCGGAGCCGCCGACGCGGGCCGCGTCGACGTACTCGCGGTGCTTGAGCGAGAGGGCCTGGCCCCGGACGACCCGGGCCACGCCGGGCCAGCCGAAGAGGCCGATGACCAGGATCATCAGGAGGGTCCGGTTGACGTCCCTGGCCACCGACATCATCGCGATCATGAAGATGAGGGAGGGGAAGGACATGGTGAGGTCCATCAGACGGGAGAGGACCGTGTCGGTGCGGCCGCCGAAGTAGCCGGCGGCGATGCCGGCGGCCGTCCCCGCCACCACGACGATCGCGGTGGCGGCGAAGGCGATGAGCAGCGACACCTGGGCGCCGTGCACGACACGGGCGAACAGGTCGCGTCCGGTGACGGGTTCGACGCCGAGCCAGTGCTCGGCGGAGACCCCGCCGAGCGGCCCGATCGGCTGGCCGCCGAGGTAGGGGTCGACGGCGGACTTGTCGAACTCCTCGGGGCCCCAGCCGCCGAGCCCGCTGATCAGCGGCGCGGCGACGGTCATCAGGGCGAAGAGGGCGATGACGGCGAGGGAGGCCTTGAGCGAGGTGCGGCGGCGCAGTTCCGCGCGGACCGACCGCCAGGCCCCGCCGCCCCCGGAGATCGCCGGGGAGGAGGGGGTGGTGGTGAGCGTCATGGGAGGGGCGTCCTTCAGTTCGCGCTCTTCGACGGGTCCTTGAGACCGACGGTCGCGTAGTCGAGCTGGCCGCTCCAGGAGGTGTGTCCGAAGGCGCCGGCGACGTTGGTGCCGATGAGGAGCGTGCGGCGCTTCGAGGCGCCGGGGGCGACGGGGGCCTTGGCGAGGATCTGCCCGTCGAGCTCCTGCCACGCCTTGTTGGCCTGGTCGCCGTCGGACATGGCGGCGATCTCGTCCATCCGCTTCATGGTGGCGTCGTCCGTGAAGAGGGAGTGGTTGCCGGAGTTGCCCTTCTCCTTGATGAAGCGTCCGTCGAAGACGAAGGGGAGGAAGGTGGAGCCGGACGGGTAGTCGGGGCACCAGCCGGTGTAGACGAGGTCCGTGCGGTTCTTGGTGTCGCCGATGGTGTCGTAGAAGGCCGAGGGGTCGACGGTCTCGATGGTGACCTTGATGCCGGCCTTGCCGAGGGACTCCTGGACGGCCTCGCCGATGCGCTTGTCGTTCATGGAGACGGTGAGGCGGGTGGAGAAGCCGTCGGCCTTCCCGGCCTCCTTGAGGAGCTGCCTGGCCTTCTCGGGGTCGCCGGCGAGCGGGATCTTCAGGGTGTCGGGCTGCTTGCCGCCGGTGAAGAGGGGGCCGGGCATGGCGGCGGTGGAGGCGTCGACGACGGCCGGGCCGCCGGCGGCGGTGACGATCGCCTCCCGGTCGAGGGCGTACTGCACGGCCTGGCGGACCTTCAGGTCGTCGAAGGGGGCCTTGCGGGTGTTCATCTGGACCATCTCGGTGCAGCTGCTGGACTCGGCGAGCAGCCGGGCCTTCACGTCGGCCTTGGTGAGCACCTTGGAGATGGACTCGGGGCGGAGCTGGGCCCAGGAGACGGCGGAGGCGTCGGTGCCGGTGGAGGCGATGAGGCGGTCGTCGATCTGGTTGCCCTTGAGGCCCATGGTGACGACGATCCGGTCCGGGTACGCCTTGCGGACGGCGTCGGACTTCGGGTCCCAGTGGGTGTTGCGGACCAGCACGAGCTGCTTGTCGCGGGCGTAGCTCTCGACCTTGTACGGCCCCGAGGAGAACGGGCGGCTGTCGTACTGGGGGCCCTTGTCCTGGGCCTGGGGCACGGGGGCGAAGGTCGGGAGGGTGGCGGCGAAGGGGAACTCCGCGAAGGGGGTGTGGAGTTCGAAGACGATCGTGCGGGCGTCGGGGGTCTTCACCGAGGCGAGGTGCTTGCCCTCGGCCGGGCCTCGGTAGTCCTTGCCGCCGACGAGGTAGCGGGCCGCGTAGTCGGGGCCGCCGGGCAGGTCGGGGGAGAAGGACCGCTCGACGTTGTGCTTGATGTCCTGGGCGGTGATCGGGGTGCCGTCCTCGTACTTCAGGCCGGCCTTGAGGCGGAAGGTCCAGGTCTTGGCGCCGTTGGACGGGGTGCCGAGGTCCTCGGCGAGGTCCGGGACGAGCTCGCTGCCCTTGGCGCCGGCCTCCGCCTTGTAGGTGACGAGGGTGCGGTAGAGGAGCCGGGTGCCGAAGTCCATGTCGGGCATGACCCAGTTGCGGGCCGGGTCGAGGTGGGTGAAGTCCTGGTTGGACAGGACGGTGAGGGTGCCGCCCTTCTGCGGGGTGCCGCCGAGGACGGAGCCGTTGGTGCCGGTCGCGGGGTTCTTGCGGTCCCGGGACCCTTCGGACTTCTTGCCGTCCCCGCAGCCGGTGATGCCGAGGGCCAGGGTCGCCACCAGGGCGGTGGCCAAGGTGTACGTGCGCTTGTTCATGGGTGGTCACTCCGGGAGCAGCGGTTCGGACAGCCGGCGACGGCTGGAATGTGACCGGTAACATAGTAATGTGAAATTGCACTGACAAGATGTCGGAAGCTCCGTTATCCATCCGTGTCCGGCGGGTCGCCGTGGCGCCCGCGCGACGACTGCGATGCTCCGCCGGTGGGGTCTTGGCAACCGCAGTGCCATGTGAAATATTACTGACGTGCCCACGAGAAAACCCTCGGATGTCATCATCGTCGGCGCCGGCGTCGTCGGCGCGGCCTGCGCCTACTACGCCGCCCTCGCCGGCCTCTCCGTCACCGTCGTCGACCGCGGCCCCGTCGCGGGCGGCACGACCGGAGCGGGCGAGGGGAACCTCCTGGTCTCCGACAAGGAGCCGGGACCCGAACTCGAACTCGCCCTCCTCGCCACCGCGCTGTGGCGGGAACTGGCCGACCTGCTCCCGCCGCAGGTCGAGTACGAGGCCAAGGGGGGCCTCGTCGTCGCCTCGGGCGAGTCCGGGATGCGGGCCCTGCGGGAGTTCGCGGCCCGTCAGGAGAAGGCGGGCGTCACCGCCCAGGAGGTCCCCGGGGACCGGCTCCACGATCTGGAGCCCCACCTCGCTCCTGGCCTCGCGGGAGGCTTCCTCTATCCACAGGACGCCCAGGTGATGCCCGCCCACGCCGCCGCCCAGCTGCTGCGCGCCGGCGGCGAGCGGATCAGCCTCCGCCTCGGCGAGGAGGTCACCGGCCTCCTCACCGGACCGGCCGGCGAGATCCGCGGCGTGCGGACCACGGCCGGCGACCTGCACGCCCCCAAGGTGGTCAACGCCGCCGGAACGTGGGGCGGCGCCCTCGCCGAACTCGCGGGCGTACACCTTCCCGTACTGCCCCGCCGGGGCTTCGTCCTCGTCACCGAACCGCTGCCGCGCCTGGTGCGGCACAAGGTCTACGCCGCCGACTACGTGGCCGACGTCGCCAGCGGCTCCGCCGCGCTCCAGACCTCCGCCGTCGTCGAGGGCACCCCGGCCGGGCCCGTCCTCATCGGCGCGAGCCGCGAGCGCGTCGGCTTCGACCGCACGCTCTCCACCGAGGTCCTCCGCCGCCTCGCGGCCGGAGCCACCGCGCTCTTCCCGGTCCTCGGCGAGGTCCGCGCGATCCGGACCTACCTCGGCTTCCGCCCCTACCTGCCGGACCACCTGCCCGCGATCGGCCCCGACCCGCGCGCCCCCGGACTGCTGCACGCCTGCGGTCACGAGGGCGCCGGCATCGGCCTCGCCCCGATCACCGGCCGCGTTATCGCGGCCTCCCTGACCGGCGACGAACCGCCCCTCGACATCGAGCCGTTCCGCCCCGACCGCTTCCCCACGCCCACGCCCACGCCCACGCCCGCGCCCTGAGGCACGCGCACCGTCACGAGAGGAGGGCCCGTGGCCCGCACCCCCGCCGACCTCGTCGGCGCACAACCCGAACCACCGTTCGAGATCACCTTCGACGGCCGGCGCGTCACCGCCCTGCCGGGCCAGACCGTCGCCGCCGCCCTCTGGGGCGCCGGCATCCTCGCCTGGCGCACCACCCGGGACGGCGGCCGGCCCCGCGGCGCCTTCTGCGGCATCGGACAGTGCTACGACTGCCTCGCCACGGTCAACGGCGAACCCAACCGCCGCGCCTGTCTGGTCCCCGCGCGCCCCGGCGACGCGATCACCACCCAGGAGGGACACGGCCATGACCGCCTCGCCGTCTGAACCGGACGCGCCCGGCGCGACCTACGACCTCGCCGTCGTCGGCGCGGGCTCCGCCGGACTCGCGGGCGCCGTCACCGCCGCCGAACTCGGCCTCTCCGTCGCCCTCCTCGACGCCTCCGCCCAGACCGGCGGACAGTTCTACCGGCACCCCGCGCCCGCCCTGGGCGCGGTACGGCCCGAGGCCCTCCACCACGACTGGTCGGCCTTCTCCGACCTGCGCCGACGCCTGGCCGACAGCCGTGTCACCCATCTGTCCGGGCATCACGTCTGGTCCACCGTGCGGGAGGCCGACGGCACCTGGACCGTGCACGCGGTCACCGGCGCCGACGGCGCCGACGAACGGCCCGCCCGCGTCAGGGCGCGGGCGCTGCTCCTCGCCACCGGGGCGTACGAGCGCCAGCTGCCCTTTCCCGGCTGGACCCTGCCGGGCGTCGTCGGCGCCGGGGGAGCGCAGGCGATGCTCAAGTCCGGGCTCGTGCTGCCCGGCCGCCGCGTCGTCGTCGCGGGCAGCGGCCCGCTGCTGCTCGCCGTCGCCTCGTCCCTCGCGGCGGCCGGCGCCCGGGTGCCCGCCGTCGTCGAGGCCGCCGGCTATCTGCGGTACGCCCGCAGCCCCCGGGCGCTCCTGACCAACCCCCGCAAGGCGGCCGAGGCCCTGGTGCACGGGGCCGCGCTGCTCAGGCACCGCGTGCGGGTGGTGCCGGGCAGCGCCGTCACCGAGGTGCACGGCACCGACCGGGTGGAGGCCGTCACCGTCAGCCGCCTCGACGGCGACTGGCGGCCCGTGCCGGGGACGGGCCGCCGCATCCCCTGCGACGCGCTCGCCGTCGGACACGGCCTCGTCCCGCAGATCGAACTGGCCACGGCCGTCGGCTGCGCCACCCGGCCGCTGCCCGACGGCACCCTGGGCCTCGTCCTGGACGTCACCCAGGAGACCTCGGTGGCCGGACTGTGGGCGGCGGGCGAGACCGGCGGCGTGGGAGGCGCCGAACTCGCCCGCACCGAGGGCGAGCTCGCGGCCCGCGCCGTCGCCGCCCGCCTCCGGGGCCGCCCCGCGGTCGCCGGGACCGGTGGACTCCGGCGCCGCCGGGATCGGATGCGCGCCTTCGCGGACGTGATGTCCGCGGCCCACGCCCCCGGTCCCGGCTGGCAGGCCTGGCTGGACGACGACACGGACGTCTGCCGCTGCGAGGAGGTGCCCGCCGGACGCGTCCGCGAGGCGGTCGCCGAGCTCGGGGCGCGGGACGCGCGGACGGTCAAACTCCTCACCCGGGCCGGCATGGGCTGGTGCCAGGGGCGGATGTGCGGCACGGCCGTCGCCTGCCTCGCGGCACGCGGCGGCGAGGCCGAACCGCCCTCCGAGCGCCGCCCGTTCGCCGTACCGGTCCGCCTCTCGGCGCTCGCCGCGCTGGAGGAGACACCCGGGCCGGACGGCCCGCACTAGACCCCACCCGGGGGAGAGGCCCATCAGGGGGCCTCTCTTCCTACCCCCTTATAAAATGTCACACACTACAGAAAGGCCGTCGACATGACCGCCACCACCTGGAACACCGACCGCCCCTGGCGCGGCATCATGGTCGCCACCACCCTCCCCTTCCGCGAGGACCGCTCCGTCGACTACGACGCCTACGCCGAGCACGTGTCCTGGCTGATCGCGAACGGCTGCGACGGTGTCGTGCCGAACGGTTCCCTCGGCGAGTACCAGACCCTCACCGACGCGGAGCGCGCGGAGGTCGTCCGTACCGCGGTCGCGGCGGCCGGTGACGGGGCGCGGGTCATGCCGGGCGTCGCCGCGTACGGCAGTGCCGAGTCGCGGCGCTGGGCCGAGCAGGCCGCCGAGGCGGGTGCCGGATCGGTCCTCCTCCTGCCGCCCAACGCCTACCGCGCCGACGAACCCGCCGTACGCGCCCACTACGCCGAGGTCGCCAAGGCCGGCCTGCCCGTCGTCGCCTACAACAACCCGATCGACACCAAGGTCGACCTGACCCCTTCGCTGCTCGCGAACCTGTACGCCGACGGCAGCATCGTCGCCGTCAAGGAGTTCAGCGGTGACGTGCGCAGGGCGTACGAGATCGCCGAACTCGCCCCCGGGCTCGACCTCCTGATCGGCGCCGACGACGTCCTCCTGGAACTCGCCCTCGCCGGGGCCGTCGGCTGGATCGCCGGCTATCCCAACGCGTTCCCCACCAGCTGCGCCGAGCTGTACCACGCCGCCGTCGGAGGCGACCTGGCCACCGCCGTGCCGCTGTACAAGTCCCTGCACTCGCTGCTGCGCTGGGACTCCAAGACCGAGTTCGTGCAGTCCATCAAGCTCTCCATGGACCTCGCCGGACGCCAGGGCGGCCCGACCCGTCCGCCGCGCCACCCGCTGACCGGGGCCGTCGAGGCCGCCGTGCGCACCGCCACCGAGAAGGCCATCGCCGAAGGTCACCGCTGACGCCCGCCCCCGCCCCTCGACCGAAAGGATTCCCGTGCGTACGCGTCATGTCTTCCACGCCGTCGACTCGCACACCGAGGGCATGCCCACCCGTGTGATCACCGGGGGTGTCGGGGTGATCCCCGGTGCCACCATGGCCGAGCGCCGGGTGCACTTCATCGAGCACATGGACCACCTGCGGACCCTGCTGATGTACGAGCCGCGGGGGCACGCGGCGATGAGCGGGGCGATCCTGCAGCCGCCCACCCGCCCCGACGCCGACTACGGCGTGCTGTACATCGAGGTCTCGGGACTCCTTCCGATGTGCGGCCACGGCACCATCGGGGTGGCGACGGTACTGGTGGAGACGGGCATGGTCCCGGTCGTCGAGCCCGTCACCACCGTCCGCCTCGACACCCCGGCCGGCTTGGTCAGCGTCGACGTACGCGTCGAGGACGGGGCGGCGAAGGCGGTCACCTTCACCAACGTGCCCGCCTTCAGCGTCGGCCTGGACCTGAAGGCCGAGGTCCCCGGCCACGGCACGGTCACCTACGACCTGGCCTACGGCGGCAACTTCTACGCCTTCGTCGACCTCGACGCCCTGGGCCTGCCCTTCGACCGGGCCCGCAAGGACGACCTGCTCGCCGCCGGCCTGGCCGTCATGGACGCGGTCAACGCCTCACCGGACCGGCCCGTCCACCCCACCCACCCCGAGATCGCCGGCCTCAAACACGTCTACCTGGCCGCCCCCGGCTCCGACGCGACCCGCTCGCGCCACGCGATGGCCATCCACCCCGGCTGGTTCGACCGCTCGCCCTGCGGCACCGGCACCTCCGCCCGCATGGCCCAGCTCCACGCCCGAGGACACCTCCCACTGGAACGCGACTTCGTCAACGAGTCCTTCATCGGCACCGAGTTCACCGGCCGCCTCACCGCCGAGACCGAAGTCGGCGGCCTGCCCGCCGTCATCCCCACCGTCACCGGCCGCGCCTGGATCACCGGCACCGCACAGTACTTCCTCGACCCGCACGACCCCTTCCCCGGAGGCTTCCTCCTGTGAACGACACGCTTCCCCTCCTCACCTCCCGGAACCCCGCGGACCCGGCCGACGTGCTCCTGCGGATCCCCGCACCCGGCGCCTTCGCGGCCGTCGACACCGTCGAACGCGCCCGCGCCGCCCAGCCCGGCTGGCTGCGCGCCGGGGCGGCCGCCCGCTCGGCAGCGCTCGGCGCGGTCGCCGACGGCATCGAGGCCGCGGCCGCCGAACTCGCCGCCCTCGCCGTCCGCGAGGTCGGCAAGCCCATCGGCGAAGCCAGGGCCGAAGTCGCCCGCACGGTGGCGATCTGGCGCTACTACGCCCAGGCGCCCTTCGAGCCCACCGGCGCCGTCCACGAGACCGCGGCGGGAGCCGGGCTGCTGCTCACCCGCCGCCGCCCGCACGGCGTGGCCGGCCTCATCACCCCCTGGAACTTCCCCTTCGCCATCCCGACCTGGAAGGCCGCACCGGCACTCGCGACCGGGAACGCGGTCGTCCTCAAGCCGGCCCCCGAGGCCACCGCCTGCGCCCAGCGCCTGGCGGAGATCGTCTCGGCGGCGCTCCCCGAGGGCGTGTTCACCGTCCTGCCCGGCGGGGCGACCGAGGGCAACGCGCTCGTCTCCGCCGTCGACGTCGTCTCCTTCACCGGCTCCACCCCCGTCGGCCGCGCCGTCGCACGGGCCGCGGCCGCCCGCGGCATCCCGGCGCAGGCCGAGATGGGCGGCCTGAACGCGGCGCTCGTCCTGCCGGACGCGGACATCGCGCAGGCCGCCGCCCACATCGCCGCCTCCATCGCCGGGTACGCGGGCCAGAAGTGCACGGCCACCAGCCGGGTCATCGCCGTCGGCGCAGCCCTCGACCCGCTGCGCGAGGCGCTCTCCGAAGCCCTGCGGGCCGTCCCCGTCGGCGACCCCGCCGACCCGGCCACCGTCTGCGGGCCCCTCGTCGCCGAGTACGCTCGCGACCAGGTCGTCGAGGCCACCCGGGGACTCTCCGTGCTCGCGGGCGGCACCGTACCCGACAGGACCGGCTGGTTCGTCGAGCCGACCCTGGTCGAGAAGGTGTCGCCCGGACACCGGCTGCTCCGCGAGGAGGTCTTCGGACCCGTCGCCTCGCTGCTCGCCGCCGACGACCTCGCGCACGCCGTCCGGATCACCAACTCGGTGCCGTACGGCCTCGTCACCTCGGTCCACACGGCGGACCTCAACACCGCCCTCTACGGCCTCGACCTGCTCGACACCGGCATGATCCGGATCAACGCCCCCTCCACCGGCGTCGACTTCCACCTGCCGTTCGGCGGCTCCAAGGCGTCCAGTCACGGGCCCCGCGAGCAGGGCGCCGCCGCGCTCGAGTTCTACACCTCGGGACGGACGTACACGCTCAACCCCGCGGGCGCCGGAGCGTGACATCGTACGGTGGTGATGTCGAACGGAACGAAGGGATCACCACCGTCATGGGGCATCTGACCCAGCGCGACCTCAACGCCTCCAGAGAGCGGCTGCGCGACCAGGTCGCCCATGCCCTGCGCGCCGCCCTCATCTCGGGCGAGCTGCGGCCCGGGGTGGTGTACTCGGCGCCGACGCTCGCCGAGGACTTCGGCATCTCCGCCACCCCGGTCCGCGAGGCGATGCTCGACCTCGCCCGCGAGGGCCTGGTCGAACCCGTACGCAACAAGGGCTTCCGGGTCACCGAGGTCGACGAGCGCGACCTCGACCAGTACAACGAGATCCGGGCGCTCATCGAGATCCCCACGGTCGGCCGGGTCACCCGCGTCGCCGCCCGCGAGGACCTGGAGGCCCTCCGGCCGGTCGCCGAGGACATCGTCCGCGCGGCCCGCGAGCACGACCTCATCGGCTATCTGGAGTCGGACCGGCTCTTCCACCTCACCCTGCTGGGCCTCGCGGGCAACCAACGGCTCGTCGAGACCGTCGGCGACCTGCGCAAGCGGTCCCGGCTCTACGGCCTCACCGCCCTCGACGAGAGCGGCAACCTCCTGCCGTCCGCCGAGGAGCACCTGGAGCTCCTCGACCTCATGCTCGCCGGCGACGCCGAGGCCGCCCAGGCCTGCATGACCCGGCACCTGGGCCACGTCCGCTCCCTGTGGGCCAAGGGCGGCGGTCCGTCCGAGGCGTAGGGTCCGTCCGGCGGATGACGGCGGGGGCGCGGCGTCCGACACGGCACCTATGCCATGTCACACCTCACACCTCACCCGTAACCGACGGCCGCTGCCACAGCGTCCCGGAAGGAACCCATGAACCCCGCGTACGCGACCGCCGACCACACCTTCACCGTCCCCCTGGACCACGCCGACCCCGGCGGCCCCACCATCGAGGTGTTCGCCCGCGAGGTCGCCGACCCGGCTCGCGCGGGCGAGGAACTGCCCTGGCTGCTCTACCTCCAGGGCGGACCCGGCGGCAAGTCGCCGCGTCCGTCCGCCGGTTCCCCCGGCTGGCTGCCGCACGCCGTCAAGACCCACCGGGTGCTGCTCCTCGACCAGCGCGGCACCGGCCGCTCGACGCCGGTCACCGCGCGCTCCGCCGCCCGGTTCGCCTCGCCGGAGCGGCTCGCCGACCACCTCGCCCACTTCAGGGCCGACGCGATCGTCGCCGACGCCGAGCTGATACGCCGTGAACTCTGCGGCGACACCCCCTGGGAGACCCTCGGGCAGAGCTACGGCGGCTTCATCACCCTCAGCTACCTGTCCCGGGCGCCCGAAGGGCTGCGCGCCTGCTACATCACCGGCGGCCTGCCCGGACTCACCGCCACCGCCGACGACGTGTACGCCCACACCTACCCCCGGGTCCGCGACCGCGTCCTCGACTTCTACGCCCGCTACCCCGAGGACGCCGCCCGGCTGCGGAAGATCGCCGACCTCCTGGAGGACCGCGACGTCCGGCTGCCCGACGGCGACCGGCTCACCCCGCACCGGCTCCGGACCCTCGGCCTCGCCCTCGGCATGGGCGACGGGTTCGAGCGCGTCCACTGGCTGCTCGACGAAGCCCTCGACGCCGGTGGCGAGTTGACCGACACCTTCCTGCATCAGGTGGCGACGGTGACCGGATTCACCGACAACCCGCTCTTCGCCGTCCTGCAGGAGAGCCTGTACGGGCAGGGCGCGGGACCGACCGGCTGGGCGGCCCACCGGGCGCTCGCCGACTTCCCTGAGTTCGCCGCCTCCGCCGACCCCCTGCTGCTCACCGGCGAGATGATGTACCCCTGGATGTTCCGCGAGATCAAGGGTCTGCGCCCGTTCGCGGAGGCGGCCGAGCTGCTCGCCGCCCGCACCGACTGGCCGGCCCTGTACGACCCGAGCCGCCTCGCCGCCAACGAGGTCCCGCTCGCCGCGGCCGTCTACCACGACGACATGTACGTGGACGCGGGCATCTCCCTGCGCACCGCCCGGGCGATCGGCGGCGCCCGCGTCTGGGTGACCAACGAATGGGAGCACGACGGCCTCGCGGCCTCCGGCGACCGCGTCCTCGCCCGCCTCATGGACCTGGCCGCCGGACGCGCCTGAGGCCGCGGACCCCGACGGCGTACGGGTGCGGCCACGGCGGCCACGGCGCCCGAACGAAAGGGGCGAAAGGCCCGATGTGGCAGGATGCGGATCATGAGTTCGAGCACCACGGCGATGACACGGCAATGGACCACCTGGGGGCCGGTGGTGGCGGCGCTTGCCCTCGGCGCGGCCTGGGGCCGCGACCTACCGGGCTTCGCGGTGGCGATCATCGCGCTCTGCCTGATCGCCGCCGTCCTCGCGGCGGTCCACCACGCGGAGGTGATCGCCCACCGCGTCGGTGAACCCTTCGGCTCCCTCGTCCTCGCCGTGGCCGTCACCGTCATCGAGGTCGGCCTGATCGTCGCCCTCATGGCGGGCGGCGGCGAGAAGACCTCGACCTACGCGCGCGACACCGTCTTCGCCGCCGTCATGATCACC
This sequence comes from Streptomyces sp. NPDC037273, assembly GCF_055603625.1. NCBI lineage: Bacteria > Bacillati > Actinomycetota > Actinomycetes > Kitasatosporales > Streptomycetaceae > Streptomyces > Streptomyces sp. NPDC037273. The sequence goes on from NZ_JBVJVO010000001.1 coordinate 521,807, forward strand.
TGCAACGGCATCGTCGGCCTCTCCCTCCTCGTCGCCGCGCTGCGCAACCGCGTCGCCGTCTTCAACGCCGAGGGCTCGGGCGGCGCGCTCGCCACCGTCTGCACCCTCGCCGTGATGACCCTGGTCCTGCCGACGTTCACCACCAGCCACCCCGGCCCCGAGTTCTCCTCCGCGCAGCTGGCCTTCGCCGCCGTCGCCTCTCTCTGTCTGTACGGCGTGTTCGTCGGCGTCCAGACCGTGCGGCACCGCGACTACTTCCTGCCCGTGGCGCGCCCGGGCCAGGATTCGGAGGACGACCACGCCGACCCGCCGGGCAAGCGGGAGACCTGGGTCAGCGTCGGGCTGCTGATGCTCGCCCTCGTCGCCGTCGTCGGCAACGCCAAGCTGATCTCGCCCACCATCGAGGACGGCGTCCAGTCGGCCGGTCTGCCGAAGGCGGTCGTCGGTGTGGTCATCGCCCTGATGGTGCTGCTCCCCGAGACCCTGGCCGCCGTCCGGGCGGCCCGCAGGGACCGCGTACAGACCAGCCTCAACCTCGCGTACGGCTCCGCGATCGCCAGCATCGGCCTGACGATCCCGTCGATCGCGCTCGCCTCGATCTGGCTGTCCGGGCCCCTCGTGCTGGGCCTGGGCGCGCTGCACATGGTCCTGCTCGCCCTCACCGGTGTGGTGAGCGCGCTGACCGTGGTGCCCGGACGAGCCACTCTCCTCCAGGGCGGCGTCCATCTCGCGATCTTCGCCGCCTTCGTGTTCCTGTCGTTCAGCCCCTGACGACCACCACCCGCAGCGCCGGCGAGCGCAGGATGTCCTTCTCGCAGAACCGGGAGGTCACCCAGCGCTCGCCGGAGTACAGCCGGGTCTGGTCGCTGTAGTGCGGCGACGCCGGGTTCGAGGACTGGGAGTACGACAGGAGTGTGCGGGCCACCGGGCACCGGCCGCCGTCCCAGCCCACCGCCTGGACGTGACTGGTGCCGTGCGCGACCTCGACGTAACCGCCGCCCGCCGCGTTCCACACCGGCTCGGTCTTGTTCCAGACGCCCAGCGCCTCGGTCCCGCCGCTCACCGGGATCCGCTGCCCGTTCCGCACGACGAACTGGTGCTCCCCGAGGGGCGCGTCCAGCGGGATGCCCGCCGCCCGCAGCTCCGCCACCGCGTCGGCCAGCGCCTTCGCGAAGCCCGGCGCCGCCGTGTTCACGGTGCGCGGGGTACGGACCGGGTCGGCCGCCGAGAACGGCACCAGCCACTGGTCGGCCGGCTTCACCGTGCCGGCGAACTTCCGCCAGAACCGGTCGAAGAGCAGCGCGCCCGCGCTGTCCGTGTTCACCGTCCGGTCCCAGGCCCCGATCACCCGGCAGGCCTCGGGCTCGTCCGGCAGCGCGGCCGGGCAGGCCGCGGCCACGTCGGCCGCCGCCAGGTCACCGACCGGCGCCCGGTTGGCGAACTGCTGCCGCTGGAGGTCGGCCACCGTCAGACCGCCGCGCCCGGCCATCGCCGCCACGTCCTCGACACCGCCCCGGGTGCGCGGCGAGCGCGGGGTCGCGATCGTGCCGAAGATCCGCTCGTAACCGGTCAGCGGCCGGTCGGCGTTGGTCAGCCAGGCGCTGTCGTTGGAGTTCTCGACGTACGGGGTGTCCCGCAGCACCGGCATCCGGGCCGGTCCGAATACCCCCGGCTGGACCGCGTCCGGGTCCGAGCCGAGCGCGCAGTCCGAGCGCGAGCCGTCGAGCACCGCGACACCCGACGCCGGATAGGTCGCCCGGCCGAGCGGGGTGGAGCAGCGCTGGGCCAGCTCGTCGGTGATCCGGGGGAGCACCTGCGCCTGGCTGAAGTACGAGTGCCCGGCCGAGTCGGCCGCGATCGTGTTGACCCACGGCAGGCCCTGCGTGCGGCGCAGCGCCTCGGCGACGTCCTGCGTCGAGCGGGCCTTGCCGAAGCCGAGCGCGGTGTCGGAACCGCGCAGGTTGGCCGCGTTGGGGTCGTTCAGCGCGTACGCCGTGGTCGCGGTCCAGGGCAGCGGGAGCTGTGCGCCGAGGCCGCCGACGACCGGGCCGTACCGCGTCCACCACTGGGTACGGGTGACGGGGGCGCCGTCCTTCACCGGCACGGTCACCGAGCGCTCCGTCATCCGCTCCGGCCTGCCGTCCACCAGATAGGACGTCGGGTCGCCGGGGGCGAGCGTCAGCTGGTGCAGGTTGAGCGGCACCCCGGTGGCGACGGTGTGGCTCCAGGCCACCTTGTCGTTGAAGCCGATGTTCACGACGGTGGTGCCGAGCAGCGAGGCGCCCGACACGTTCAGCTCGCCGGGGATCGTCTGCTGCGACTGCCAGAAGCGCCGGCCGCCCTGCCACGGATAGTGCGGGTTGCCCAGGAGCAGCCCGCGCCCGTTCGCCGTGGTCGACCCCGCGAAGGCGACGGCGTTCGAGCCCATGGTGGCGTTCTCGGCGGCGAACAGCTCCTTGGCCGCGGCCGCCGCGTCGTCCGGATCGGGGACGGCAGCGGGGACCGCGCCGGCGGCGGTGGGCGCGAGGGCCGGGGGAGCGGCCGGCGGGCGGGCCGCGGTGATGCCGTCGACGGCGCGGCCCTGGCCGCCGAGCACCGACACGGCGAAGCCGCGCCGGGCGACGTCGAGCGCGGTCACCGGGCGGACCCAGTCGGCGCCCGCGCAGGCCGGGTCCGTGATCCGGTTCTTCCGCAGCCAGGCGTTGTAGCCGGCCGCCCAGCCGCGCATCAGCTCCTTCAGATCGCGGCTCGGCCCGGCCGGCGCAGGCGTGCGCAGCAGCTCCTCGACCGTCCCCGCGTCCTTCACGCCACGGAAGTACAGATCGCTGGAGAGGTTGTTTGTGGCGGAGGACAGCGAGCCGTCCGGCGCCGCGTCCGGGCCGAAGTACCGGGAGCGCTCGCCGGTGACGGTGAGGAAGCCGTCCGCGAGGACGCAGACCTGGTCGGCGGCCTGCGCCCACCCGGTGCCGAAGCCCAGGTTCGCGTAGTCCTTCGCCACGATGTGCGGGATGCCGTACTCGGTGTACCGGATGACCGCCGACAGGCCCCGGTCGGACGGGTGCCGGTCCCGGTCGCCGGAGTCCGCGGCCGCCGCGCCGGGCAGCGAGGCGGTGACGACGGACAGGGCGGCGGCGGCCAGCGCCAGGTGTTTCAGACGGGTGCGGAGGTGCAACGTGCCTCCCAACGGATCGATGAGCACTGCGGGTCGGACCATGCACGCAGCCGCCCGCCCCGTTGTCAACATGCCGTTCGGTATCCGAGGTCCGGCCATGTACGGCGCACCGCGCGGTACTTGACCTTCCGCCGGTGCCGCGCGGAGGATCACCGCATGGAACGACTCCTCAGCCGCGCCGTCGACGGTGTCCTGCGCATGAGCGCCCAGCGCGTCCCCGACCGGATCGCCGTACGGTACGCCGACCGCACCTGGACGTACGCGGAGCTGGACGCGGCCGTCACCACCGCCGCCGCCGTCCTGCGGGAGCCGCACCACGGCCTCGGCCTGCCGGACGCCGCCCGGGTCGCCACCTACGGCCACAACTCGGACGCCTACCTCATCGCGTTCCTCGCCTGCTCGCGCGCCGGCCTCATCCACGTGCCCGTCAACCACCACCTGACCGGCGACGACCTCGCGTACATCCTGGAGCAGTCGGACGCCTCGCTCGTCCTCGCCGACCCCGCCCTCGCGGACCGCGTCCCCGACGGCTACGCGGTCAAGGCGCTCCGGGACGCCCCCGGCTCGCTCCTCGACGCGCTCGCGGCACCGGAGGAGTACGACACCGACCGCGATGCCCGCGAGTACGTCCAGCTCCTCTACACCTCGGGCACCACCGCTCTGCCCAAGGGCGCGGTGATGACCCATCACGCCCTCGTCCACGAGTACGCGAGCGCCATCGAGGCCCTCGACCTGGGCGAGGACGACCGGCCGGTGCACGCGCTGCCGCTCTACCACTCGGCCCAGATGCACGTCTTCCTGCTGCCGTACCTCGCCGTCGGCGCGGAGAACACCATCGTCGACGGGCCGGACCCGGCCGTCCTCTTCGACCTGATCGAGGCGGGCCGCGCCGACAGCGTCTTCGCCCCGCCGACCGTCTGGATCGGCCTCGCCAACCACCCGGAGTTCGACACCCGCGACCTGTCCGGGCTGCGCAAGGCCTACTACGGGGCCTCGATCATGCCCGTCCCCGTCCTGGAGCGGCTGCGCGCCCGCCTGCCCGGCCTCGCCTTCTACAACTGCTTCGGCCAGTCCGAGATCGGCCCCCTCGCCACCGTCCTCGGGCCCGACGAGCACGAGGGCCGGATGGACTCCTGCGGCCGGCCCGTCCGCCACGTCGAGGCGCGCGTCGTCGACGAGGACGGCAAGGACGTGCCCGACGGCACCCCCGGCGAGATCGTCTACCGGTCCCCGCAGCTGTGCGACGGCTACTGGCGCAAGCCCGAGGAGACCAGGGCGGCCTTCCGGGGCGGCTGGTTCCGCTCCGGTGACCTCGCCGTCCGCGACGCCGAGGGCTACCTCACCATCGTCGACCGCGTGAAGGACGTCATCAACTCCGGCGGCGTCCTGGTCGCCTCACGCCAGGTCGAGGACGCCCTCTACACCCACCCCGACGTCGCCGAGGCAGCCGTCATCGGCCTCCCCGACGACCGCTGGATCGAGGCCGTCACCGCCGTCGTCGTCCGGCGCGGCGACGTCACCGAAGCCCAACTCCTCGCCCACGCCCGCGAGAACCTCGCCTCCTTCAAGGCCCCCAAGCGCATCCACTTCGTGGACACCCTTCCCCGCAACGCCAGCGGCAAGATCCTCAAGCGCGAACTCAGGGACCGCTTCGGCGCGGCCTGACACCCCGCCCGTGCGTTCCCGTCCCGCTCAGCCCAACTCCTCCGTGACACAGAGGATGTTGCCCTCACTGTCCTTGAACCAGGCGCCCCTCATCGTGTCCGACTCGACCACCCCGTCGACCGTCTTGATCCCCGGCAGGTCGTACTCCTCGAACGTGACCCCCTTGGACCGCAGCGTCGCCATCTCCGCGTCCAGGTCCCCGACCTTCCAGCTCGCCAACGTGTGCTCCGCCTTGCCCCCGTACGGCGTCTCGTAGAGCCCGATCGTCGTGCCACCACACTCGTACCTGGTGTCCTCGGCCGACTCCCTCGTGAGAGGAAGACCGAGGGTCTCCGAGTAGAAGCGCTTCGCCCGCTCCATGTTCTCCACCGGAATGATCGCGGCGATAGGGGAGTCCGACAGCATCGCAACCACCTCCTCCCCCCAGGCTACGCGCGAGAGCCCCGGCAAACCCGTTTGATCTTCGTCGGGGAGGTGTTAGCTTGACGGCCGAACTTTTAAGTGATCCCGGGGGGGATTTTCGTGAACCGTCGAAATCTGCTGAAAAGTGCCATCGCGATCGGCATGGGCGCTCCGCTCGCCTCACTCGCCACGGCGACGCCCGCCCAGGCCGCGGGCAACTTCGGCGTGCTGATCACCGAGCAGCTCAAGAACAAGGTCATGCTGTTCGACGCCATCAAACTGTGGACGCCCGAGAACCTCGTGTGGGAGTGGCAGGCGCCGAGCCAGACGGAGTGGGCCCGCCTCAACGACGCGCGCTACCGCGAGACCGACCGCTACGGCTGGACGTGCGCCGTCGCCGCCGGCGGCGGCAAGGTCGGCATCGTCAACTTCGGTGACGACGACGCGTTGTTGTGGTCGGCGACCCCGGGCGGGAACCCGCACGCGGTCGAGTACCTCCGCAGCCACGGAGTCGTCGTCGTGGCGTCTTCCGCGAAGGTGTCCGCCACTCTCGACTACCCGGGCTACATCTCCGTATACGCCCCCACCAACGCCGACGACGTCAGCACCCTCGGGTCCGCGCCCGTCCAGCGCATCGAGTTCACGGGCGCGCACGGCCTGTGGTGGGACGGTTCGCACCTGTACGCGCTCGGCACGTGGACGCTGGCCAAGTACCGCGTGACCGGTTCGCTGAAGAACGCCAGGCTCGAACTCGTCGACAAGCACGTGTGGGCCACCGAGTTCGGCGGCCACAGCCTCGACATGGACTTCACCGACCCGAACCGGCTCGTCCTGAACGGCGGTCAGGCCATCTGGACCGTCGAGAAGTCGAACCTCGCGCTCACCAACATCCGGCCGAAGAGCTACGGAGTGAAGTCCTTCTCCCGCGCCGCCGACGGAGAGTCGTTCTGGCTCCAGTCGATCGAAGTGACCGACCCGGGCAAGGAAGGCTGGTGGAACACGTACGTGCAGTTCTTCGACCCCACCGGCAAGCCGACCTACGCCCGCGGCCTCGACTACTACGGCTACGAGGGCCGGATCTACCGGGCCCGGATCTCCAGCATCAGGCTCTCCTGAACGGAGGGGCCGCCCGCCGGCCCCTCCGCGATCGTGGCTCCGGGGCTCCCGGTCAGGAGTCCCGGAGGTCCACGATCCGCTTGATCTTGCCCACCGAGCGCTCCAGGGTCTCCGGGTCGACCACCTCGACCGTGACGGAGACGCCGATGCCGTCCTTCACGGCGGTGGTGATGGCCCGCGCCGCCTCCGCGCGGTCGGCGGGGGTGGCGTCGGGGCGGGCCTCGGCGCGGACGGTGAGGGCGTCCAGGCGGCCCTCGCGGGTGAGGCGGAGCTGGAAGTGCGGGGCGACGGCGGGGGTGCGGAGCACGATCTCCTCGACCTGGGTGGGGAAGAGGTTCACCCCGCGCAGGATGATCATGTCGTCGCTGCGGCCCGTGACCTTCTCCATGCGGCGGAAGACGCGGGCGGTGCCGGGCAGGAGCCGGGTGAGGTCGCGGGTGCGGTAGCGGATGACCGGCATGGCCTCCTTGGTGAGGGAGGTGAAGACGAGTTCGCCTTCCTCGCCGTCCGGCAGGACCTCGCCGGTGAAGGGGTCGACGACCTCCGGGTAGAAGTGGTCCTCCCAGATGTGGAGGCCGTCCTTGGTCTCGACGCACTCCTGGGCCACACCGGGGCCGATGACCTCGGAGAGGCCGTAGATGTCGACCGCGTCGATGGCGAAGCGGTCCTCGATCTCCTTGCGCATCGCCTCGGTCCAGGGCTCCGCGCCGAAGACGCCCACCTTCAGCGAGGTGGAGCGGGGGTCGACGCCCTGGCGCTCGAACTCGTCGAGCAGGGTGAGCATGTAGGAAGGGGTCACCATGATGACCTCGGGCCGGAAGTCCTGGATGAGCTGGACCTGGCGGGCCGTCATGCCGCCCGATGCGGGGATGACGGTGCAGCCGAGCCGCTCCGCGCCGTAGTGGGCGCCGAGACCGCCGGTGAACAGGCCGTATCCGTACGCCACATGGACCTTGTGGCCGGGACGGGCGCCGGCCGCGCGCAGGGAGCGGGCCACCACGTCCGCCCAGGTGTCGAGGTCGCGGTCGGTGTAGCCGACGACGGTCGGCCGGCCGGTGGTGCCGCTGGAGGCGTGGACGCGCCGGATGCGGGACTGGTCGACGGCGAACATCCCGAAGGGGTAGTGGTCGCGCAGGTCCGACTTGGCGGTGAAGGGGAATCGGGCCAGGTCGGCGAGGGTGCGGCAGTCGTCCGGGGTCACTCCGGCCGCGTCGAAGGAGCGGCGGTAGAAGTCCACGTTCGCGTACGCGTGCCGCAGGGTCGCGCGCAGCCGCTCCAGCTGGAGTGCCGCCAACTCGTTCCGTCCGAGCCGCTCGCCGCTGTCCAGCAGTTCCGTCATGCGCCGCTCCCGTCGTCGTAAAACGGACTACCGATCATTCGGTAGATACGTTCAGGGGCCAGTTAAACCGTGGACACCCCCGCCTTGGCAAGGGTCCGGCGGAACTTTTCGCCCCCGCGCGGCTGCCCGGACGGCGGAGCGTGCGGGGCGCTCACGGGGCGGTTGCCGCCACCCGGTGCTCCAGCCCGCCCGCGCCGCACCCGGAAGCCCTCGGCGACGGTGCGTTACACCTGGACGCGGAGAGTGACGAAAGAGTCCGCGAGCACCACAGAACCCCCAGAAAAGGGAGTCACCATGTCGGTCGACACCGAGCCGGCGGCCACCCCCGCGCCCACGCCCGCCGTCCGCGTCCGCGAGGTCCGGCTCAGCCTGAGCACCGCTGCCGCCCGCAACCTCGCCACCACCACCAAGTCCGAACCCCAGATGCAGGGCATCAGCTCCCGCTGGCTGCTCCGCACCCTGCCCTGGGTCGAGACGCCCGGCGGTGTCTACCGGGTCAACCGCCGTCTCTCGTACGTCGTCGGCGACGGCCGCGTCACCTTCGTGAAGAGCGGCTCCAGGGTCGAGGTCATCCCCGCCGAACTGGCCGAGCTCCCGCTCCTGCGCGGCTTCGACGATCCCACCGCGCTCGGCGCGCTCGCCGAGCGCTTCGTCCAGAAGGAGTACGAGCCCGGCGAGGTCGTCGTGCACGCCGGCGCGGACGCCGACCACGTCTACCTCATCGCCCACGGCAAGATCGAGAAGCTCGGCACCGGACAGTACGGCGACGAGACCCTCCTCGGACGCCTCGGCGACGGCGACGCCTTCGGCGGCCAGGTCCTCGCCGGCGCGGCGACGTGGGAGTTCACGGCCAAGGCCGTCACCGCCGTCACCCTCCTCGCCCTGCCCCGCACCGCCTACCAGGCCGTCGCGGAACAGTACGAGAACCTCCACGACCACGTCATGGACCTGCACACCGACGGCCACCGGCGCACCACCAACCGGGCGGGCGAGGCGGCCATCGAGCTCAGCGCCGGCCACATCGGCGAGTTCGCCCTGCCCGGCGCCTACGCCGACTACGAACTCAGGCCCCGCGAGTACGAGCTCAGCGTCGCCCAGACCGTCCTCAAGGTCCACACCCGCGTCGCCGACCTCTACAACCAGCCGATGAACCAGACGGAGCAGCAGCTGCGCCTGACGATCCAGGAACTCCGCGAGCGCCAGGAGCACGAACTCGTCAACAACCCGGAGTTCGGCCTCCTCCACAACGCCGACTTCGACCAGCGCATCCAGACCCACTCGGGCCCGCCCACCCCGGACGACCTCGACGACCTGCTCAGCATGCGGCGCGACACCCAGTACCTCTTCGCCCACCCGCGCGCCATCGCCGCCTTCGGCAAGGAGTGCAACAAGCGCGGCCTCGCGCTCTCCTCCGTCGACCTCCACGGCCATCGGATCCCCGCCTGGCGCGGAGTCCCCCTGCTGCCCTGCGGGAAGATCCCCGTCAGCGACAAGCAGAGCTCCTCGATCATCGCCGTCCGCACCGGCGAGGACAACGAAGGCGTCATCGGCCTCCACCAGACCGGCCTGCCCGACGAACTCGAACCCGGCCTCAACTGCCGCTTCATGGGCATCGACGAGAAGGCGATCATCTCCTACCTCGTCACCGCCTACTACTCCGCCGCGATCCTCGTCCCCGACGCCGTCGGCATCCTGGAGAACGTCGAGGTACGCCCCCGCGCCTGACCTCGTACACACCCGGGCCCGAACGTCACGCCTTGGGGTGCATTCGGGCGCGTCCGGACCGGGAAGCCCCGGGGCGTGGGAAAGGGTGACCCCGTGACCACCACCGTCCCCGGCGCCGCCGACATCCCGCAGGTCCACTTCTGGGCCGTACCCGACCTGACCGGCCTCGACTTCGACCCGCTGCTCGCCAGACTGCTCCACGAGGACCCGGTCAGCCGGGTCCGGATGCCCAACGGCGAGGGGTACGCCTGGCTCGTCACCCGCTACGAGGACGTCAAGTTCGTCTCCGTCGACCCCCGCTTCAGCCGCCAGGCCGTCTGGGGCCGCTCCATCACCCGCGTCGCCCCCCACTTCATCCCCATGGAGGGCGCCGTCGGCTTCGCCGACCCGCCGGACCACACCCGGATGCGGCGCGTCGTCGCCCGCGCCTTCAGCGCCCGCGCGCTGCGGGCGCTCCGCGACCACGCCCAGGCGACCATGGACCGGCTCCTCGACCGGGTCGAGGAGCACGGCGCCCCCGCCGACCTCATGGAACTCGTCAACCGGCCCTTCCCGCTCGCCATGGTCAGCGAACTCATGGGCGTGCCCGAGGAGGACCAGCCGCTGATGGCCCGCTGGTCCGACACCATCATCTCCGCCGCCGCCGGACGCGAGGCCAGCGAGCGGGCCAAGTCCGAGATGGGCGCCTACTTCACCGAACTCATCGGCCGCAACCACGGCACCGGCAAGGAGACCCTCGCCGCCGTCCTCGCCGACGCCGTCGACGACGACACGCTCACCGGGCACGAGGCCGTCGGCCTCGCCGTCCTCATCCAGATCGGCGGCGCCCACGCCGTCCGCAACAACAGCGCCAACATGGTGTACGCGCTCCTCACCCACCCCGAGCACCTCGCGCGGCTGCGCGCCGAACCCGCCCTGGTACCGCAGGCCGTGGACGAACTCCTCCGCTACATCCCGCACCGCAACGCGGTCGGCCTCTCCCGGATCGCCATGGAGGACGTCGAGGTCGGCGGGGTCACCATCCCGGCCGGCGACCCCGTCTACGTCTCCTACCTGACCGCCAACCGCGACCCGGACGTCTTCCCCGAGCCCGAACGGCTCGACTTCGACCGAGGCCACAACCCGCACGTCGCCTTCGGCCACGGCCCCCACTACTGCCCCGGCTCCGCGCTCGCCCGCATCGAGTCCGAGATCCTCGTCGAAACCCTCTGGACCCGCTTCCCGGACCTCCGGCTCGCAGTCCCCGAAGAGGAACTCCGCTGGCAGCGCGGCGCCCTCATCCGGGGCCCCGAGACCCTTCCCGTGACCTGGTGAGAGGACCCGCCACCCCGTGACCGCCACAGCGATCGGACCGGGCGGCGGCCTCATCGTGCCGCCCGGCCACGGAAAGACCCTGACCACCGCCGCCCAGCACGTCACCTTCAAGGTGACCGGCGAGCACTCCCGTACCGCCTCCACCTTCGAGGTCGTCGTACCGCCCGGCTTCGACGTCGGCGCCCACGCGCACGGGCACAGCGAGGAGCTCTTCTACGTCCTGGAGGGCGAGCTCGACGTCCTCGCCTTCGAACCGCTCGTCCGCACCCGCGACAGCTGGCGCGAGTGGGAGTCCGCCTCCGGACAGCGGGCCGTCCGGGCCACCCCCGGCACCCTCATCCTCGTGCCGCCCGGCTGCCCCCACGCCTTCGCCAACCCCACCGGCGAACCCGTCCGCATGCTCTTCCAGGCCTCGCCCCCACCCGACCACGAGCGGTACTTCGAAGAGCTCATGGAGATCCTCGGCTCGGGCGGCGAAGTCGACCACGCGGCCATCGAGAAGCTCCGCGTCCGCTACGACATCGAACAGATCACCCCGCTCCGGCACGACGCCGGCGTCCGACGGAAAACGGCCCCCACCCGATGAACCCGCCCGAGAACCCCACCGGCGACCACGGCCCGGTCATCCACGACTGGCCCGTGGTCCCGCTCCCCGGCACCGACTTCGACCCGCTGCCGCACCGCCTGCTCCGCGAGGAGCCCGTCGCCCGCGTCCGGCTCCGCCACGGCGAGGGCCACGCCTGGCTCGTCACCCGGTACGAGGACGTCAAGCAGATCGCCTCCGACCCCCGCATGAGCCGGGCCCTGACCGTCGGCCGGCCCATCACCTCCATGACCCCGCACAACCTCGCCCCGGCCGGCGGCGTCGGCCGCGCCGACCCGCCCGACCACACCCGGCTGCGCAAGCTCATCGCCCCCACCTTCGGGCGCCGCCGGATGACCGCCCTGCGCGAGCACACCATGCGGCGCGCCGAAACCCTCGCCGTACGCCTCCTCGACGCGGGACCGCCCGCCGACCTCGCCGAGACCTTCATCGGCCCGCTCTCCGCGACCGTCGTCGCCGAACTCCTCGGCGTACCCCACGCCGACCTCGACCGCGTCCAGCGCTGGCGCGAGGGCGTCCTCTCCAGCGACACCACCGCCGCCGAGGGCGAGTCCGTCAAGAAGGAGATCGCCGGCTACTTCGCCGACCTCGCCCGGCACCGCGCCGAACACCCCGGCGACGACCTGCTCAGCGAGCTCGCCGTCGCCCGCGCCGCCGGCGGGCTCAGCACCCCCGAGCTGGTCTCCATGGCCGTCATGCTCACCCTCAACGGCCTCGACGCCGTACGGAACACCGTCGCCACCATGGTGTACGTACTCCTCGTCCACCCCGAGCAGACGGCGAAGCTCCGCGCCGACCCCGCCCGGCTGCCCACGGCGGTCGACGAACTCCTGCGGTACATCCCGCAGCGCAACGGCGTCGGCATGCCACGGATCGCCACCGCCGACACCGAGGTCGGCGGCGTCACCGTCCGCGAGGGCGAAGCCGTCTACGTCTTCTACCCGGCGGCCAACCGCGACCCCTCCGTCTACACCGACCCCGACCGCCTCGACCTGACCCGCCAGGAAGCCCCCCACCTCGCCTTCGGCCACGGCGCCCACTACTGCGCCGGCGCCCAACTCGCGCGCATGGAGGCCGAGGTGATGCTCGCCACGCTGCTCGCGCGCTTCCCCGGACTCGCCACGGCGGTGGAGCCCGAGCGGATCGAATGGCGCCGGGGGACCGTCAACCGGGGGCCCGTCTCGCTGCCCGTGACCTGGTGACCCCGGGCCCCGAGCCGAGACGGGTCAGGCCGTCCAGTGCGCGGGGCGCTCGAAGCCCGCGGGCAGCCGGGTGGCGGCGCTGCCGCGCGCCGCGTTCAGCTGGGGCTGGGTCAGGAAGAGGGCCCCGGTCAGGTCGGCGCCCGACAGGTCGGCATCCCGCAGGTCGGCGCCGATCAGGTCGGTGAGCGACAGATCGGCGTCCGTCAGGTCGGCGGCGATGAGAAGGGCCCCGCGCAGGTCCGCGCCGCGCAGCTTGGCCCCGCGCAGCCGCTTGCCGATCAGGTCCGCGCCCCGGCGGCTCTTCGGCTTGCCTCCGGCGCCCGCGCGGACGAGCTCGCTCGTGCGCAGCAGCAGCGGGTTCACCTCGGCCCGTACGGGTCCCACGTCGAACTTCTCCAGCTCGGCGGGCGTGCCCTGGGTGAGCGCCTCGACCCGGGCGAGCGCCGTGCGCAGCTGGGCGTGCACCGGGCGCGCGGCCGGCAGCGCGAGGGCCTCGGTGAGGTAGCGGAGCAGCTCGTGGAGCTGACGCACCACGGGGAAGACCTCGTACATCTGCCGGGCCGTCTCCGGAGCCTCGCGCCAGGACACGCCGCCGAAGGTCACCTGGGAGACGTGCTGGCCGGCGCCGAAGCAGTCGTACACCGTGCAGCCCTGGAAACCGCTCGTGCGCAGCCGGGTGTGGATGCCGCAGCGGAAGTCGTCCTGGAGGTTCCGGCACGGCTCGCCGGACGACTTGTTCACGGCGAAGTCGGCGGACTTGGCGAAGGGCAGGGCGACACAGCACAGGCCGAAGCAGTTCGCGCAGTCGCCGCGCAGCGCGGTTTCCCGGGTCTCGGGCACGGGGGAACGGTTCCTTCGCAGTTCGGGGACGGTACGACCACCGTATCGCGCTCTCCGTGAAACCCGTTGCGAAGATCGTCCGGGGCCCGTGAGGATCGGGGCCATGGCCACCTTCACGAGCTACGACGGAACCGAACTCGCCTACCGGACACTCGGCGCGGGGGACCCCCTCGTGTGCCTGGCGGGCGGACCGATGCGCGACGCCGCGTACCTGGGAGACCTCGGAGGACTCGCCGCCCATCGCACGCTGGTGCTGCTCGACGCCCGCGGCACCGGGGCGAGCGCCGTGCCCGCCGACCCCGGCACGTACCGCTGCGACCGGCAGGTCGGCGACGTGGAGGCGCTCCGCGCCCACCTCGGCCTGGAGCGGATCGACCTGCTCGGCCACTCGGCCGGCGGGAACCTGGCCACCCTGTACGCGGCCGCCCACCCCGAGCGGATCCGCTCGCTCGTCCTCGTCACCTCGGCCGGCCGGGCGCTCGGCGTCGGCACCACGGACGAGGAGTGGGACGAGGCCGTCACCGTCTTCGCCGACCAGCCCTGGTACCCAGAGGCCAGGGCCGCGCTCGACGCACTCGGACCGGACACCCCGATGTCCGTCGACCACGAGGTCGCCGCCCCCTTCTCCTACGGCCGCTGGGACGAGGCCGCGCGCGAGCACGCCGCCGCCGAGGCCGGGCAGGCGCACTGGGAGGCGGCCGAGGCCTACCACGGCCCCGGGGCCTACGACCCGGAACGCACCCGCCGCGACATCGCCGCGCTCACGGCGCCGGTCCTCGTCCTCGCGGGGGAGTACGACGGCGGCCCGACCCCGGCCAAGGCCGCCGAGGCGGCGGCCTTCTTCCCGCACGCCGAACTCGTCGTCCTGCCCGGCGCCGGGCACTTCCCCTGGATCGACGACGGCGACGCCCTCGTCCGCCTGGTCGCCGCCTTCCTCGACCCGGAGGTGCGCACGGTCACCGTCGACGGCGTACGCCTCGCCCACCGCGTCCTGGGCCCCGAGGACGCCCCGCCGGTCGTCCTGGTCCACGGCCGCGGCGAGAACTCCACCACCTGGACCGAGATCGCCGCCGACCTCGCCCACGACCACCGGGTGTACGCCCTCGACCTGCGCGGCCACGGCCTCAGCGACCACCCCGGCCGCTACGGCTTCGACACCTTCCGCGACGAACTCGGCGGCTTCCTCCACGCCCTCGGCCTCACCGGCGCCACCGTCGTCGCCCACTCGATGGGCGCGGGCGCCGCCTGCCTCCTCGCCCAGCGGGAACCCGGCCTCATCGGCCGCCTCGTCCTGGAGGAACCGCCCGGCTTCGTCCCCCTCGACCCGCCCCGCCCGCCCGCCGAGCGCCCCGAAGGCCGCCTCGCCTTCGACTGGCCCCTCGTCCCTGCCACCGACGCCCAGCTCAACGCCCCCGACCCCGCCTGGCGCGCCGGCCTCCCGGCGATCACCGCCCCCACCCTCGTCCTCGCCGGCGGCCCCACCAGCCACGTCCCCCAGGACCACCTCACCGCCCTGGCCGCCGCCATCCCCCACGCCCGCCTCGTCACCCTCGACTCCGGCCACCTCCTCCACACCGACCGCCCAAAGGAATTCCTCACGGCGCTCAGGGAGTTCGGCCTCCACTGAGGCCCGTGACCGCCCCGCGGCGCGCCGGGTCCCTCACCCACCGTGCCGCTCCTGCGCGGCCATGACCTCGTCCCCGTGCTCGAAGGCCCACGCGCCGAACGCGTCGATGGGCCCGAGCAAGGACCGCCCCAGCCCGGTCAGTTCATAGAAGACCCGGGGCGGCGGGCCCGCGTCGGCGTGCCGCTCGAGCAGCCCGTTGAACTCCAGCCGCCGCAGCGTCTCGGTGAGGACCTTGGAGCTGATCCCGCCGATCCGCTCGCGCAGTTCGCCGTGGCGGCTCGGCCCGTCGCTAAGGGACCAGAGCACCACGGAGTTCCAGGTGTTCGCGAGCAGGTCGAAGGCGAGGCGGGCGCGGCAGTCGGCGAGGAATCCGTCGGAAGTCACGTACCAGATGGTGCCCGACCGGCTTCCTAATGTCGTTCCCGAGGCCCCCGGACGTACCGGGAGCCGGAGAGGGACGGATCGATGAGGATCGGCGTACTGGGCACGGGCAACATGGCGGACGCCCTGGGCGGCCACTGGGTGCGGGCGGGGCACGAGGTGTTCTTCGGAGGCCGCGACGAAGAGAAGGCGCGGCTGCTGGCGCGGCGCGTCGGTGACGGCGGGCGCTTCGGGAGCCTGCGCGAGGCCGCCGGGTTCGGCGACGTGGTGCTGGTGGCGCTGCCGTACGGCACCGGGGCGGAGGTCGTGGCGGAACTCCGGGACGTGCTGGCGGGGAGGGTCCTGGTCGACTGCTCCAATCCGGTGGGACCGGGCTTCCGGCTGCTCACGGAGGGCGGCCCGTCGGCGGCGCGCCGGCTCGCCGCCGCGGCGCCGGGCGCGCACGTCGTCAAGGCATTCAACCTGTGCCACGAGGACGTGTGGCGGATGACGCCTCCCGTCTTCGACGGCCTGCCGCTCGCCGTCCCGGTCTGCGGCGACGACCCGGAGGCCCTCGTGCGTGTCGGCGCGCTGGTACGGGACGCCGGCTGCGCCCCCGTGGCCGGCGGCGGCCTTGACCGGGCCGGCCTTCTCGAGGCCACCGCGGCGCTCTACATCGGGCTGTGGGTTGGTGAGGGTGCAGACGTCCGGGCGATCGCTCCGCCGCTCGCGTTCGCGACGGGTCCTTCCTGAGAAGGGGGGCCGGGCCGGGTGTGGCGGTCGGGGCCTTCCCTTCGTGGCGTTTCTGTGGCGGGGTCACGGGGTGCGTGAGACGGTGAAGCGCACACGTGGGGGCGTGTGGGGCCAACGCGCGGGTGACGAGGGGGAGTTGACGTCATGGGTGATGTCGTATCGGACCTGTACGAGGTGCTGATCGCCGAGTACTTCGCCAAACCGGAGGCGGATCAGGCGCCCTTCTACGGGGTCGCGGAGGGGCTGCGGGCGTACGCCGACTCGATCTGGGACGACGCGGGGGACGCGAATCTTCACGTGCGGCGGTTGCTGTCGTCGGGGCGGGGCGAGGCGATGGACGCGCTGGCGGCGCACTGGGAGAAGGTGATGAACCAGGACGTCAGCTCGGTGGTGGAGGCGGCGCGGGCGACGGGGATCGCGGCCTACGAGATCGGTGACGTGATCGCCGTGACCAAGACGCAGCTGACCCAGGTGGCGGCCGTGTGCGCCGCCGAGGCCGCCGCCGCGCTGGTCGCCGGGGTGGTGACGTTCGGTGCCTCCGAGGCCGTCGTGGTGGCCGCCGTCACCCAGGGGCAGACACAGTCGCGGGTGATGGTGGAGAAGTGTCACCGGCTGGTGTCGTCCACGCTGACCAGGCTGCTGCGGGATCCGTCCGTGGCCGGGCTCGCGGGCGTCGCCGCCGGGTTCTCCGGCGGGGTCGGGGGTCAGGCCGGCGGGGGTGGGGGCGAGGCGGGGACGGGCCGCGCCTGGGGCGACGAACTGGCGGCCGGGCCCGGCGCGGCGGGCGTCAGCGTCGACCACGCCGAGCACGAGCGCGCCGCCGAGAAGCTCAGGGAGGTCGCCACCCAGGTCTTCGGGGAGACGGCGGGCCTGCTGGCCGGAGCCGCGGGCCACCACGCCACCGCCGCCGCGAGCGGTGCGCTCGGCGCGGCGGTCGCGGGGGCGCTCAACAAGGTCTTCGAGGACCTGGCCGCGTGCACGAACGCGTTCGGCGACCATCTGAACGGCGCCCTGCCCGACGGCATCCTGCGGATCTCCACCGGTCAGCAGGCGACGGACGGCGACAGTAAGCGGCGGATGTCCGAGCTGGACCGCTGAGGGAACGCGCGGGGGCGCGGGCGTGCTGCCCGCTCCCCCGCCGCCGTGTCCGCGTCAGGCCGTGTCCTGCGAAGCGTCCGCCTCCACCGCGACCGTGCGGGCCCAGCGGTAGTCCGCCTTGCCGCTGGGGGAGCGTTGGATGCGGTCGGTGAGGACGAGCTGGCGGGGGACCTTGTAGCCGGCGAGGCGCGAGCGGCAGTGGGTCTGGAGGGAGTCGAGGTCGAGGGGCGGGGCGTCGGCGCGGAGCTGGACGACGGCGGCGACGTGGTTGCCCCAGCGGGCGTCGGGGACGCCCGCGACGAGGGCGTCGTAGACGTCGGGGTGGGACTTGAGGGCCTGCTCGACCTCCTCCGGGTAGACCTTCTCACCCCCGGTGTTGATGCACTGCGAGCCCCGGCCGAGGACGGTGACGATCCCGTCCTCGTCGACGGTCGCCATGTCGCCGAGGAGCACCCACCGCACGCCGCCGCGCTGGAAGAAGGTCTCGGCGGTCTTCTCCGGGTCGTTGTAGTAGCCGAGCGGCACGTGGCCGCGTTGGGCGAGCCGTCCGATCTCGCCCGTCGCGACCGGCTCGTACGTCGCCGGGTCGACGACCTGGGTGCGCTCGTTGACGTGCAGCCGGAAGCCCTTGGCGGGTCCGGAGTCGTCGGTGGCGCGGCCGTTGGAACCGGACTCGGTGGAGCCGAAGTTGTTGAGGAGCAGGACGTTCGGCATGAGCTCCTGCAGCTGGGCCCGTACGGTCTCGGACATGATCGCCCCGGAGGACGAGAGGCTGAACAGGTTCGAGAGGTCGGTGTCCTTGCGCGGGCCGCGCAGGGCGTCCACGAGGGGGCGCAGCATGGCGTCGCCCACCAGGGAGAGGCTGGAGACCTTCTCCTTCTCCAGGGTGCGCAGCACCTCCTCCGGCACGTACTTGCGGTGCAGGACGACCCGCTGGCCGTAGTCGAAGGCGATGAAGGCCATGAGCATGGACGTGCCGTGCATCAGGGGCGGCGCGGGGAAGAAGGTGATGCCGGCGCCGCCGGCCGCGACCCGCTCGGCGAGTTCCTCGGGGCGTTTGACCGGCTCGCCCGAGGGGTCGCCGCCGAAGAGGCCGGCGAAGAAGAGGTCCTCCTGGCGCCACAGGACGCCCTTGGGCATGCCGGTGGTGCCGCCGGTGTAGATGATGAACAGGTCGTCGGGGGAGCGGGGGTCGAAGCCGCGCTCGGGTGAACCCGAGGCCTCGGCGTCCGCGTACGCCACGCAGTCGAGGGCGGCGGCTCCCTCGGGCGGGGTCCCCACCCGCACGAGGTGCCGCAGCTTCTCCGTCTGCGGCAGCGCCGCCGCCACCCGGTCGGTGAACTCGGCGTCGAAGACGAGCGCGGCGAGGTCGGCGTCCCGGTAGAGGTAGACGAGTTCCTCCTCGACGTACCGGTAGTTGACGTTCACCGGGACGATCCGTGCCTTGAGGCAGGCGAGGACGGTCTGGAGGTACTCGATCCCGTTGTAGAGGTGGATGCCGAGGTGTTCGCCGGGGCGGATGCCCGCGTCGATCAGGTGGTGGGCGATGCGGTTGGCGGCCGCGTCGAGCTCGGCGTAGGTGAGCCGGCGCTCCTGGCCGGCCCCCGGGTGGTCGACGTACACCAGTGCTTCGCGGTCGGGGACCACGTCGACCACCGATTCGAACAGGTCGGCAAGGTTGTACTCCACCGTTCCTCCTGACCCCGGCTCGCGCTCCCGCGCATGGACGTGGCGGTCATTAGAGCGCCGACGGCCCAACGGGGGAAGGGGGTGCGCAGAAGAATCTGACTGAGTGTCAGAAAACTATTGAACTGGACCCCCGGCTCCTGCAACCTGTTCCAGAACTGGAGACGGGAGACCCCCATGGGCGGCACCGAACACCTCAGCGTCCGGCGCGAAGGCGCCACGCTCGTCCTCACCTTGAACCGGCCCGAAGCCAAGAACGCCCTCTCGCTGCCGATGCTCGTCGGCCTCCACGACGGCTGGCTGGAGGCCGACGCGGACGACAGCGTCCGCTCGATCGTGCTCACCGGCGCGGGCGGCGCCTTCTGCGCCGGCATGGACCTCAAGGCCCTCGCCGGCAAGGGCATGGCGGGCGAGCAGTACCGGGACCGGCTGAAGGACGACCCCGACCTGCACTGGAAGGCGATGCTCCGCCACCACCGGCCCCGCAAGCCCGTCATCGCGGCCGTCGAGGGCTACTGCGTCGCCGGCGGCACCGAGATCCTCCAGGGCACCGACATCAGGGTCGCCGGCGCCTCCGCCACCTTCGGCCTCTTCGAGGTCAGGCGCGGGCTCTTCCCCATCGGCGGCTCCACCGTCCGCCTGCCCCGCCAGATCCCCCGCACCCACGCCCTCGAAATGCTCCTCACCGGCCGCCCCTACACCGCGGAGGAGGCCGCCCGCATCGGCCTCGTCGGCCGCGTCGTGCCCGACGGCACGGCCCTGGACGCGGCCCTGGACATCGCCGAGCGGATCAACGCCTGCGGCCCGCTCGCCGTCGAGGCCGTGAAGGCCTCCGTCTACGAGACCGCCGAGATGACCGAGACGGAAGGCCTCGCCGCCGAACTCAAGCGGGGCTGGCCGATCTTCGACACGGCCGACGCCAAGGAAGGCGCGAAGGCCTTCGCGGAGAAGCGGCCCGCGGTCTACCGGCGGGAGTGAACCACCGCGGTCAGCGCCGAACCCCCACGCCGTCCGTCACCAAGGAGACCGCACATGAGCGTCACCCCATCGCCGGAGGTCCTCCGGGCACCCCTCGTCGTCGAGTTCCCCTTCACCCGCTCCCTCGGCCCCGTCCAGTCCGCCTTCCTCACCGGACTGCGCGAACGGACCGTCCTCGGCGTCCGCACCGAGGACGGCCGGGTCCTCGTCCCGCCCGTCGAGTACGACCCCGAGACCGCCGCCGAACTCCGCGAGCTCGTCGAGGTCGAGACCACCGGCACCGTCACCACCTGGGCCTGGAACCCCGAACCCCGCCGCGGACAACCGCTCGCCACCCCCTTCGCCTGGGTCCTGGTCCGCCTGGACGGCGCCGACACCGCCCTCCTGCACGCCCTCGACGCCCCCGGCCCCAAAGCCGTCCGCACCGGGATGCGCGTCCGCGTCCGCTGGGCCGGGGACCGCTCCGGCGCCATCACCGACATCGCCTGCTTCGAGCCGTACGAGAGCGCCGAAGGCGGCCCGGCCCGCGACCACGACGGCACCTTCGACGAACCCGTCACCGGCATCGTCGCCGAGGCCCGCCTCGACTACACCTACAGCCCAGGACGCGCCCAGACCCGCTACCTCCAGGCGCTCACCGAGCGCCGCACCGTCGGCGAACGCTGCCCCTCCTGCGCCAAGGTGTACGTGCCTCCCCGCGGCGCCTGCCCCACCTGCGGCGTCGCCACCACCGACCGCGTCGAGGTCGGCCCGCGCGGCACCGTCACCACCTTCTGCATCGTCAACATCAAGGCGAAGAACCTCGACATCGAGGTCCCCTACGTCTACGCCCACATCGCCCTCGACGGCGCCGGACTCGCCCTCCACGGCCGCATCGCCGGCATCCCCTACGACCAGGTCCGGATGGGCCTGCGCGTCGAACCCGTGTGGAGCGAGGACGGCCGCTACCCCGACCACTACCGGCCCTGTGGCGAGCCCGACGCCGACTACGACACGTACAAGGAGCTGCTGTGACGCCGGACCGAGAGGTGGCCATCGTCGCCTTCGCACAGAGCGACCACCTGCGCCGCACCGACGACCTCTCCGAGGTCGAGATGGTCATGCCCGTCCTGCACGAGGTCCTCCGGCAGACCGGACTCAAGACCGCCGACATCGGCTTCACCTGCTCCGGCTCCTCCGACTACCTGGCCGGCCGCGCCTTCTCCTTCACCATGGCCCTCGACGGCGTCGGAGCGTGGCCCCCGATCTCCGAGTCCCACGTGGAGACCGACGGCGCCTGGGCGCTGTACGAGGCCTGGGTGAAGCTGCTGACCGGCGAGGCCGACACCGCGCTCGTCTACTCCTACGGCAAGTCCTCGCCCGGTTCCGTCCGCGACGTCCTCACCCGCCAGCTCGACCCCTACTACCTGGCCCCGCTGTGGCCCGACTCCGTCGCCCTCGCCGCCCTCCAGGCCCAGGCGCTCGTCGACGCCGGCCACACCGACGAGCCCGCCCTCGCGGCCATCGCCACCCGCAGCCGCGAGGACGCGCGCACCAACCCGCACGCCCAGCTGCCCGGTGCCCGCCCCCAGGGCGAGTACGTCGTCCGGCCACTCCGCACCGGCGACTGCCCGCCCATCGGCGACGGCGCCGCCGCCGTCATCCTCGCCGCCGGAGACCGCGCCCGGGAGCTCTGCGCGCGACCGGCCTGGATCCGGGGCATGGACCACCGCATCGAACCGCACTCCCTCGGCGTCCGCGACCTCACCGACTCGCCCTCCACCCGCCTCGCCGCCGAGCGCGCCGGAGCCTTCCGGCGGCCCGTCGACACCGCCGAACTCCACGCCCCCTTCAGCTCCCAGGAAGTCGTCCTCGCCAAGGCCCTCGGCCTCGACGACAGCGTCCGCGTCAACCCCTCCGGCGGCGCCCTCGCCGCCAACCCCGTGATGGCCGCGGGACTGATCAGGCTCGGCGAGGCCGCCGCCCGCATCCACCGGGGCGAGTCCGACCGGGCCCTCGCCCACGCCACCTCCGGCCCCTGCCTCCAGCAGAACCTGGTCGCCGTCCTGGAAGGGGACCCCCATGAGTAAAGAGCCCGTCGCCGTCGTCGGCATCGGCCAGACCAAGCACGTCGCCGCCCGCCATGACGTGTCGATCGCCGGACTCGTCCGCGAGGCCGCCCAGCGCGCCCTGGCGGACGCCGAACTCACCTGGGCGGACATCGACGCGGTCGTCATCGGCAAGGCCCCCGACTTCTTCGAGGGCGTCATGATGCCGGAGCTGTACCTCGCCGACGCGCTCGGCGCGGTCGGCAAGCCCATGCTCCGGGTGCACACCGCGGGATCGGTCGGCGGCTCCACCGCCCTCGTCGCCGCCAACCTGGTCTCCGCGCGCGTGCACCGGACCGTCCTCACCCTCGCGTTCGAGAAGCAGTCCGAGTCCAACGCCATGTGGGGCCTCTCCCTGCCGGTCCCCTTCCAGCAGCCGCTGCTGGCCGGCGCCGGCGGCTTCTTCGCCCCGCACGTGCGCGCGTACATGCGCCGCACCGGAGCCCCCGACGCGATCGGCTCCCTCGTCGCGTACAAGGACCGGCGCAACGCGCTCAAGAACCCCTACGCCCACCTCCACGAGCACGACCTCACCCTGGAGAAGGTGCAGGCCTCCCCGATGCTCTGGGACCCCATCCGCTACTCCGAGACCTGCCCGTCGTCCGACGGCGCCTGCGCGATGGTCCTCACCGACCGCACGGGCGCCGCCCGTTCACCCCGCCCGCCGGCCTGGGTGCACGGCGGCGCCATGCGCAGCGAACCCACCCTCTTCGCGGGCAAGGACTTCGTCTCCCCGCGCGCCGGCCGCGACTGCGCCGCCGACGTCTACCGCCAGGCCGGCATCACCGACCCCCGCCGCGAGATCGACGCCGTCGAGATGTACGTGCCCTTCTCCTGGTACGAGCCGATGTGGCTGGAGAACCTCGGCTTCGCCGACGAGGGCGAAGGCTGGAAGCTCACCGAGTCCGGCGTCACCGAACTCGACGGCGACCTCCCCGTGAACCCCTCCGGAGGCGTCCTCTCCACCAACCCCATCGGCGCCTCCGGCATGATCCGTTTCGCCGAAGCCGCCCTTCAGGTACGCGGCGAAGCCGGCGAACACCAAGTCGACGGCGCCCACCGCGCCCTCGGCCACGCCTACGGCGGCGGCGCCCAGTTCTTCTCCATGTGGCTGGTGGGCGACACCCCGCCCACCGGCTGAGCCCCGGGCGAAGGGGGCGCCCCGCACCGGCGCCCCCACCGCGGATCGAACGGGCGCGTGCCGGGCGCACATCGGGCCTCGCGCGGAGCCCGCCGCACCGGCCGGGAAGCTTGCGCGATTGACCGTTGCATACCGTGCCAAGCGGCGTACGCTGGGGCTTTCGCGGGGTCACCCGCCGGGCGCCGCCCCTCGTGCGCCGGGCGTACGCCCCCGGTGTGGGGGTGGAACGTGGCAGGACAGGGCGGCAGGCCGACCCGTCAGGGGCTCGGTCTCTTCGAACGCGAGGCGGCACTCGCCGCCGCCGACGACGCGCTGGACCTGCTGACCGGACTGGCCGACGACCCGCCCTGGCCCGACCGCGTCCCCCTCCCCGTACCCGAGCCCCGCGTCGCCCGGGGACCCCACCTCGTCGCGGTCCCCGACAGCCCTGCCGCACCCGACGGCCCGACCGTCCACGACACCGCGCAGGACACGGACGGCGGGTCACCCCCGGCCGCCGGGGCACCGCACCCCGCGCACCCGGCGGAAACCGCCACCCACCCCGCCGACCCCGCGCCCGACCGCCCCCGCGCGGCCCGGCGCGGCGGCATCCTCGCGTACGCCGCGCCCGCCGGGCTCGGCAAGACCACACTGCTCGCCGAGATCCGCCGCCGCGCGGCCGCCCGGGGCTGCACCGTGCTCTCCGCCCGCGGCGGCGACCAGGAACAGCGCGTCGCGTTCCACGTCGCCCGGCAGCTCCTCCAGCCGCAGCTGGCCCACGCCACCGACGCCGAACTCCGGGAACGCCTCGGCTCCTGGTACGACATCGTCGGCCCCGCCCTCGGGCTGCGCGCCGCCGCCGAGGGGTCGCCGCCCGACCCGCAGGGCCTGCGCGACGGTCTCGACTGGGTCCTGACCCATCTCGCCGTACGCCGGGCGCCCCTGGTCGTCGTGCTCGACGACGTCCACTGGGCCGACCCCGAATCCCTGGGCTGGCTCGCCGCCTTCGCGCCACGCGCCGAGGAGCTGCCGATGCTGCTCGTCGTCGCCTACCGGCCCGACGAACTCCCCGACGAGGGAGCGGAATTCACCGGACACCGATCCGGCAGGCGACCCCTCGGGCTCGCCCCGCTCACCTCCGACGCCATCGCCAGCCTCGTCCGCGACCGCGTCGGCGCCCACGCCGACGACGCCTTCTGCCACGAATGCTGGACCGTCACCTCGGGCAACCCCTTCGAGGCCGTCGAACTCGCCGCCAAGGTCCGCGACCACGGACTCGAACCCACGGCGGGCGGCGCCCACGAACTCCGCGACCTTGCCGCCGCCCTCAAGGGAAGCGGCCTCGTCACCCGGCTGGAGCGGCTCGGCCCCGCGACCGTGCGCCTCGCCTGGGCCTGCGCCGTCCTCGGCACCGAGATCTCCCCGCAGCTCGCCGGAGCGGTGGCCGGCCTCGGCGGTGAGGCGGTCGCCGACTGCGCCGCACGGCTGCGCGAGGCCCGGGTCCTCGCCGAGACCGACGATCCGGACGACCCGCTCGAATTCGTCCACCCCCTCATCGCCACCACCGTCTACCGGTCGATCCCCGCCGCCACCCGGGTCGCCCTGCACGGCCAGGCCGCCTGGTGCGTCGTCGACGCGGGCCTCGGGCCCACCGCCGCCGCACGCCACCTCCTGGAGACCCACCCCGAGGGAGACCCCTGGGTCGTCGGGCGGCTGCGCGCCGCCGCCGGGGAGAACCTGCGCGCCGGCGCCCCCGACGCGGCCCGGCGTTTCCTCGCCCGCGCGCTGCGCGAACCGCCCGCCGCCGACGACCGGGCCGCCGTCCTGTACGAACTCGGCTGCTCGTCCCTGCTCACCGAGCCCGCCACCACCGTCAACCACCTGCGGGCGGCCCTGGAGGAGACCATCGCCGACCCGGCGCTCCGCCACGGCATCGTCTACCGGCTCTCGCAGGTCCTCGCCCACAGCGACCGACTCGTCGAGGCGTCCGAGCTCCTCGGCCGTGAGGCCCGGCAGACCACCGACGCCCGCAGCAGGCTGCGGATGCAGGCCGAGAAGTTCATGTGGGACGCCTTCCGCGCCGACGAACCCGAGTCGCCGGCCCGCTCCCGCCGCCTCGCGGCCCTCGCCGACCGGCTCACCGGCCGCGACCTCACCGAGCGGTACATCATCGGACTGCGCGCCTGGGACGCCACCCTGCGCGCCGAGCCCTCCGCCGTCGCCCTCGGCCACGCCGAGCGCGCCCTCGAAGGCGGCCTGAGCTGGGCCGACGAGAGCCGCGGCTTCGAGGTCCCCGTCCTCACCGCGCTCACCTTCCTCTACGCGGACCGCCCCGGCCGCGCCGAGGAGCTGTTCGCCGCCGGAACCGCCGAGTTCGAGCGCCAGGGCTGGCGCGGCGCCCACCTCTCCTTCGCGTACACGCTGCTCGGCTACATCCGCTACCGGCGCGGCCGGCTCGTGGAGGCCGAGGACTTCGTCCGGGCCGGACTGCGCCTGTCCGAACGCGTCGGGCCCCGCACCCCCGCCCAGTGGTACGCGGTCGGCGTCATGATCGAGGTGCTGCTCGCCCGGGGGCGCGTCGACGAGGCCGCCCGCATCGCCGACGCCCACGACTTCGGCGAGCCGTTCCCCGCGGCCGTCACCTTCCCCGACTCCCAGACCGTCCACGCCGAACTGCTCCTCGCCCGCGGACGCACCGAGGAGGCGGTGGCCGAGCTCGCCGCCGTCGGCCGCCGGCTCGACCCGCGCGGCATGCGCAACCCCGCCTGGTGCCCCTGGCAGCTCCACCTGGCCGTCGCCGAGGCGGCCACCGCCCCCGCGACGGCCCGCAGGACCGCCGAGGACGCGGTCGCCCGCGCCCGCCAGTACGGCGCGCCCTCCGCGATCGGCACCGCGCTCCGGGTGACCGCCGAGGTCTCCGAGCCCTCCGCGCGCGTGAAGCTCCTGGAGGAGTCCGTCGACTGGCTCGACCAGTCGCCCGCCGCCTACGAGCTGGCCCGCTCCCTCGTCGCCCTCGGCACCGCGCTGCGCCGCACCGAACGCTCGGGAGAGGCCGCCGAGCACCTGTACCGGGGCCTGGAGGCCGCCCAGGACTGCGGCGCCGACGGCCTCGTCGAGGACGCGCGCGCCGAGCTCGCGGCGGCCGGGCTGCGCCCCCGCCCGCTGCACCCCGCCGGGACCGACACGCTCACCGCGCGTGAGCGGGCCGCGGCCGAGCTCACCGTCCGCGACCGGGACGCGGCCACCGTTCTCGGCGTCGACGCCGCGACGCTCGGCCGGCTTCTTTCGGCCGTCTACCGCAAGCTCGGCACTGACCGCACGGGCCTCGAGCGGGCCCTCAGGAACAGCGAGCGGGAGCCCCGGGAGCCCGGCGGGGAGGCCTGAGCGCACGGAGCCGCCCGGCGCGTCGCATCGCGCGCCGGGACACGTACCATGGCCGTATGTCCTTCCTCCGCCGCCGCAGCGCCGCCACACCCGCGGGCCCGGACTTCGATGTCCTGGCCATGGATCCGGGGGACTGGCCCGGCAATCTCGGCGCCGGTCTGCTGCCCGCCCCCGACGGCTCCTGCCAGGGCGTGTTCCTCCGGTACGACCTGTTCGGCGGCCGCGGCCCCGCGATGATCATCGGCAACCTGCCCGAGGGCTCGCCCGCGCGCGAGCTCGCCGACGGGCAGATCCCCTTCGAGGTGGCCCAGCTCCTCGCCGCCCTGGAGAACGACGAGCCGGTCGAGGTGCTCGACACCGAGGACGTCCCCGTCATGCAGGGCGACAACCTCCTCATCGTGCGGCGCCTCAAGCTCTCCGAGAGCCGCATCTCCTGCGTCCAGTTCGACCGCAGCGACAACGTCCTCGTGACGATCGCCAGTTGGGACCGGCCGATCACCGACGACCTGTACGCGCTGCTCAAGCCGCTGCCCGCCGAACTGTTCCAGCAGGGCTGACGGGGGAGCGGGGGCCGATGAGCGCGCGCGTCGACAGCTGGATCTGGGCGGTACGTCTCACCAAGACCCGCTCCCAGTCCGCCGCGGCCTGCCGGGCCGGGCACGTGAAGGTCAACGGCGAACGGGCCAAGCCCGCGCAGCCGGTGAAGCCCGGCGACGAGGTCAGGCTCTTCCACGGCGGCCGCGAGCGGATCGTCGAGGTCAAGGAGCTCCACACCAAGCGCGTCGGCCCGCCCGTCGCCGCCGAGGCGTACGTGGACAACAGCCCGCCCCCGCCGCCCCGCGAGCACGTTGCCGTCGCGGCCGTCCGCGACCGGGGCGCCGGCCGCCCCACCAAGCGCGACCGCCGCGAACTCGACGAACTGCGCGGCCGCCGCGCCTGACCCCCGGGAGCACCTCCCGGGGGCCGTCGGCACAGGTCAGCGCGGTGCCGCGGCGAGCAGCTCGGAGATCCGTGCCGCCGAGGTGCCGAGCCCCGTAGGGCCCCGGCGGAGGAGCGCGCTGCCGCTGCCCGCGCGGACGTCATCGGAGCCGTAACGCCGCACCTTCCGGTGCCAGTTGAGGACACCGGCGAGCCAGTCCTCCAGCTCCCGCAGATACGCGCCGAACGCGGCGCGCCCGGTCGAGTCGAGCCCGAAGTCCTCCAGGAGCAGAGGCACTTCGCGCTCCTTCAGGTGCTCGTACTGGCGCAGTCGGCCCCGCATCAGGTCGGCGACCATCGCGACCGCCGTCGGGTAGTCGCAGTCGAAGAACTTCTGGAGCACGAGCACGCCGTTGTGCACCTCGCCCTCGACCTCGATCTCCTTCTGGTACGAGAACAGGTCGTTGATCAGGGCGCCGTAGTCCATCACCGCGTTCTCCAGGCTGCGGACCGTGCCCGAGCGGAAGAGCTCCGGAGGCAGCGCCGCGTCCTGCCGCAGCCGGCACAGCAGCATGGTCAGCTCGGAACCGAACGTGCTGCGCCGCATCTCGACGTAGTCGACCGGGTCGGGCACCCGGTGCTGCACCACGTTGTGCATCTCCCACAGCCAGCTGTCGAGCATCGCGTCGAGCGCGGCCCGCAGCCGCGCCCGCGCCTCCGGGGCCATCGGGGTGGCCGTCCGCTCCCAGACGTCCGCGAGCGCGAGCTCCAGCGGGTTCAGCGCCGACGCGGCGCCGGCGGGGGGCTCGTCGACCGGCATGCACGCCTTGAGCCGGTCGGTCTGCTCCTTCGCACCGGCCAGGCTGCCCGTGCGGCCGAAGACGGCCGGGTAGTAGTCGTCCGCGTACGTCCCCCAGGTCAGCCAGTCGGCGCTGAGCTCCAGCTCCTCCCGGGACGCGTCGGGATCGAGCCCGGCCGCGCACAGGGCGAGGTCGAAGCCCTCCGCCATCGGCCGGTCCCACAGGTCGTCGAGCAGCCCCGTCCGCTCGGCCCAGTCCACCGTGTGCCGACGGGCCGCCTCGTAGTGGGGGTTGAGCGTGAGCGGGTACGGCAGGTCGAGCTCCGGCACAAGGGAGGGCCCCACGTGCTGGTGCGGGGTGTGGGTGAAGGCCCGGTGGCGGGCGGCCGCGGGGCGCCCGAAAAGGGTCCGGATGTCGAGGGCGGAGGTGCCCAGGACGCCGTCGAGGCGCGAAGGACCCGAGACCATGCCCTCGTTCATGTAGCGGCTGGAGCGCATGTGCCACTCGTGGCCGCCGGACTGCCAGTCCTGGAGCCCCTTCGCGTACGCGGCGACGGCGGCGCACTCGGCCGGGCTCAGGCCCTTCTCGGCGGCGAGCAGCGGCACTTCGGTGAGGGCCGTGTTCTCGAACTGCTGGACCCGCGAGGTCAGCAGGTCGTTGACCGCGTTCGCGGCCTCCTGGGTCGTGCAGCCGAGGAAGCGCTCCAGGACCAGGACGCCGTTGCTGTTCTCCCCCTCGTCCTCCACCTCGCGCTGGTAGGAGAAGAGGTCGTTGCGCAGGTGCACGGCGTCCGAGAAGGCGTCCCTGAGCACCCGCAGGGGCCGCGAGTACGCCACCTGGGCGGGGACCTCGGCCCCCGCCGCGTACTCCACGAGCCCGGCCGACCAGGGCGCGCCGCCCACCTTGCGGCGCATCTCGATGTACTCCAGCGGGTTGGCGATCCGGCCGTCGTTGATGTTGTCGAGCTCCCACAGGGACTCGTACAGGAGATGCTCGGTGGCCTCCGCGAACCGGACGCGCCACCCCTCGGACATCGAGGGGACCGTGCGCCGCCAGAGGTCGGCGAGGCCCGCCTCGACGGGGTTGGTGGGCTCGGGCATGCCCGTCGCCGGGTCCGCCGGCATGAACAGCGGCAGCCGGTCCAGATAGGCCTTGCTGCCCGCCCGGTCCTGGGTGCGCTTGAAGACCTCGAGGAAGTGGTCGTCGAAGAAGAAGACCCAGGTGTACCAGTCGGTGACGAGGTCCAGGGCCTCGGCGTCGCAGTCGGGATGGGTGTACGAGCAGAGCAGCGCGTAGTCGTGCGAGTCGAGGTCGTGCTCCTCCCAGACTCCCGAGCCCTCCAGCATCCCCATCGCGCGCGCCCATTCACGCGTGTGCGTGCGGGCGCCCTCCACATGGGGATTGAGCCGTGCCGGATACGGGACATAGAAATCCGGCATAACGAAGGGCTGAGGCATGTGCGGAGGGGCCTTCCGGTGAGCAGGGGCGCTGTGCGGCCCCAGCCTTACCCGTCGCCCGTACGGCGCACGCGATCTCCCGAATAGTCGTATCAACGCCGAAGGGGTGGTGCCGGACCGATTCTCCGGCACCACCCCCCACCTTTCGGCCAAGCTCCGTCAGCCCTGGGAAACCCGCACGTCAGCGGCCTTCACGAAGGCCACCCGATGGCCGAACTGGATCTGGTAGTACTCCTCCTGACCCCGGACGACCGTGTGGCCCGTCGGGTCGAACACCGGCGCGAAGTAGTACTCGCCGGGGGTGCGGCCACCCACCACGTACCGCTGGCCCGCGAGCAGCTTGTACGGCAGCGGCGACACCGACTGCACCGGCACGCCCGCCGGATACGCCGAAGCCTCCGGATACGCCCTGCCGTACACCGGCACCTGCGCCAGCCCCTCGCGCGGGGTCAGGACCGTGCCCCGCGCGTTCACCGCCGTCGGCTCCCGGCGCGGGTTGTGGAACCAGGCCTTCTGTCCGAGGTACCAGATCGCGGTCCAGTCGCCCTGCCGCTCCGCCACCGCGAAGCTCTGCCCGGTGGACGCGCGCGCCCCCGTGTCGTTGACCCCGTCGGTCGAGTCCTGCCCGCCCGGCCGCAGACCGATGTCCTTCACCAGGGGCGCGTCGGCGCTCGGCGCGGTGCGCAGGCGCACCGCCCCGCTGCCGTGCGGCGCGCAGGCCACCCCGGCCGTCGCGCAGCCCGTGTAGACCGGCTGGTGGGCGCTGTAGTCGGGCCGGATCGTGACCACGCCCGCCCACGGGCCGGCGCTCGGGGTGATCGGACGGCCGAGCAGCGTGAAGTAGTGCGCCCAGTCCCAGTACGGCCCCGGGTCCGTGTGCATGCCCCGGATCGTGGAGGTCACCGTGCCCGGCACGTTGTCGTGCCCCAGGATGTGCTGCCGGTCGAGCGGGATGCCGTACCGCCCGGCGAGGTACCGCACCAGGCGCGCCGACGTCCGGTACATCGCCTCCGTGTACCAGGAGTCCGGCGCCGTCAGGAAGCCCTCGTGCTCCAGGCCCACCGACTTGGCGTTCACGAACCAGTTGCCCGCGTGCCAGCCGACGTCCTTCAGCGGCAGGTGCTGCGCGATGTGCCCGTCGGATGAGCGCAGCGAGTACTGCCACGACACGTACGTCGGGTCCTGCACCAGCTTCAGGGTGACGTCCCAGGTGGCCTCGGTGTCGTGGATCACGATGTAGTCGATCGACTGGGACTCCGGCCGGTTCGCCTTGTCGTGGTTGCCGTAGTCGCCGTCGCCGAACTCCTCGTACGGCGCCGGGATCCACTCGCAGGCCACCGAGCGCGGGCACTCCACGGGCCCGCCGGCCGGCGGCCGCAGCCCGAGCCGCCGCACCTGCTCCGTCACCGGCGCGACGGCGGGGCTCGCGGCGAGCGTCACCACCTGCCCGCTGTCCGTCGTCCGCGACTCACCGGTCCGGATCACGTCGAACACGTCGTCGGCGTACGTCGTCGCCGTCGCCGAGTCGTCCGCGCCGGAGTACGCCGCCACCGCCCCGTACCAGTCCGCCGGATCGGCACTCGCCGGAAGGCCCGACTCCTGCTGCGCCGCCGCGAGCAACGCCGCACCGCCCTCGATGTTCGCGGCCGTGCCGGTCCGCAGCTCCTCCGCCGGGATGCCGGAGAGCGCCGACGCCCGCTCAAGGGTCCGCAGCCGGGCCGGCAGCTCCACCGGGGCGGGCACCGCCGTCACGGCGCCGGAGCGCACCGCCCGCGCCGAGTCGCCGCGCGCGTCCTCCTCGCCGTCCGAGTGGTGCGGGGCGGCCTCGGCCAGGGCCGTCACGGCGTCCGTCAGGTGCATCGGCCCGTAGCCGCCCGTCACGCTCGGCGCGCCACCGTGCGCGTCCCAGCGGGACTGGAGGTACGAGACGGCGAGCAGCACGCTCTCGGGGACGCCGTGGCGCGCGGCGGCC
The DNA here is from genome assembly GCF_055603625.1 of Streptomyces sp. NPDC037273. Taxonomy (NCBI): domain Bacteria; kingdom Bacillati; phylum Actinomycetota; class Actinomycetes; order Kitasatosporales; family Streptomycetaceae; genus Streptomyces; species Streptomyces sp. NPDC037273. The sequence goes on from NZ_JBVJVO010000001.1 coordinate 553,426, forward strand.
CGCGCGAACTGCCCCTGGAGGACACCCGCCTCGGGCACGTCCGCACCCGCCGGGGGCGCGGCGGACAGCAGGGGAAGCAACAGGGCGGCGGACGCCAGCGCGCCCACCGCCCTCGGTACACGGCGCGATGACGTACGTCTGCGGGACGTGGAACGGAGCAAGGCAGCCTCCTGGGGCGGGGGGTGACTCGGGGGCGTGCGGGACCGAACCCGTACAGGGGTATCGGCTCCCGGACGATCCGTCAATCACGCCTGCGTCCACGGAAGTTCCCACGTCAGAGCGGGAATGGCGGCCAGTCGGCGGAGTTTCGCGGAGACGGGTCCCGGGCCTGGGGCGCGTCAGTGGTGTGGACCAATAGTCGGGTGGCCAGGCCCCTTCCGGAGCCGGACGCACCAGTGCGCCGCGTCCCGGTGTGTCGGCACCGGGCGCACGGCGCACCCCCCGTGTCGTCGGTCGGTCCCGCCCCTTCAGCGCGTCCCGACCGCCGCGCGCACGGCCCGCCGTGCCATGGCGCAGTCGTCGTGCAGCCGCCTCAGCAGCAGCCGCTGTTCCTCGCCGGGCGCGAGCGCCCCGGTGGGCACCGGCACCGAACCGGCCGGCGGGGCCTCCTTCATCGTGCGCTGCACCGCCGTCTCGTAGGTACGGATCTCCCGCGTCAGCACGATCATCAGATTGACCAGGAAGGCGTCACGCGACGCGGGACCCGCCTGCTGGGCGAGCTGACTGATCTGGCGCCGGGCCAGCGGCGCGTCACCGAGCACCGCCCACAGCGTCGCCAGGTCGTACCCGGGCAGGTACCAGCCCGCGTGCTCCCAGTCGACCAGGACCGGTCCCGCCGGGGAGAGCAGGATGTTGGAGAGCAGCGCGTCACCGTGACAGAACTGGCCCATGCCCTGCCGGCCGCCCGCGTGCGCCAGACCGTGCAGCAGCTTCTGCAGGTCGTCACGGTCCCGGTCGGTGAGGAGCCCGAGCTCGTGATAGCGGGCGATCCGGGTGCCGTAGTCCAGCGGGGCGTCGAAGGTCCCGGCCGGCGGACGCCAGGCGTTCAGCCGGGCGACCGCGCCCAGCGCGGCCCGCACATCGGCCCGGGGCGGCGCCTCCACGGGGTGGCGCGACAGCGCCGCCGCCCGCCCGGGCATCCGCTCGATCACCAGCGTGCAGTTCTCCGGGTCCGCCGCGATCAGCCTCGGCACCCGCACCGGCGGACGGTGGCGGACGAAGGAGCGATAGGAAGCTATCTCGTGCCTGAACCGCTCGACCCACGCGGGGGAGTGGTCCAGTAAACACTTCGCGACCGCCGTGGTCCGCCCGGTCGTCCCGACGATGAGTACGGAACGGCCGCTGCGCCGCAGCACCTGCACCGGGTTGAACTCCGGGCAGATCCGGTGGACCGACGCGATCGCCATCTTCAGCTGCGCCCCCTGAGGGCCGGACAGGTCGATTCTTCCGCTCACCGGCTGGGTGCCGGTGCCGCCCGCCCAGCGCCGGGGCCGGACGGCCTGGGGCGCGGGGGCGAGGTACGGACCGGCGCCGGCCGGGACGATGCGGTGCTGCGGCCGGGGCGGGGCGGACACGGAGGACGATGCTGTGTACATGGAGGTGACAGATCCCTTCGTGTGCCGACGAGTTGCGTGCGTCGCCCCGCCCGCTCCCCGGTCCGCACCCTGGGGAATGAGGGCCGGTCGGCGGTGCGGGGTGGCGCGTTCATACCTGACACCCGGGCGCGGGTGGCGGAACATCGGGCGCACCCTGGCGAACCCTGGCGAATAGTCGCCAGCCCTATGACAGGGGGTTACTGTCAACTCAGCCGAGAACCTGGGGGCTTAGACGTGACCGGACAAACCAACACCCGCCTGGCGGACCTCTTCGGCCTGGCCGGCTGGTCCAAGGGCGAACTCGCGAGACTCGTCAACCGGCAGGCGGCGGCCATGGGCCACCCCCAGCTGGCGACCGACACCTCGCGGGTGCGGCGCTGGATCGACCGTGGCGAAACGCCCCGCGATCCCGTTCCCCGGGTGCTGGCAGCACTGTTCACCGAGCGACTCGGCCGTGTCGTGACCATCGAGGACCTCGGGTTCGTACGACACGGGCGCGCCGGGAAAAGGCAGGACGTCAGGAAGACGGACAACCCTGACGGGCTGCCCTGGGCACCCGATCGTACGGCGGCGGTCCTCACCGAATTCACGGGAATGGACCTCATGCTCAACCGACGCGGCCTGGTGGGCGCGGGTGCCGCGCTCGCCGCCGGTTCCGTACTGACCAACGCCATGCACGACTGGCTGCAGACCGACCCCTCCCGCAAGGGCGTGGTTCCCCGGGCCACCGATCCCCTCCACGCCGACCCCGCTGGGTTCGACCGCTACGAGGCCGCCCCCATCGGGTCGGAGGAGATCGAGGCCCTGGAACACTCGGTGGAGGTGTTCCGCGCCTGGGACGCCTCCCGGGGCGGCGGCCTCCAGCGCAAGGCCGTGGTGGGCCAGCTCAACGAGGTGGGCGGCATGCTCGCCTACCGCCACGCCGACCACCTCCAGCGGCGCCTGTGGGGCGTCGCCGCCAACCTCGCCGTCCTCGCGGGCTGGATGTCCCACGACGTCGGCCTCGAACCCACGGCGCAGAAGTACTTCGTCATCGCCGCCCACGCGGCCCGCGAGGGCGGCGACCGCCCCCGCGCGGGGGAGGCTCTGTCCCGGGCCGCCCGCCAGATGGTGCACCTGGGCCGCCCCGACGACGCCCTCGACCTGATGAAGCTCGCCAAGGCGGGCGCCGGCGAGCGGATGCTGCCCAGGACCCAGGCCATGTTCCACACGATCGAGGCCTGGGCGCAGGCGTCGATGGGCCGGGGGCAGGCCATGCGCCGCACCCTCGGCGAGGCCGAGGAGCTCTTCGTCTCCGACCGGAGCGACGAGAAGCCGAGCTGGATGCAGAACTTCGACGAGGCCGACATGCACGGCATGCAGGCCCTCGCCTACCGCACCCTGGCCGAGCACGACCCGACCGCCGCCGTCCCGGCGCAGCGGCACGCCAAGCTGGCCATCGAACTCCGGCACGGCGGGCACGAGCGGTCGAAGCTCTTCGACCACATCTCGCTCGCCTCGGCCTGCTTCATCGCCGACGACCCGGAACAGGCCGACCGGTACGCCCGTCTCGCCCTCATGTCCATGGGGGACACCTCGTCCCACCGGACCTGGGACCGGCTGCGCGAGATGTACCGGCTCACCGGCCAGTACGCCGGCTACTCGAAGATCGAGAACCTCCGCGAGGAGATCGAACTGGCCCTCCCGAGGTCCCCCGTCAACCGGCCCCGCACCGGGCAGGCCTGAAGCACCGGGCAGGCCTGCCCGGCGCTTTCGGGTTGCTTTCGGCGTGCTTTCGGGTTGCGTTCGGCGGGCAGGGCCCGGGCGGCTCAGTGGCCGACCCGGACCACCATCACGCAGGCGTCGTCCTCGCGCTGCTCCTCGCCGAACTCCTCGACCACCGCACGCACACCGTCCTGGGCGTCCCGCGCCCCGGCGAGCCGCGGGCCGAGGGCGAGGAGGCGCCGGGCGCCGCTGTCGTCGCCCGGGCCGCCGAGCGCCGCGCTGCCGCGGGTCAGTCCGTCGGTGTGCAGGACGAGCACGTCGCCGGGGAGCAGCCGGGTCTCGGCCTCGCCGTACCGGGCTCCGGTGGTCGCCCCGAGCAGTACGCCCTCGGGCCTGCGCAGCACGTGCCCCGTCCCGTCGCGGAACAGCAGCGGGGCGGGGTGACCTGCCTGCGCCCAGGCGAGGGTCTGGGCGACGGGGTCGTACCTGCAGCACATGGCGCTGCCGAGCGCGGGCTGCACGGAGGTGTCCAGGAGCTGGTTGAGGTGGCCCATGAGGGCGGCGGGCCGGATGCCTGCGACGGCCATGCCGCGCAGCGCGCCCAGCAGCATGGCCATGGAGGAGGTCGCGGCGACGCCGTGGCCCGTCAGGTCGCCGACGGTCAGGAGCGCGTCCCCGTCCGGGAGCGCCAGCGCGTCGTACCAGTCGCCGCCGATCAGGCCGGTGGTGGCGGCGGGCAGGTAGTGGGCGGCCACGTCGAGGGGCGCGGGGCCGTCGTGGGCGAAGCGGAGGGAGCCGCGCCAGGGCGGGAGGACCGCTTCCTGGAGCTCGACGGCGACCCGGCGCTCGGTCTGCTCGATCTGCCGGCTGCGCTCCAGGCTGTCCCGGCTCTCCCGGACCGCCCGCTGGCTCCGCCGCAGCTCGCTGACATCCCGTAACACGGCCCACATCGAGGCGGTGCAGCCGTCGGCGTCGAGCACCGGCTCGCCGGTCATGTGGACCGTGCGCACCCGGCCGTCCGTCCGCACGATGCGGAACTCGCCGTCGATCGGCTTCCCGTCGATCAGACAGTCGGTGACCATCGCCTGGAGGACGGACTGGTCCTCGGCGAAGACCATCGAGGGCATCTCGTCCAGCGACATCGGCCCGCTCTCGTGGGCGCGGCCGAAGATCTGGTACAGCTCCTCGGACCAGCTCACCTCGTCGGTGAGCAGGTTCCATTCGGCGCTGCCGACGCGGGAGAGCAGTGAGCCGGTGCGCGGCGGCGCCGCCTGGCCGTACGCGGTGCCGGGGTCCGTCGCGAGCCCCGCGTCGAGAACGCCGTCGAAGCCGCCGTCCGTCTCCTCCACGGGGTGTGCCCCGGGCGCGAGCTCCGCCGGGACGCCCGCGCGCAGCTGGCCCAAGTGGGCGCCGAGATCGTCGAGTTGGTGCACCGCGAGGTCGCACAGGGCGCGCTGCCAGCGCTGCTGGGGGTCGTCCTCGTTCGCCACGGCGTCCCGGCGTACGGCGTCGACCTCGCCGCGCAGACGGCGGGTCTGCGAGATCAGCGCGTCCACCGCGCCTGGCTCCGGCGGTTGAGCGGGGCGGTCCGCGAACAGATGGGACGGCATGTCGAACTCCGATACAGGCGCGGCGCGGCCAAGTGTGAAGGGGAGGCCCGCATACGACTTTCGCACAGCCCGGGACAGCCCGTAAGGGATTTGGCAACACTCGATCCGGTGGTGCTTCTGGCATATGTCAACGGCCCACCGATTATCGGCCAGAGCGCGACGCGTTACGGTGCTCGGGTGGTGAACGACGACGGGAACGGCACGGTGAGCACGTACACGGCGGTCACGAACGGGCCGGGTGCGAACGCGGGAACGGGCACGCAGCCCAGGGGAACGGACGCGCGCACGGCGGGCGCCCGTACGACCACGCCCGGGGCCGAGGGCGCGGCCACCGTGGGCACGGCGCTCCTGCTCGCGGCCGCGCCCGCAGGCAAGGGGCGCGTGATGGACGCCGCTTCGGTGCTGCCGGCCCTCGCCGCCGTACCGCCGGGCATCCTCACCGGCACCACCATCGCGACCGTCGTCGAGCTCGCGGACCCGCTGGACCCGCAGACCGTGCTGACCCGGCTGCGCGCCGCCGCGGCGAGCCCCGGCCCCTTGGTCGTCTGCCTCGCCGGCCAGCTCCACCTCGACCGCCGCCAGGAACTGCCCCACCTCGCACTGGCCCGCACCACCCCGGCCACCCTCCGCTACACGGCGCTGCCCTGGCACTGGCTCGCCGGCGAACTCGGCGTACGCCCGCCCGGCACCACGACCGTCGTCGCCGACCTCGCCGCCGACCCCGAGGTGTGGCAGCGCCTCACGGCCGTGCCCGAACTGCTGCACCTCGGCCCGGGACCCCTCCTCTACGGACGGGTGACGCCCGCCCCGCGCCGGGGCGAAGCCGCCACCCCCGACTACCTCCGCGCCTGGGCGGACCTCTGGCGCTCCGGCGCCCGCCTCCCGCACGCCACCCTCCACGCCGAGGCCGCCGCCGCGACCGCCCCGGCCGCCCCGACCGCGCGGTTCCTCGCGCCGGCGCCCCCGCCCGTGGCCGCCGCACCGGAGGACCCGCACCCCGCCATCCTCGCCGCGGCCATGGCAGGCCGGCACGGAGAGGCGGCCTCCCTGGCGGCCGCCTGGGAACAGGAGGCGCTGCGCCGCCACGGACCCCGCTCGGCGGAGGCCCTGCACTGGACCGAAGTGCGGGCCGACCTCGCCCGGCTCGCCGGAGACCCCGCCCGCAGCTGCGAACTGTGGCTGGCAGCCGCCGAAGCCCGCCTCGCCCTGCGCCAGCGCCCCGACGACCCCGACGTCGAAGGCGCCGTCGACCGCGCCCACCACCAGTGGGAGCAGATCACCGACCCCACCCGCGCCCGCGCCCTCGGCCCCGGCCTCGTCACCCTGCGCCGCCACGTCCCCGGCCGCCAGCCGGGAGCACTCGCCGCCCTCACCCGCCGGATGGGCTGACCGAGACCGGCGTCCGTCCCGGCCGGGGCCGCCGTACGTGCCTCGCCGTCCGTCCCGGCTTGCCGGGGCCGCCGCACGTGCCTCGGCCGTCCGTCCCGGCCGGGGGCCGCCGCACGCGGCCCGTCTGTCCGTCCCCGGCCACTCATCCCGAAAGGCCCCGCGTGACCTCGCTCGCCACCGCCCAGCGCTCGCTCGCCGACCCGTCCGTACGCCATCCGCTCTGGCCGCCGCTGACCCGGGGCTGTCCCGTCACGTCGACGGACGAGGTCGCGTACCCCCTCGACATCGACTACGCCTACGACGAGGTGCCGTCGGATCTGTTCACCCGCCCCGCCGCGCACGGCCTCGAACGGTGGGCCCCGCTGCTGCCGCCGCTCGCCGCACCCGGCCTCGGCGAGGGCAACACGCCGCTGGTCGAACTCGCCGACGGCGTCTGGATCAAGGACGAGTCCCGCAACCCCACATGGAGCCACAAGGACCGCCTGAACCGGGTGGCGGTCAGCGCCGCCGTCGCCTCGGGCGCGCGCGGCATCGTCGTCTCCTCCTCCGGCAACCACGGCGCCGCCGCCACCGCCTACGCGGCCCGCGCCGGACTGCCCTGCGCCGTCTTCACCTCCCCGGACGCGCCTCCGGCCGTCGCCTCCCACCTCCGCGCGTACGGGGCGACCGTGCTCACGGTGCCGCGCGACTCCGTGCGACCGCTGATGCGCCGCATCGTCGACGAGCTCGGCTTCCAGAGCGTCAGCAGCGTCACGGACACGGGCCACACCGGACACCCCTTCGGGCCCGAGGGGTACAAGACCATCGCCTACGAGATCTTCCTCGACCTGGGCCGCGCCCCGGCGGCCGTCCATGTCCCCACCGGCTACGGGGAGTTGCTCTTTGGCGTGGCCAAGGGGTTCCAGGAGCTCGCCCGGCTCGGCGTCACCGGCTCCGTACCCCGCGTGTACGCGACCGAGCCCGCGGCGGCGGGCGCCCTCACCGAGGCCCTCCGTACCGGCCGGCCCGTGGCCCGGGTCCCCGTCGGACCGACCACCGCGTACGCCATCGACTGCGAGATCAACAGCTACCGGGGCGTCCTCGCCGTCCGGGAGACCGGGGGCGCGGCCCGCACGGTCACGGACGAACAGATGGCCGCCGCTCAGGGTGAGTTGGCGGCGCAGGGCCTCTGGTGCGAGACCTCGTCCGCCGCCGGACTGGCCGGACTGCGCGCCCACGGGCCGCACGAGAACGACGGGCCGGTCGTCTGCGTGGTCACCTCCAGCGGATACAAGGACATCGGCACGGCGAGGGACACGTACGCGCCGATGGACCCGGACTGGAGCGCCGTCAGGACCGCGCTGACCGGTGGTGACGACCGCTCGTAGCGGTCCGCCGCCGAAGCCGACGACCAAGCCGAAACAAATGGGAGACAGCACACCATGAACACGCCCGCGTCATCGTACGGAGCCGAGTCCACCGACCGTACCCCCGTCCTCCTGGGCGCCCTCGTCCCGCTGACGCCGCCCGGCTGGGTCGAGGCGGGCCGGCACCTGCTCGCGGGGCTCGAACTGGGCGTGCGCGAGGTCAATGACGCCGGGGGGATCGGCGGGCGTCCGCTGGAGCTGCTGGTCAGGGACACCGCGGCCGACCCGGAGCGGGCCGCCGCGGCCGTGGAGGAGTTCGCGGCTCTGGGCGTGGCCGCCGTGGCGGGCGAGTACCACAGCGTCGTCGCCCGCGCCGCCGCCGCTCGGGCCGACGCCCTCGGCATACCGTTCCTCTGCTCGTCGGCGGTGCTCGACGCCCTCACCGAGGAGCCGACGGACTGGGTCGCCCGGCTGGCCCCGGCGCAGTCCCAAGGCTGGCGGGCCTACGCCGACTTCCTCCTCGGAGCGGGTCACCACAGGATCGCCGTGGTGACCCAGCCGAGCGTCTACTGGGCCTCTGGGACGAACATCCTGCGCGAGCGTCTCGCCCCGCGCGGGGGCTCCGTCGTCGAGTTCGACGCGAACGCGCTCACCCCCGAGGGCCTCTGCGACGCGCTCGCCGCCGACGGCGCGACGGCGCTCCTCCTGCTGGTCGGGCAGCCGGAGCCGGCCGTCCCGATCGTCAGGGCCGTACGGGCCGACGGACGGCTCGCGGGGGTCCTGATGGGCGCTCCCGCCGGGCAGCCGGAGTTCGCGGGATGGGCGGAGGCGCTGGGTGAGGACGGCGCGGGGATTCCGTTCCTGCGCTATCTGCCGGAGCGGTTCGGTCCGTTCGGCGAACGCGTCGCGAAGGAGCTCCGTGAACTACTGGGCGATGAGCCCTCGTTCGTCGCCTTCGAAGGCTGGGACACCGTCACCGTCCTCGCCGAGGTGCTGCGTTCACACGGCACGGACCGCGAGGCCGTCGCGGCCGCCTGGCCGGTTGTGGAGGTCGAGGGCACGCGGGGGCCGATCAGCTTCGGCCGTGCGCCGGGCATCGGCGTATGGCAGTGGACGTGGCCGCCGGTCCAGGTCGTCGACCGGGACCCGGCGCGACCGGACCGATTCCGGGTGCGCCACACCGGCTGAGCTGCGGTTTCCCGGCACACGTGGGGCGTGGAATACCCCGGAGCATGGGCGAGTTGATCACTGACATGACTCAAGGACCCGCACCCCGACCCCTGTCCGACGACGAGCTCTCCGAACTCCTGGGCGCCCAGCAGTTCGGAACCCTCGCCACCAACAAGCGCAGCGGTCACCCCCACCTGACCACCATGCTCTACAACTGGAACGCAGAGGAGCGGGTCATCCGGTTCTCCACCACCGCCGACCGCGTCAAGGTCAAGCAGCTCCGGCGGGACCCGCGCGCGGCCGTGCACGTCCCGGGTGGCAACGTGTGGTCCTTCGCCGTGGCCGAAGGCGAGGCCGAGGTCTCCGAGGTCACGACCACCCCGGGGGACGCGACCGGCCGCGAGCTCCTCGCGATGGTGCCGCAGGCGGCGAAGCCGGAGGACGAGGACGCGTTCCTCGAGCAGCTGGTCGCCGAGCGTCGGGTGGTCATACGCCTGAAGGTGTCCCGCCTCTACGGGACGGCGCTCGACATCGCGGGCTGAGCCGAATCGCGGGCTGAGCCGAATCGCGGGCGGCCGGGTCACGGCTCCGGCCGCCGCCACTCCCACCGCTTGACCTTGACACGGTGACAAGGTCTTCACTGCCGGTCGAGGAGGTGGTCTCGATGACGGTCACGGGACAGAACACGGATGTGACGCGAGCGCTGCGGGCGCTGGAGGACGACAAGGCGTCCGTACGGCTGCGGGCGGCGCTCGCGGTGGGCACGGAGCCCGACCCGCGCTTCGTCGACGCGCTCGTCGAGCGGTGCGCGGTCGAGCCGGAGTTCTTCGTCCGCGACATGCTGACCTGGGCGCTGACCCGGCATCCGGTGGAGACGACGTTGCCCGAGCTGCTGCGCGAGGTGGGCTCGGAGCGGGCGCAGGCGCGGAGCCAGGCCCTGCACACGCTGTCGAAGATCGGGGACCGGCGGGCGTGGCCGGTGATCACCCGGGCGCTGCTGACGGACGCCGACGACGAGGTGGCGCGGAGCGCCTGGCGGGCGGCGGTGGTGCTCGTACCGGAGGGCGAGGAGACGGCCCTGGCCGAGGTGCTCGCGACGCAGCTCGGGCGAGGCGGGCGGGAGACGCACCTGAGCCTCAGCCGGGCGCTGGTCGAGCTGGGGGAGGCGATCACGCCGGCCCTGCGGGCCGCCGCGTCGGCGCCCGACCCGGACGTGCGCGCGCACGCGCTCGCCACCGAGCGGCTGCTGCGCGACCCGGACACCGGATTCGGATACGCGATCGAAGAGGCGAAGCGTGTCGTCGCCCTCGGCGGCTCGGGTGACGAGGGACGATAGGGCGTGTTGATCGGTGAGGTGGCGCGACGGTCCGGGGTCAGTGCCCGCATGCTGCGGCACTACGAGTCGCTGGGCCTCGTACGGCCCTCGGGCCGTACGGGCTCGGGGTACCGGGAGTACTCCGGGGACGACATCCGGCGGATCTTCCACATCGAGAGCCTGCGCTCGCTGGGCCTCTCGCTGCGCGAGATCGGGCGTGCCCTCGACGATCCCGGGTTCCGGCCCTCGGAGCTCGTCGGCGACCTCGTCAGCCGGACGCGTGAGCGCATCGCGGCCGAGACCGAGCTGCTCACGCGGCTGCGCCGGATCGACGCCGCGGACCCGGCGGGCTGGGAGGACGTCCTCCAGGTCGTCGCGCTGCTCCAGGCGCTCGGCTCGCCGAGCGCCGACGCCCGCCAGCGCGCGGCCCTCGCCTCCGGCGACGACGTGCCGGTCCCGGTGGAGGCGCTCGTCGAGGCGTTGCTGAACGAGCCGGAGCCGAACGTCGCCGGCGCCCTCCGCTGGGCCCTGGCCCGGTCGGGCCAGGGCGGCCCCGTGCTCCTCGCGCGAGGCCTGGAATCGCCGGAGGCCGCGGTGCGGGAACAGGCCGTCCGGTCCCTCGCCGCGCTGCCCGGCGACGAGGCCGCCGCGCTGGTGCGCCAGGCCCTCGAACACCCCGATCCCGTCGTCCACGGCCATGCCGCCCTGGCGCTCGGGACCCGCGGCGAGGCCGACGTCGTCCCGACGCTCATCGAGATGATCGTGGACGGCCGGAACGACACCGACGCGGCCGACGCGCTCAGCGTCCTCGCCGGCGACGGGGCGACGGCCGACCTGATCGCCGCCGCCGTCGTCGGCCGTCTCGCCCAAGACGCGACCGGGGCCTCTGCCCGGGGGCGCCTCACCCAGGCGCTGGCGGCCGTCCCGGGGGCGCCGGCCACCCGGGCCCTCGAAGAGCTGTCGCACGACGAGGACCGCGCCGTCGCCGTGACCGCGACCTACCTCCTGCGGCTGCGCGACGCCCAGTGATGCGGAGCACCGGGCGCCGGCCGCGTCAGGGCCGGGTTGTCGCCGGGAGGACGACCCGGATGCCGAACTCGTAGGTGCCGGTGGACCGGGCGATGGCGACGAAGAGGTCGGCGAAGTGCTCCTGGCCGCGCGCGGTGGCGATGGGGCCGAGGTCGAGGAGCGAGTCGTCGGGCCACCCCAGATCGCCGAGGAGACCGCCGACGACCCGCTTCGCGACCGGGTCGTCGCCGGAGAGGAAGACGGTGCTCGGGCCCTCAAGGGAGTCGGGGGCGACCATCACGCCGCGGTCGATGGTGGAGACGGTCTTCACGACCCGGGTGGCGGGGAAGGCCTCCTGGATCTCCTCGCCGAGGCTGACGCCGGGGTGCGAGGGCGTGCCGTCCGGCAGGAAGCCGACGGCCACGTCGAGGAGGACCTTGCCGGCGAGGGCGGGGGCCCCGATGGTGCGCAGGAGGGCCGTGGAGGCCGTACCCGGGGTGGCGTTCACGACGACCTCGCCGTGGGCGACGGCCGCGGCGAGGTCCACGATCCGTGATCCGGCGGCGACGAGCCCCTTCAGCTCCGCCTGGAGGGCCGGGTCGTCCGGGCGCCGCGACCCGATGACCACCTCGTGTCCGGTCCGGGCCCACGCCTCCGCGAGGGCCTGACCTACGTGTCCTGTTCCGAGGATTCCGATACGCATGACGCTCATGGTGGCCGGACGGGCGCCACCCGCACCTCGGTCCGGGAACCGATGACCGTTCGGCCGATGGGTCCAGGACCCGTCGGGGAGGGGCGCCCGGTGGCTGCCGGGGGAGCGTGGTGGGGCGCACGGCAGGCCGGGGAGCGTGCCGGGGAGGGAGGGTGGCCCTATTGTCCTGTTATGTCGATCTCTGTCGTGCCGGAGTCGGGCGGACCCGCCCGGCCCCTGATCCTCTTCGCCCTGAACGACCCCCGCGTGGTGGACGTGGTCGGCGGCATGCTGCGCGAGCAGGGCCATGAGGTACGGCAGACCGTGGACGGGCCGGCCACGCGGCGGGCGCTGCGCGAGCGCGCCCCGCAGGGCGTGGTGCTGAGCCTCGAACTGCCGCACTGCGACCCCTGGCGGTTCCTGGAGGACCTGCGGGCCGAGGCCTGCGCGATGCCGATCGTGGTCGTCGCCCCGGTGTACATCGAGGTGGACGCGGCCCGCGCCTACCGCACCGGGGCCGACGACTACATCACGTACGCGCTCTCCCGCGAGCAGGGCCTGCCCCGCGTCGCCGCCCGGTTCCGGCGCCTCCTGCCGGCGCCGGGCGCGCGCCCCGCGCAGCCGTACGGAGGCGGGTACGGCCCCGACGCCGGCCGCGGCGGCGCGCACCGGATCGTGGTCGACCGGGCGACACGCGTGGCCCGTGCCGACGGGACGCCGCTCGATCTCACGGCCCTCGAGTTCGACCTGCTCGCCACCTTCGTGGCCAGTCCCGAACAGGTCCTGAGCCATGGGCAGTTGCTCGACCGGGTGTGGGGCGAGAGCGTGAACGCGGACCCGCGGCGGGTGAAGTACGCGGTGCTCCGGCTCCGCCGCAAGATCGCCGAGGCGACCGGAGGCCGTACCGGCATCGCCACCGTCCGGGGCGTCGGCTACCGCTACCACCCGAGCGACTGACCTCCGGCGCCCGCCGGACGGGACCGAGTTCCCGTCCGGCGCGGCCCGACGTCCCCTCCCCGCCCCCGCCGAACGTCCCTTCCCGTGTCCCGCAACCCGGGCGCACCCTGCCCGCACCCTCGTCGCAACAGCGCCGCGAGAGGGTCGTTCCAGGACATTCGGAACGCAGGGAAGGAATCGGCGGTGGAACTCGTCGCGGTCGTGCCGGCACACAACGAGCAGCACGGCATCGTCGCCACCCTGGCGGGCCTCTACCGCCAGGAGCTCCGACCCGACCGGATCGTCGTGGTCGCCGACAACTGCACCGACCTCACGGCCGAGATCGCCGAACGCGCCGGCGCCGAGGTCTTCGTCACCTCCGCCAACCACGACAAGAAGGCGGGCGCCCTCAACCAGGCGCTCCCCGCGATCCTCGACGAACTCCCCGACGACGCACTGCTCCTGGTCCAGGACGCCGACACCGTCCTCAACCCGCGCTTCGCGCACTGCGCCGTGGACGCCCTCGACGAGGACGACACCGTCGGGGCGGTCGGCGGCATCTTCTACGGCGAGGAGGGCGGCGGGATCCTCGGCCTGCTCCAGCGCATGGAGTACGAGCGCTACGCCCTGGAGATCCACCGCAAGGGCAACAAGGCCACCGTCCTCACCGGCACCGGAACGGTCTTCCGCACGAGCGTCCTGCGCGAGGTCCGCGCGGCCCGCCGGGACGGCCGGATAGGCGGCGGCGACGGCTACTACAGCCTGGCCTCGCTCACGGAGGACGACGAGATCACCAAGGCCGTCAAGACGCTCGGCCACCGCACCGTCTCGCCCGACGGCTGCTGGCTCGTCACCGAGGTCATGCCGACCCTCCCCAAGCTCTGGCACCAGCGGATGCGCTGGCAGCGCGGCGCCCTGGAGAACCTGCGCGACTACGGCCTGACCCGGGTCACCCTGCCGTACTTCGGCCAGCAGCTGATGCTCGGCCTCGGCGGCCTCGCGCTCGCCCTCTTCGCCACCGCCACCGTGCTGGTGCTCGCCACCGTCGGCTGGCAGGGCTTCTCCCTGTTCTGGGGCGCGATCACGCTGATCTTCGTCCTCGAACGCACCCTCACCGTCCGCCGCGCCGGGCGCCGGGCCGTCCTCCTCGCCCTCCCGCTCGTGCCGGAACTCCTCTACGACGTCTTCCGCCAGCTGGTCTTCGCCCGCTCGCTCATCGACCTCGTCCTGCGCCGCCAGGAACGCTGGGTGGCCACCTGAGGCGCCCCCGTCCCCCACGCCACCCTCGACCGGAAGGAACCCCTCATGTACGGCAAGCCCATCGGAGCGAGCGCGGTAGGCGGCTCGGGCGCCGGCCTCGCCGCCACCGGCGGCGGGATGTCCCCCATCGCCGTCCTCTGCCTCGTCGTCGCGGCCACCACCCTCGTCGCCGCGGGCCTCGCCCTGCGCAGCCTCGTCCCCGTCATCCGCGGCGGCGGCCCCGAGCGCCGCTGACCCGCGCGCGGGTCCCGGGCCGCGCCCCGGTCCTGAGATGATCGAAGGCGTGACCGTCACCCCGCACCCCACCCGGCACCAGCCGCTCGTCACCGAGCGCCTGGTGCTGCGGCCCGTCCGGAGCGCGGACGTCCCGGCCGTGACGCGTCTGTGGACCGATCCCGCCGTACGCGAGCACCTCGGCGGGCCCGTGATCGACTCGGTCATCCGGATACGGCAGAGCCGTATCGTCGGCGCGCCCGGCTTCCACGCCGTCGTCCGCGCCGAGGACGGCGTGCTGCTCGGCCTCGTCACGCTGGAGGACGCCGGGCACGGCGGCGAGACGGAGGTCTCCTACCAGTTCCTGCCCGAGCACTGGGGCCACGGCTACGCCCGTGAGGCGGTCGCCGCGGCCGTCGCCCGCGCCCTGGAGACCGCCCCGAGCGTCGTCGCCGTCACCCAGGAGGCCAACCTCCGCTCCCGCCGCCTCCTGGCGGCCGTCGGCCTGGAGCACGCCGCGTCCTTCGTCGAATGGGACGCCCACCAGGTCCTCTACCGCCGCCGCGCGGCCGGCGCCTGAACAAGATATTGACAGCGGCCTGAAATCGGCCGTAACTTGCCTGCAACGTCGTACTAACGCGCGTTACTAAAGCGCGTAACGAAGAGAAGCGGCCAAGGGCAGGGGGAGACGACATGGCGGCCGGCAGTCCTCGTAGCGTGACCATGAGTGATGTCGCGCGACGGGCGGGGGTCTCGCGCACGGCGGTGTCGTTCGTCCTGAACGACCGGCCGGGCGCCGCCATCCCGGACGAGACCAGACGGCGGATCCTGGCCGCGATCGACGAGCTCGGCTACCGGCCGAACGCCGGGGCGCGCGCCCTCGCGGCCCAGCGGAGCGAGTGGTACGGGCTGATCACCGAGATCGTCACGGCTCCCTTCGCCGTCGACGTCATCAAGGGCGCCCAGGACCGTGCCTGGCTCGACCGCAAGTTCCTGCTGATCGCCGCGAGCGAGGGGGACCGGGCCCAGGAGGCGGCGGCTCTCGACAAGCTGCTCGAACAGCGGGTGGAGGGACTGCTCTACGCCACGACCTGGCACCGGGCGGTCACCCTGCCGAAGGCGGCCCGCGAGGTCCCCACCGTCCTCGTGAACTGCTACGACGCCGAAGGGGAACTGCCCTCCGTCGTGCCCGACGAGGTCACCGGAGGTCACCGGGCGGCGCGCCGGCTCGTCGAGGCCGGACACGAGCGCATCGGGTTCATCAACCTCGACCCGGACATCCCGGCCGCCGTCGGACGGCGGGAGGGGTACGAGCGGGCACTGCGCGAGGCCGGTCTGCCGCTCGACCCGGCCCTGGTCGTCTCCGGCCACGCCACCGCGGACGGCGGGTACACCGCCGCCTGCGAACTTCTCGACCGTGCCGACCGGCCGACCGCGCTGTTCTGCGGCAACGACCGGATGGCCATGGGAGCCTACGACGCCATCAAGGAACGTGGGCTGCGGATCCCGGACGACGTGGCCGTGGTGGGCTACGACAACCAGGAACTGATCGCCGCCTACCTGCGGCCCAAGCTGACCACGCTCGCCCTGCCGTTCGAGGCGATGGGCGCCAAGGGCGTGGACATGCTGGCCGCCCTCGCAGCGGGGCAGCCGCTCGACACCCTCAGGGTGACGGTCGACTGCCCGCTGCTCGAACGCTCGTCGGTCTGACCGCGAATCAGGCCCGTCGAGTCATCTCGTCCCGTCTTCGTCCTGTGAGTTGAAGAGAGGAAAGAGCCACCATTATGACACCCTCCCCTGCCCGCGGCCGAGCCCCGCGGGGGCTCCGCCCCGCCCTCGTGGCGTCCGCCGCGGCGGCCGCCCTGGTCCTGACCGGCTGCTCCGGCGGCGCGGGAGCGACCGGCGCCGGAGACACCTCCGGCAACCAGCTCCTCACCATCCCGCGCGAGGACATGGGCACCTTCACGCGGAACTTCAACCCGTTCTCGCCCAAGGCCGCGCCGATGACCAAGGAGGCGGTCTACGAACCGCTGATGGTCCACAACCCGGCCGACGGCAAGGACACGCCCTGGCTGGCCACCGAGTGGAGCCAGGCCGCCGACGGGAAGTCCGTCACCTTCACCCTCCGCGAGGGCGTGAAGTGGTCCGACGGCAAGCCGTTCGCCGCCGAGGACGTCGTCCACACCTTCGCACTCCAGAAGAAGCTGCTCGGCGGCTTCGAGTACCTCGGCCGGGTGACGGCCGACAGCCCCCGGAAGGTCACCTTCCACCTCACCAAGCCGTTCTCCCCGGCCCTGTACGAGATCGCCGGCCACTTCATCGTCCCCCAGCACATCTGGTCGAAGATCGCCGACCCCGCGAGGGACACCAACCCCACCCCCGTCGGCACCGGCCCGTACACCCAGGTCCAGGCCTTCCAGAGCCAGTCCTACGAGCTCCGCAGGAACCCCTCGTACTGGCAGGCCGAGAAGCAGCGGATCGCCGGCATACGGCTGCTCGCCTTCTCCGGCAACGACAGCGCCAACCTCGCCTTCACCAACGGCGAGGTCGACTGGACCCAGGCGTTCATCCCCGACATCGAGAAGTCCTTCGTCGCGAAGAACCCGAAGACGAACCACTACTGGTTCCCCACCACCGGCGCGATGATCAACTGGCAGCTGAACACGGCCAGGGCGCCCTTCGACGACCCCGCCCTGCGCAAGGCGCTCAGCCGCGCCGTCGACCGCGAGAAGATCGCCAAGGTCGCCATGAACGGCTACAGCACCCCCGCCGACTGCACCGGCCTCTCCCACGCCTACGACGCCTGGCGCGACAAGACCGTCGCCGCCTCCTGCGACTGGACCGGCCACGACACCGCCGCCGCGGCGAAGGCCCTCGACACGGCCGGCTACCGGCGCGGCGCCGACGGCAAGCGGACCGGCAAGGACGGCAAGCCGCTCACCCTCGACATCTCCGTCGGCTCCGCCTCCTCCGACTGGATCTCGGTCGCCAACATCATCAAGCAGGACCTCGCCGAGGTCGGCGTCACCGCCACCGTGAAGTCCCCGGACTGGTCCGCGGTCGTCGCCGGCTACGAGACCGGCGACTTCGACAGCGGCATCGTCTGGAGCAACAACGGCGCCACCCCGTACGAGTTCTACCGCGGCGCCATGAGCACCGGCACCGTCAAGCCGGTCGGCGAGAAGGCCACCGAGAACTACCACCGCTTCGGCGACCCGAAGGCCGACCGCCTCATCGACGCCTTCGCCGCCACCACCGACCCCGCGGCCCAGCGGGCCAGGGCCGCGGAGCTCCAGAAGCTGTTCGCCGCCGACGCACCCGTCGTGCCGCTCTTCCCCGGACCCGAGTGGGGCGCCTACACCGACGCCCGCTTCACCGGCTGGCCGACCAAGGACGACCCCTACGCGACCCTCTCCAACCGGTCCGTGACCACCGTCCTCGTGCTCACCTCCCTCCGGCCCGTCAAGGGCTGATCCCCAGCGGCCCCGGTGCTCGCCGCCGGGGCCCCCGTACCCCGACAGGGAGAAGAGCAGTGCGTCTCGTCCTGCGCAACCTGGGGTTCTACCTGATCGCCTTCTGGGCTTCCGTCACCCTCAATTTCCTGCTGCCGCGCGTCATGCCCGGAGACCCGGTGTCCCGGATGTTCGCGCAGGCCCAGGGGACGATGCAGCCCGAACAGATCGCCCAGTTGCAGAAACTCTTCGGTCTCGACCACCGCCCGCTGTGGCGGCAGTACGTCGACTACCTCCACAGCGTCGCCACCGGCGACCTCGGCATCTCCATCTCGCGTTTCCCGACCCCGGTCTCCGAGGTCATCGGCTCCCAGATCGGCTGGACCCTGCTCCTCGGCGTCACCGCCCTGGTGGTCGCCGCCGTCCTCGGCAACGTCCTGGGCGTGCTCGCCGCCTGGCGGCGCGGCGGCGTCCTCGACTCCGCCTTCCCGCCGCTGCTGATCTTCGTCGGCTCGTTCCCCTACTTCTGGCTGGCGATGGGCGCCCTGTACCTCTTCGGCGTCACGCTCGGCTGGTTCCCGCTGCGCCACGCGTACGACGTCGGGCTCGTGCCCGGCCTCGACGCCGCCTTCATCGGGAACGTCGCCACCCACCTCGTCCTGCCGGCCCTGACGATCGTCGTCGTCTCCGTCGGCGGCTGGATGCTCGGCATGCGGAACACGATGATCGCCACGGCCGCCGAGGACTACATCACCATGGCCGAGGCGAAGGGCCTCAGCCCCTCCCGGATCATGTTCCGGTACGCCGCCCGCAACGCGTTGCTGCCGTCCGTCACCAACTTCGGCATGGCCCTCGGCTTCATGGTCGGCGGCGCCCTCCTCACCGAGGTCGTCTTCGCCTACCCGGGCATCGGCTACCAGCTCCTCGCCTCCGTACAGGCCCTCGACTACCCGCTGATGCAGGGCATCTTCCTCACCATCACGGCGGCCGTCCTGCTCGCCAACTTCGTCGTCGACCTCGTCCACGTCCGCCTCGACCCGCGCGTCCGCGTCCGCTGAGGAGGGAAGCACCGCCATGTCCGTCCTCGACACCCCGGACACCGCCACCGCCGTGTCCCACGACCCGCCGCCGCCCCGGCCCCCGGTCGCCCGACCCGCCCGGAAGGGCCTCGGCCGCCGGCTGCTCGCCGACCGCAAGGCCCGCGCCGGACTCCTGCTGCTCGCCGTCTTCGCGCTGCTCGGGTTGCTCGCCCCGGTCCTCGCACCCGGCGACCCCTCCCTCATCACCGACCTCGGCGCCACCCCGCCCTCCGCCGGCCACTGGCTCGGCACCACCGCCAAGGGGCAGGACGTCCTGGCGCTCACCCTGCGCGGCACCCGCAGTTCGCTGCTCGTCGGCTTCACCGTCGGCATCGCCGCCACCCTGGTCGCGCTGCTCGTCGGACTCGCCTCCGCCTATCTCGGCAAGCTCGTCGACGACCTGCTGACCCTCGTCACCAACGTGTTCCTGCTGATCCCGGGACTGCCGCTGCTCGTCATCCTGGCCGCGTTCCTGCCACCGGGCTTCACCACCGTCGTCCTGGTGCTCACGGTCACCGGCTGGGCCGGCTCCGCCCGCGTCCTGCGCGCCCAGGCCACCTCCATCCGAGGCAAGGACTTCGTCGCCGCCGCCGTGGTCAGCGGGGAGCGCCCGCTGCGCGTCATGTTCCGGGAGATCCTGCCCAACATGGCGTCCGTGGTGATGACGACCCTGCTCGGCTGCGTCCTCTTCGGCATCGGCGCCCAGGCGGGCCTGGAGTTCCTCGGCCTCGGCGACGCCTCCGTCGTCAGCTGGGGCACCAACCTCTACTGGGCGGGCAACGACGGGGCCCTCATGACCGGCGCCTGGTGGGCCTTCGTCCCCTCCGGCCTCTGCATCGCGCTCGTCGCCTTCGCCCTCTCCCTCGTCAACTACGCGGTGGACGAGATCACCAACCCACGGCTGCGGTCCCGGCGGAAGGGGAAGAAGTGAACGTCCTCGACGTCAAGGACCTGCGGGTCGAGTACCGGAGCGAAGGCCGCGGCACCATCGGCGCCGACGGCGTCTCCTTCTCCATCGGCGCCGGCGAGGTCTTCGGCCTCGCCGGAGAGTCGGGCTGCGGCAAGTCGACCGTCGCCAACGCCGTCATGCGGCTCCTCAAGCCGCCCGCCGAGATCACCGCGGGCTCCGTCACCTTCCAGGGGCGCGACGTCCTCGCCATGGACGCCCGCACCCTGCGGGCCTTCCGCTGGCGCGAGATCGCCATGGTCTTCCAGTCCGCGATGAACTCGCTCAACCCCGTCCTCACCATCGGCGAGCAGATCGGCGACATCCTCACCACCCACGAGAAGCTGCGGAAGCGGGCCGCCCGCGAGCGGTCCGCCGAACTCCTCGCCCTCGTCGGCATCGGCCCCGACCGGCTGAAGGCCTACCCCCACCAGCTCTCCGGGGGCATGCGCCAGCGCGTCGTCATCGCCATGGCCGTCGCCCTCAAGCCCCGCCTGCTCATCCTGGACGAGCCGACGACCGCGCTCGACGTCGTCGTCCAGCAGGAGATCATGGGGCAGATCCGCGAACTCCAGCGCGCCCTCGGCTTCTCCGTGCTCTTCATCACCCACGACATGTCCCTGATGGTCGAGCTGTCGGACCGGATGGGCGTCATGTACGGCGGACGCCTCGTCGAACTCGCCCCCGCCGCCGAGCTGTTCGCCCGCCCCCTCCACCCGTACACCGAGGCGCTGATGAGCGCCTTCCCGCCGCTCACCGGCCCGCGCAGGGAACTCACCGGGCTCTTCGACGCCACGCGCGCCGAGGGCGGCTGCGGCTTCCACCCCCGCTGCCCCGACGACCGTGCCGACTGCTCGACGAACATCCCCGACCTGCGCGAGCTCGCTCCCGGCCGCTGGGCGGCCCTCACCGGAGGCGCCACCCGATGACACTCCTCCAGATACGCGGCCTCACCAAGGACTTCCCGGTCGGCGGCGTCTTCTCGCGGCGCAAGGTCAGGGCCGTCGCCGGCGTCGACCTGGACCTCGAACGGGGACGGATCACCGCCCTCGTCGGCGAGTCCGGCAGCGGCAAGTCCACGATCGCCCGCTGCCTCGCCCGCCTCGAACGGCCCACCTCAGGGCGGATCATCCTGGACGGCGAGGACGTGCTGCGCACCGAGCCCCGCCGCGCCTCCCGCACGTACCGCGGCAAGGTCCAGATGGTGTTCCAGGACCCGTTCGGCTCCCTCAACCCCGTCCACCGCATCGACCACTTCCTCACCCGCGCGCTCGTCCTGCACGGACACCAAGCCGACCGGGGCCGGCTCGCCGCCCTCATGGAAGAGGTCGGACTGACCGCCGACATGCTCGACGCCCACCCCCACGAACTCTCCGGCGGTCAGCGCCAGCGCGTCGCCATCGCCCGCGCCGTCGCCGTCGAACCGAGCGTCCTCCTCGCCGACGAGCCGACCTCGATGCTCGACGTCTCGGTCCGCGTCGGCGTGCTCAACCTGATGCGCCGGCTGCGCGAGGAACGCGGCCTCTCGATGCTGCACATCACCCACGACCTGGGCTCCGCGCGCTACCTCGCCGACACGACCGCCGTGATGTTCGCCGGTGAACTCGTCGAAGGCGGCGACGCGCTCGCCGTCATGGACGCCCCCGCCCACCCCTACACCCGGCTGCTGCTCTCCGCCGTCCCTGACCCCGAGCGCCGCACCGGCTACGACAAGGCCGAACGCGCCCGGCTGCGGGCCGCCGTGCTGACGCCCGACTCCTGCCCGTACGACGACGGCACGTGCAGCGCCACCACCCCGGTACGCCACACCGTCGGCGAGGACGGAGGGCAGCCGCACTGGGTGCGCTGCCACCTCTACGCGCCCGCCCACGAGATCGCCCGACGAGCGCTCCAGCCCGCCGACGACGCCTCCCCGGAAGCCGAGAACACCGCCGCATGACACACGACCTGATCGCCCCCGCCGTCGAGGAAAGCCTCGCCGAACGCGCCTTCCGCGACCCGCACCGGCCCCGGTTCCACTTCACCTCGCCCGGCGGCTGGCTCAACGACCCCAACGGGCTCACCCACTGGAACGGCGTCTACCACCTCTTCTACCAGTACAACCCGCTCGCCCCCGCCCACCACCGCATCCACTGGGGCCACGCCACCAGCACCGACCTCGTCACCTGGACCGACGAACCCGTCGCCCTCGTCCCCGGCACCACGGGCCCCGACCGTGACGGCTGCTGGTCCGGCGTCCTCGTCGACGACGGGGGAGTGCCCACCCTCGTCTACTCCGGCCGCCACGGGGACCGCGAACTCCCCTGCGTCGCCACCGGAAGCCCGGACCTGCGCCACTGGACCAAGGACCCGGCCAACCCGGTGATCGCCGCACCGCCGTCCGGCGTCGACATCACCGCGTACCGCGACCACTGCGTCTGGCGGGAGGGCGACGTCTGGCGCCAGCTCGTCGGCTCCGGCATCCGCGGCCGGGGCGGGACCGCCTTCCTGTACGAGTCCGCAGACCTGCGCCACTGGCGGTACCTCGGCCCGCTCCTCACCGGCGACGCCGGCCACGGCACCGACGCCGACCCCGACTGGACCGGCACCATGTGGGAGTGCGTCGACCTCTTCCGGGTCGACGGCACCGACGTCCTCGCCTTCTCCGCCTGGGACGAGGGCACCACCCACCACCCGCTCTACTGGACGGGCAGGTACGAGGGCGACCGCTTCGAACCGAGCGCCCTGCACCGCCTCGACTACGGCCAGAACCACTTCTACGCACCCCAGTCGACGTGCGACGCCCAGGGCCGCCGGATCATGTTCGGCTGGCTCCAGGAGGGCCGCGGCGAAGAGGCCACCGCCCGCGCCGGCTGGTCCGGCGTCATGTCCCTGCCGCGCCTCGTCACCCGGGGAGCCGACGGCGCCCTCGCCCAGACCCCCGTACCCGAACTGGCCCGGCTGCGCCGGAACCACGTCCACCTCGGCCCCTTCGAGGGAGACGCCGACCTGGACGCGATCCGGGGCGACCAGCTCGACCTGGAGGCGACCCTGCGCCTCGCCCCGGGTGCCACGGCACGGCTCGCCGTACGGGAGACCCCCGACCGCACCGAACGGACCGTCGTCGAAGTCACCCGCGACCCCTCCGGCACCTCGGGAACCCTCCGGCTGCACCGCGAGACGAGCAGCCTCGACCCGGACACCGACCGCACCCCCCGCCACGGCGACCTGCCGTTCACCCCCGAGGGCACCGTCGAACTCCGGGTCCTCGTCGACCACTCGGCCCTGGAGATCTTCGCCAACGGCCGCGCCCTCGCCGCCCGCGTCTACCCGACGCGCCCCGCCGAGGCCATCGGCGTCTCCCTCAGCACCGCCGGCCACGTCCGCGCCGACCGCCTCGACGCCTGGCACATGGCCCCCACCGAGACCGCCCCGCGCCCCCTCTGGCCGTAAGGGCACGCTCGCCGACACACCCCGGGGGCCCGCCGCCCCCGCGCCCGGTGCCGGGCTCCAGGCCCGGCACCGGCCCTCCCCTTCGTACAGGCGCCACCCCACCGCCGAGGAGGCCCCTTCCATGCACCCCCACCCCAGCCGCCGCTCCCTGCTCCAGGCCGGCGGACTCGCCCTCCTGCCCGTCCTCACCCCCGGCACCGCCCACGCCGCGCCGCCCGCCCTCGCCGCGCGCCGCGGGCCCACGCTCCCCGGAGCCGTCACCTCACCGCTCCCCGACCCCCTGCCGTACCGGGGAAGCTGGCAGCGGACCCCCGACGGCGGCCGGCGCGCCACGGCCTCCGGAGGGACCGGCCTCGCCATGACCGAGCACCGCGTCGGAAGCCGCGCCGGATGCTCGGTCCGGATCACGGCCGATCCCGCCACCCCGCAGGCCCGGGGCGCGCTCGTCCTGCGCGCCGCACCCGACGGCTCCAGCGGCTACGCCGTCTTCCTCAGGCCCGCCGGCGGACAGGTCACGCTCGTCGACCTGGCGAGCGGGGACACCCTCGCCACCGGTGCCGCGGGACCCGGAGAGACCCTCGACGCCGTCTTCGACGGGCCGGCCCTGACCGTCTTCGTCGACGGCCGCCAGGCGCTCGCCGTCGAGGACCACCGGTACGCCACGGGCCAGGCAGGTCTGCTCGCCGCCGACGGCACGATCACCTTCGGGCCGCCCCGGGGCTGGTCCGTCACCACCGACCTCGCCGGCTGGACGGACAGCGGCGGCGGCAGCTGGACCCCGACACCGCTCGGACTCGCCGCCGACGCCCCCACCGGCGTCAACATCCGGACGACCGCCGCCGACGAAGCCCACGACACCGCCCTCGGCGCCGACCTCCTCGTCCACGACCCGTACGCCGTCGCCGCGCTCCTCGTCCGCACCGACACCGCCGGGACCCGCGGCTACGCCGTCGAGGCCGACCC
Source organism: Streptomyces sp. NPDC037273 (assembly GCF_055603625.1). Lineage (NCBI taxonomy): Bacteria > Bacillati > Actinomycetota > Actinomycetes > Kitasatosporales > Streptomycetaceae > Streptomyces > Streptomyces sp. NPDC037273. Next base: position 577,535 of record NZ_JBVJVO010000001.1, read on the forward strand.
CAACCAGGGCCGCCTCCGCCTCTACCGCATCGACGGAAACGTCACCCTCGGCACGTACGCCACCCCGATCGCCCCCGGCACCGTCCACCGGCTCCGCGTCGAGGCCGAGGGCCGCAGGCTGCGCGTCCACTGGCAGAGCGACTTCCTCCGCCCCGACGGCTACGCGCCCGTCATCGACACCGAGGACCCGGCGCCCGACCCGCACCTCTCCGGCCGCCACGGCCTCCTCGCCTACAACGGCCGGGTCACCTACGACAACGTCACCACGGCCGGCCCGCACGGCGAACTCCCCGGCGCCACCACCCACTCCGGCAGCTGGACCCGGGACCTCAAGGGCCTGCGCGGCGCCGACGGCATACGGACCGCACCCGCTCCGGCCGGCCCCGACCTCATCGCCTCCGCCGACGTACGGCTCGCCGGCGCGAGCGCCGCCGGGCTCCTCGTACGCGGCCACGAGACCGTCCTCGACACCGCCACCGGCACCGTACGCCTCCTCGACCACGCCCGCCGCACCGTGCTCGCCACGGCGCCACCACCCGTCCGCCCGCTGCGCACCGGCACCCCGTTCCGCATCGAAGTCCACCTCCTCCAGGGCGAGTTCACGGTGTACGTGGACGGGGTCGAAACCCTGCGCGCCCCGGCGACGGCCACCGGCGACACCGTCGGACTCGTCGCGACCGGCGGCACCGCGTACTTCGACGAGCTGTACGCCGCCGACGCGCGCGAGCACTTCACCGAGCCCCACCGCCCCGCAGTCCACCACTCACGGCGCACCGGCCCGGCGAGCGACCCCAACGGGCTGGTCCACTTCGACGGCGAGTACCACCTCTTCCACCAGCACGAAGGCCAGTGGGCGCACACCGTGTCCACCGACCTCCTCCACTGGCGGGCGCTGCCGCACGCCCTCACCTGGAACGCCCACGGCCACTGCTGGTCGGGCTGCGCCGTCGTGGACGCCGACGACGCCTCCGGCCTCTTCGGCGGCGGCCCCGGTCTGATCGCCTACTACACCAGCTACCACCCGGACAGGGTCGGCGGGAACCAGTCGGTGCGCGCCGCCTACAGCACCGACCGGGGCCGCTCCTGGCAGTGGTACGGAGGACCCGAACCGCTCGTCGGCAACCCCGGCGGCCCGGACGGCGGCTGGGACTTCCGCGATCCGAAGGTCGTCAGGGACGAGGCACGCGACCAGTGGGTCATGGTGGTGTCCGGCGGCGACCACGTACGCTTCCTCACCTCCCGCGACCTGCTGCACTGGACGCACACCAGCTCCTTCGGATACGGGCCCTGGCCGGCCGGCGGCGGGGTCTGGGAATGCCCGGACCTCTTCCCGCTCGCCGTCGACGGCGACCCCGCCCGCACCGTCTGGGTCCTCACCCTGAGCACCGGCGCCGCCCGCGCCACCGAAGGCTCCACCGCCCGCTACCTCACCGGCCACTGGGACGGCACCGCCTTCACCGCCGACCAGGCCCCCGGACCCGCGCCCCGCAGCGACCACGGCCGGGACTTCTACGCGGCCATCAGCTTCGACCACATGACCGACGGACGCAGGGTCTGGCTCGGCTGGACCACCAACTGGGACTACCCCTTCAGCGCTCCCACCGGCCGCTGGAACGGCCAGCACAGCATCCCGCGCGAACTCACCCTCACCCAGGGCCCGAACGGTCCCGTCCTGCGCCAACTCCCCGTCGCCGAGCTGGAATCCCTGCGCACGGACACCACCCTCCGCCGTGACCTCACGGCCGGTCCCGGGACGGCCGACCCCTGCGCGGGACTCACCGGCACCACCTACGAGATCGAGACCGAACTGGCCCTGCCCGCCACCGGCGCGGCCACCAGCTGCGCCTTCCGGCTGCGGGCGAGGAACGGACAGGCCACCCTCGTCGGCTACGACACCGTCCGCGAGCGCCTCTTCGTCGACCGCACCGCCTCCGGGCGCACCGACTTCACCCGGTACTTCGCCGGCCGCACCGAGGCCCCGCTCGCCGCGACCACCCGGCCCGACGGCAGCCGCACGGTCCGCCTGCGGATCCTCGTCGACTCCTCCTCCGTGGAGGTCTTCGGCGGCGCGGGCGAGGCCGTCGTCACCAGCCTGGTGCTGCCCGACCCCGACGCCGACGGGATCGGCTTCACCGCCGAGGGCGGCACCGTCCGCATCGCCGAACTCGCCCTCCACCGCCTCGCCTCCACCTGCCGGCTCACCGACACCCTCCCGGCACTGCCGGCGGCCCCGCCGCCCGGCGAGTTCCGCACCGACCTCGGCGGCCTCACCGCCGTGCCCGCCGGACGCTGGGAGGCCACCGGCGCCGGGTACACCGCCACCTTCGACCGCGACAGCGACGCGATGTCCACGCGCCGCTTCGGCGACCTCGAACTCACCACGCTGCTGCGGCTCGGCGGCCCCGACGGCACCCGGGGCGCGGCCTCCGTGCTGTGGCGGGCCTCGGCCGACGGCGCCGACGGCTACGTCCTCAACGTCGACCCCGACCTGCGGGCCGTCCGGCTCGTCGTCCGGCGCGCCGGCACCTTCGAGGACGCCGCGGCCCTCGCCCGCGTCCCCGCGCCGCTGCGCCACGGGACGACGTACCATCTCCGGGTCGTCCACCAGGGCACCCGCGTCCAGGTCTTCCTCGACGGCGACCGGATCATCGACCACACCGACCAGGCCGCCACCTACACCGCAGGGCACGTCGGACTGAACGTCTTCGGGGGCCGGGCCGGCTACCAGGACACCTACGCCAAGGAGCTGTGACCCATGTCCTTCCTGGTGATCGGCGAATGCGTCGCCGACATCGTCCGCGCTCCCGCCGGATCCGGCACCGCCGACCGCGTCCACCCCGGCGGCAGCCCCGCCAACGTGGCGTACGGACTCGCCCGCCTCGGCCGAGAGGTCACCCTGCTCACCCAGCTCGCCGACGACGCCGACGGGCGGTTGATCGCGGACCACCTGACGGGCGCGGGCGTCCGGGTCGAGGTCGGGGGCGTGCCCGAGCGGACGCCGTCGGCGGTCGTCGGCCTCGACGACCGGGGCCAGGCCACGTACACCTTCGACATCGGCTGGACCCTGGAGGCGGACCCGGCCGCATATGCCCCGGCCCACGTCCACATCGGCTCGATCGCGGCCGTGACCGCGCCGGGCGCCGCGACGGTGCTCGCCGTGACCGAGAGGCTGCGCGAGCGGGCCACCGTCAGCTATGACCCGAACGTCCGGCCGGAGCTGATGGGGGAGCACGCCGAGGCCGTGGCGCGCGTCGAGCGGTGTGTCGCCCTCAGCGACCTGGTGAAGGCGAGCGACGAGGACCTCGCCTGGCTGTACCCGGGGGAGAGCCCGGAGTCCGTCGCCGCCCGCTGGCTGGAGCTCGGCCCCGCCGTCGTCCTGGTCACCCGGGGCGCCGACGGCTCGCTCGCCTTCACCCGGCGGGAGACGAGGAGCGCGCCCGCGTGCCGGGTCACCGTCGTCGACACCGTCGGTGCCGGCGACTCCTTCATGGCGGCGGCCCTCGACACCCTCGCCGGACACGGGCGGGAGGCCCTGGCCCTGCTGGGCGCCGAGCAGCTCGCACGCCTGCTCCTGAGGGCGGGCGAGGCGGCGGCCGTCACCGTCTCGCGGGCCGGCGCCAACCCGCCCGACCGGGCCGAGCTGGACGCCGCCCGGGAGCGGTTCGCCCTCGGGCCGGGGCCCGTGTCGTGACGTCCGCCCTCACGTCCGGGCGTGCGTCGTGATGTCCGAGGCGAACTGCTCGGTCATCTCCGGCGTGACCGTCGGCCGGCACTGCCCGATCGCCGCCAGGTAGTCGGCCGTGCCGGCTCCCGGTGCCGGGTCGTCGCCGCGTCCGCCGACGGCGAGCAGATCGCGCTCGAAGGAGGCCTGGGCGGCGATCCGTGCCGCGTGCTCGATGTCGGCGGGGGTGAAGAGGTCGCTCGCCAGGACGAGTTCGTCGATGTCGACGTCCGGTCGGCCCTCGGTGTAACGGGCCCAGATCGCGGCCCGTGCCACCTTGTCCGGCGTCCCGATCGGGATCAGGTAGTCGAAACGCCCGGGACGCAGGAACGCCGGGTCGAGGGAGCGGATGGAGTTGGTGGCGCAGACGAGCAGCCGTTCGTCCCGCTCCCTGAACCCCGGTATCAGCTTGAGGAGTTCGTTCGTGACCCCGTGCATGCCGCCGGGCTGCGCGGGCTCCGAGCGGACCGGCGCGATCTCCTCGACCTCGTCGATGAAGACGAGCACGCGCTCCAGCTCGGCGATCCGCGCGAAGGCGGAGCGCAGGGCGGCGGCGAGGTTGCCCTCGTCGGCGAGCCGCGAGGGCAGGATCTCCACGAACGGCCAGCCGAGCCGGGAGGCGATGCCGCGTGCGAACGTCGTCTTGCCGGTGCCGGGCGGCCCGAACAGACAGACCGCGCGCGGCGGCCGCACCCCGTGCCGGGTCGCCCGCTCGGGCTCGGCGAGCGGCAGCACCACGCGCCGTTCGATCAGGTCCTTCTCGCGCTCCATGCCGGCCACCTTCGCCCAGAGGTCGCCGGGCAGCAGCCGGCCGCCCAGGTCGTCGAGGAGGCCGGCGGCCGGACCGTGCAGCGGCTCCAGTTTCTCGAAGTAGGCGACGGCGGGCCGGCGCGTGTACCCGGCGTTGAGCAGCCCCTCGCCGAGCAGCTCCTCCTCCGGCAGGACGTACGCGATCCGCCCCACGCGGGCCGCCACCAGTCGCCGTTCGAGTTCCACGAGCAGGGCGCTCGCGAGGCCGCGTCCGCGCCAGGCGGAGGCGATCGCCACCCGCATGACCCACGCCCGCTCCCCGGAGACGCAGGCGAGCGCCGCGCCGATGGGCACGCCCTGGTGCACGGCCACGACGGCCGGCTCCTTGCCCGTCAGGGCGCCGATGCACTCGGCGAGCGAGAAGACGGACTCCTGCCCGAGCTCGGCGGTCGTGTCGATCAGATGGACGACCGCTGCCAGATCGCTCTCGCGGTAGTCGTGGATGTGCCAGTTCACCGGTGGTTCCGCCCCTCGTTGGTGCCGTCGCGTCCCGTCCGGCGAGGCTAGGCGGGGCGAAGGGGGCGGGTCGTGCGCCGCCGTGCACAAGGCGGGCGGTCAAACGCTCCGTACCGGCTCTATGTATCCGCACCCGTCTCCACGCATACGGGAAACCCCCGGAAGCGTGTCTTCCGGGGGTTTCGTCGCGGAACGGCCGGGAGGCGTCAGTGCGCCGGGGCCAGCTTCGGGTTCGGGCCGTGCGCGTTGTGCTGGGCCTCTCCCTCGGTGGCGAGGAAGACGATCAGGATGATGGCGCCGACCAGCGGAACGAGGTCGATCAGGATCCACCAGCCCGAGCGGCCGGTGTCGTGCAGACGGCGCACGGTCACCCCCAGGCCCGGGAGGAACACCGCGAGGGCGTAGATCAGGTACAGCAGCGGGTAGGTGCCGATCGCCATGTCGATGACGGCGACGATGATCAGCGCGATCACGTTGAACAGCGCGAACATCCAGAATTCCTGGCGGCGCGCACGGCCGGTGAAGACCGCGTACTTCTTGAGAACGTCGAGATACCAGTTCACTTTGTCCCCCCAAGGACTGGGTGTACGTGCGGGAGCCTGTCCCTGTGGAGCAAGCTTTACGCAGAACTTATGTGGCTCAAACCGCGTGGGTCAATCCGTTACCTGGTCTTGGCCGTTCCCGTTTCATAACGGTGAACGACGGCATCTCCGGGGGATGGAGATGCCGCCGTTCCGGGAGAGGATCAACGGTTGTGTGGGGGAGGGGGTGCGGGGGTCGGATCCTGAGGGGGGATCAGACCGTCACGTCACGTCCTCCGCTTGGTCATGAGCAGTCCGCCGGCCGTCAGCGAGAAGAGGCAGACGCACGCGCCGGTGATCACGTTGCTCAGGATCATGCCCGTGTCGGGGTTCCGCGTGACCACCCACGGGGCCACGATGAGCCACGCGCCCATGAGCAGGACGACGAAGTTCAGGTCCTGCGACCGCTCGGGGGCCATCGACATACACAGGCCGAGGACCGCGAGGGCGATGCCGACGACCAGGTTGGTGATGGCGAGTTCCGGTCGGGCGGCGGAGAAGTGAACCGTCCACGCGGAGATCGCGGCGTACACGCCGGCGAGGATCACGAGCTCCTCGACCGCCGCCACACCTCGGGTCTGGAGCATACGGGCATAACGGTCCCGCATTTCCGACGCGTCGGGGTGTCCAGCGATATCACCAGGACGGTGATGGACGTCGGCCATACGACTCGCCTCCTTCTGGCGTCGTGCACGTCTGACCGCGCTTGCGGCATTTAGCGCCGCTGCTTCATTGTGCGCTTATCTGGCCTTTATGTGTAGATCTGGCCGATAAGTGATGTGCACAGAATTCGGCGCCCGGATATGCGTGGAACCACCAAGATTCGGGTGTCGTTCAACAAAAATTCAGGGAAATGGCGAGTCGCTCCCGGTCACGGCCGTGCGGGGGTGGCCGGGAACCTCCCGGCGTAGCCTGGAAGAGGACTCGGGGACCCGCCCTTCGCCCCGCCGGGAGTACGTGATGGCCGGCATCGTACGGAAGAGCTTCGACAAAGCGGACGAGACCCGTCAATTCGAGGACGGCAAGGGCAGGCTCGACCTGCTCACCAGTGACGGCGACTCGATCGGCCGGGCCGTGTTCGAACCCGGCTGGGAGTGGGCCAAGCACGTCGGGCCCATCGCCGGCACCGCCAGCTGTATGGCCTCGCACGTCGGCTACGTCGTCAGCGGGCGGATGAAGGTCACCATGGAGGACACCGGCCAGACGGTCGAGTTCGGCCCCGGCGACTTCATGCGGGTCCCCCCGGGCCACAACGCCTGGGTCATCGGCGACGAGCCCTGCGTGGCCCTGGACTGGGTCGGCTTCACGAACTACGCCCTGCCCAATTCATGACAGGACTCTCGGTCTGACACCGCCTTCGCCTCGTCCGGGGAGGACCCCCGGGCGCCCGTGGTCGGGAGCCCGGGGAATCCGCGGAGCTCGTCAGGCGGTGGCGGCCGGGACCGTCGACGCCCCCGACGCGATGCCGAAGCTCGGCTCGGGCACGGACTCGGGCGCGAGCAGCACGGACGCGCGGCCGTCCACGCCGACCGGGACGTCCCCGTCGATGGTCACCCGGCGCAGCTTGCGGTCGTGCTCGTCGGAGTCGTCCACGCCGTAGTGCTGGGTGGCGCGGTTGTCCCAGATCGCCACGTCGCCGACCTGCCACTGCCAGCGCACAGTGTTCTCGGGACGCTCGACGTGCCCCTGGAAGAGCGCGACCAGCGCACGCGAGTCCGCACCGGTGAGACCGCTGATCCGCTGGACGAAGTTGCCGAGCAGCAGGGTGCGTTCGCCGGTCTCGGGGTGGACGCGCACCACCGGGTGCTCGGTGAGGTACTTCGTCGACGCGAAGATCTCGCGGAAGCGCTCCAGCTGCTCGGGCAGGACGCCGGGGCGCAGGGCCGCGTAGTCGTAGTCGTTGGAGTGCACGGCCCGCAGGCTGTCCGCGAGCGCGCGCAGCGGCTCCGGGAGCTTCTCGTACGCCGTGGCCGTGTTGGCCCACAGGGTGTTGCCGCCGTACGGCGGGATGACCACCGCGCGCAGGATCGAGAACGCCGGGTAGGCCGGTACGAAGGTCACGTCGGTGTGCCACTGGTTGGCCCGGCCGCCGTAGTCGGAGTCGATCGGGAACGAGTAACGCCCGTCCACCGAGGGCACGGTGGGATGCGCCACGGGCGTGCCGAGCAGCCGCCCGAAGGCCTCGTGGGCCTCCTCGTCCAGGTGGTCCTGGCCGCGGAAGAAGACGACCTTGTGCGCCAGGAGGGCCGCGCGGATCTCGGCGACGGTCTCGGCGGGCAGGTCCCCGCCGAGGCGGACACCCGAGATGACGGCGCCGAGGCGGCCGCCGACCTTCTGGACGGTGATGGTGGTAGCGGGAGTCGTGGTGGTCATGACGGGTCCTCTCAGGGGTGTGCCGGTGCTCGGCACGCGGAATTAATTCCGGAGCGGAAGCAATGAAGTGACGCGAAGAGTGAGGTGAGCGCCTGCCTTGCGAGCCGTCAGCCGTGGGCAGGGGGCTCGAAGGAGACGCGAGATGTGCGGGAAGCGCGGGAATCGCAGCAGCGTGGCCGGCGGACCGTCCACGCGGAAAGGTCGCGAGGATCAGGCGCCGTGGACGGCGGGACAGGAGGAGGTCGCGAACATGTCCCGGAGCCTCGCAGCGGCCTCCGCCGCACGTCAAGCGAGCGTCCGCTCCCTCGACCGCCGCCTCCGATGGTTGAATCGGCCCCTGCCCGGAGTCCCCGTGCCCTTCCCCCGTACTCCGCGGAACCGTCTCTGACCAGCGGTGATGCCATCCCTCGGGGAGCGGGCCGCCGCCACCGAACAGCGAACGGCGGCCGCGCCGCGGCAGGCCGGGGGATTTCACGCCGCCGCAACACTGACCAGAGAGGCCCCTCCATGACGACCACCCCGCGCGGCTCCCGGATGGCGGGTGACGGACGGCGCGAGGCCAACGCCGCCAGCGTGCTGCGGACCGTCCTCGATCACGGACCGGTCGCCCGCAGCGCCGTGGCACGGCTCTCGGGGCTCAGTCCCGCCGCCGTCTCCCGGCAGGCCACCGACCTGACCAGGCTCGGCCTGCTGCGGGAACTCCCCGAGCTCGCCGGGGGCGGCGGCGTGGGCCGGCCCCAGATCCCCGTAGACCTGCACGTCGGGGCCACCGGTGGGCCCGTCGCGGGCGGGGTCCATCTGGGCGTCCCCGGTTCGACGTTCGCCCTCGTCGATCTGCGGGGGCGGGTGCTCGCCCGTCACACCCACCCGCATGAAGGACTGGCGCCGGACGTCCTGCCCGCGGCCGTCGCCCGTGAGCTGCGCGGGTTCCTCGACGAGCACGTCCGGGGGCGCCCGCTGCTCGGGGTCGGTGCCGCGGTCGGCGGGTGGGTGGACCCCGCCGACGGTGTGGTGGTGCGCCACGACGCCTTCGGCTGGCGCCGCAGGCCGCTCGCCGCCGAACTCGCCCGCGGCCTCGGCGGGCGAACGGTGCGCGTGGACAACCACGCCCGGTCCATCGCCCAGTCGGAGATCCTCTTCGGCCGGCCGGCCGCCCGTCGCAGCCTCGTGCACCTCTTCGTCGGCAACGTCGTCGACGCGGCCGTCGGGCTCGCCGGGGTCGTGCACCAGGGACCGGGCGCGGCCGCCGGCGACGTGGCCCACCTGCCCGTACCGGATTCCACGGTGCCCTGCCCGTGCGGGCGTTCGGGCTGCCTGGAGGCCACCGCGTCGAACACGGCCGTGGGGCTCACCGCCGTGCGCCGCGGCATCGTGCCCGAGCCCGACACCTCGCTCGTCGTGGACGCGGCGGCGGCCGGGGACCCGCGCGCCGACCGGCTGTTGAGGGAACGGGCCCGGGCGGTCGGCCGTGCCGTCGCCCTCCTCCTCGACATCCTCAACCCCGATCTGGTCGTCGTGACCGAGCAGTCCAGCGTGCTCGAACCGGACTATCTGGAGGAGATCCGGGGCGCCGCCATCGACCTCTCGCACGTCTGTGACGATCCCGAACGGATCGTCAGTCCACATGCCGGACCGGCCACACTGCCCGTCGCGGCGGGCACGGTTCTGCTGAATCCCCTGTTCAGAAGGCCTTTTGAGGCGATCGGCGGGCTGTCGGGCGAGGTGGGTGGCAGGTGATGCCGTCTCGGAATGCGGGCAACCCAGGTTGACCGCTTCGCGAAGCCGCTGTCATATTGCTCCCGTGAATCCGGACATGCGCCTCATCTCCCGCAGGCACGTCGACCTCTGTCGACAGGCCAGCGCGGTCTGTGCCGTCCGCGTCTGACCCAGGCGTCCGCCGCGACGCCCGACTCCGGCGCCGGTCGCCGCTGATGTCGGTCCCGCCGCGTCGCTGAACCAGGGCCGTCCGCCGTCTCCTCGTCGTACCGGAGCTCGGCGTACCTCCTTCGAGTGCCCCTCCAGGTCCGCGACCCTTTTGTGGCCGCACGCCGTCCCCGCACGCCTCCGAACCCCGTAGGTCCGGCACGTCCGTGTACCTCCCGTCGGCGTACCCCCGTCAGGCCCCGGCCGTACCCCGCGCCACCCTCCCCGACCCTCTTTCCTTCCGCAGCGGAACGAAATTCCCGCACCCTGCGGCCTCCACCCTTCACAGGCAGGCATCGATGACCGAGCTCTCCACCTCCACGCCCGAAGCCCTCTCCCGGCGCACCACCCTGCGCGCCGCCGGCGGCGGCACCCTGCTGCTCGGTCTCGGTCTCGCGGGCTGCCGCTCGGCGGTGGCGGAGGGCGAGGCGCCCGCGGGCAAGGCGGCGGCGGAGCCCAAGCGCGGCGGCACGCTCACGGTCGCCGTGAACGCGGACTTCACGCCCAGCCTGCTCTTCGCGCAGAGCGCCCAATCGCTCCAGCAGCGGCTGGTCTACAACACCCTCACCCGCTACGACGACCGTCTCCAGCCGCAGCCGGAGCTCGCCACCTCCTGGGAGTACGCGGGAGACGGCCGGGCGATCACCCTCAAGCTGCGTACCGGCGTCACCTTCCACGACGGCCGGCCGTTCACCGCCGACGACGTGATCTTCGCCGTGAAGAACCTTCAGAACCCTTTGCGCGCCGCCCAGTTGAGGTCCACGGCGGCGGCCGTCGCCGGATTCGAGAAGCGCGGCGACCACGAGCTCGTCCTCAAGCTCGCCCATCCGGTGAACAACCTCTTCGACCTCTTCGAGTTCATGATCATCACCGACCGGCACACCGTCGAGGACGCGGTCAGCGGCAAGAAGCTGAACGGCACCGGCCCCTTCAAGCTCACCAAGTGGAGCCCCGGCTCGGGTCTCAGCTTCGCGCGCAACGACAGGTACTGGCTGCCCGGCCGCCCCTACCTCGACGCCGTCGAGTTCCGCGTCGTGCCCCAGGCCGACGCACTGCTCTCCTCGCTCCGCTCCGGACAGTCCCAGCTGTCGTTCAGCGTCCCCGGCAAGAACCTCGGAGTCGTGAAGGCCGCCCCCGGCCTCACCATCAAGGAGTACGCCACCGGCGCCGGCGCCAACTACCTCGGCGTGAACACCACCGTCGCCCCGCTGGACGACAAGACCGTCCGGCAGGCCCTCGCCTGGGCCGTCGACCGCGAGCGGATCCTCAAGCAGGTCCTCGGCGGCTACGGCCTCGCCTCCGCCACCCCGTGGCCCAAGTCGTCGCCCGCCTTCACCGAAGCCGCCCGCACCCACTACACGTACGACCCCGGCAAGGCCCGGGAGCTCCTGAAGTCCGCCGGACACAGCGGGCTCGACCTGCCCCTGCTCCACGTCAACCTGCCCGGGGAGACGGCGGTCGCCGAGGCCGTCCAGTACGACCTGAAGCAGATCGGTGTACGCGTCACCCTGCAGCCCACCGACCCGGCCACCGCGCAGAAGCACCTCATCGCCCAGACCATGCCCGCCCTGTGGACCATGGGCCACGGCTTCGCGCAGGTCCAGCCGTCGACGCTCGCCGTCAGCGCCTACCCCTTCAACGAGGCCAAGAACACCTCGAAGTTCCGCTCCGCCGCCTACACGAAGGTCGTCAGGGAGGCCTGGACCGGACCGGCCACCGGCGCCCGCGCGAACGCGCTGCGGGAGCGGATCACGGACACCCTGCTCGACGAGGCGTTCATCATCGACCTGGTGATCCGCGGCTCCGTCCAGGTCTCGTCCGAGAAGCTCCGCGGAGTCACCCTCAACAAGTTCTCCTACCTCAACCTCGACGACGCCCATCTGGTGGCCTGAGGTGCGCCGCTATCTCCTGCGGAGACTCCCCTCCGTCCTCCTCGTCCTCCTCGTCGCCTCCTTCGTCTCCTTCGCGCTCCTGCGGCTCGTCCCGGGCGACCCGGCCGCCGTCCTCGCGGGACCCGACGCGAGCCCCGCCACCGAGGCCGCCATCCGGGCCCGGCTCGGCCTCGACGCGCCGCTGCCCGCCCAGTACCTGCGATGGCTCGGAGACCTCGTCACCGGAGACCTCGGACCCTCCTACGCGATCGGCGGGCAGACCGCCGACCTGATCGCCGACGGACTCGGCGCCACCGTCGAACTCACCCTCGGGGCCCTCCTGTTCGTCGTCGTCATCGGCGCCGCCTTCGGCATCCTCGGGGCGACCTCGCGCAACCGCTGGGTCCGCGGCGCCGTACGGATCCTCACCACCGGCGCCCTCGCCGTACCGCCCTTCGTCACCGGCGTCCTCCTCGTCCTCGTCTTCGCCGTCCTCCTCGGCGCCCTGCCCCCCGGCGGACGCGTCCCGTTCCTCACCGCGCCCGACCTCGGAGCCCAGTACCTGCTGCTCCCCGCCCTCTGCCTCGCGCTGCCCAGCGCCGCCGTCCTCGGCCGCTACCTCAAGGACGGCATCGAACGAACCCTCGCCGAGGACCACATCCGCACCGCGACCGCCGCCGGCATCGCGCCCCGCCGCCTGCTCTGGCGGCACGCCCTGCCGAACGCGCTCCCGCCCGTCATCACCCTCCTGGGCATGCAGACCGGCCACCTCCTCGGCGGAGCCGTGCTCGTCGAGGCGATCTTCGCCTGGCCCGGCCTCGGCCAGCTCGCCGAACAGGCCCTGGTCCGCCGCGACTACCCCGTCGTCCAGGACCTCCTGCTGCTCCTCGTCACCGTCTTCGTCCTCGTCCAGCTGCTCACCGACCTCGTCCACGCCTGGCTCGACCCCCGAATCAGGTGGGAGTGACCGCCATGACCACCCAGACCGTGAAACCGTCCCCGGCCACCCCCGTCCGCAAGCCCCGCCACCCCTACCGGGCGGCCCTCGCCACCGGCCGCGGCCGCACCGGCCTCGCCCTCGTCGGGCTCGTCGTCCTCGCCGGCCTCCTCGCCCCGCTGCTCGCCACCCACGGGCCCACCGACCAGAGCGCCCTGGCGCTCGCCGGACCCGGCACCCCGGGGCACCCGCTCGGCACCGACGACCTCGGGCGCGACCTGCTCGCCCGCCTCCTGTACGGCATCCGCGCCGACTTCGGCATCATCGCCGTCGCCGTCCCGCTCGGCGCGGCCCTCGGCTGCCTCCTCGCCCTGGCCGCCGCCGTCCACCCGGTCGCCGACACCGTCGTCCAGCGCACCTTCGACCTGATCCTCGCCTTCCCCGGACTGATCCTCGCGCTGGCCGTCACCGCCGTCCTCGGCCCCGGCCGGCTGCCGGTGATCCTCGTCATCGCGCTCGCGGAGATCCCCGCCTTCGGGCGGCTCCTGCGCACCGGCATCCTCGTCCAGAGCGGCCGCGAGTACGTCACCGCCGCCCGCGTCGGCGGCACGTCCGGCGGCAGGATCCTCACCCGCCACGTCCTGCCCAACGCCGCCGACCCGCTCGTCGTCCAGATCGCCGTCTCCCTCACCGTCGCCGTCTTCCTCGAAGGCGCCATGAGCTTCCTCGGCGTCGGCGTCCGGCCCCCCGAACCCACCCTCGGCGCCGTCCTCAGCCAGTCCATGCCCTACCTCGCCCAGGCCCCGCACTTCGCCGCCGGACCGCTCGTGACCGTGACCGCGCTCGTCCTCGGCCTCTCCCTGACCGCCGAGGCGCTGAACCGGGAGATACGCCGATGACCACCCCGCCCCTCCTGGAAGTCCAGGGCCTGGACGTGGAGTTCACCACCCCCGCCGGGGACGTCCTGCACGCCGTCCGGGACGTCTCCTTCACCCTGCGCCGGGGCGAGACCCTCGCCGTCGTCGGCGAGTCCGGATCGGGGAAGTCCACCACCGCCCTCGCCCTGCTGCGCATGCTCCCCGGCACGGGCAGGATCACCGGCGGCTCGGTCCGCCTCGACGGCGAGGAGCTCACCACGGCGGGGGAGGAGCGGCTGCGCGCCGTCCGCGGCGCCCGCGTCGGCATGGTCTTCCAGGACCCGATGACCGCCCTCAACCCCGTCCTCACGATCGGCCGTCACCTCGACGAGGTCCTCCGGGCGCACAGCCGACGGGACGGAAAGGCCCACCGGGACGGAAACCCCGACGGGGACGGGACCACGGCCCCGGGGACGTACCGCACCCGGGCCGCCCGCCGCGCCCGCGCGATCGAACTGCTCGGCCTCGTCGGCATCCCCGACCCCGAGCGGCGCCTCGACGACCATCCCCACCAGTTCTCCGGCGGCCAGCGGCAGCGCGTCCTCATCGCCATGGCCCTCGCGGCCGAACCCGACATCCTCCTCGCCGACGAACCGACGACCGCGCTCGACGCCACCGTCCAGGACCAGATCCTCACCCTCCTCGGCGAACTCACCCGCACCACCGGCACCGCCGTCGTCCTCATCACCCACAACATGGGCGTCGTCGCCCGCGCCTGCGAACGCGTCCTCGTCATGTACGGCGGCACGGTCGTCGAGGACGGTCCCACCGCCGAGGTCCTCACCCGCCCCCGCCACCCGTACACCGCCGGCCTGCTCGCCGCCGTGCCCCGGCTCTCCGCACCCTCCGGCACCCGCCTCACCGGCATCCCCGGCAACCCGCCCGACCTGGCCCTCCCGCTCGCCGGCTGCGCCTTCGCCGCCCGCTGCGCCCTCGCCGAGGACCGCTGCCACACCACCGCCCCGCCGCTCACCGCCGTCACCGACACCGTCCGCGCCGCCTGCCTGCCCGCCGCCGAACGCGCCGAGCCGCTGCCCCCGCCCCCGCCGCCCGCCCGGATCGACCGCCCGGCGCCCGGCGCCGTCGTCCTGAGCGCCGAGGGCCTCCGCAAGACCTACAAGGGGCGCGGCCGCCGCTCCTTCACCGCCCTCGACGACGTCTCCCTCACCCTCGCCGCCGGGGAGACCCTCGGCATCGTCGGCGAATCCGGCTCCGGCAAGTCGACCCTCGCCCGCGTCCTCGCCCACGCCCACCCGTCCGACGGCGGCCGCATCCACCTCCACGGCCAGGACGTCACCCGCCCCGGCCGCGCCGAACTGCACGCCGTACGCCGCCGGGTCCAGATGGTCTTCCAGGACCCCTACGCCTCCCTCAACCCCCGGATGACCGTGGGTGAGATCGTCGCCGAACCGCTGCGCGCCTTCGGACTCGGCGCACCCGCCGAGCGCGCCGGACGGGTCGCGGAACTCCTCCGCCTGGTCGGCCTCGACCCGGCCGCCGCCGACCGGCACCCACGCTCCTTCTCCGGCGGCCAGCGCCAGCGGATCGGCATCGCCCGCGCCCTCGCCCCCGAACCCGACGTCCTCATCTGCGACGAACCCGTCTCCGCGCTCGACGTGTCCGTCCAGGCCCAGATCGTCGGCCTCCTCACCGACCTCCAGCGCGACCTGGGCCTCGCCCTCGTCTTCATCGCCCACGACCTCGCCGTCGTCCGCCAGGTCAGCCACCGCATCGCCGTCCTGCACGACGGCCGCGTCGTGGAGACCGGCGACGCCGACGCCCTGTGCGAGAACCCCCGCGACCCCTACACGCGGGCCCTGCTCGCCGCCGCACCCGAACCCGTACCCCTGACGGGCGTACGCGTCCCCGCCGTACCCGAGAAGGTGTCCGCGTGACGACCTCCTGCTGCACCCCGGGCCGCGCCTGCGCGGGCGCCGCCGGCCACCCGGCGGCCACGGAACTGCTCCCGCTGCCGACGCTGCGGACCGTCCCGCCGCCCCACCCGATGGTGGAGCTGCCCGGCGGCACCTTCCGCATGGGCGACGCCTTCGACGAGGGCTACCCCGCCGACCACGAAGGGCCCGTACGAGAGGTGACGGTCGCGCCCTTCGCGATCGACGCCACCGCCGTCACCAACGCCCGGTTCGCCGCCTTCGTGGCGGCCACCGGGCACCGTACCGACGCGGAACGCTTCGGCTCCTCCTTCGTCTTCCACCTCCTGCTCCACCCCGCCGCCGAGGCCCACGTCCTCGGCCGGGTGCAACAGGCCCCCTGGTGGCTCGGAGTCGAGGGCGCCGCGTGGCACGCCCCCGAGGGACCCGGCTCCGACGTCGCCGACCGCGCCGACCACCCCGTCGTCCACATCAGCCACGGCGACGCCCTCGCCTACTGCGCCTGGGCCGGCGTCCGGCTGCCCACCGAGGCCGAGTGGGAGTACGCGGCCCGCGGTGGCCTCGACGGCGCCCGCTACCCCTGGGGCGACGAACTCACCCCCGGCGGCCAGGAGAAGTGCAACACCTGGACCGGCGACTTCCCCCACCGCTCCGAACGGCCCGGCGGCCGCACCGGCACCGTCCCCGTCACGGCGTACGAGCCGAACGGCCACGGCCTCTACAACACCTCGGGCAACGTCTGGGAGTGGTGCTCCGACGCTTTCGGGCCCGAGTCCGAGGGACCGGCCGAACGCGTCATCCGCGGCGGCTCGTACCTCTGCCACGCCTCCTACTGCAACCGCTACCGGGTCGCCGCGCGCTCCCACAACACCCCCGACTCCTCGACCGGCCACGGCGGCTTCCGTACCGCCCGCACCCTCCCCACGGAAGGACCCGCCCCCGCATGACCACCGGCAGCCCACGCCACACCGCCACCCGGTCCACGCCCACCCGCCGCGACCCCTACGAGGGCTTCGCCGGCCGCGTCGGCCGCACCTTCGCCGAGTCCGAGCCCGCCTGGCCCACCCGTACCACCCCGCCCGCCAAGGCCCCCAACATCGTCGTCGTCCTCGTCGACGACATGGGATTCAGCGACATCGGCCCCTTCGGCTCCGAGATCCCCACCCCGGTCCTCGACGGCCTCGCCGAAAGCGGCGTCCGGCTCACCAACTACCACACCATGCCGCTCTGCTCACCGGCCCGCGCCGCCCTGCTCACCGGCCTCAACCCGCACCGCGTCGGCTACGGCATGGTCGCCAACTTCGACCCCGGCTTCCCCGGTTACGGCATGGAGGTCGCCGACGACATCCCCACCCTCGCCGAACTCCTCCACGACTCCGGCTACGCCACCTACGCCGTCGGCAAGTGGCACCTCGTCCGCGACTCCGCCTCCAACGCCGCCGACCACCGCGGCAACTGGCCGCTGCAGAAGGGCTTCGACCAGTACTACGGCGTCCTCGAAGGCCTCACCAGCCTCTTCCACCCGCACCAGCTCGTCCGGGACAACAGCCCCCTCGACATCGACGAGTTCCCCGACGACTACTACTACACCGACGACATCACCGACCAGGCCATCGCCATGGTGAAGTCACTGCGCGCCCACGACCCCGACAAGCCCTTCTTCCTCTACCTCGCCCACAACGCCGTCCACGGCCCCCTCCAGGCCAAGGCCGAGGACATCGCCCGCCACAAGGGCCGCTACGACGACGGCTGGGACGCCCTGCGCGAGCGCCGCTTCGCCGCCCAGCTCGCCGCCGGACTCTTCCCGCCCGGCACCGAACTCCCCGAGCGCAACAGCGAAGCCGGCCTCGACGTCCCCGCCTGGGACACCCTCACCGAGGAACAACAGCGGCTCTACGCCCGCTACATGGAGGTCTACGCCGCCCTCGTCGACAACATCGACCACAACCTCGGCCGGCTCACCGACACCCTCGCCGCCCTCGGCGAACTCGACAACACCATCGTCGTCTTCACCTCCGACAACGGCGGCACGGGCGAGGGCGGCGCGGAAGGCACCCGCTCCTACTTCAGCCGCTTCGTCCACCACCCCCGCCTCCCCGGCGACTGGGACCCCGACGTCGACCGCGACCCCGAGCTCATCGGCGGCCCCCGCAGCCTCGTCCACTACCCGCGCGGCTGGGGCATGGCCTCCAACACCCCCTTCCGCCTCTACAAGGGCCACACCTACGCCGGCGGCGTCCGGGTCCCCTTCGTCCTCTCCTGGCCGGAGGGGGCGCGGACCGGCCGGATCACGGCGGGCGGACGCTCCCAGTACCAGTACGTCACCGACATCACCCCGACCCTCCTCGAACTGGCCGGCATCCGCAGGCCCGGGACCCGCCGCGGCACACCGCTCCAGGAACTCGACGGCACCAGCTTCACCCCCGTCCTCGCCGACCCGGCGCACGAGTCGACCCACCCCGAGCAGTACTGCGAGATGACCGGCAACCGCAGCCACTACCGCGACGGCCACAAGCTCGTCACCCTCCACCGCCCCGGCACGCCGTACGACGACGAGGAATGGGCGCTGTACGACATCCGCACCGACCCCACCGAGATCCACGACCTCGCCGCCGAACACCCGGACCTCGTCAAGGAGTTGTCGGCCGCCTGGGAAGACGCGGCCTGGCGCAACGGCGTCTTCCCGCTGCCCGACCACAGCGGCGCCCTCGCCCGCCGCAACCCCGCCGAACAGCGCCTCACCCGCCCCCTCACCCTGCTGCCCGGCACCCCGGAACTGGAGCGCTACCGCTCCTCCCGGCTCGTCTCGCTCCGCTCCTTCGACATCGCGGTCTCGGTCGAGGAGACCGGCGACGGCGTCCTCGTCTCCCACGGCGACCAGGGGGGCGGCTACAGCCTGTACGTCGAGAACGGCCGCCTCGCCTTCGCCTACAACGAGTACGGCCGCCTCCACGAGACCGACGCCGGCCCGCTCTCCGGCGGCCCGCACGAGATCCTCCTCACCGCCACCGCGGAAGAAGGCCTGCGCTGGCGCTTCACCGTCACCGTCGACGGCGAACACCGCGCGGCCCCGGACAGCGTCCACCAGCTCATCGGCATGGCCCCCTTCCAGGGCATCAGCGTCGGCGTCGACCGCAAGTCCCCCGTCTCCTGGCCCCTCTACGAGCGCCACCGCTCCTTCCGCTTCACCGGCCGCCTCCACTCCGTCACCTACCGCCCCGGCGCCCCCGGCCCCGACGCGCCCGAGACGGTCGCCGCCGCGCTGAAGGAGGCGGCCGCGGCCTTCGAGTGACCGCACACGGCGCGGGGCGTGCCGTCCGACCAGGGAAAACCCCGTGGCGACCGGCATGCCCCGCGGGCACAATGCCCGCATGAGCCACCAGCACACCCAGCACCCCGACGTGGCCGAGGCCATCGCGGGCGAACTCCGTCTCCTGGAGCCCGCCGTCCGCTCCTCCCAGGCGCTCTCGGCCGAGCTCCTCGACCCGGAGTTCACCGAGGTCGGCTCCTCCGGACGCCGCTGGACCTACGAGGACATGCTCGCCGCCCTGCCCGAGATGTCCGGCAGCACAGGCGTCGGCACCCCCCTCGCATCCGGCCCCATCACCGGCGTCCTCCTCGCCCCCGGCCTCGTCCACCTCACCTTCGAGACCCACCACGACGGCCGTCACGCCCGCCGCTCCTCCATCTGGCGCCGCGACCCCACCACCCCCTCCACCGGCCCCCTCCGCATGTACTACCACCAGGCCACGGTCGTCCCCGAGCCGTCGGCCTAGCGCGGCCGTGCCGACGCACCCGTCGCCGCGCAGGGCCCGTGCGCTGTGGGAAGGCCTGGCAGGGGCGCACGCCGCGTTCCCGCCGGCGGGCGGGATCCGGGTGGTCGTCTCCCCGGACTCGGGGCTGTGCCCCGCGGGCTGGACCGGGGTGGTCGTCCTCGCCGGCGCGGCGCTCGTGACCGCGCCGAGCGCGAGCATCGCCACGCTGGTGCGCGACGCGCTGCGGGGACTGCCGGCGGATCTCGACGCGATCCGTGACGCACTGCCCGCGAGGGAGGTCCTCGGTCCCGCCACACTGGCGTACCTGTCGCCGGAACGGTTTCTCCCGGCGGCCGGCCCGCCCCTCGTGGAGCAACTGCCCCACGAGCAGCCGGCTTTGCGCGCGCTGGAGCGTGTGGCCGGCGGCGAGGACGCCGGGGAGGCGGCCCTCGACGACATCACCTCGCCCGCGTTCGTGGTCCGCGAGGGCGGCGAGGTCGTGGCCGCCGCCGGATACGAGAGCTGGCCGCAGCGGACGGCCCACTTCAGTGTCCTGACCGCACCGGCGGCGCGCGGGCGCGGACTGGCCCGCCGTACGGCCTCGGCCGCCGTCGCCCATGCCCTCGCCGCCGGGCTCCTGCCGCAGTGGCGTGCCCGCACGGCGGCCTCCCGGGGGGGTGGCCGCCGCGCTGGGCTTCGAGGAGCTGGGAGCTCAGCTGTCCGTCAGCGTCGGGGAGTGACGCTGCCGGCGTAGACGTGGTCGGGAGTGATGATGCGGGTGATGGCGCGGGCGAGGAGGGTCGACGGTTCCTGGTTGTCGATGCGGCGGGCGTCGGTGTTCATCATGAGGACGAGGGTGGCCTTCTTCGAGGGCAGGTAGACGGTGACGGTCTCGTAGCCGGGGATGGAGCCGTTGTGGCCGATCCAGCCGCTGGCGTTGAGGATGCCGAGGCCGTAGCTGGTGCCGGGGAAGCCGGTGGGGAGGGTCTTGAGGCGCTGGGCCTGGGTCTCGGGGCTGAGGAGCTCGCCGGTGGCGACGATCTTCGCCCAGCGGTGCAGGTCCTCGAGGTCGGAGATCATCGCGCCGGCCGCCCACGCCCAGCTCGGGTTCCAGTCCGTGGCGTCGGAGATGCCGCCCGTCAGGTTCTGGTCGGTGTAGCCGCGCGGGTGCGGGTCGGGGAACTCGGGCCCGGACGGGAAGAGGGTGTGCCGCAGGTGCGAGGGGCGGAGCACGCGGTGGCGGATGAAGTCGGCGAGGCGGTGACCGCTGACCTTCTCGACGACGAGGCCGAGCAGCACCAGGTTGGAGTTCGAGTACTCGAACTTCTCGCCGGGCCTGAAGGTGTTCTTGTGCTTCATCCCGTACGCGAGCGCCTCCTCCGGCGTGAAGGAACGCTGCGGGTCGCTCAGCAGATCGTGGATGAAGCCCGGGTCCGACGTGTACGGGAACAGCCCGCTGCGCATCTCGGCGAGGTGCCGCAGCGTGATGTGCTTGCCGTTGCGCACACCGTCGACGTACTTGGCGATCGGGTCGTCGAGCCCGATCCGCCCCTCGTCCACCAGCTCCAGCAGCGCCGTGACCGTGAACGTCTTCGTCTCGCTGCCGATCCGGACGTACGAGTCCAGCCGCATGGGCTCGCCGGTCGCCGTGTCCGCCACGCCGGTCGCCCGAACGTAACTCCCCTTCCCAGGCATCCAGATGCCGGCGACGACACCCGGAATCCCCGCCTGCTCGCTGACCTCCGCGATCGCCTTGTCGAGGCGCGCCTCCATCTCGGGCCCCAGGCCGCCCGGCGGACAGTCGTCCTCCGTCCCCCCGTGGCGGTCGGCCGTCACCGCGTGCACGGCCGGGGCCGGAGCCACCGCCATCGGAGCCAGAACGGACGCCACGAGCAGCGTCGCGGCGAACAGACGTCGGGTGGGGATACGTCGCATCTCGGGGCGCCTTCTCCGGATCGGTGAACGGACCGCCACATCACCACCCCGCCCCCCGCCCCGCCCTCCCGTCCGGCCGGGGCCGCCCCGAGTCCACTCGTTCGGAGCCCGCCACGGCGAAGGGCTTCGCCCTGTCAGCCGTACGCGTCCGTCACGCAGTCGGTGGCGCAGCGCCAGTGCTCGTAGCGGCGTCGGAGCGCGGCCGCGGCGTGACCGTGTTCGACCGTGGCGTAGCCGTAGTGGTCCCGGGTGAGGCGTACGACGGCGTCGACGGTGACGATGGCGGGCTCGCCCTCGCCGGCGGCACGGCGGGCCGAGGCGATGACGCGGTCCGAGGCGCGCTGGAGGTCACGGGCGTACTCGCGCTGGGCGACGGTGTGGGCCCTGGACGCGGCGAACGGCCGGACGGCGCGGCCCTTCCAGACGAGACCCGCGGCGACGAGACCGACCCCGGTGAGGCCGACGAGCACGCCCACGACGGTATCGAGGTTCCACCGCATCGCCGGACGTCCTTCCCCCGAAGCCACCGCTCGGCACGATTCTAGGGCGCGGGGCGCCGCTCGCGGGGGCGCGACCAGGACGGCGCCCAGGTGCCGGCGCCGCGGGCCCGGCCGCGCGGGGTGGCCGCTAGGTGCTCGCGGAGGGCGACGAGCGCGGGGTGGGGGTTGTCGACGGCCCACAGGAGGGAGTGGGGGTAGACGGGGGTGGGGCCGTGGACGGCGACGCGGCGCAGGTCGTGGCCCTCGGGCCAGACCAGACGGGTCTGCGCGCCGACGAAGGTGGCGAGTTCGGGTGAGTCCGCGACGGTGTCGAGGAGCGGTTCGGTGCCGAAGTCGGGTCCGGTCACCTCGATGGCGAGGCCGAACTCGGCGGCGAGATCGGCGTAGTACGCGGCCCATTCGGTGCCGCTGACGATCCCCGGCACCCAGATCCGGTGCCCGACCAGCCGCGCGGGCGTCACCTCGCGGGCCCCGGCGAGCGCGTGCGCGGGTCCGACCAGGAGCTGGAGCGGCTCGTCGAGGACGGGAACCGCCTCGATCCCCTCGGGCAGCCGACTGCCGGGCATGCTCACGGCCCGGAACGACGCGTCGACCGTGCCGGCCCGGAGCGCCGCGACCGCGGCCTCCGCGTCGAAGAGCGTCACCACGTCGAGCTCGAACTCCGGGTGCGCCTGATGGAAGTCGCGCAGCAGACCCGCCGGCGCCAGCCGCCGCCCCAGCACGTCCACCCGCAGCGCCCGGCGGCCGGGGCGCACCGACGCGAGCGCACGCGCCTCGGCCCGCAACAACGCGCGGGCGTGCGGCAGGAAAGCCTGCCCGTCGATCGTCACCTCCGCCCCGCCCGCGCCACGGGTCAGCAACCGCACCCCGAGATCCTTCTCGAGCGCGGCGACGCGTTTCGACACGGCCTGCTGCGTGACCGCCAGCTCGTCGGCTGCCTGCCGGAACCGGCCCGAGTCCACGACGGCGAGGAAAGTGCGCACGGCTTCGAGGTCCACACGCACAGCTTAGAGTCGCGCCGCCGCCCACACGACAACCATGGGTTGTCGGCCGGCCGGGTCGTGGTTGTTTGATCCCGGCCCACCCCGCTCGCTTTGATGGCGGCGGCCGACCGGTGGTTGTCGGACCGGTCGGCGAGAGAGAGACGGGCATGGCGGGCGGCACATCACTCGGCAGGGACTTCGGGTGGCTCTGGACGGCCTACGCGGCGAGCACTCTCGGCACCTGGATCGCCTTCAACGCCTTCCCCCTCCTCGCGATCACCGTGCTCCACAAGGGCGCCGCCGAGGTCTCTGCGCTCGCCGCGGTGGGTGCCGCCGTGGGCGCGGCCATCGCGGTCCCGCTCGGGCCCTGGGTGGAGTTCCGCCGCAAACGCCCCGTGATGATCGTGATGGACCTCGCCCGCTGTACGGCCCTCCTGAGCGTCGCCGCGGCCTTCGCCCTCGACCGGCTGAGCTTCCCGCAGCTCCTGGTCGTCTCCGTCGTCGTCGCCGGAGCCGACATCACCTTCGGCGCCACCTCGGGAGCCTTCCTCAAGACCCTCCTGCCCCACGAGCACCTCCTGCGCGCCAACGCCCGCTTCGAGTCCACCACCTGGACCGCGACCGTGCTCGGCCCACCGCTCGGTGGCGCGCTGTTCGCCCTGGTGGGGCCGGTGGCGACGGTGCTGGCCGACGCGGTGAGCTATCTACTCTCGGCGGCCGGGATCGCCGCGATCAGGGGCGGTGAGCACCTCCGTGGCCGGGGGAGCGCGGGGCAGAGGGAGACCGCGGGGCAGAGGGAGACCGCGGGGGAGTGGGAGACCGCAGGGGAGCGGGAGGCCGTGGGACAGAAGGAGACCGCGGGGGAGCGGGAGCCCGCGGGGCAGCGGGAGAGTGCCGGGAAGCGGAGGCGCGCACGCCCCGGTGACCTCGCCGAAGGCTGGCGGTACATCCTCGGTCACCCCGTCCTGCGACCGCTCTTCCTCAACACGGTGCTGGTCAACGGACTGATCATGGCCACCGCGCCGCTGCTCGCCGTCCTGATGCTGGGGCCGCTGGGCTTCGCGCCCTGGCAGTACGGCCTCGCGTTCGCCGTCCCCTGCCTCGGCGGGCTTCTCGGTTCGCGCCTCGCGGCCCCCCTTGTCGCGCGGTACGGCGGGCACCGGGTGCTGCGGGTCGCCGGCGTGCTCCGCGTGTGCTGGCCGGTCGGCCTGGCCTTCGTCCATCCCGGGATCACCGGACTGCTGCTCGTCATGGGCGTCGAGTTCGCCCTGATCGCCTCCGCGGGCGTGTTCAACCCGGTACTCGCCACCCATCGCCTCGGCCTGACGGCCACCGACCGCGTCGCCCGCACGCTGACCGCCTGGTCCGTCACCGGCAAGGCGTCCACGGCGGCGCTCACGGCCCTCTGGGGTCTCCTCGCCGCAGCCGTCGGTCCGCGCCCCGCCATCGGCCTCGCGGGCGTGCTGCTCCTGGCGACCCCCCTGCTGCTCCCGCGCGCGTCCGGTGAGGACCGATCCCCGGGATTGACACGTGTAAGTTCGCGGTGACACGCTCGTTCCCCGGCCCCCGGGTCCCTCCCGGCCCGTGGCGTCCCGTGCAGAAGGAGCAGCACCCCATGAGCACCACCGTCACCACTTCCCGAGGGCCCGTGCGCGGCGAGCGCCGTGCCGACGGCAGCCTCCGTTTCCTGGGCATCCCGTACGCGCAGCCGCCGGTGGGTGAGCTGCGGTTCGCCGCGCCGGTGCCGCCGGAGCCGTGGACGGAGCCGCTGGAGGCGACCGCGTACGGCCCGACGGCCCAGCGCCGTCCCTTCGCCGAGGTGACGACGATCCCCGAGCCGTCGATTCCCGGCACGGGTGTCCTGAACCTCAACGTGTTCACGCCCGACACGGCCCCGGCCGCCGGGCTCCCGGTCCTCGTCTGGATCCACGGTGGCGGTTACGTCGCGGGTTCGGCCGCCAGTCCCTGGTACGACGGTGCCGCCTTCAACCGCGACGGCGTGGTCCTGGTCTCGCTGGGCTACCGGCTGGGCATCGAGGGCTTCCTGCACCTGGAGGGCGCTCCCGACAACCGGGGTGTACGGGACTGGATCGCGGCCCTTGAGTGGGTGCGGGACAACATCGCGGCCTTCGGCGGCGACCCCGCCAAGGTGACCATCGCCGGCCAGTCGGCGGGCGGCGGCGCCGTCCAGACGCTGCTCGCCGTCCCGGCGGCCAAGGGGCTGTTCCGGGGCGCCCTGTCGGTCTCCGGCGCGGTCCTGACGCCCGACGGCCCCGAGGTGGCCCGGGCGGCCGCGCGGCTCTTCACCTCGCGCACCGGAGTGCCGGCGACGGCCGAGGCGCTGCGGGACCTGAGCGACGACGAGATCCTCGACTTCCAGGACGTCCTGGCGGAGCCGGGGCCGGACCGCGAGGGCCTGCCGCCGATGCTGGCCCTCGCGCCGTTCGCGGACGGCGAGCTGATCCCCGTACCCGTACGGGACGCACTCACCGAGGGGGACGCGGGCGCGGACGTGCCGCTGATGCTGGGCTTCACCGAGCACGAGTTCACGATGTTCCCCGCGCCCGGCCCCGAGGGCCCGCCGCTGCCGGTCCTGCTCGGCGGTCTGGGCCTCGACCCCGCGCGTACGGCCGCCTTCGCGGAGGCGTACGCGGCGGGCGGCGAGGGCCTGCTCTTCGGCCAGGCACTCACCGACGCCACCTTCCGCGCGCCGAACCTCGCCGTCGCCGACGCCCGCGCCGCCCTCGAACGGCCCACCTGGTTCTACGAGTTCACCTGGCGCTCGCCCGTCGCCGGGATGGCCTTCCACTGTCTGGATCTGCCCTTCGCCTTCGACCTCCTCGACGCCGAAGGCGTGGGCGCCGTCGCCGGAGCCGAGCCGCCCCGGGCCCTCGCCGACGCCATGCACCGCGCCTGGGTCGCGTTCGTCACCGACCAGGACCCCGGCGCCGGCTGGCCGCGCTACACCGCCGACGAGCGCGCCACGATGGTCTGGGACGCCGAGCCCCGGATCGAGAAGGACCCGGTACGCGGCGTCCGCGAACTCTGGCTCGACTGAGCTCGACCTCCCGAGCTCGTCCTACCGAGCTCGACCTACCGTGCTCGTCCGAGGCCCCGGGCCGTGTCACACGTTCTTCATGCGCCGTGCATGGTCCGCCGGGGCGGACGCCACGATGATCGATCGTGCGCCCGGGGCCCGGACCGTACGACACGACCGGTCCGGGACCTCGCGGGGCGCACCGTCAGCCGTGCCCGCCGCCACCTCCCCCGAGGAGCCCCGTCATGTCCAGCCGCCGCAGCTTCCTCGCCGGCTCCGCCGCCACCATCGGGCTCGGCGCACTGCCCGCCGCGGGGGCGGTGGCAGCGACGGCCGCACCGGCGGACGCGGCGGTGCAGGCGGACGCGACGAGGCCGCCGAACCTCGTCGTGGTGCTCGCCGACGACCTCGGATACGGCGAGCTCGGCGCGTACGTGTTCTGACCCGCTCATGCGCACGGGTCCGCACTGTTGACCTTGGCTCAGACGGGCCGGTTCTGCTGCTCGATGTACTGGGGGACGACCGACAGGGGAGCCCCCCCGACCGGTCCGGCGAAGTAGGAGCCCGACCAGAGCCGTTGCGCCCCACAGTCGTGTGGGAAGTTCACCAGCCGTGGCGTGGTTGGTCTCGCCGTTGAACTCGACCAGCTCTGTCTCGAAGTCGGCGCAGACGCTGCGCATGATCTCCCCCAAACGCTTCAAGTGGGCGTCGGTGAAGACCTTGTGCCGGCGCTTCGTCACAAGAACCACTTGGGCGTGCATGACGAATGCGCAGTGTCTGCCCGTGCGAATGTTCTGATACTCAGCCATAAACCCAAAGCCATATGATCGTTGGTGTGCAGCTCAGGTACTCCTTCCGCGTGTACCCAAACGCGCTCCAGCGCACAGCGTTGGCGAAGGCGTTCGGGTGTGCCCGCGTGGTGTGGAACGACGGGCTGCGTCTGCGTCAGGACGCCTACAAGCAGGGCGCCGAGCGACCGAAGGCATCCGAGCTGTCGAAGCGGTTTGTCACCGAGGCGAAGAAGACCGAGGAACGGGCCTGGCTGGCCCAGGTGTCGGCCGTGGTGCTCCAGCAGTCCCTTCGGGACCTGGAGACCGCCTACTCCAACTTCTTCGCCTCGAAGAACGGCACCCGCAAGGGGCCGAAGGCGGGGCCGCCGAAGTTCAAGAAGAAGACCAGCCGCCAGGCGATCCGGTTCACCACCAACGCCCGGTTTGCCATCACCGCCGACCGGAAGATCCGCCTGCCGAAGATCGGCGACGTCAAGGTCCGCTGGTCGCGGGAACTTCCCTCCGCCCCGTCGTCCGTGACGATGATCAAGGACGCCGCCGGCAGGTATTTCGCCTCCTTCGTCGTGGAGACCGAGGACAAGCCGCCGCCGGAACTGGACCTGGATACTACTGAGACCGGGATCGACCTGGGCCTGTCCACCTACGCGGTCCTGCGCGGCCGGAAAATCAGCAGCCCGAAGTTCTTCCGCCGCCAGGTCAAGAAGCTCAAGCGGGCCCAGCGCAAGCTGTCCCGCGCCCAGAAGGGCTCGAACAACCGGCGCAAGGCCAAGCACGCCGTAGCGAAGATCCACGCACGTATCGCCGACCAGCGACGCGACTTCATCGAGCGGGAAACCACCAGGATCACGCGCGAGAGCCAAGCCGTGTACCTGGAAGACCTGAACGTGAAGAGCATGGGAACCGCCAAGGGCAAGCGCGGCAAGTCCGTCCACGACCAGTCCCTCGGCATGTTCGCCCGCACCCTCGAAGCCAAATGCCGGCGGTACGGACGCACCTTCGCCAAGGTCTCCCGCTGGTACCCGAGCACACAACTGTGCTCGGACTGCGGCAGCATCGAGGGGCCGAAGGGACTGGAAGGACTCAAAATCCGGAACTGGGTGTGCTCCTGCGGAGCCGCCCATGACCGGGACCAGAACGCCGAACTCAACCTACGCCGCGAAGGGCGGCGCATCGTGGCCGAGGGACGCCCGGACACGTAAAACGCCTGCGGAGCCCACGCAAGACCCGGCACGCCGGGCAGCGGGTGAGGAAACAGGAACCACCACGCACGTGCTGGAAACAGCGGCGACACGGTAGGAATCTCCCTCGTTCACGAGGGAGAGCGTCAAAAGCGCAACCTGTACGAAGGCGGTGTCCGCGTCCCGCTCATCGCCTGGGGCCCCGGCCGCGTCCTGCCCGGCATCAGCGACCGCCCCACCCCGCTCACCGACCTCCTGCCCACCCTCGCCGAACTCGGCGGCGCCCCCGCGCCGTCCGACGTGGACGGTCTCTCCGCCGCGCCCCTCCTGGCCGGCGGCGCGCCCGCCGCCCGCCACGACCACCTGTACTGGTATCGCGACGAGCGGGGCGTCACCAGCCGCGCCGCGGCCCAGGACAAGCAGCGCTCCACCTGGCTCGCCGAAGCCCTGCGCAAGGATCAGTGGAAGGCGGTGCGCTTCGCCCCCGTCCGCGACCACGCCCTCCCCGACGACCAGTGGCAGGTCGAGCTCTACGACCTCTCCGCCGACCCCGGCGAGACCTCCGACCTCGCCACCCGCCATCCTTCCCGCGTCACCGAACTCGTCGCTCTGATGCGCTCGTCCTGGCAGGCCCCGTACCCCCGTTCCCCCTTCGGCACGGCCCTGGCCCTGCCCTCGATCGCCATTCCGGGACAGCCCTTCACCGTCACCACCGAGCTCTCCAACGGCAAGAACGCCGCGGGCGACGGCACCCCCATCTCCTTCGGCGGCACCACCTACCCCAAGGGCCTCGGCGTCCACGCCTACAGCGACATCGCCTTCCACCTCGGCGGCCTCGCCGACCGCTTCACCGCCCTCGTCGGCATCGACGACTTCTCCGCCCGCCAAAGCTCCGCCGGCGCCACCCGCGCCACCCTCCACGGCGACGGCCGCCCCCTCTTCACCACCCCCACCCTCACCGCCGCCACCGGCCCCGTCGCCATCGACGTCGACGTCCGCGGCATCCGCGTCCTCCGCCTCGAAGTGACCGACGCCAACGACAGGACCTCCTTCGACCACACCTCCTGGGCCCTGGCCCGCGTCACCGTCCGGTAGGGGGCCGTGGGCTGGCCGGTGTCAGCCCTCGAAGCCGATGGTGCCGTCGGGGAGGACGGCTTCGACGCGGGCGCCGTGTTCGACGGTGCGGCTGACGGTGCAGAACTTCTCGTGGGTGAGGCGGACGCCGCGGGCGAAGACCTCGGCGGCACGGGGGTTGGTGTCGGGGAGGTCGAATTCGTAGCTGACGCGGATGCGGCCGATGCGGCCGTCGTCCTCGGGGGTGGAGACGGACTCGACGACGATGCGGAGGTCGTCGTGGTCGACCGCGCGGGCGGTGCGGTCGATGACCAGGCCGCCGCAGCCGCCCATGGCGGCGAGGAGGAGCTCGACGGGGGTGAAGGAGGGCTGGGCGTCGGCGTCGTCGGCGGCGGCCATGCGGACTTCGGCGCCGCGGTCGTTGCGGGCGGTCCAGTTGCGGTAGCCGGTGCGGACGGTCTCGATGCGGTAGTCGGCCATGACGGGGTCGCTCCTCAGGGGCGTACGGGTACGGTCGCCCGCCACGCAACCCCACCGTGCGCGCCCCGCCAAGCGGACGCGCCGGGCGCGCGCGGCGGCCGCCGTCAGTATCCGTGCCGCCGGGCGGGAGCCGCACCCGCACGGGCCCGCACGACCGCGCCCCAGGCCTCCGCCACCGCGCCCCAGACCGCACGGAGTGCGGGTTCCGCGGCTCGTACGGAAGCCACCGCGTCCTCCGGCGAGCCGCCCGCCGCGCGGACGTCCTCGCCGTCGCCCGCCGCCCACTCCTCCACCGTCCCGGCGTCGACCTCCGGATGGAACTGAAGGCCCCACGCCAGGGCCCCGACACGGAACGCCTGGACGGGGCAGTCGTCGCCGGTGAGGAGCGGTACGGACCCGTCCGGCAGCCGGTCCATCTCGTCCCAGTGCCACTGCGCGGCGAGGGCGCCGTCCGGCACCGAGCCCAGGACCGGGTCCGCGCCCGCGGCCGGAAGCCTGCGCAGGGGTACGGTTCCGACCTCGGGCCCCTGAGGCCGGCGCACGACCGAACCGCCCAGGGCGTGCGCGAGGATCTGGCCGCCGAGGCATATCCCGAGCAGTGGCACCTCGCGTGCCACGGCCTCCCGGACCAGGACGCGCACCCGCGGCAGCCAGGGGGCGGCCACGTCGTCCTCGCAGTTGGCGGCGCCGCCGAGGACCAGCAGGCCCGCGTGGCCGGCGAGGGACTCCGGGAGCGTCTCGCCCTGCCAGGCCCGTACGACGTCGAGACGGAGCCCGGTCCGGGTGAGGCGTTCACCGACGAGTCCGGGGCCGGCCTCGCGCTCGTGCTCGACGACGAGGACGGCGGGGGCGGCGGGGGCGGCCGGGAAGCCGACCCCCGTACCCGTCACTCCCGTCGTCGCGGCCTCCGCCGACCCCGCCGTCGTATCGATCGCCGTCATCGTGTCCCCATCCGCTGTCATCCCCGTCATCTCCCCGGGATTCCCTCACACGTTCGACCCCCTGAGGATCTCCGATGAGGAGCCGTCGCGGGAGCCCTCGTCACCGTCTTCGCGCGCCCGCTTCTGAGTAGCGGGATGCGGGGGCCTGAGTACGTCGACCGATACGGCGGCCGCCGTGCGTTGATGGACTGGTGTCATGACTTCGGACGCCCGGCGCAGCCGCCCTCTCCAGCACGTCACCGCGACCGGTGCGGCCCTCGCGGTGGCGCTGGGGCCGGTGGTGATCGGAGCGTTGCTCGCCCGGTCGGTGGGCGGGGACCCGATGGCGTCGGTGAACGCCCTGATCGCGGGCGGTGGTCAGCGGGCGCGGATCTCGCGGGCGCAGCTGCGCTCCGGGGCGCGGATCGGCGCCCGGCGGAAGCGCGGGCCCGGCAGGCCCCCGTTTCCGGCGCGCTCGCGCGGTATGTCCGTCCTGTCGCGTCGGCACCAGGTCTCCACGAAGCTCGTGCGCCGCGAACGGGTCACGGAGGTGGGCCGGATGGGCGATGATCGTCGGCCGGAGGATACTCGGCGGTAGCAGGCCGGGGCCATGGCGAGAGGGCAGACCGAATGGCGAGGCGGCACCGCGCGCGGGACGAGCACACGAGCGGGACCGGGGGCGGAGGTTCGGACCCGGAGGGCGGGGCTGGTGAGGGCATCGCGCGGCGGCGGTTCCTCGGGTACGTGCTGGCGGCGCCGACGCTGACGGTGGCGGCGCAGATCGGGGCCGAGGCGCTGGTGCCCGGGCAGGCGCGGGCGGCGGTTCCGGCGTTGGTGCCGTCGCTGCCGGGGCCGGCCGAGATCCTGGACCTGAACGAGCTGTTGACGCTGGCGGCGGCGCCGACCGGCAATCTGATCACGATCCGGATCGAGGCGGACGGCACGGCTCACTTCGCGCTGCCGCGAGCGGAGGTCGGCCAGGGGGTCACCACGTCGACGGCGATGATCGTGGCGGAGGAGCTCGACCTTCCGGTGGAGAAGGTGAAGGTCACGCTGGCCGACGCGCGGCCCGAGCTGCTGTTCAACCAGCTGACGGGCGGCTCGAACACGACGTACTCGACCTACACGCCGATCAGGGTGGCGGCCGCCGTCGCGCGGGGGCGTCTGCTGCACGCCGCCTCGCTCGTGCTCGGGGAGGCGGTGTCCACCCTGACGACGAAGGCGGGCGCCGTCCTGTCGCCGGCGGGCGCGGTGCTCGGGTACGGCGAACTCGCCGCCAAGGCGGCCGTCGTGACCGATGCCGCCGTGCGGGTCACGTTGAAGGACCCGGCTCGCTTCCGGGTGGTCGGGACCGGGCAGCGGCGGGTGGACGCGCTCGAAGCGGTCACCGGGCGCAAGAAGTTCGCGATGGACCTTCAGGTCCCCGACGCGCTGCCGACGATGGTGTGCCGTCCGCCGACGATCAACGGCAAGGTCCGGTCGGTGGCGAACCTCGCCGAGGTACGGGCGATGCCCGGGGTGACGGACGTGGTGACGGTCTCCACCGGGGTGGCTGTGCGGGCGCGGACGTTCGGCCAGTGTGTGGACGCCGTACGGGCGTTGAGCGTCGGCTGGGGCCCGGGCACGGCCGAGGGCAAGTCCGACGCCGACGTCCTCGAAGAGCTGCGGCGCGCGGAACTGCCGCTGGTGGTACCGGCGCTGCCGCTGCTCACGAAGGCGGTCGACGCCCGGTTCACCTTCCACTTCGCGAGCAACGCGGCGCTGGAGACGAACTGCGCGATCGCGGACGTGCGGGCGGATTCCGCGGAGATCTGGGGATCGCTGAAGGCGCCGATCGTGGCGCAGGAGCAGATCGCGCTGAAGCTGGGGCTGCCGCCGTCCGCGGTCCGCGTGCACGTCACGGAGGGCGGTGGTTCCTTCGGGCGGAAGCTGTTCTCCGACGCGGCGCAGGAGGCCGCCGAGATCTCCCGGGCGATGGGCAAGCCCGTGAAGCTGATGTGGCACCGCACGGACGACTTCCGGCAGGGGCGTACGCATCCGATGTCCACGTCGCGGGTGCGGGCGACGTACTCGCTCGGCGAGGTCCTCACGTACGAGCAGCGCCACACCTCCGTCGCCACCGACTTCGGGCACGGCATCGGGGAGGTCCTGACGGCGGAGGCGGCGCGGCTGCCGGTCGCCGACGCGACCTTCTCCGAGACGATGTTCCAGCTGACGCAGATCAGCCCGTACCACCTGGGCGTCACCACCCAGCTGCTGTCCGAGACCGACAAGGGCTTCAACACGGGCTCGATGCGGAACATCTACTCGCCCAACGTCCGCTGCGCGCAGGAGCTCGTGATGGACGAGCTGGCCAGGCGGATGGGGCAGGACGGGTACGCGCTGCGGCGGCGGCTCGTGAAGGACGCGCGGGCGCGTGCCGTCCTGGACAAGGTCGCCGAGGTGGGGCGGTGGGGCCGGTCCATGCCCGCGGGCACGGGGCAGGGCATCGCCGTCCACACCGAGTACCACTCGGCGGTCGCGATCCTCGCCGAGATCGACTGCCGGCCCGCGACCACCGGGCGGAAGGTCCCGAACGCGTACACCGGCCCGCGGGTGACCAAGGTCGTGTGTGCCGTCGACGTGGGTCTGGCGGTCAACCCGCGTGGTCTGGAGGCCCAGATGATGGGCGGGATCGCGGACGGCATCGCGATCACCCTGACCTCCGGCCTCCATCTGCGCGACGGGCACTTCCTGGAGGGCAGCTGGGACCAGTACTTCTACACCCGGCAGTGGAACACCCCGCCCGAGCTGGAGATCATCGTGATGCCTCCGACCGGTGACAAGCCGGGCGGCGCGGGCGAGCTGGCGGTCGCCGGTGCGATGGCCGCGGTCGCCTGCGCGTACGGCCGGGCGACCGGCACGATGCCGACGGTCTTCCCGGTGAACCACGCGGAGCCGCTCGCCTTCACCCCCCTGCCGACCGTCCCGCCCGTCCCGGCCTCGCCCGTCGACGGCCGCGACCGCACCATCTGAGAGCTGGAGTCACCGTGCCGCAGCACACCTTCATCCTGAACGGCAAGGCCGTCACCGCCGACGTCGAGGGCGATGTCCGGCTCCTGTGGGTCCTGCGTGACGTCCTCGGCGTCACCGGCCCCAAGTACGGCTGCGGGGTCGGCGTCTGCCGGGCCTGTACGAGCCACCTCAACGGCAAGGCGTTCACGCCCTGTGCCGTCCGCGTCGACGACATCGCCCCGACCGACGAGGTCACCACCATCGAGGGCCTGCCCGGCACCGTCGGGAGCGAGCTGCACCCGATGCAGGACGCCTGGCTCGACCTCGACGTCGCCCAGTGCGGCTACTGCCAGCCGGGCCAGATCATGACCGCCGTGGCGACCGTCCGCAAGGCGCGGGAGGAGGGCCGTGAGGTCACCGAGGCCGACCTCGACGCCATCCGGAACATCTGCCGGTGCGGCACCTACCACCGCATCCGGCAGGCCGTCCTGGAAGGCGCCCGCCGGATGGAGTGACCGGTAGTTCGTACCGCGAAGGTATTCTGTTCGTATGGCGAAGGACGATGGCGGGACGATGAGCGTGGTGACCGCGCTGGTGCGCGGCGCCTTTCTGGTGAACGCGGTGTACGCGGACGCGGGCCGGGAGTACGGGCTGACCCCACAGCAGGGTCAGCTCCTCTGCGTACTGATGCCCGGACCGTCCGGCATGGGCGAGCTCGGCACCAAGCTGGGGCTCGCCAAGTCCAGCCTCACCGGCCTGGTGGACCGCACCTCCCGGCTCGGCTTCGTCCACCGCGAGCCCGCCCCGGAGGACCGCCGCGCCGTGCGCGTGGCGCTCACCGAGGAGGGCGCGCGCATCGCCGAGGCCTTCTACACGGAGACCTGCCGCCGCGTCGAGGCGCTGCCGTCGGGCCTCGGCGCCGCCGAGCGCGACCAGCTGGCCGGCCTGCTCGGCCGCGTCGTCCAGGACAACGAGGTGCCCGTCGTCTTCGTCGACCCGGCCTGACCGGCAGGGTTTGGGCCGTCTCCCGGGGGTGGTTCGGGCCCCTGTTATCGTGCGCCAATGTCAACGATCAAGCAGATCCAAGTGACCTTCGACTGTGCGGAGCCCGCGCGCCTGGCCGCCTTCTGGTGCGAGGTGCTGGGGTACGTC
Organism: Streptomyces sp. NPDC037273; assembly: GCF_055603625.1. Lineage (NCBI taxonomy): Bacteria > Bacillati > Actinomycetota > Actinomycetes > Kitasatosporales > Streptomycetaceae > Streptomyces > Streptomyces sp. NPDC037273. The sequence goes on from NZ_JBVJVO010000001.1 coordinate 611,815, forward strand.
GTACCGCCGGTCCCGGAGGGCTTCGCCACCTGGGAGGAGTACCACGGCACGCTGCCGCCCGAGGACGAGATCTACTTCGCGTGCGCCGATCCCTCGGGCGTGGGCCCGCGCTTGCTCTTCCAGCGGGTGCCCGAGAGCAAGGTCGTCAAGAACCGCGTGCATCTCGATGTGCGGGCCGGCCTCGGGCTCGTCGGCGACGAGCGCCTGGCCACGCTCGAGGCCGAATGCGCACGGCTGATGGCGCTCGGCGCGAAGCACGTCCTGACGCAGCGGGCCGACGGCGTGAACGAGTCGTGCATCACGATGCAGGACATCGAGGGCAACGAGTTCTGCCTCGACTGATCCTCCTCCGAGCCCGCGAGGCGGGGAGCCTGCTCCGGCCTCCGGGCCGGACGGCTCCCCGTCCGCGACGGGGCGGCCCTCAGGCCGAACCGGCCGTCCGCTTCTCCCGTACCGCGGCCAGGTACTCCGCCACCGCGTCCCGGTTCCGGGTCAGGCAGCGGATGCGGTCGGTCATCCGGTCCCGCTCGTTCTCCAGCGTCGCCAGCATCTCCGGGGTGGCGTCGGGGAAGTGAATGACCCTCGGCTTGTTCAGGCAGGGCAGGATCTGCTTGATGATCCGGGTCGGCAGACCCGCGTCCAGCAGCCCGCGGATCTGCGCCACCCGGTCCACGTTCGACGCGTCGTAGACGCGGTAGCCGTTCGGCAGCCGGTCCGCGACGATGAGACCCTGCTCCTCGTAGTAGCGCAGCAGCCTGCGCGGTGTTCCGGTGCGCTCCGACAGCTCGCCGATCCGCATGGGAAGCCCCCTCCGGGCAATCGCTTGACCTTCACATCGATGTGAGGGTTCGAGCATACGGAGCATGAGCCACGACACCACAGCGGCGTCCACCCCCGCGACCCGCGCGCCCGAAGACCACCGCCCGCCCGTACGCCACGAACACCGCCCGCCCTCCGGCCGGTTGCCGCTCCCCGCGCTGCTCGCCCTCGCCACCGCCGTCTTCGTCACCAGCCTCACCGAGACCCTGCCGGCCGGTGTCCTGCCCGCGATGAGCAGCGGGCTCGGCGTCGGCGAGGCGGCGGCCGGTCAGGCGGTCACCGTCTACGCCCTCGGCACCGCCCTCACCGCGATCCCGCTGGCCGCCAGGACCGCCGGCTGGCGCCGCAAGCGGCTGCTGCTCACCTCGGTCGCCGGATTCGCCGCGGCCAACACCGTCACCGCCGTCTCCTCCTCGTACGCCCTCACCATGGGCGCCCGGTTCCTGGCCGGGGTCGCCGCGGGTGTCGCCTGGGCCCTGCTCGCCGGATACGCCCGGCGGATCGCCCCCGCGCACCTCCAGGGCCGCGCGGTGGCCGTCGCGATGACCGGCATCCCGCTCGCGCTCTCGCTCGGCGTGCCGGCCGGCACCTTCCTCGGCGAGGCCGTCGGCTGGCGGACCGCCTTCGCCGCGATGACGGTGATCGCGGCCGGGCTGCTCGGCTGGATCGCCCTGGCCGTCCCGGACCTGCCCGGCGAACCGCGCGGCGCACGGGCACCGGCGGGCAGGACCCTCAAGGTCCCCGGCGTGCTCCCGGTGCTTGCCGTCACCTTCGTCCTGGTCCTGGCGCACACCGTGCTCTACACCTACGTCGCCGCCTACCTGGCCCATGTCGGTCTCGGCGGCTCGACCGGGCTCGTCCTGCTGGTCTTCGGCGCCGCCTCGCTCGCGGGGATCTGGGTGACCGGCCGTCATATCGACCGCAGGCTCCGTACCCTCACCCTCGCCGGTACGGTCCTGGTCGCCGTGGCGGCCGCCGCCCTCGCCGTACCGGCCGGGAGCACCGCCCTCGTCCTGGTGGCCGCCGCGCTGTGGGGGCTCGGCTGGGGCGGGGCGCCCACCCTGCTGCAGACGGCCGCCGCCGACGCTGGCGGAGACGCCGCCGACACGGCCCAGACGATGCTGGTCAGCCTCTGGAACGCGGCCATGGCGGCCGGCGGTCTCGCCGGCGGGCTGCTCCTCGACCTGCTCGGCGCGGGCGCCCTGCCGTGGAGCGTGCTCCTCCTGCTGGTGCCGGTCGTGGCCCTGGTGGCCGGAGCGCGCGCCCACGGCTTCCCCGCCCGCCGCAGGACCCTGTGAGCGGCACTGTGCCGAAACGGAGGCAGGCCCCCACCGTCGGACGGTGGGGGCCTGCTCGGGTGCGGGACGGGCCGGACGGCCGGTCCCGCGTGCGGGACGGGTCAGACCGCCGGCGGGACGCGCGGCGGGCGGCCGGTGCCGCGCGTCAGCACGTAGCCGCCGATGCCGGCGAGCGCGGCGAGGATGCCGCCCGCGGCCGTCCAGAGCCAGCGGTCGGACCACCAGCCGGAGGACCAGCCGTCCTCCGGGGCCGCGGCCTCGACCGCGGTGCGCCGGCCCGCGTCCTCGTCCGCCTTCGCCTCGTCGGCGGTGGTCGCCCCGGGCACCAGCGGCGCGGCGAGGGAACCGTCGGTGGCGTAGGCGCCGCCCTTGTCGAGCACGTCGACGCCGACCTTGGCCGTGAACGGCTGCCCGAGGTCCTCATCGGGCAGGCCGGTGACGGTCAGCCGGACGTAGTAGCTGCCGGGCAGCGGGTCGTTCGCCCAGGCGTCGGCCGAGGCGCGGACCGGGCGCAGGACACAGGCGAGTTCGGCGGTCGCGGCCTCCGTCGCCGCCGTACGGGACTGCATCCCGTACATGCACGGCTGACGGCGCCGCAGCCCGTCGTACACGTCGATCCGCCAGGTGGCCGGCCCGTGCCGCAGCGCGGCCTCGGGGAGCGTCACCGTCGCCCTGACGGTCGCGCGCTGCCCGGTGTCCGCCGGGAAGACCCAGTACAGGTAGTCACCGGAGGCGGCCTGAGCGGTGGCGTCCTGCCCGGGCAGGAAGCGGGCGGCGGTACGGAACGTGGTCCCGGCCTCCGTCGGCCCCGACCCCGACCCCGTGCCCGTGCTCGCGCTCGGGTCCGGCGTGGCCGAGGGGGTGTCGGCCACGGCGGCGGGAGCCGCGAGACCGAGCAGGGCGGCGCCCGCGAGCGCGGCCGTGGCAAGCATGCGTACGGTACGCATCAGTGGGTCCTCCAGACAGCGACGCGCCAGCGGGACAGCCAGCCCCAGACCAGACCGGCCAGGAACCCGACGAGCACGAGCGCGCCGAGCAGCCACCAGCCGCGCCCGAGACCGAACGAGGCCACGTCCGAGGCGCTCGACGGGCCGTCGACGACGTCCACCGTGAGCTCGATGGGCATGCCGGGCGTCGTCTTCACCGACGGGGGAGCGGAGAAGGAGTTGCTGACCTGGAGGCAGACGGTCTCGGCGGCCGGCTTGACGTCGCCGGCCAGGTCGTCGTCGAGCTCCGGCTTCGGGTAGCGCAGACCGGTCGAGACCACGTCCGTCCGGCCGTCGCCCGCCTCGGAGCCGCGCACGATCTCCCGGCCGTGCAGGGTGACCGCGCGCAGCAGCACGCCGTAGTCGTTGTTGACGGCGCGGTCGGCCGACACGCTGACGGAGGCCCGCAGTTCCTGGCCGGGCAGCAGGTCCACCCGGTACCAGCGGTGCTCGCCGAAGGACTCGCGGTCCGTGTACAGGCCGGGCTTCAGCTGCGGCGCCTTGTCACAGCGCGGCGCTCCCTCGGTGGCCACCGGGTTGACGACCGGGTCGGCCGCGCGGTCCACCAACTGACGGACGCGGCGGGAGAGGTCCTCGGTGCGGTGGATGGAGGTGTACGTGCCTCCGGTGGCCTCCGCGATGCAGGTGAGCTGCTGCCGCGTCTTGGCGTCCGGCACCAGGCCCAGGGTGTCGATGACGAGGTGGATGCCCTTCGCCGCGATCTCCCGCGCCACCTGGCAGGGGTCGAGCGGGGCGCAGGTGTCCTCGCCGTCGGTGATGAGCACGATCCGCTTGGTCGCCCCGTCCTCGCCGAGGTCGTCGGCGGCGCCGAGCAGCGCGGGGCCGATCGGTGTCCAGCCGGTGGGGGCCAGGGTGGCCACCGCGGTCTTGGCCTCGGTCCGGTCGAGCGGCCCGACCGGGTACAGCTGCCGGGTGTCCTTGCAGCCCCGCTTCCGGTCCTGCCCCGGGTAGTCGGCGCCCAGGGTGCGGATGCCGAGCCGGACCTCCTCGGGCACCGCGTCCAGGACCTCGTTGAAGGCCTGCTTGGCGGCGGCCATCCGGGACTTGCCGTCGATGTCCTTGGCCCGCATGGAGCCGCTGACGTCGAGTACCAGCTCGACCTTGGGGGATTCCTTCGCCGGCTCGTCGGCGGCCGCGCCCGTCGGCAGGAGCGCGACGCTCAGGGCGGCGAGCAGCGCGCAGGCCCCGGTCGCCAGCCGTTTTCTCGTGATCATCGCCGGATCGTATTGATGATTCTCCGACAAACCCAAATCAGGTCTGGCTGTTGAGGAATCCTATGAGGCAGGCACCCCACCAACCGGTCTGGCTGACGGTCGCGGCGATGCCCGAGCGGACCAGCAGCCGACGGGGCACGGCGCTGTCGCGGTGGGCTTCGAGGAGCTGGCCGAGTCGGTGCGCCCAGAGGCCGTTGACGGTCACGGCGACGACGAGGCCCAGCTTGACCAGGGTCAGCGGGGAGTGCAGGTCGGGGCGGAGGAAGAGCCCGGAGACGACGAGTCCGCCCAGCCCGGCCCAGATCGGGGTCTGCAGGGCGACGGCCGTGTCGAGGACGCCGGCGAGCGGCCGCTTGCCGGTCAGCCACAGCACGGCGAACCAGTCCACCGCCAGGACCGAGCCGAGTCCCACCACGAGGAACGCCACGTGCAGGAATCGGGCCACCGTCTGCAGGGACGCGTCGGCGTGGACGTGTCCGGCGGTCCAGCAGGCGCCCGCGATCCCGGCGGTGGCGGCGAGCCCGAGGGCGGAGAGGAGCCAGGAAGGGGTGAGCTCCTGCGCGGTTCTGGACATGCGGTGATCTTCCGGACGTGTGAACGACATAAATTAGGTAAGGCGAAGCTAAGTGTCGTCTGTGTGCACGTCAAGCTGATCTGTGTCACGTCCCCGCCGGCGGAGCCGCTCACCCGGACCGCCGCCGCCGGCGCCGTCAGTCCTCCGCCGCCAGCCGCCGCACCTCCGTCAGCGCCTCCTCCACCGCCGCCGGGATGTCCGTCACCGGGAAGCGCGCGTGCCGCACCACGCGGTCGCGGTCCACCACCAGCACGGCCCTCTTCAGCCGCAGCAGCTGCCCGGCGCGGAAGGTGGGCAGGCGCAGGGCGGCGGCGAGGCGCAGGTCGACGTCCGAGAGGAGCGTGAAGGGGAGGCCCTCCTCGACCGCGAACACCCGCTGTTCGTCCGGGCGTTGGGTGCTGACGCCGCGCACTTCCGCGCCCGCCGCGCGGAAGTCCTCGTACGCGTCCCGGAAGAGCCGGTTCTCCAGCGTGCAGCCGACGGTGCCGGGAATGCCCGACCAGCCTTCCGGCAGCGGGCTGGGGCTTCCGGTCGCCGGATAGCAGAACAGGACGGTGGCCGCGCCGCCGGTCACCGGGTCCACCGGCGCGCCGTCCCGGTGGCCCGGCAGCTCCAGGCGCGGCAGCCGCTCGCCCGTCAGGCCCGCGACGCGCCGCGCCTCCGCGCTCGCCTCCTCGGCGGTGCCGCTGAGCGAGCCGTCGCCGAAGACCCAGCGATCCGCCCAGTCCTGCATCGAAAGCAGCACCGGCAGCAGCCCCCGGCCGCTCTCCGTCAGCCGGTACTCGTGCCGCACCGGCCTGTCCTGGTACGGGACCTTCTCCAGGACCCCCGTCTCCACCAGGTGGGCCAGGCGCTCGGTGAGCACCTTCCGGGAGATGCCCAGCTCCTCCTGGAGCGCGTCGAACCGGTGGTGTCCGCGCGCGGTCTCCCGGATCAGGAGCAGGCTCCACCAGTCGCCGACCACCGCCGGGGGGGGGGGGGGGGGGGGGGGGGGGGGGGGGTGTGGGGGGGGGGGGGGGGGAGGGGCGGGCCGGGCATGGCTAGGCGCTGTTCGGGGCCGATGATGTGCACGATGCCGTGCTACGCGTCACCGCGCAGGTAC